>CAZIVW010000025.1:0-7861 GCA_964542975.1 uncultured Sphingopyxis sp.
CTACAGGCACCGCTTACACTCTATATTTCATAGCATAATTCCAAAAAAAGAGGCAGCGACGAATCGCTGCCTCCTCAAAATCTTCTGTCTTTGAAAGATCAGAAACGGAAACGAACACCAGCGTAATAGCGGCGGCCGAAGATGTCATAGACGTCAGCAGCCGTATCCGACCCTGTGATATTGAAGGTCGTGTTCGACAAAATATTCGGCGCCTTATTATCAAGCAGATTGTCGACACCGAAGTAGAATTCGAACTTTTCAACTGGCGTGAACGCCAGTTGCGTGTCGAGATAAAATTCGGCTGGAACCGAAACGCAACGCGGAGCCGCTTCAAACGCAGCACACCACGAGACATCGTCTTCGTACGACTTGCTGATATAGGTACCTGTCAGCGACCATTTGAACTTGTCGTTCGAATAGCCAAGCGTTCCGGTAAAGCGGTCCGTAGCCGTTCCAATTTCACCATCAGCACGGTCAACCGTAGCACCCGCCAGTGGTGTATAATCATTCTGAAGCAAATGAGTGTAAGCGAGATTGAAGCTCACGCGACCATCGGTGTTGAAGACATTAACCGGTGTGAACCAATTCACGGTCACGTCGATACCTTGTGCTTCAAGCTTTGCTGCGTTCACGGCAAAGTCATTGATGAATTCGATCGAACCCGCACTGTTTGTTGCTGTCAGAGCAGGACGACGAGTAATCAGATCGCAGGCCGTCGCGTTGCTTTCATTATAGCATTGATCAAGGATTGTTCCACGACCAAGCGTCGCAATAACCTTATTGATCTTGATGTTATAATAATCGACCGTCAGCGTCAGATTCCGCAGCGCATCAACCGAACGTGGATTCAGCACCGCGCCAACCGTCCAAGATTCGGACTTTTCTTGCCGCAAATTCGGGTTTCCGCCGTCAAAGCCGCTGATGCCTTGGCGATCACTCTGGGTCGAAGCAAAGGTACCGTTGGCCGTAATGTTGGCCAAAACGCCCGGTGCTGCGCGGCAATTGTCGCCTAGCACGCCACCACCAGTCGAACCAATACCAACGCAAGGATCTTGCAAACCGGATGGGAATGTCTGCGACAGACCTGAGTAGAGTTCACCAATATTTGGTGCACGAACCGCACGAGCCCATGTTGCGCGCAAACGCAGATCGTCAATCGGTTGCCATGTGCCTTGCACGTTATAGCTATAGATGGTTCCGATGGTCGAATAATCGGCTGCACGGAATGCGCCACCCACTTCGAGCAAGCGGAAGAAAGGCTGATCACGCAAGATCGGCACCTTCACTTCAGCATATGCTTCAATGACATCAAATTGACCGCTCGTATCAGGCAATTTGTTTCCGCCATTCAGACCTTGATTGGTCAAAGCGTCATTGTCCTCAACGCTTTCCTCTTTACGATATTCGAAGCCGACAGCTACGCCCAAAGGACCGGCAGGCAATTCAAATAGCGATCCACTCAAGTTACCTTGAATGACTTGCTGTTTAATGCTGGTCTGCAACGACTGCTGAGCGGCAATATAAGCGATGGCATCCTGTGTGATGGAACCTTCACCAAAGATATTGATCGGCACACAACCATTCGCGCGCGCCTCTGCGTCAACGCAAATGACTTCCGTGCGCAGCCCATTGCCATTAACATCGTCGACATCGGTCATCGCCGCCAGTGCGTTACGGAAGTTTACGACATTAACCTGCCCATTCGACACTTGGTTCTCGGTCACTTGGCCATAGTTATAGCTCAAATCCCAGTTGAACTTGTCGCCCAGCTTACCTTCAAAGCCAACCACGAAACGCAAGAAATCGCGCGTTGTTTGCCCGTTACGCGTTCCGAACTCCGTCAGGCGGCGTGAAAAGCCGATATCGCGTAGTCCATCGCCGTCCGTGTCATTTGCCAGATTGACGATCTCAATCGGGACGATTGGATTGACCGCAATGCTCGTCGTACCACCCGAAGCAATAATATAGTTCTCAATTGGCATTCTACCCGATTCTGGATAGACACCCGTCGAACCATCGGATGCAATGGCATAAGGCTCAATGATCCGCGACGAACGCGTCTTATTATAGGTTCCTTCGAAGAACATGGTGATGTTGTCAGTTACGTCATAGTGGCCGACAGCAGCGAAGCTGTAGCGCTGCACCGGCACCGCCAAGGTCCGGTAATATTGGCGATTGAAGCCATTGGGCCCAATACCGCCACCGATGCTCGGCACCGCTGCGGCAGCTTCATTCGCGGCCGTATCCGGATCATCATCTATCGCAGGCTTAGCACTGGTGCATGTCAAACCATTTGAGCTAAAGCATGGTTGCAGCGTGCCATTTGGGCCATAGGTAAAGGTATAGAGCGCGCCGATCACGTTATCCGCATCGTTACGACGCTGACCAACCGCAAAGCTGCCTTGCGGCGCAAAACTCGAAAAGAACGGTGATGTAGACTGACCATATTGTGATAGGTTCCCAGTCAACGCCGATGTGTCTGAATCGTCGAGGAAGGTATTACGACGCTGACGCGACAACAAGCCACGCTCGTTCGAATAGCCGAGGTGAACCATGATATTACCACGGCCATCGTCGAAATTCGCACCCATGGTCAGGTTGGCTTGGTAACGAATATCGTCACCACGTTCGGTCAGGCCATATTGCGCATTGCCTTCCAACCCTTGGAAGTCTTTTTTGTAAATGAAGTTTACAACACCAGCGAGCGCGTCCGAACCATAAAGCGACGATGCACCGCCCGTCAAAACATCGATACGCTCAACGAACTGGGTTGGGATGACGTTCAAGTCAACCGTTGCGCTGCCGCTCAAGCTGGATACGACGCGGCGCCCGTTCACCAACACCAACGTACGATCTGAACCCAAATCACGCAGGTCAACCGTCGCAACGCCCGTTCCCGAGGTCAAGAAGGCCGAGTTTGTACGGCTGAGACCGGGCGTACCAAAGGCTGGGTTCTTGAGCAGCAATTCCTGCACGTTCGTAACACCAGCCTGCTCAATCTGGGCAGAACCCAAAACTTGCAGCGGCGCGTTGGTTTCGGCTTGCGGGCTCGCAATACGCGATCCGGTTACAACGATGGTGCTCGCGTCGTCAGCGTCGGCCGCCATTGCTCCGCCGCTTTGCGCCCAAGCAGGTGTAGAAATCAGCGCGATACCCAACACAACTGGCGCGGCGCCAATCTTCAGTTTGGATAAGTATGTCCCGTTCATATGTTTGCCCCTGTTTCATAAATGGATATGAAATCTGAACAGCAAATGCGTAAATTTACCGCAAAAGGTTCGATGGGGCTAAAAATGTAGTCTTGTTCATCTCGCGTAAAGACAATTCACCAAAACAGTGGGCTTTTGCCACGCCATTGTGCTCGAAATGCAACAAATTTCGTATGAAATTATATTTTTTTCATTCACAATCAATATAAATAGTTCATCATTTTCAATACTTTATTATAATATAAATTATATACTATAATATATTAATTATAATTTTCATAATATTATTGCCGATTTCTAAAATCTCACAAAAAAGGGCGGCCTCGCAGCCGCCCTTTCTCTTTTTTTTATGCAATTTTCGTTGAAAATTAGAACTTCAACGATGCGCCGACATAGAAACGGCGACCGAAGGGATCGTAAACGTCCGCTGCGGTTTCGGTGCCCGTGATACCTACCGTGAACGGTGTTCCTGGCAGGAATGGTGGCTTGCTGTTGAACAGATTGTCCACACCAGCATAGAGGCCGAAGTTCTTGTCTTCGCCAATGTCCACGCGGGCTTGGATGTCGTGATACCAGCGATCACCAACCTTGTTCATTTCGTCCAGAGTCAGCGTGTCACCATTCACCTTCTGGCTGCCAACAAAGTCCAGATCACCAATAGCCTTGCTCAGGTAATTCACCTGCCAGCTAAATGTGAACGGACCCTTCAGATAAGCAGCACGAGCCGAAGCGCGGTGCTCCGATTGGCCAACCGTGCCCGCATAATCACGGGCTGCTGCCGCCGGGTTATCCTGAACGGTATAGTCGATCAGATAGGTGTAGTTACCCGACAATTCCAAACGGTCGTCGTTCAGCAGGCCGAGCGGCGTCGCGTAACGCACACTAACGTCGATGCCGCTGGTCTTCACCTTGGCCACGTTAATCAACTGAGCGTCCACGCGCGTAACGCGGCCGGTATTGGCATCGCGATATACGTTGTCACAGAATGTCGCATCACCTTGCAGCAAGCACTGCTTGATCGACTCATTCCGCGCAATTGTGTTGATCGCGTCATCAACCTTGATGTTGAAATAATCGACCGTCACGCTGAAGTTCGGGATCTGCACTGGCTGAATAACAGCGCCCACCGTCAGGGTCTTCGCTGTTTCTTCGCGCAGGTTCGGGTTCCCACCAACAAAGCCATTGATGCCCTGTTGGTCTGCCAAAGAATATTCAAACGCGCCGCCGTCAGCAATAGCCGCTGCAATCGCAGGGATAGCACGGCAAGCCGCATCAGCTGCGCCAGTGCTGGTCAGCGTGATACCCGCGCAAGGGTCGTTGACCGAAGCAAAGGTTTCCGAAGGAGCCGAAGCAAATTCCGAGATATTCGGCGCACGGTTGGCAACCGAATAGGTCGAACGGAAGCTCAGACCGCGAACTGGGGTCCAGTCGCCGTTCACGCTCCACGACAATACGCCGCCAACGCTCTTTTGGCTGTAATCCGAATAACGGACCGCAGCGCCAACCGACAGATTTTCAGCAAATTTCGTGTCACGCAGCAGCGGAACATTCACTTCGCCGAACACTTCCCAAACGCTGAACTTACCAATGGTATCGGGGATCATATTACCCGAGTTGCCACCGGTGTTGGTCAGAATATCGAGGTCCTCGGTGCTCTTTTCCTTGCGATATTCCGCGCCCAATACAACGCCAACATCACCAGCAGGCATCGCAAATGGCGAACCCGAAATGATGCCCGACAGCACGTGCTGCGATTGCTTGATCAAGGTCGACTTGGGAACCACCGCCTGCACATAGGCTGATGCTTCGGGGCTGGCCGTGCCATAACCAAAGATGTTGATTGGCACACAACCTTCTGCGCGTGCCGCTTCGCTGCGGCAGACAATATTGCCGCTGCCATCTACGATCGAGTCCAGCGCGTTACGATAACGGTTGTTATCAATGTCTTCGCTGGCGGTGTAATCGCGCAGCGAGCCATACACATAGCTGGCTTCGAACTGCCACTTATCGCTGATGTCACCCTTCAGGCCAGCAGCAACGCGCCACGTGTCACGGCTTGCGTTGTTCGAACGGTCGAACACTTCGTTCTGACGACGACGGAAGCCCAGCGACGTGATTTGGTTGTCCGGATTGGCGGCATTATGCGCCAAAATCTGATCCAAAACAGACTGAGGGATATAAGCGTTGGTCAGCGGAATGCCGGATGTGCTGGTTCCGTAAATATCGTCGGTTTGCAGAGCCGATGCTTCCAGTGCCGAATTCGACTTGGTCTTGGCATAGGTAACTTCGGTGAAAGCCTTGATATTGTCCGTCACTTCATAGTTCAGGATTGCGCTGGCCAAATAGCGCTCCACGGGCACCGAGATACGGCGGACCGAGTTACGATTATAACCTTCGCCAAAACCGTCGATCACATTGTTGTTGCGATCGAAGGAGAAGGTGCCTTCGTCGAAGATGGAGTCAATGGCCTTACCCGCGCTGTTCATGGCCGTGAAATTGCCCTGAGGCGTGAAGACCGAATAAGCGTCCGGACCGCAGATATCGTAATAGCAATCTTGCGACGACAGCTTACGCTTGTTCGACATCAGACCTGTGTCTTTGTCGTACGAGAAATTGGCGATGATCGAACCACGGTCATCGGCGCCCCAGCTGGTACCAGCCGTGATGCTGCCGAAGTAACGGGGGTTATCGCCCTTTTCGGTCAAATTATACTGGCCGCGAACACGAATGCCCTCGAAGCGATCCTTCATGATGAAGTTCACAACACCAGCGACAGCGTCCGAACCATAGATCGACGAAGCACCACCGGTGGTGATGTCGATACGTTCGATGAAGTCGGTCGGGATATTGTTGATATCCACTGCAGATGTGCCACCGATACCCGCAATGAAGCGGCGACCGTTGACCAACACCAAAGTGCGGCTGGCACCGAGGTTACGCAGATTGATGGTCGCAACGCCGTTCGCGCCCGTCAGAAAGTTCGAGTTGGTACGACTGTTGCCCACGCCAACTTGTGGCATTTCTTGCAACACATCCTGAACGTTGATCGCAGCGTCACGTTCCAGCGACCGATTGTCGATCATCGCAACCGGAACAACCGATTCCAGATCGGGGCGCGCAATACGCGAACCGGTGACAACGATGGCTTCCGAAACTTCGCTCGCGCCCGTTGTATCTTGTGCGAATGCAGGAACCGAAACCAGCGCCGCACCCATGACAACTGGAGCAACGCCCAGCTTCAATTTTGAAAATTGGTTAAATTTCACTGTCTAACCCTTGCCAAATATAGCGTTTGAGAACGGGGTCAGACGCTAAACACGCGCCCTTACGACTCCGAATGGCAAAGGAATGGAAGGCTGTTCATCTATAGTAAAGGATAGACTATATAATAATCATATATTTAGTTGCCGATGTGACATTATGACCACACCCCGCGTTAGATTAGAACATGGTTTCGTTAGAAACAATATGTCCACATGAAATTTTCTTACAAATATCATTTTTCTCCATATCAAATTTTTACACGCACACAAGCCATACAACATCACTAAATTGCGTAAATCACTCGCTAAAATGCCCTAGCACTCATATTCGTGGACCGACCTTAGCGACCAACGCATGATACCCGCTATCAGCCGCCGCTATCGCGGGATTGCACCAGACTGGCGGGGCTAAGCCGCTGCCCGCGCCACATCACGCCCCAATGCATATGGGGTCCCGATGCGCGTCCCGTTGCGCCCACAGTCCCCATCACCTGCCCCTGACGCACGACACCCCCCTGCTTCACATCCAAATGCTGGCAATGTAAAAAGGCACTGCTCAGGCCCATGCCATGGGAAAGCAACAGCAAATTCCCTTCTAGGGTGAAGGGACTCTGCGCGGCCAATATCACCACACCATCGGCGGGCGCGACAAAGGGGGTGCCCGCTGGCACCGCGATATCCGTGCCATTATGATAGCTGCCCGCGACACCCTGATAAATGCGCTGCGCCCCAAAATATCCCGAGAAACGTCCTTTGACCGGCCAGATAAAATCTTGCCGCCAACCATCGGATATCATTTCCTGCGCCCGTGCCTGTTGAATTTGCGCCAGTTCGGCTGGGCGTCTATTTTGGAAATCCGCGTTGCTGGCGGCCGCCCCGCGCATCGGCGCATTAATATGCTCAATGCGCCAATTTCCTGGGGCGACACTGATCGGCACTGAATGAACACGGCCGTCCTGCATCCGCATGGTCAAATGGACAGACGCGGGTGCATCACGATCAAAAGCCATGAAAAACTGACCGTCATCGGCAATCATCAAGGGAATATCCCCCAACGCCAGCGCCGCGACCGATGTCGGACGACGTCCTTGCATCACGCCGCCCTGCCGTGCGTCCCCGTGCAAGTGAAAATCACTCAATAAGGGCAGAGCAGCCGCCAAAGGTGCCCGCATATCGCTGGCGCTTGCCGATACAGTCTTTGCATCATGACGGGTGACATCCGTGACCGGCGCTGACCCCAGCGCCGCCAACAGGCTCCATCCAATCCATTCCATCACGACCTGCATATCACGCTCCTCTGCTCACCATTGCCAGCCTTCGCATGTCGCCGCCGTGGGATACCCTAGAATAATTCGCCCTGCGGCCTTGGGCTGCCAGCATTGGCCCGTG
>CAZIVW010000025.1:7961-40133 GCA_964542975.1 uncultured Sphingopyxis sp.
CCATCCGCGCCGCCGCCAGTCGACACCCGCACATCGCCATCCGCAAATTGCAATTGCATATGGCCCGCCGCCTTGGCCGCCGCCGCGCTGCTGATGACATGGCCTTGCGGGTCCCGCACCATCGCATAGCCGCGCGATAATAAAGCGCGCGGGTCCAAGGAATCGAGCAATCGTTGCAGCCCCGCCAATCGGGCCTTTTGCTGGTCCCAACTGCGGGTCAATAAAATGGGGCGCAGCGCCGCAGCGCGCACGGCAAATCCCTCGCGAAGATGACGCAGCCTTTGCTGCTGTGTATTTTCCAGCCGTTGCCCCAAGGCTTCCAAGCGCAAGGCCTGCGGCGCATAAAGTGCATCTTTTCGCGGCATCTGGCGGGTCAAGGCCATCAAGCGTTCGCTTTGACGCTCCACGCGCAGGCGGGCAACGCCTTGCAATCGTTCGCCCAGTTCATCCAGCCGTTGCTGCTGCGGGGCATAAAGCATATCGCGGCGCGGCAAATGGCGCACCAAGGCCGCCAATCTTTCTTGCCCCAGCGCATTTTGGCGGCCCGCCGCGCCTACCATCCGCGCGTTCCAATTGGCCAATTGGGCCAATAGCTCGCTGCGCACAGGCACCGCCATTTCCGCCGCGGCCGTGGGCGTTGGCGCGCGCCAATCCGCTGCAAAATCCGCCAAGGTCACATCGGTTTCATGGCCTACCGCGCTGATCGTCGGGATGCGGCAATCGGCAATCGCCCGCACCACCACTTCTTCGTTAAAGGCCCATAAATCCTCAATCGACCCGCCGCCCCGCGCCACAATCACCAAATCAGGCCGCCGCACCGGACCATCGCCGTCCAAGGCGTCAAAACCCTGAATCGCCCGCGCAATTTGGTTCGCGGCCCCCTCGCCCTGCACCAGGACGGGCCAGACAATCACATGGGTTGGGCAACGATCCGCCAAACGATGCAAAATATCCCGAATCACCGCGCCCGTCGGTGACGTCACGACGCCAATGGTTTGCGGCAAAAAGGGGCGCTGATCATATTTGCGCTCGCGGTCAAAAAGCCCCTCGGCCCCCAAGCGCGCCTTCAGCTTTTCAAACAACAGCATCAACGCGCCTTCGCCCGCGATTTCCATGCTGTCGACGACCAACTGATATTTGGACCGCCCCGGATAGGTGGTCAGCTTGCCAGTGGCGATGACCTCTAGGCCATCTTCGGGGCGAAAGGCGATTCGCGCCGCCTGCCCCTTCCACATCACCATATCGATCAGCGCATTATCATCTTTTAGCGCGGCATAAAAATGGCCCGATGCTGCGCGTTTTGCGCCGGAAAGCTCGCCGCGCACCCGCACACGGGCAAATCCATCCTCCACTGTTCGCTTGATTGCGGACGACAATTGGCTGACAGACATGGCGGGCGCATTGTCGCCGGGCTTTCCCTCAGCTAACAGCCGCGCGGCGGTGTCGCTGTCGGATGCCGGATCGGAAAAAGGGACTGACATGAATATCCTGCTTATCGGCTCGGGTGGGCGTGAACATGCGCTGAGCTGGCAATTGGCACAATCACCCAGTTGCACCAAGCTTTATGCGGCCCCCGGCAATCCGGGAATCGAATCCCATGCCGAGTTGGTGGCCATCAGCTCGGATGATATCGGCGCTATTTTATCCTTTGTGCAAGCCCATGCCATTGATTTTGTGGTCGTCGGTCCAGAAGCGCCCTTGGTTGCAGGCCTTGGCGACAAGCTGCGCGCCCTTGGCGTTCCGGTGTTCGGCCCCAGCGCCGCCGCCGCGCAATTGGAAGGGTCCAAGGGCTTTACCAAAGATTTATGCGCGCGGGCCAATATCCCCACGGCTGGCTATGTGCGCTGCGCCAGCAAGGACGCCGCCTTGGCCGCTTTGGCGGATTTCACCATCCCTGTGGTCATCAAGGCTGACGGTCTGGCTGCTGGCAAGGGCGTGATCATCGCTGAAAGCCGCGAAGAGGCCGAGGCCGCCGTGGCCGATATGTTCAGCGGGGCCTTTGGCGGCGCGGGCGCGGAAGTGGTGATCGAAGAATTTATGACCGGCGAAGAAGCGAGCTTCTTTGCGCTATGTGACGGCACCAACGTCATGCCCTTTGGCAGCGCCCAAGACCATAAGCGCGTCGGCGACGGCGACACCGGTCCCAACACCGGCGGCATGGGTGCCTACAGCCCGGCCCCCGTGCTGACCAAGGAATTGGAAGCGGACGTGATGGACAAAATCATCCGTCCCACCGCCGCCGCCATGGCCGCCGATGGCATGCCCTATGTCGGCGTATTTTTCGCGGGCCTGATGCTGACCGATCAAGGCCCCAAGCTGATCGAATATAATTGTCGCTTTGGTGACCCCGAATGTCAGGTGCTGATGATGCGCTATCGCGGCGATTTGGCGGCCCTGCTCTATGCTGCATCCACCGGCACCCTCGATCAAGCCGACGCCCCGCAATTTGCGGGCGGCTATGCGCTGACCGTGGTGATGGCCGCCAATGGCTATCCCGCCACCCCCGAAAAGGGCGGGGTCATCCGTCATATTGCCGATGCCGAAAGTGGCGGCGTGCGGGTATTCCACGCCGGAACCAGCCGGATGGACAATGCGATTGTGGCCAATGGTGGGCGTGTCTTGAACGTCACGGCCAATGGTGTCAGCGTGACCGAGGCTCAAGCCCGCGCTTATGCCGCCGTGGACAAAATCGACTTCCCAACGGGCTTCTGCCGCCGCGATATTGGCTGGCGCGAAGTGGCCCGCGAGGCAGAATAAGGCTGGATCTATGGCCCGTTGCGAATCATCACCGCAGCGGGCTGTCCAGCATAAAGCAGGAGATAGGCCATGATCTGGCTTCAAGAAAATTGGTGGATTGCCGCCATTGTCGCGGTGCTCGCAATTGTTGTTATCGCGCTGCTGCTGCGCCGTCCCAAGGTGGACGCGCTGGACATTGCCGACGATATCGACACCAAGGCCGCCAGCAAAGCGGCCCCCAAGCCCAAGCCGCTGGAACCCGTAAAGCCCGATATTATCGCCGCAGAACCGGCGCGTTTCAAACCCTTGGAAACGCCGCAAGTCGCGCCCGCTGCCGCCCCAGCGCCGACCCCCGCGCCGCCAGCACCGACCATATCCGACGCCCCCCCCGCTCCGCTAGAACAGGTCCCAGAACCTATTTCCAGCAGCACCGCCCCAGCGGTTGCACCGACGGCTGGCCTCGATCAAAATGGCGACAATTTGCGCCTGATGAAGGGCGTTGGCCCCAAGCTGGCCGCGCTGTTAAACGGCCTTGGCATCACGCGCTTTGCGCAAATCGCGGCGTGGACAGACGCCGACATCGCCCGCATCGATCCACAGTTGGGCAGCTTCCAAGGGCGCATTGTCCGCGACAATTGGGTCGATCAGGCCCATTATCTTGCCGCTCGCGACAAAGCAGGCTTTGAAGCCAAATATGGCGCATTGGGCGGCGAAATTTAACCCGCCCCTATTCCCAAAAACAGCAAAAGGCCGGCAGCTTTCCCATCGAAAGCGCCGGCCTTTTTTATCTGCGATCAGACCCAAAGCGGCGGTCAACCCCATCCGCATCGGGGTGACATCTCTCGTCCGCCTCAATCCTTGCTAGGCGTATCCGCCAGGTCCACCAAACTGACCAGCAATTTATCAATTTTGCGGCCATCCAGATCGACCACCTCAAAGCGCCAACCGCTGTCAATAAAGCTTTCTCCCTCGGCAGGCAGATGCTTCAACACCGCCAATACATGGCCTGCGGCTGTCGCATAATCACGGTCATCGTCCAAATCGATGCCCAAACGCTCGGCCATTTGGTCCGCCGGCATCGACCCTGCGATCAGCAAAGACCCGTCCTCGCGTTCCGTCACAAAGGGTTCGCTGCCAATGTCCAAATCCGACGCAAATTCGCCCGCAATGGCCGACAGCATATCGGCGGGCGTCACCAGCCCTTCAAAATGCCCATATTCGTCGTTCACCAACAACATCGGCACTTCGGCGGCGCGCAATTCTTCCAGCGCATCCATTGCGTCCAATTGGTCGTGAATCATCTTCACGGGACGCATTAATTGTTCCAAATTCATGGTCTGGCCACTGAAGGACGCGGCCACAATATCCCGCGCCTGAACAACACCGACAATATCGTCAACAGAACCGCGCGCGACCGGCAGGCGGCTATGCGGCGTGGCGAGCAGCTTGGCACTCAGCGCAGCAGGATCCAGCGCCAGATCAAGCCAGTCGACATCCTTGCGCGGCGTCATCACCTCGCGCACTGGGCGATCCGCCAAGCGCACGACACCCGAAATAATCGCCCGCTCATTTTCCTCAATCACACCGGATTTGCTGGCTTCCGCGACGATCAGATGCAACTCTTCAGCCGTGACGCGGTCCTCAGATTCGCGATTCAAGCCCAACAGGCGGAATACCACGCTGCTGCTGGTATCCAACAACCACACCAATGGTGCGGCGACGCGCGACAGGTAAAACATGAAGGGCGCAACCACGGTGGCCACCCGTTCCGGTTCGCGCAACGCAAATTGCTTTGGCACCAATTCGCCCGCGATCAGCGATGCATATGTGGTCAGCGCGATCACGATCATAAAACCGACCGATTGTGCCGTGCCCGCATCCAATCCCGTCCATGCGACCAAGCGCTCGCCGACGGGCCCGCCCAGACTCGCGCCGGAATAAGCACCAGCAACAATGCCAATTAGGGTGATGCCGACCTGGACGGTGGACAAAAAGCGGCCAGGGTCTGCGGCCAGTCGACGCGCAATAGCAGCGCCGCGGGAACCCCGCTTTTCTGCCGTTTGCAAACGCGAGTCTCGGGACGAGACTATCGCCAGCTCAGACATGGCAAATACGCCGTTCAGCAGGACGAGGAATATGATGATTGCCACGTCCGACCATGGAAAAGGGGTCATTGGGCGTTCAAACGGCGTGTTTGCGCCCTGCCCCTGTCAGCTTCGGTCATGCCCGAACTTAAAGCAGGAAAAAGGATTCATTTCAATGGGGCTCAAAACACCGTCCATTTCCCTACGCTCAGCATCGGTTCAGTTAATTTCTGGAACCAGATGTCTCAACATCTGTTATCGGCACAGACCAACGAACAGATGATCCTGCCACAATAGAATCGCATCATGAAAAGAGGGAATGTTCCGATGAACTATCGCACCATCAAAATCGCCGCACTGGCCAGCATCGCTGCCGTCACCATCAGCGGCTGCGTAACCGATCCCGAAACCGGAAAAAAAACCATCTCTAACTCGGCCATTGGCGGCATCATCGGTGTCGGCGGTGGTTATTTACTCGGCGACCTGATCGGCGGACGCAACGACCGCACGGAAAAGATTTTGGGCGCCGGTATTGGCGCTATCGCTGGCGCAGGCATTGGTCATTATATGGACCAACAAGAAAAGAAACTGCGCGAACGCACCGCTGGCACCGGTATTGATGTGGAACGTCAGGGCGACCAACTGGTGCTAAACATGCCCGGCGACGTCACCTTTGATTTTGACAGCGCCGTCGTCAAAGGCGAATTTCGCAGCACCTTGGACAATGTCGCCGCAACATTGGTCGAATTCCCCAACACCTATATCGACGTCTATGGTCATACCGACAGCAAAGGCAGCGACAGCTATAACCAAGGCCTGTCGGAACGCCGCGCTTCAGCGGTTGCCGACTATGTTTCGGGCCGCGGCGTGCAACGCGCCCGCGTTGCCACCGTTGGCTATGGCAAAACCCAGCTAAAATGCGTGCCAGAAGTCAGCGCGGCGGATTTCCAATGCAACCGCCGCGTCGAAATCCGTATCTCGCCCGTCACACAATCGGACGTTGCGGCTGTTAATTAATCCGACGGCTTATCCATAAAAAAGGGGCGCGGTCATAATGGCCGCGCCCCTTTTTCTTATTCGTCCTTCTTGCCCCGTGATTGTCCCGTGCGGCAGCTTATCCCAGCGCGGGAAAGCTAGCCTTCATGCCATCAATCACAAATTGCGCGGCGAGCGCGGCCAGCAAAACGCCCAGCAAGCGCGTGATAATCGCCTCGCCCTTGTGCCCAATCATCCGCATGATCGGCCCCGCCGCCAACAAGGCCCCCAGCGTCATCAGCAGCACCAATAACAGCGCCCCGAAAATCACCAGCGCACGGTCCATGCCATTATTCTGCGAAACCAGCAGCATCACCGACGCAATGGACCCCGGCCCCGCCAACATCGGCATGGCCATGGGGAAGACGGACACATCGTCAACCTCTTCCGCTTCAATGATTTTTTCGGCCCGCTGCTCGCGCCGCTCGGTGCGTTTTTCAAACACCATATCAATGGCGATGATGAACAGCATGATACCGCCCGCAATCCGGAAACTGTCCAGATCAATATGCAGAAAGCTCAGCAACGCTTCGCCGAACATCGCAAAAAACACCAGAATCGCGCCCGCAATCAAAATGGCGCGATAGGCCATGGATCGACGCTGGGCGGCGCTGGCCTGCGATGTCAGGCTGGCGTAAATGGGCGCACAGCCGGGGGGGTCAATGACAACAAATAATGTCACAAAGGCCGAGATAAACAGATCAATCATTGCTGTGCCAATTCTGCCGTCGGCGCGATCACCGTTGCCATATTCTTTCCGTTCCACAAGGTCACACGCAGACCCACTTTACCCTGTGCCATGGGTTCCAGCATCCAAGACAAGCTGTCGTCCATCGACCAGTTGCCGGGCAGCGCCACGTCCGCCTTTGCGGCCCTTGGCTGGCACACGGCTTGCTGGGTCCGAACAAATCCGACATCTGCCCCGTCATCATCGTCATCCGCCGCGCTGGCACCAACGCTGGCACTGGCAGGTTTCGCGGCGCTGAGGACGCTATCACTCGCTTCCGCTGTCCCGCGCTGATGCAAGCGCCATTTCAGCCGCCCTTTCTCATCACGAATCCAGACAGATACATAGGGTCCCGCCGCATGTCCGTCTGCCCAGCGCCCTTGTGTGACCGCCATATTCCCATCACAGCTCAGCACCACCGCCAGCGGCGTCAGGCGCACGCCAGCTTGCGCGCCCTTGCTCCAATCGCGGGCCAACACCGGCTGAGCGCCCGATTCAGGGGTCATCATTTGGGCCTGTGCTTCGCCATATTCGCGCACCGCCGCCGCCGGTCCCTTATCCTGCGCCAACCGAGAAAAACCAATGTCCGCCGCGACAAAGGCGCTGGGATTCGGGGCCAAGGGGCGCTGCTTGCGCGTTTGCCCATGCAACGGACCGGCACCCCCAATCAGGGCAGGCACCAACAACCATGTGCATAGACGAAACTTGTGCATCAAAAGCCTTTCGGTTCCACCAGTCCTGCGCGGCGATAGGCCGCAACCAAAGTATTGCGCAGCAAACAAGCAATGGTCATCGGTCCGACACCGCCTGGCACAGGGGTGACGGCCCCCGCCACTTCGGCCACGCCGATATAGTCCACATCGCCGACCAAACGGCCTTTGGTTTCGCCGTCCGCAGGGGCCAGACGGTTGATCCCCACATCAATCACCACCGCGCCGGGCTTGATCCATTCTTTCTTGACCATTTCCGCGCGGCCGACAGCAGCCACGACAATGTCCGCGGCGCGCACTTTTTCGGGCAAATCCCGCGTGCGGCTGTGCGCCATGGTGACGGTGCAATTCGCCCCCAGCAACAATTGGCCCATGGGCTTGCCGACCAAGATAGACCGACCAACCACAATCGCTTCCTTGCCCGACAAATCGCCAAGCTGGTCCTGCAACAACAACAAGCAACCGTAAGGGGTGCAGGGCACAAGCCCATCCAGCCCCAACGCCAAGCGACCAGCGCTAACCGGCGTTAAACCATCAACATCCTTGTCCGGATCAATGGTCGAAACCGCGGCCTGTTCGTCCAAATGCTTGGGCAGCGGCAATTGCAGCAAAATGCCATCCACGGCGTCATCGGCGTTCAATTGCGCCAGCAAAGCCTCAACCTCGGCTTGGCTGGCATCGGCTGGCAGACGATGCTCAAAGCTGGCCATACCCGCCGCCACGGTCGCCTTGCCCTTGGACCCTACATATACCGCACTGGCTGGGTCATCGCCCACCAACACCACCGCCAATCCGGGCGCGCGGCCCACGGCGGATTGGAACGCAGGAACAGCCTCCG
Organism: uncultured Sphingopyxis sp.; assembly: GCA_964542975.1. GTDB lineage: Bacteria > Pseudomonadota > Alphaproteobacteria > Sphingomonadales > Sphingomonadaceae > Sphingopyxis. Next base: position 16,092 of record CAZIVW010000025.1, read on the forward strand.
CAATGCGGGCGCGCAGTCCAGCGGCAAAAGCTTTTCCATCAATCACGGCGGCATTTTGTGGGCTGGTCATTAAGCAAGTCCGTTAGAGTAAGCAAATCGGGCCAAATAGGATAATATCGGGCCTTGGATGATGATGATCAAAATCAGCACCAGCATGGGCGTTAGATCAAGTCCGCCAAAATCCGGCATAAATCGACGGAATGGACGGTAAAGCGGCTCGGTGATGCGATCCAGCACCGTCCAAATTTGCGAAACAATTTCGCTGTGCGTGTTGATGACGTTAAACGCAAACAACCACGACATAATCGCCTGAGCGACGATAAACCACCAAAGGACCGTCAACAAAATGTCGACGATCTGGATGAGCATAAGAAGCAAGACCTAATCTCCGTCTTAACCGAGCGTGGAGACCATCTTAGCGGTGAATTAGCGTTCCTGCACCCCGTGCCGTGAAAATTTCCAACAACATCGCGTGGGGAATCCGGCCATCCAAAATAACCGCCGCTTCGACACCGCTGTTCACGGCATCCACGCAAGTATCAACCTTGGGAATCATGCCGCCGGTAATCGTTTCGTCGGCCTTCAACGCAGCGATGGAAACTTGGTCCAAATCCGTCAACAAATTGCGGTCTTTGTCCAAAACGCCGGGCACATCGGTCAGCAAAAAGAAGCGCTTGGCCCCCAACGCCCCAGCAATCGCCCCCGCCATCGTATCGGCGTTGATATTATAGGTTGCGCCATCTGCGCCCAAGGCAACAGGGGCGACAATGGGAATGAAATTATCGCTGGCCAAATTGCGCAAAATCGTCGCGTCGACGGCCACCGGTTCGCCAACAAAGCCCAAATCCACATGGCGTTCGATGCCGCTATTGGGGTCGGCTTCGGTGCGTTGCACCTTTTGGGCGGTCACCAAATTGGCATCCTTGCCCGAAATGCCCACCGCGCGGCCACCAAGGCCCGCAATCCAGCTGACGATTTCTTTGTTAATCTTACCGGCCAACACCATTTCGGCAATTTCTGCCGTGGCTGCATCGGTCACGCGCAAACCGCCCACAAAGGTCGATTCAATGCCCAACTGCTTTAACATACGACCAATTTGCGGGCCGCCGCCATGCACGACAACGGGGTTGATGCCCACCGCCTTCAGCAACACCACATCTTCGGCGAAATCACGCTGCGCCTCTGGGTCGCCCATCGCGTGACCACCATATTTGATCACAAAGGTTTCACCAGCATAGCGCTGCAAATAAGGCAGTGCCTCGACCAATGTTTCCGCTTTCGCGAGGAGATCAGGCATTTTCGACGGGTCCTGTGTCTGGTTCATGCGACCTTCTTTGTATCAAGATGACGGCCAAGCGCGACAAAGCCAGTAATGACAAATGGAATTACCACAATAGATAACAGAATTTTTGCAATCATTTGGCCGCCCATCAAGCCGCCAATGGGGAAAACGCCGTAAAAAGCAACCGTCACGAACAACACGGTGTCCACAATCTGGCTCAACGCGCTGGCAATCGCGCCGCCAACCGCCAGCCCCCATGCGCCTGCACCCTTGATCGCGCGCAATTTGCTAAAGATCGTCACGTTCAAAAATTGCGATGTGCCATAGGCAATAATGCCAGCGGCCATCAATCTGGGGCTTTGGCCCAACACCATTTCAAAGGCGGCGAGGCGGGCTGGGTCCATTTTATCCGCGGCCGGCAAAGCCAACACCAAAGATGTGAACGCAATCGACATAACCAGCGGCACAAAACCCCATAGGACCAATTTATTGGCGGTGTTTTGTCCGTGAATTTCCGCCACCGCGCTCGACAGGGCAACCAGCACCAGAAACGAAAAAATACCCGCTTCTACGGCCAGCGATCCACCCAAGGCCACTTGCTTATTGCCCAGCACGCCAGCCAGCACCACCATGCCGCCGTAGATGATCGTGAACAAAAACAAAGAGGGTGTCAGTGTGCGCGGCAAGGCCGCCGAAACATTGTCAGTCATCCAAGCCCGATAGTCCCTTTTGTGTCCTGTGAAAAGACGGGTGCAGAATGTGCATGTCAATTTGCATCAGACAGGGTTTTTGTGCCCCATTTTCACGCCCTGCCATGACCCTTTGCCCAAATCGACAAATTAACGTGATCGATATGCCACAACGCGCTATATAAATTTGTTTTCATTTGCTTTCAGCATCCGTTCCGTCGCCTTTTTCTTGCCAGTCAGGCTTGAAGGGTTAGAGAGACGCGATTCACATTCGCGGGGAAGCGCACACCCATGGAACGCCTTATAGGCTTGATTGGCATCGTCACATTATTGGCCATTGCCATATTATTCTCTTCAAACCGTCGCTGGATCCGTCTGCGCATCGTTGTCCCTGCCTTTTTGATGCAGGCGGGCTTTGCGTTGCTGGTGGTCGGCACCCCATGGGGGCGCGCCATGATTCAGGGAATGTCCAACGGCGTGTCCAATTTGCTGGGCTATGCCAAGGCAGGCACGGACTTTATCTTTGGCCCATTGGCCGGACCGGAAATGGGCGGCAACAGCTTCGCCATTGCGGCCTTGCCGGTCATCATCTTTTTCGCCTCGCTGATCTCGGTCCTTTATTATCTGGGCGTGATGCAATTCATCATCAAATGGGTTGGCGGCGCGATTCAGAAATTGACGGGCATCACCAAGGTCGAAAGCTTGGGCGCTGCCGCCAATATTTTTGTCGGCCAAAGCGAATCCCCTTTGGTGGTCCGCCCCTATCTGGCCAGCCTCACCCCTCCTCAACTTTTTGCGCTGATGACCGTGGGCATGGCGGGCGTTGCCGGTACGATTTTGGGGGCCTATGCGAGCATGATCGGGGAGCAATTGCTGCCCTATTTGCTGGCCGCCAGCTTCATGTCCGCCCCTGGCGGCATTTTAATGGCCAAAATCATGATGCCCGATGACCCCAAGGATTTGGGCCTTGAACCCGTCGTCATGCCCGATGCCAGCCATGACGAAGAAAAACCCGCCAATATCATTATGGCTGCGGCCCAAGGCGCGCAAACGGGCGTCAAGCTGGCCGTGGCGGTTGGCGCCATGGTGCTGGCCTTTGTGGCGCTGGTCGCTTTGGCCAATGGCTTGTTGGCCGGGGCTGGCAGTATGTTGGGCTTTAACGACCTCAGCTTCCAATCCATCATCGGGTCGATCTTTGCCCCGATCATGTGGTTAATGGGCGTGCCATGGTCAGAAAGCGGCGCAGTCGGCGGCCTGTTCGGCACCAAAGTCGTGCTGAATGAATTTGTCGCCTTCATTGATCTGGGCAAAATTCAGGGCGATTTGTCCGCCTCCTCCGTCGCCATCGCAACCTTTGCCTTGTGCGGTTTTGCCAATTTCTCGTCGATTGCCATCCAAATGGCGGTGACGGGCGGTCTCGCGCCCAACCAACGCCCCATCATCGCAAAACTGGGCCTCAAGGCTTTGCTGGCAGGCAGCCTGTCCAACCTGATGTCCGCTGCCTTGGCAGGCCTGATGCTGGGCCTACTCTAAGCGCAAAATCATGAAATCTGTTCTGCGGCCCAATATTGGGCCGCAGATAATATATTTAGGTCAGGGCCGCGCTGGTGCCTTGCAACCGCGCTCCAACCCCACACCCTTCAAAAAGCCACGCCGCACCGTTCCGGCATAGACCGCCTCGGCATAGCGGCGGCGCTCGGCATTTGCGCCAGTCACTTCGCCAATCAAACTGCGAAACGGGATGATCGACCCCGCAAAGCTGCTGGCCACCCGTCCCACCGTGGCACCCCGCTTTTGCCCGCGTGTTTTCTCGACACGTTCATGCACATCGGGGCCCAAGACGGTGTTTAGTTCCTCCACCTCTTGAATGATATTCGCACAGCGCCCCATGCCTTCCATGGAATAAGGGTCATCTTGAATCGCGCGCAATTTTTCGGGCACTTCGCGGCCATCAAAAGGCTCAGTCACCTGATTGACGCTATTTTCAACCGTCGTATTTTCGGGGGAACCCGATTGCGCAGCGGCAGTTCCGGCGCCGCAAGCCAAGGCCGCAGCCAGCGTCCATAAAATCCTTTTGGGCATGATGCGCGCTCCTTTTCGTTCACAGACTTAGGCAGCAATTCCTCCCCCCTTCGCCCGTTCACCATCCTATTTCCTGCCCCATCCGCTCAAGCCAACATAGAAATAGGCCGCCCCCTTTTGCAAGAGCGCGGCCCATTTTCTGATAGGATATACGCCCGCAGGCGATAAATTTTAGCGTGTTGGAACAGGGGCTTCCCCAGTCCAGTCATAGAAACCACGACCGACTTTCTTGCCGACCCAGCCTGCTTCGACATATTTGACCAGCAACGGCGCGGGACGGAATTTCGGGTCGCCCGTGCCATTTTGCAGCACGCGCAAGATTTCCAGACAAGTATCCAAACCAATAAAGTCGGCCAAGGTCAGGGGACCCATTGGGTGATTCAGGCCCAAACGCGCGCCGGTATCAATATCCGCAACATTGGCCACGCCTTCGCCCAAAGCGAAAATCGCTTCGTTAATCAACGGCATCAACACACGATTTACAATGAAGCCGGGGGCGTCATTGGCATGCACAATTTCTTTGCCCAAGCCGCGACCATAGGCTTCAACCTTCGCCAATGTATCGTCACTGGTCGCCAAACCGCGAATCAATTCGATCAACCCCATGACCGGCACCGGGTTAAAGAAATGCACACCGATGAAACGAGCGGGATCATGGGCAGCCTGAGCTAGACGGGTGATCGGAATCGAGCTGGTGTTGGTCGCCAAAATGGCGGTATCCGACAAATGCGGGGCCAGGCTAGCGAAAATCGCGCGCTTAATTTCTTCGCGCTCGGTCGCTGCTTCAATCACCAGATCGGCGGGCGCAAAGGCACTGTGATCGGCCACAGGCTGAATACGGCCCAACAACGCATCCGCATCCGCCTGCGTCATTTTTTCCTTGGTCACCAATCGCGTCAAAGCCTTGGCGATTCCGGCCTTGCCCGCTTCGGCACGCGCCTGATCGACGTCGCCCAGCAACACATCATGTCCAGCGGCGGCCGAAACCTGCGCGATACCCGCGCCCATTTGGCCAGCTCCAATGACACCAACGATCATATGCTTCCTTTCAATCTTCCACAAAACAGGCCCATCTGGACAAGCATGGATGACATTTTCATATCACTGCCTATCTATTTGGTCTGAAATATCTTTTGTTCAACGGGTCGCGCCAGGCTTCCACAAAATATCACTTGCGCCGCCGCCATTTAGATAACGTGTCATCACGAACAAATGGTCCGACAAACGGTTGATATAAGATAAAGCGACGGGATTCAGGGACCGATCCGCCCCTGCCGCCACCGCAGCGCGTTCCGCGCGCCGTGAAATCGCGCGGGCCAAATGCAAATGGGCCGCCGCTGGCGTTCCGCCTGGCAAGATAAAGCTGTTCAGCGGCTGCAAATCCGCGTTCATGGCGTCAATTTCTTGTTCCAACCGCTCGACCTGCGATGCCGTCACACGCAGCGCCATGGGCTGGGGTTCAAAACCATGCTCGGCATCGGGCGGCGTCGCCAAATCAGCGCCCAAATCGAATAGTTCATTTTGAATCCGACCCAGCATCTGCGCCGCCTCAGCGCCCGCATCCAGCGCCAGCAACGCCACGCCAATCGCGCTATTGGCTTCATCCACATCGCCAATTGCGGTCATCAACGCATCGCTTTTGGAAATGCGGCTGCCATCCACCAATCCGGTGGTGCCCTTGTCGCCCGTGCGGGTATAAATTTTATTCAGCTTGACCATCTGCGGTCCCCAATCCTTCTACCCTGAACCGATTTGACGGATGGGGCATAGTCGTTCCGGCGGGCCAAGATAGGGGCCGCCGTTCACCGGACGCGGTTCACGAATATGTTCCGTAATGCGTCTAGCGGCCACCGGCCATAAATACGATAACAACCAATAACATAATGGTGATCGCTTGCCATTTCACGCGCGCGAACATCATTTTATTCTGCATTTTCAGATTGTCGCTGGCGGTGCCATTTTCCGCCGCCCGATGGCCGCGTGAAAAATAATATAGGCCGCGTGCCAGGCTAAACAGCACCAATCCGGCCGCCCCAACCACCAGCAAAATGAGCAGAATTTCCATAACCCCTCCTTACGCCTTCTGAAATGAATATCCAGTGGGCAGCTTATGTTGACGCAATTGATCGGCCAAATTTCGGCCATCCAGCCCCGCTTGACGCATCAGGTCCAACGACGCGGCCTGATCGCGCTTCGCCAAACGCCGTCCATCTGGACCGCAAATCAGCATATGATGATGATATATGGGGGTTGGCCAGCCCAATAATGCCTGTAACAAGCGGTGCACATCCGTCGATTGGCGCAAATCCGCGCCGCGCACCACATGCGTCACGCCCATCATGGCGTCATCCACGCTGCTGGCCAGATGATAGCTGGCGGGCGCGTCTTTGCGGGCCAAGACAATATCGCCATGCGCCATGGGGTCCGCCCGCTGCGGCCCCATACCCGCCAGATTCCCAGCCCCTTCTTCATACCATATCAGCCCGTGCGGATAGTGTCGCTCTGCCCAGTCCACCGCCTTAGCCATGTCCAAACGCCAACAATGCGGTTCGCTGGCGCAGCGGCGCTGTTGTTCAGATTGATGGAGGTCGCGGCACGTCCCCGGATAGAGGATGCCCGATGGCCCATGCGGCGCAGACAGGCTGGCGGCGATATCCGCCCGCGTGCAAAAACAAGGATAGAGCAAATCTTTGCCGCGCAATTCGTCCAAAGCCGCTTGATATTGGGCCAAATGAGCCGATTGAAAAATCGGGGCCTCATCCCAATCCAACCCCATCCAGCGCAATATATCCAAGGCCCCATCCACATATTGCGGGCGCGAACGGCTGCCATCAATATCGTCCATACGCAGCAAAAATCGCCCACCCGCACGGCGCGCCAACGCATGCACCTGCACCGCACAAAATCCATGGCCCAAATGCAAGGCTCCCGTCGGGCTGGGTGCAAAGCGTGTCACCGTCACGGGCATAGCAAGTATATCATCCGTAATTTCACCCTATCCATTTGATCGGAAATTCAATATCATATCAGCACTTGACCTGATTTGGTATTTTGTCATGTAATGAACATGTCATGCGGGGATGGCAGTGACGCGTTATCCCAAGCGATAAAGGGCCCGAACAAACAAGGGGGCTGCGTAACGAAGCCATGTACCATCCTGATCTTGCTCGCCATCCGGACAATTGTCCGGCCTTAGTGTTAAATGCGGATTACACGCCGCTCAGCTACTATCCACTCAGCCTATGGCCTTGGCAAACGGCCATAAAAGCGGTGTTTCTGGACCGCGTGACGATTGTCGAAAATTATGAACGGGAAATTCACTCCCCCACCCGTTCCATGGCTTTACCCAGTGTCATTGCGCTGCGCCAATATGTAAAACCATCCCAATATCCCGCCTTCACACGTTTTAACCTATTTTTGCGCGACAAATTCAGTTGCCAATATTGCGGGTCGGGACAGGATCTCACCTTTGACCATGTCACCCCGCGCCGTTTGGGCGGTATCACCAGTTGGGAAAATGTATCCACGGCTTGCTCGCCCTGCAATTTGAAAAAGGGTGGCCGAACGCCCGAACAAGCGCATATGCCATTATATCAAAAGCCATGGCGGCCCACCAATTGGCAATTACAAGATAATGGCCGTGCCTTTCCACCCAATTATCTGCACGAAAGCTGGATTGACTGGCTCTATTGGGACGTCGAACTGGAAGGCTGAATCAAGCGGGTAACGCCCCCCCAACAAAACAGGCGGAACCTCATGTCCCGCCTGTTGAAATATACCGGATCGCGCAGCGCCAAAACGCTTGCCTCGGCCAGCATTTAACCGTCGATGCTGGTCTTCAAATCCCCATGCACCAAGCCGCCGTCGACGGCGATGGTTTCACCCACCACATAATTGCCCGCATTGGACGCCAAATAAATGGCCGCGCCCGCCATATCTTCGGGTGCGCCAATGCGGCGTGTTGGAATACGCTGGGCCACCGTATCGCCATGGTCGCGCGCCGCTTTGTTCATGTCCGATTGAAACGCCCCCGGGGCAATGGCCGTGACGATGATATTGTCGCTCACCAATCGCGCCGCCAACCGCTTGGTCAGATATAATATCCCTGCCTTGGACGCATGATAGCTATAGGTTTCCCATGGGTTCAGGCGCATACCGTCGATGGAACCAATGTTGATGACCTTGGCAGGCTGATCGGCGCTACCGCCAGCCTTAAGCAAGCCGTGCAGCGCCTGCGTCAGGAAAAACGGCCCCTTTACGTTGACGTCCATCACCTTGTCCCATCCGGCCTCTGGGAAGGTTTCAAAGGATTCGCCCCATGCCGCACCGGCATTATTGACCAAAATATCCAGCCGTTCTTCGCGTTCAGCAAGGTCCGCCGCCAAGGAACGACATTCTTCGACGCTCGACACGTCCGCCGGAATACCAATCACTTTGCCTGGGTAGCGCGTGTCGAAATCGGCGACAGCTTCGGCGATCTGGTCAATTTTCCGTGCCGAAATATAAACACGGGCGCATCCGGCCGCCAAATATCCCTCGACGATCATCTTACCAATGCCGCGCGAACCGCCCGTGACCAACGCAACGCGCCCATCCAGACCAAAAAGTTTTTGCATGTCCATCATCACGCTCCTCAATATCCGTTCAGACGGGCCACGCGATCGGTGTGATAATTCACATCGCCCATATATTCCGACAAGGCGCGGTCCCGTTTCATGAACAAGCCGATGTCAAATTCGTCGGTCATCCCGATACCGCCGTGCATTTGCACGCCTTCGCGTACGGCCAAATTGGCGGCTCGTCCCGCCTTGGCCTTGGCGACAGAGACATAGAGCGTGGCATCATCGCTGCCGTCGTCCAGCAATTGCTGGGCCTTCATGACCGTGGCCCGCGCCACTTCCAATTCGCCATATAAATGCGCCGCGCGGTGTTGCAGGGCCTGAAACTCGCCAATCAAGCGGCCAAATTGCTTGCGTTCCTTCAAATAGCTGACGGTCATATCCATCGCGCCTTGGCCAACACCCAGCAATTCAGCGGACGCCCCCGTGCGCGTCGCCGCCAACATGGCATCCAGCACGGCCTGACCACCGCCGACATCGCCAATCACCGCGTCAGCGTCCAATTCCACGCCATCGAAACGCACATGGCTGACAAGGCTGCTGTCCACCAACAATCGCGGATCACTGCTCACGCCCTTCGCTTCGCGCGGCACAGCAAAGAGGGTCAATCCATCGGCGCTATTCGCAGACACCAGCAAAATATCGGCGACATGACCATGAACGACAAAGCTTTTTTGCCCGTCCAAGCGAAACCCATTGCCGCTGCGCGTCGCGGTTGTGGCGACACGATCTGGGCGGTGGCGGGCTTGTTCGTCAATCGCCAGCGCCGCAATGGCTTTGCCTGCCGCAATGGCGGGCAACCAGCGCGCGGCTTGCACACCGCCGCCTTTGGTCAACGCCGTCACCCCGCCAACGCTGGTCGTCAAAAAGGGCGAGGGCGTCAGATTGCGGCCAATCTCTTCCAGCACAATGCCGGCTTCCATATGGCCCATACCCAATCCGCCCTGATCCTCTGGCACCAACATGCCAGGCAGGCCCATGTCGACAAATTCGGCCCATAATTCGCGCGAAAAACCGGTTTCGTCGCGGCGATCCCGCAATTGACGCAAATGGGACACGGGCGCTTTTTCGGCTACAAACGGGCTGATGCTGTCCTTCAGCATCGCCTGATCTTCATTATGATAGAGAGGCATATTTTGACCTTTCTCTGGTCCCTGACCGCTATTCTCTATGGTCTGGGAATATTTCGTGGAAATCGCGATGCCTTAAGCGCCTGGCAGATCCAAAATGCGCTTGGCGATGACGTTCAACATCACCTCGCTGGTGCCGCCTTCGATGCTATTGGCCTTGGTGCGCAGCCATGCACGCGGACGGGCCCCTTCGCGGCTTTCGGCGCTTTCCCATTCCAAGGCATCGCTGCCGCCAGCGGACATCAGCAATTCATAGCGCCGCTTGTTCAGCTCTGTGCCGACATATTTCATCATATTGGAACTGGCGGGGTGCGCACGGCCCGTTTTCCACATATCCATGAAGCGTTCGCCCATCGCGCGATAGGCAAAGACATCGACGTCAAAGGCCGCAATTTCAGCGCGCAAAACCGGATCATCCAATTCGCCCGCTTCATTGGCCCCAATATGTTTCAACACCGCCGCGCCCAAGCTCAGCATATCGCCGCCTGCGCCGCCGCCCGAAATCATTTCCCGTTCGTGGCCCAGCAAATATTTGGCGACGTCCCAGCCCCTGTTCACTTCGCCAATAAATTGGGTCTTGGGCACCGCCACATCATCAAAGAAGGTTTCGCAAAACGGGCTGTTGCCGCTGATCAACAAGATCGGCTTGGTCGTCACGCCTGTGCTTTCCATATCAAAGAGCATGAAAGTAATGCCCTGATATTTGTTGCTTTTGTCCGTGCGGACCAAACAGAAAATCCAGTCTGCTTTGTCGGCATAGCTGGTCCAGATTTTGCTGCCATTGACGACCCAATGGTCGCCCTTATCCTCGCCAAAGGTTTGCAGGCTGACAAGGTCACTGCCCGCGCCCGGTTCGCTATAGCCTTGGCACCAACGAATTTCGCCGCGCGCAATTTGGGTCAGATAATGTTGCTTTTGCTCTTCGGTGCCAAATTGCAACAAGGCAGGCCCCAACATCCATATGCCAAAGCTTTGCAGAGGTGGCCGCGCGGAAATACGGGCCATTTCCTGTTTGAAAATCTTGGTTTGTTCGGGCGTGAAGCCAGCCCCGCCGTAAGCAACGGGCCAATCCGGCACCGTATATCCCTTGGCCACACAGCGATCGAGCCACAATTTCTGGGCGTCATTTTTGAAAATAAATTTGCGCCCGCCCCAGCAGATATCGTCATCACCCGTCACCGGCTGGCGCATCTCCGCTGGGCAATTTTCTTCCAGCCACTGCCGCACATCGGCGCGAAAAGCGTTTAATTCGCCCATCATCCTTGCTCCCTCATTATCATGCCAAGCTAAAGCGCGAAGCAGAGTTTACGCAAGCGTCAACTGCAATCTTTTCGGCTATTTTCACATTCCCTTACGGCAACGTAACGTCAAATTTGTCAGCGTTGACGACCCCTCTTTGTGCCCTAAACTCCGTCCAAAATAAGAAATGGGAGAGCGTGATGCGATTCGTCGAACGGGTGGCGGTTGTCACAGGCGCAGCGTCGGGCATTGGCCGTGCCTCTGCGTTAAAATTGGCGTCCGAGGGGGCGCATGTTTTTGCCAGCGACATTGACGAGGACGGGGGCCGCGCCTTGGCCGCCGCCAGCAATGGCAAAATTGATTTCATCCGATGCGATGTCACCAAAGCCGCAGAAATCGAATCTTTAATGAACGCTGTTGCCCAGCAAGCGGGCGGTATCGACATCTTGTTCAACAATGCAGCCGCTGGCGGCGACCGCGCCCCCATTGATGAAATCACCCCCGAGGGGTGGGACCAAAGCATGGCGTTGATCTTAACGTCCGTGGCCATGGGCATTCGCTATGGCGCGCCGCATATGAAAAATCGCCCATCGACCCAAAATGGCACCGCCGCGATCATCAACACCGCCAGTGTGGCAGCGCTGGGTGCAGGCTATTCGCCCACAGCCTATGCGGTGGCCAAGGCTGGCGTTCTGCACCTCACCAAAGTCGCCGCGACGGATTTGGCCCGTTATGGCATTCGGGTGAACGCCATTTGCCCCGGCTTTATCAACACCAATATTTTCACCTCATCCCTAGGGCTGCCCCGCGAAGTGCAAGACCAAGCCAAAGCGATGATCGCCATGGCCAGCGCACAGGCCCAGCCCGTGGCACGGGGCGGCGCATCCGAAGATATCGCCAATGCCGTGGCCTATTTGGCCAGCGCCGAATCCAGCTTCATGACAGGCACCCATATGCTGGTGGACGGGGGGCTGACCATTGGCGAACGCCATGCGTGGGACCCCAATAGCCCCGGCATGTTTGATGCCCTAACAGCGATGGAGACAAGCGCCGGCGGCGGCGCATGACCGCGCCAGCAGAGCGTTTACCGCTCAGCCTGAAATCCGCCCATGGGCTGGGTGCGGTGGCGATGGGGGTCAAGGAAACCGGCCTGACCACTTTCTTCATGCTCTATTACAACCAAGTCTTGGGTTATGATCCGCGCACCATATCGATGATCTTGATCGTGGCGATGTTCGCGGACGCCGTGGCCGACCCCATGATTGGCCGTTTGTCGGACGCCACAAAAAGCCGCTGGGGCCGCCGCCTGCCATGGCTATATGCGGCGGCCCTGCCCATGGCCATCAGTTGGGCCTTTTTATGGTTGGACCGTGGTGCCCAATCCCAGTCGGTTTTCTGGCTCGCGATCAATGTCATCGCGGTGCGTCTGTTCGTCAGCGCCTGTGAAATCCCGTCCGTCTCTTTGGTCGCCGAACTGTCTCAGGATTATGACGAACGCACCGCGCTCACCCGTTTTCGTTTCCTATTTGGCTGGACTGGTGGACTGATTACCACCGCTTTGGCTTATGGCTATTTTCTCACATCCGATGTGCCCGGCGAAAATGGACTGCTGAATGCGTCCGGCTATGAAAGCTTCGGTTGGTTCGGCGCGGGGGTCATTATCCTGTCCACCATATTGTCCGCATGGGGACAGCAGCGCCGCATCTTGGCGCTTCCCACCCGTCCCTTACCCCGCGAACAGCATAGTGTCCTGACCGACCTGCGCCGCGCCTTTCGCAACCCGTCCTTTCGCGCCTTGGCCATCGGCGCGCTGTTCATTGTCGCGGCCTATTCCACATCCATCGCCGCCATCAATTATATGATGCTGTATGTCTGGCAATTGTCGGACCAACAAATGACCTATTACCCCTTGGGGTTGGGCGTTGCGGTGGTCGCCTCCTTCTTGTTGGTTCAGCCGCTGCACCGCCGCTTTGGCAAGCGCGACATCGCCATATTTGGCGGCCTGTTTTCGGCGGGTATCAATCTGCTCACTTATGCGGCGCGCAATTTTGGCTTTTGGCCGGAATTGGGCAGCAACATCTCTGCCGCTTTGTTGTTGGTCTGTGTGACGGTCGCGCTTTTTGGTCAAATTCTGACGACCATTTCATCATCATCTATGGTTGCCGAAATTGTCGAAGACCATGAGGTTACCCACGACGAACGGCGCGAAGGGCTGTTTTACTCCAGCTATTTCATGATCCAGAAAATCGGGTCCGCGCTGGGTATTTTTCTGGTCGGTCAGCTGATCGTGCTGGCTGGTTTAGAAGGGCAAATGACCCCCGAAAATCTGCCCAATGACGTCGCTTTGGGCATGAGCTGGGCCTATATTGGCACGATCACCCTGCTGTCCGTCGCTATGGCCTTGGCCATGCGCCATTACAGCATCGACCGCCAAAGCCATGAAGCACGCTTGGCGCTGATTGCGGCACGTCGTTCCGGCACGCCGCTGCCCGTTTCAACAGATTAGCAAATTTAGCCCCTGCCGCCATTTTGCCCTGCCATGATATTTATCCGTCATGGGGGCTTGGCAAGCAGGGGCACATTGGTTCAAAGTTTACGCAAACGTAAAGGGAAAGGAAAGCAGATGGATTTTGATCTGACCGAACGGCAGAGTTACTGGCGCGACCGCGTGCGGAATTTCATCGCGCAGAAAATTCGTCCCAACCTTTCCGCCTATGCCGAACAAGATGCGGCTGGCGAGCGCTGGAAAGTCATCCCGATCATCGAGGAACTCAAGGCCGAAGCCAAAGCCGCTGGCATTTGGAACCTGTTCATGCCGCCGCGCAGCGATGCCCATCATCATGTCGAGGATAGTTTTGAATTTGACGGACCGGGCCTGACCAATTTGGAATATGCCTTGTGCGCCGAAGAAATGGGCCGCGTCGGCATCAGCAGCGAAATCTTCAACTGTTCCGCCCCCGATACCGGAAATATGGAAGTGTTCCACCGCTATGGCACGTTGGAACAAAAGGAAAAATGGCTGCGTCCGATCATGAACGGCGAGATTCGTTCCGCCTTTTTGATGACCGAACCGCAAGTCGCATCCTCGGATGCCACCAATATCGAAACCCGCATTGAACGCGATGGCGATGATTATGTCATCAATGGCCGCAAATGGTGGTCATCGGGTCTAGGCGATCCACGTTGCAAAGTGGCCATCGTCATGGGCAAAACCGATTTCGAAGCCAAACGCCACCAGCAACAATCGATGGTCTTGGTGCCGATGGACGCCCCCGGCATCACAGTCATCCGCCACTTGCCCGTCTTTGGCTATGACGACGCGCCCCACGGCCATATGGAAGTGGAATTGAAGGACGTCCGCGTCAACGCCGAACAAGCCATGTTACTGGGCGCGAGTCGCGGCTTTGAGATTGCCCAAGGCCGCCTTGGCCCAGGCCGTATCCACCATTGTATGCGCACCATTGGCGTCGCCGAAGAAGCGTTGGAAAAAATGTGCCGCCGCCTGCAATCGCGCGTGGCCTTTGGCAAGACGATTTCCAGCCACAGCGTGTGGGAAGAACGCATTGCACGCGCCCGTATCGACATTGATATGACGCGCCTGTTATGCCTGAAGGCCGCCGATATGATGGACAAGGTTGGCAATAAATCGGCGGCTGCCGAAATTGCGATGATCAAGGTTCAGGCCCCCAATATGGCCCTGAAAATCATCGACGATGCCATTCAGGCCCATGGCGGCGGCGGCGTGTCGGACGATTATGGCTTGGCCAGCGCCTATGCCCATCAACGCACGCTGCGTCTGGCCGATGGTCCCGACGAAGTGCACGCGCGCGCCATCGCCCGCATCGAACTCGCCAAACATTCGGACAATGCCCGCGATGCTGGCTTTTCGTCCGGTGACATTGGCGTGTCACGGTAAATATCATGGGGGCGCATCGTCCGCGATGCGCCCTTATATCCCGTCATAAAAATCATAAAAATACCGCCGCACAGGCCATCCATCGTCCGCCCCAAGCCTGTGCGTGTCATGATAGCCCCAAGGAGAGGATCAGCCCATGACCAAAGCCGCCATTTTATTTGAACCGGGCAAACCGCTTCAAATCGAGGATATCATCGTCGACAATCCCGCCCCGCATGAAGTGCGCATCCGCACCGCGGCCTGCGGCCTGTGCCACAGCGACCTGCATTTTATCGAAGGCACTTACCCCCACGCCCTGCCCGCCATTCCCGGCCATGAAGCCGCAGGCATTGTCGAGGCGGTGGGCAGCGAAGTGACCACGGTCAAGGTCGGCGATGCGGTCGTCACCTGCCTCAGCGCCTTTTGTGGGCATTGCGAATTTTGCGTGTCAGGCCGCATGTCGTTGTGCCTTGGCGGGGATACCCGCCGTCCGGCCGGTGCCAAGCCGCGTATCACCTTGGCGGACGGAACCCCCGTCAACCAAATGCTCAACCTCAGCGCCTTTTCCGAAGTGCTGCTGGTCCATGAACATGCTTGTGTTGCCATTGACCCCGAAATGCCGCTGGACCGCGCCGCCATTATCGGCTGCGCCGTCACCACGGGCGCGGGCACCATCTTTAACGCTTGCAAGGTCACACCGGGCGAAACGGTCGCGGTGGTCGGCTGCGGCGGGGTTGGTCTGGCGACCATTAATGCCGCCAAAATTGCGGGCGCAGGCCGGATTATTGCCGCCGACCCGATGCCCGAAAAACGCGAATTGGCGAAAAAATTGGGCGCGACCGATGTGGTGGATGCCTTTGCCGACGATGCCGCAAAACAGATTCTCGAACTCAGCAAGGGCGGGGTCGATCACGCCATCGAAGCCGTGGGACGTCCAGCCTCCGCCAAATTGGCGGTCCAATCGCTGCGCCGCGGCGGCACGGCGACCATTTTGGGCATGATGCCGCTGAATGAACAGGTTGGCCTTGGCGCGATGGACCTCTTATCTGGCAAGAAGTTGCAAGGCGCGATCATGGGCGGCAACCGCTTCCCCGTGGATATTCCCCGTTTGGTGGATTTTTATATGCGCGGCTTGCTGGACCTCGACACGATTGTCGCGGAAACCATCTCGCTGGACCAAGTCAACGAAGGTTATGAAGCCATGAAGAAAGGCGATGCGGCCCGCTCCGTCATCGTGTTCGACCAATGAGCGGGGTGTCCAACGCCCAAGATGTGTTTTCCGGCACCATCGCGCCCACTGGCCATGATGTGCTGGACGAAGCCAAGCTGACCGCATGGATGGAGGCGCATGTCGATGGGTTCCAAGGCCCGCTGACGCAAAGCAAATTTGCGGGTGGCCAATCCAACCCCACCTATAAAATCAGCGCACCGTCGGGCAATTATGTGCTGCGCCGCAAGCCCTTTGGCCCCTTGCTGCCTTCGGCTCACGCCGTGGACCGCGAATATAAGGTGCAGGCGGGCCTATATCGTGCAGGCTTTCCCATTGCGCGCCAATTTGGCCTATGCACCGACAATGATGTGCTGGGCAGTTGGTTTTACGTCATGCAAATGGTGGACGGCCACACCATTTGGGACGGCGCCATGCCGGGTTCCACACCCGAACATCGCCGCGCCACCTATAACGCCATGATCGACACATTGGCCGCGTTGCATAATGTCGATGTCGAGGCAGCGGGCCTGTCCGATTATGGCAAGCCCGGCAATTATTTTGGCCGTCAGGTGGACCGCTGGACCAAGCAATATCGCCTGTCCGAAACCGAAGTGATGCCGGAAATGGAACAGCTGTTAACATGGCTGCCCGCGACCCTGCCGACCCAAGACCGGACCAGTATTGTTCATGGCGATTATCGCATCGACAATATGATCTGGGCCAACGACCGCCCCGAAGTCTTGGCGGTTTTGGATTGGGAACTCAGCACCTTGGGCGATCCCTTGGCTGATTTTGCTTATATCGCCATGGCATGGGTCACGGAAAATGGCGGACGCAGCGGCGTGATGGATGTGGACCGCGCCGCGCTGGGCATTCCCGAACTGGACGAAATGGTCGCGCGTTACTGCGAAAAAACGGGCCGCGATGGCCTGCCCGACCTCAACTGGTATCTGGCGTTCAACTTCTTCCGTCTGGCCGCCATCATGCAAGGCATTAAAAAGCGCGTGTTGGATGGCACGGCCAATTCGGCCCATGCCACGGATATGTCCGACAAGGTCCGCCCGCTGGCCCAGCGCGCGATGGATTTCGCGCGAAAGGCCGGTGCATGAATTTATTCGACATGTCCGGCGATGTCGCGCTGATCACCGGATCATCACGCGGCATTGGCAAAGCCACGGCAGAGGCCATGGCCGCCCAAGGCGCGAAAGTGGTAATCTCCAGCCGCAAGGCCGAGGCATGTGCCGTCACCGCAGCCGAGATTAACGCCCAATATGGCGAAGGCACGGCCATCGCCGTGCCCGCCAATATTTCGTCCAAAGATGAATTACAGGCGTTGGTCGATGCCAGCCGCGCCGCCTTTGGCAAAATTACCGTGCTGGTCTGCAACGCCGCGTCCAACCCTTATTATGGACCCAATTTGGGCATAGCCGACGACCAGTTTCGCAAAATTTTGGACAATAATATATTGTCCAACCATTGGCTGATTTCCATGGTCGCGCCCGAAATGCTGGAACGGGGCAGCGGCGCGATCACCATCATTTCGTCGATCGGCGGGCTGAAAGGGTCGCAAGTCATCGGCGCTTATTGCGTGTCCAAGGCTGCGGATATGCAGCTTGCCCGCAACTATGCCGTGGAACTTGGCCCACGCGGCGTGCGGGTGAACTGCATCGCCCCCGGCCTAATCCGCACCGACATGGCCCGCGCTTTGTGGGACAATCCGGACACGCTCAAAATCTCGACCGCCAATGCCTGTTTAAAACGCATTGGCGAACCGCATGAAATCGCGGGCGCCGCCGTTTTTCTGTCCAGCAAGGCGGGCGCTTTTACCACCGGCCAAACCATCGTCTGCGACGGCGGTGCCACCATATCGGGAGGCGCATAATGGGTGCATTACAAGGCAAAATCGCCATTATCACAGGGGCGGGCAGCGGCATTGGCCGCGCCAGCGCCCTCCGCTTTGCCGCCGAAGGCGCGCGCCTGATTTTGGGCGACAAAAGTAGCGCCGTCCATGACACCGCCGCCGCCGTCCGCGATGCGGGGGGCGACGCGCAATCTTTTGAAATGGACGCGGGCCAAGAATCCGACGTCATCGCCTTGGTCCAAGCCACGATCAGCCAGTTTGGCGGGCTGGATATCGCCTTTGCCAATGCTGGCATCATTGGCGATATGGGCGGCATTTTTGATTTCGACCCCCATAAATGGGCCGAAACCTTGCGCGTCAATTTGATCGGCCCCGCGCTAATGGTCAAACATGCGGGCAAGGCCTTGGTCGATCAGGCACGCGGCGGCGCGATTTTGATGACCGCCAGCGTCGCTGGCCTCAACAGCGGGGCTGGCCCTGGGGCCTATTCCGCGTCCAAAGCGGGGGTCATTAATCTGGCCAAAACCGCCGCCCAACAATTGGTCGGCAGCGGCGTTCGCGTTAACGCCATTTGCCCCGGCCTGACGGAAACCGGCATGACCAAACCGACCTTTGATTATGCCCGCGAAAAGGGTGTGACCCAGAAATTGGGCCAGCTCAACCCGCTGAAACGCGCCGCCCAGCCCGACGAATTGGCAAATGTGGCCTTGTTTCTGGTCAGCGATCAGGCCAGCTATGTGAACGGACAAGCCATTGCGGTGGACGGCGGGCTGAGTGCATCCCACCCCGTCACGCGGCAATTGCTGGGCCAGACATCGCATTAAAAGGACCCCTTATGGCACAAGGTTTCTCCCAAAGCCGACTAGACCGCATCCCCCTGTTCCTTCAGGAAAAATATGTGGACAGCGGTCGTCTGCCCCATGCGGCGGTGCAGGTGTCGCGGCGCGGCAAATTGGTGCTGGACAGCCAAATTGGCGAAGCCCGCCCCGGTGTGCCACTGAAATCTGACGCCATTTACCGTATCGCCAGCATGACCAAGCCGATCACCTCGGTCGTGTTCATGATGTTGGTCGAAGAAGGCAAGGTGGCGCTGGACGATTTGCTGATCAAATATTGTCCCGAATTTCAGAAAACCGGCGTCTTTGTGGCGGGCGGCGGAAATATGCCCTTTGTCACCCGCCCCGTGCAGCAACAAATTCGCATGCGCGACTTGCTCAGCCACCGTGCGGGCCTGTCCTACAGCTTTCAAGAACGGCATCCCGTCGACGCCGCCTATCGCAAAACCAAGATTGACGATTTTGCGTCCGATCAGACAATGGACGAATTTATCGAACAATTGTCACAAATTCCGTTGCTGTTTAACCCCGGCGATCATTGGAATTATTCGGTGGCCACCGATGTTTTAGGCGCGGTTATTGAACGGATCGAAGGCAAGCCTTTTGCCACCGTGCTGCAAGAAAAATTATTCACCCCCTTGGGCATGACAGACACCGGTTTCCACATCGCCCCCGACCAACAACATCGGCTGACCGACGCTTATGCCTTTCACCCGCGCGACAAGATGGTCAGCTTTGACAGCGGCGAAGCCAGCCGCTGGGCCAAGAACCGCAATTTCCAAAGCGGCGGCGGCGGATTATTGTCCACCATGGCCGATTATCATCGTTTCTGCCTGATGCTGCTGGGCGGCGGCACATGGAATGGCCATCATTTCTCGGGCCGCAAAACGCTGGAACTCATGGCGATGAACCACCTCGTCGGCGGCGGCGATTTGACCCAGCATAGCGTGGGCGTGTTTTCCGAAGATGATAACGCCGGTATCGGCTTTGGCCTTGGCTTTGCGACCACCATCGACCCCGCCCGCGCGGGCGTGCCTTCGTCGGTGGGCGATTTTTATTGGGGCGGCATGTTCAGCACAGGCTTCTTCGTCGACCCTGCCGAGGACATCGCCATGGTTTTCATGACCCAGCTCATGCCGTCCAGCACCTATCCCGTGCGGCGCGAAATCAAGACAATGATTTACGCCGCCCTTCACGATTAAAATTGGGAGTTTACTGATGTCTGAAGAAATACCAAACAGCGTAAGTTTGGAAAAACATGGCAATGTCGCCGTAGTTATTGTCAACAATCCGCCCGTCAACGCGCTAAGCTGGCACGTCCGCCAAGGGTTGGAAGACCATTTTGCCGCCGCCCTGTCCGACGATAGCATTGAGGCGATCGTTCTGCGCTGTGATGGGTCGACCTTCATTGCGGGCGCGGACATCAGCGAATTTGGCAAGGCCCCACGCGGCCCTGACTTTAACGCCGTGCTCAATTCCATCGAAAATGCGACCAAGCCTGTTGTCGCCGCCATTCACGGCACGGCGCTGGGCGGCGGTTTGGAAACCGCGCTGGTCTGCCATTATCGCATCGCCGTTCCTTCGGCCTTGCTGGGCGTTCCCGAAGTCAAGCTGGGCCTGTTGCCCGGTGCGGGCGGGACCCAGCGCCTGCCCCGCGTGGTGGGCGTAGAGGCCGCCGCCACCATGACGTCATTGGGCGAACCCGTTCCCGCGCCCAAGGCCAAGGACATGGGTCTGGTCGACGCTTTGGCCGGTGCCGACAGTCTGGCCGATGACGCCATCGCCTTTGCCCGCGACCGCATCGCCGACGGCCCCCGTCCAACCCGCGAACGCGCCGTGGTGGGCGACGTCAGCATTATCGAAACGCTGAAAACCCAAAATGCCAAGCGTTGGAAGGGTTTCGACGCGCCTTATGCCAACCTCGCCTGTGTCGAGGCCGCAACCCGCCTGCCCTTCGACGAAGGTTTGGCCTTTGAACGCACCGAATTTGGCAAGCTGATGTTCGGCACCCAATCAGCAGCCCAGCGCCATATGTTCTTTGCCGAACGTCAGGCCGCGAAAATCGACGGCCTGCCCAAGGATACCAAGCTGCGCGACATTAAAAAGGTCGGCATTATTGGTGCCGGCACGATGGGCGGCGGCATCATGATGAATTTCCTGCAAAAGGGATTCCCCTGCACCATCGTCGAAACCCAGCAAGAGGCGCTGGATCGCGGCCTGGCCGTGGTGCGCAAAAATTACGAAGCCTCCGCCGCCAAGGGCCGTTTCAAGCCCGAACAGGTCGAACAATTGATGGGCCTGATCACGCCGTCACTGGACATGGCCGATCTGGCGGACTGCGACCTGATTATCGAAGCCGTCTATGAAAATATGGACGTCAAGAAAGAGATTTTCACCAAGCTGGACGGCATCGCCAAGCAAGGCGCAATTTTGGCCACCAACACCAGCTATTTGGACGTCAATGAAATCGCCGCGGTCACCAGCCGCCCGCAAGATGTGGTTGGGATGCACTTCTTCTCGCCCGCCAATGTCATGAGGCTGCTAGAGGTGGTGCGCGGCGACAAGACGGCGCTCGACGTGCTGGCCACCGCCATGGGCATTGGCAAGAAGATCGGCAAAGTCGCGGTTGTCGCGGGCGTTTGCCACGGCTTCATCGGCAATCGCATGCTCGCCCCGCGCCAGTTGGAAGCGCAAAAGCTGCTGCTCGAAGGGGCAACGCCAGCGCAAGTGGACAAAGTCCACACCGATTTTGGTATGCCCATGGGTCCATTCCAAATGGCAGATCTGGCGGGCACCGACATTGGTTGGCACCGCGACCCCAACCGCATCGAATCCATCCGCGATGCATTGTGCGCCGAGGGTCGCTGGGGTCAGAAAAAGCAAGCGGGCTTTTATGATTATGACGACAAGCGTCAGACCAGCGAAAGCCCCCGCGTGGCCGAATTGATCGAACAATTCCGCAAACAAGCGGGCATTGAAAAGCGCGAGATTAGCGATCAAGAAATCGTCGAACGCACCCTCTATCCGATGGTCAATGAAGGCGCGCTGATCTTGGAAGAAGGCAAGGCCCAGCGCGCATCGGATATCGATGTGGTGTGGATCTATGGCTATGGCTGGCCTGTCTATCGCGGCGGCCCCATGTTCTGGGCGGGTCTGGAAGGCACAGACAAAATTGTCGACGGCCTCAGCAAACATGGTTTCAGCATCGCCCCATTGCTGAAAAACCGCGCCGATAGCAAATCCGGCTTCTAATCCACTGGGCGTCCATCAAATGGACGCCCAAGTCAAAAAGGCCGCCAATCCCATTGGGGTTGGCGGCCTTTTTATGGGGCAGAAAATGCTGTTTTACAGCGTTTGAATAATCGCCGAAAAATCACGATTCTCTTTGTCGGCTGCGACAAATTCTTCATATAATTCACGGGCGCGGCTGCCCATTGGCACGGCGGCACCGGCCAGCTCCGCCGCCTCCATCGCCAAACGCAAATCCTTCAGCATCAAACTGGCCGCAAAGCCGCCCTGATAGCCCTTGTCCGCTGGCGACACAGGGCCAACGCCGGGCAAGGGGCAATAGCTGGTCAGCGACCAATTTTGGCCCGATGATACGCTGGCAATGTCATAAAAGCGCTGGGGGTCTAGGCCCAATTTCTGGGCCATCGCCATGGTTTCACAGGTCGCCACCATCGACGCGCCCAGCAACATATTGTTGCAAATTTTCGCGGCCTGACCAGCACCCCCCGCGCCCGCATGAATCACCGCCTTGCCCATGGCGTTCAACACTGCCTCAGCGCGTTCAAAAGCACGGTCTTCGCCGCCGACCATGAAGGTCAGCGTCCCCGCCTCTGCCGCCGCGATACCGCCCGACACGGGCGCATCCACCGCCTCTAGGCCCGCCGCAAGGGCTGCTTCAATATTGCTGCGCGCCGTGGCGACATCAATGGTCGAACAATCAATCAACAGGGTCGATGGCGCGGCATGGGGGAAAATGGCGTCGCGATATACCGCCGCCACATGCTGCCCCGCTGGCAACATCGTCACGACCGCCACCGCTCCGGCCACCGCATCGGCTGCCGACAAGGCACGGGTGCATCCCGCCGCCTCGGCGCGGGCCAGCGCCTCGTCGTTCAGGTCAAAGGCCTGAACTTGATGGCCTGCACGCACCAAATTGGCCGCCATGCCGCCGCCCATATTTCCCAAACCGATAAAGGCGATTTTCATATGCTCTCCCCACATGTCGGCGCGCATTGCTGCACATTTTGGCGGGAATGGCCGTCCCAATGGGCGTGGCCATTCCCAACCGGATATTCAGCCGCTTAGCGGCCCTTCCACACGCCTTCGCGCTTTTCGATAAAGGCCGCCATGCCTTCGGCTTTATCCTCGGTAGCGGTCAAAATTTGGAAAGCGCGGCGTTCAAACAACAGGCCTTGATCCAGCGTGGTTTCAAAGGCAGCGTTGACCAATTCCTTGTTCACCATGGCGGCCATGGGCGGCATGGCGGCGATGACGGCGGCGGTTTTCAAAGCCTCGTCCAACAGGCTGTCATGCGGCACAATGCGCGCGACCAATCCCGAACGTTCGGCTTCTTCTGCGCCCATCATGCGGCCCGTCAGGCACATTTCCATCGCCTTGGCCTTGCCCACCGCGCGGGTCAGGCGCTGCGATCCGCCCATGCCGGGGGCCACGCCCAATTTCACTTCGGGTTGGCCGAATTTCGCTTTGTCCGACGCAATGATGAAATCGGCCATCATCGCCAATTCACAGCCACCGCCCAGCGCGAAACCGTTGACGGCGGCAATCCAAGGCTTGCGCACGGCTTTGGCAAAATGACTGGTCCATTTGGAAAAGAAATCTTGCAAGAAGAAATCGGACGCGGGCTTATCCGCCATTTCCTTAATGTCCGCGCCTGCCGCAAAGGCCTTTTCACCCGAACCCGTCAACACCGCGCAGCGTTGGCTGTCATCTGCCTCAAATGCGGCAAAAGCATCGATCAAATCGTCCAACACCTTGCTGTTCAGGGCATTGAGCGCCTGCGGACGGTTCAAGCTAACCAGCGTCACAGCGCCGCGTTGTTCGACGATGATGGTTTCATAAGTCATGCGATATTCTCCAAATTCCTCACAGCCAGCGAAGCCTATCGGCATCATTCCAGCTTCGACGGTCCCAAAAGCACTAAATAGCCGCTATGAACAGTCTTGCGGTCAT
>CAZIVW010000026.1:0-40008 GCA_964542975.1 uncultured Sphingopyxis sp.
CGATTCTGAACCAAGCTGTTGGCTGGCGTTCATCTTAAACTATATAGCCGAGCGGAGCGGCGGATCAGTCGTTGGTGCTGGGAATGTTGAGCGCGGGCACAGCGGCGGCGGCGTCTTGGGGGCTGATGCCCGGCGGCGGGGCGGCGGCGATCACATCATCGCCGCGCATGACCCGCGCGGCCTGTGCAATGGCGGTGCGGATGCGGGGATAGCTGCCGCAGCGGCAAATATTGGTCATCGCGGCGTCAATGTCCGCCGCGCTGGGGTTTTTATTTTGGCGCAGCAAGGCTTGCGCCGCCATAATCATGCCGCTTTGGCAAAAGCCGCATTGGGGGACTTGCTGGGCCACCCACGCCTGTTGGACGGGGTGGCTGCGGTCCTTGGACAGCCCCTCGATGGTGGTGACAAAGCGGCCTTCGCATTCGCCGATGGTGACAAGGCAGGACCTGATGGCTTCGCCGTCAATATCCACCGTGCAGGCGCCGCAATCGCCCGTGCCGCAGCCATATTTGGTGCCGGTCAGGTTCGACGCATCGCGTAGCGCCCACAATAAGGGCGTGTCGGCTTCCATCCGATATTCCACCGGACGTTCGTTGACAGAGAATCTGGTCATCGCGCTGCCTTAGACGGGGCAGGGGGCTTTAGTCACGCCAGCTTGTGTCGATTTTATCAATGCGGCGGACCATGGCGTCAAATTCTGCGCGGCCAGCGCCGCCGGGGATTTGCACTTGATGCAGGTCGCGTTGATGCACGGCTACCACCTCTGGCGGGACCATGATGGGATCGCCCATCGAACAAGTGGCGAGTTGGATTTCGCAGGCTCGCTGCAAGACCCAATGTTTCAAAAAGGCTTCGGGCAAAGTGCGGCCCATGACCACGGGGCCGTGATTTTTCAGCATGAGGATGCGTTTATTGCCCAGATTTTCCAGCAACCGCTTGCCTTCTTCTTCGCGCACCGTGACGCCTTCGAAATCATGATAGGCCAGTTGGTTTTGGAAATTACAGGCATAGAAATTGGTGGCGCGCAGCCCGCCTTCGACGCTGCACACCGCCATGGTCGCGGTGGTGTGGGTATGGATGATGGCATGGGCGTCCGGCAATTCGCGGTGGAATAGGCTGTGCTGAACAAAGCCCGCTTTGTTGACATGCCATGGATTGTCGGTGTCGACCTTATTGCCGTCGATATCGATTTTGATCAGGTTGGACGCGCAAATCTCGCTGAAATGCAGGCCATAAGGGTTGATTAAATAGCTGCCATCTTCGTCTGGTAACTTCACCGTAATATGGTTGAAGATCATCTCGTCCCAACCCAGCATCGCAAAAATGCGATAGCAGGCGGCCAGTTCTTGGCGGGCCGCCCATTCGGATTCGCTATATTTGCTATTTGCTCGAAACGGAGTCGCCATTTGTCCATCCTCATGCCCATCGCGGATATCCGCTGATATTTGCGCCAGACTATGGCGCAAGCTAGGGCCTGCATCAACCGGCATCAATGCGCCATGGGCGGGGGTTCAGGGCGGTCTGTCGATGGAGGTCGCACGGAGCGGACGTAAAAGAGGGCGCGGATTTTGGCGATTTTGCTGTGCATAGCCTGTGGATAAGTCGGCCAAGAGGCGGTTTGGGCGGCGGATGATGGACGGGGTTTAAACTCTGCTCATGGCGGTTTTCTGCCCCTTTCCCCATATGGGCTTGCAAAGGGGGACGAATCCCTTTAGGAGCGCCGCAACCGAACGTCGCCATATCCGCGACATTCTTTTTTATTGCCCAATTTATCGGCGGCTCATGACAGACCGGTCAGAAACCGGAATGCGAGTCGTTTGACGGAACGGAGACGACACGGCGTATGCAGATTATCGTTCGCGACAATAATGTCGACCAAGCCCTTCGCGCGCTCAAGAAGAAGCTGCAGCGTGAGGGCGTGTATCGCGAAATGAAGCTGCGCCGTCATTACGAAAAGCCCAGCGAAAAGCGCGCACGTGAACGTGCTGCTGCTGTTCGCCGCGCTCGTAAGATGGAGCGTAAGCGTATGGAACGTGACGGTATCAAGTAAGCGTCACGGTATAGTTGATATAGAAAAAGGCGTTGCCCAATGGCAGCGCCTTTTTTGATTCTGGCGACTCGGTGGCTGGTGGAGGCATCATGGGCGCAGGCATATGCAGGCGGTCATGGCACCGGATTCGCGGTCAAAGGCGGCTTAAATCCCCTTGTGGCGCATTTCTCGCTGGACCATCCGGTCCTGCTCCACCTATAGGACCCGAGATATTTTTGCCCCGTGCGCGCGGCAAACGGAAGGATCTGACGATGAGTGTGACGACGGTTCCATTGCGCCCAGTCAACAAGGGTGGTCTGTGGATTTTGTGGCTTGGCATTCTGGCGCTGCTCGGCGCGGGTGCGGCATTTGCCATGAATGTTACCCCACGCATCGGTTTTGAAACCGTGAAGGCGGGCACCGGCCCCAGCCCAACGGCGGCCGATGTTGTGTTGGTGAAATATGAAGGCCGTTTGGCCGATGGCACAGTGTTTGACGCCAATGAACAAGCGCCGATGCAAGTGGCACAGGTTGTGCCCGGCTTTGGTGAAGCGCTGACTCGTATGCAAAAGGGCGGCAAATATGAAATCACCATTCCACCGGCCTTGGGCTATGGTGATCGTGCGGCTGGACCCATTCCGGCTGGCAGCACCTTGCATTTCACGGTTGAACTGCTGGATTTCAAATCAGAAGCCGAAGTTCGCGCGCTGCAGCAAATGATGCAGCAGCAAATGCAAATGCAGGGCGGCGCACCGCAGGCTGGCCCGCAAGGCATGCCGCAGGGCGCTCCGCAGCCCTGATCGCAACCCGATCATAGAATGGATTTAAAAAGCGGCCCTGCCTGATGGTGGGGCCGCTTTTTTTATGCCTGTTCCGTGGGGGTGTGGCTGGCGGATGTGGGACGTAGCGAGAGCGGCATGGGCGCGTCGTGACGCCTATCCATCGCTGTCTAATCCTTGGACGCGAGGTACCATACTGAAGCGCATGAGTTCGGCCTATTCGGCCATGGCGGATATCGAGCGCAGAGCGCGCAGCAAAAAGGGGATGCGCCGTCCGGTGCATCCCCTTCTTGGTGATAAGATGGGCGAGGGGCGATGCCGCCCCAAAAATCCCTAGGGTCCTGACCCTAGGGCGCTGGGTTGCTTTGGCCGCGCAGGTTCATGCCCGCACGGTCGCCGCGCAGGGCGTTCCACCAACTGATGGGGTTCAGCCAATTGGCGCTGCCATCCGTTGAGAAGGTGATAAATTCTGCCCGCCCCGATATGGCGTCAAATGGCACGGGACCGCCCAAGCCTTTGCTGCTGGTTGGGAAGCGGCTGTCGGCGCTGCCGTCACGGTTGTCGCCCATCAAGAAAAGATGGTCCGCCGGAACGGTGATTTCGTCGAAATTATCGCCCGGATAGCCATTGCCCATGTCGATGGTGTCGAACGTCACCCCATTGGGCAGGGTTTCACGCACAATCGGCACTTCCAAAATCAATTGCCCATTCGCATCGGGGTGGACAAAGCGCGACAGGCTGCTGTCTGGGCTGGGGACATTTTGATCCACCTTGATGCGGGCCATCGGTTGGACTTCTTGTTTCACCGCTTGGCCATTGATGCTCAACACGCCATTTTTCATCGACAGACGATCACCGGGCAGGCCGATGACCCGCTTGATATAGTCGATCCGCAGTTCGGGATGTTCCAGCACCACCACATCGCCGCGTTCGGGCAAGTGGCTGGCGATACGGCCCGACCATTTGGGGGCCAGATGAAAGCTAATGGAGGCATAGGACCAGCCATAGGGATATTTGCTGACCACCAGCCTGTCGCCGCTGTGCAGCAAGGGCATCATGCTGTCCGACGGGATATAAAATGGCTTGGCGATAAAGCTGTGTATGCCCAGCACGACCAAGATAATGACAATGATATCGCGCAGCATTTTGCCCATGCTGCCACTTTCTTCGGCGCTTTTCCTCGCCATTACTCGTCCTTGATTGCTTCGATGATAACGAACGCCTGTGCCCAGGGATGATCGTCGGTCAGTGTGAGGTGGATATGCGCGCGGTAACCCGCTGGTGTCATGGCGGCTAAACGCTTTGCCGCGCCGCCGGTCAAGGACAATGTTGGCGCGCCGGATGGCCCGTTAACGACGCCAATATCTTTCATAAAGACGCCATGGTTGAAACCCGTGCCTACGGCTTTTGAAAAAGCCTCTTTGGCGGCGAAGCGTTTCGCAAAGGTTCCCGCGCGGGTGAAGGGGCGCTTGGCCGCTTTTGCGCGCTCGACGTCCGTAAAGACGCGATTTTCAAACCGTTCCCCATAGCGATCGAGCGAATTTTGAATCCGCTCGATATTGCATAGGTCAGAGCCGAGGCCGATAATCATACCAGCCCGCGCGCTTCGTCCATCAGGGCGCGCATTTTTTTAACGGCGACGTCCAGTCCGGTGAAAATCGCTTCGCCGATCAGATAATGGCCGATGTTCAGTTCCGCCAATTGCGGAATTGCCGCCACGGGAATCACATTATCATAGGTCAGGCCGTGGCCCGCATGGGGTTCGATACCATTTTTCCACGCCAAAGCCGCCGCATCTTCCAAGCGGCGCAGTTCCACGGCGCGCGCTTCGCCGTCCAAATGGGCATAGCGGCCGGTGTGAAATTCCACGACGGGGGCATGGAGGCGCATCGCCGCTTCGATTTGGCGGGCGTCCGGTTCGATGAACAGGCTGACGCGAATGCCAGCATCGCTGAGGCGGCCCACGATGGGCGCCAATTGATTGTGCAGCCCCGCTGCATCCAAGCCGCCTTCGGTCGTGCGTTCTTCGCGCTTTTCGGGCACGATGCACGCGGCATGGGGTTTGTGGCGCAGCGCAAATTCCAACATTTCGTCGGTGGCAGCCATTTCGAAATTCAGGGGCAAATTGGTTGCGGCCTGAATACGCGCGACATCGGCGTCGCGAATATGGCGGCGGTCTTCGCGCAAATGGGCGGTGATGCCATCGCCGCCGACCGCCGCGACGATTTCGGCGGCGCGGACGGGATCGGGGTGGTCGCCGCCGCGTGCATTGCGAATGGTGGCGACATGGTCGATGTTGACGCCCAGCCGCAAACGGGCTGGGCGGTCATGCGTCCCGCCGCCAAGCGGGGCGGCGCTGGTCACGCCGCGTTGCTCCGGCTGCCGGGCTTGATCGCGTCACTGGCGCTCAGATGATCAGGCAGTTCATCGGGGGCATAGGTGGGGAAGTTGATCGCCACCAAGGGATAGAATGGCACGCCCAAATCGACTTGACCGCCCGAACGGTCAACCAGTGAAGCTTCGGCCACCACTTCGCCGCCAGCCGCGCGCACCGCTTCCATCGCTTCGCGCGACGACAGGCCGGTGGTCACGACATCTTCGACCATCAGGATTTTGGCCCCTTGGGGAATGGTAAAGCCACGGCGCAGTTCGAAGGTGCCCGTGGGGCGTTCGACGAAAATGGCGGGTTTGCCCAAAGCGCGGCCCATTTCATGGCCGATAATCACGCCGCCCATGGCGGGAGATACAACCAAATCAATGCTTTGACGCAGGTCGCGCGGCAGCTTGGCCGCCAGCGCCATCGCCAAACGGCCAGCTCGTTCGCTGTCCATCAATACGCGGGCGCATTGCAGATAATATTCGCTGTGGCGTCCGGACGAAAGCAGGAAGTGACCTTGCAGGAGAGCGTCAGCAGCCCGGAATTCAGCCAGGATTTCATCATCAGTCATGAGCTAGTCGGTCTTTTCTAGTTGAATGGCCTATAATTAAGCGTCTTTTGACCCAAAGGATCAGGCACTTTGGAAAATAGTGTTAGAGATGCTTGAGGCAAGCGGCAAGCGGGTCTATAGCGCCCGCAAGGTCCAGCCCGTCGCCGGCTGCCCGGACGCCCGTCCGGCAATAGGGGGAGGATGGGTGAGGATACGAACTAAAACAATAGGCAACGGGCGGCATTATTCTTATGAGAAGCTTGAAAACCCTTGTAATAGCAGCGGCTTTTTCACTTGGCATCGTCGGCGCTAGCCAAGCGACAACCTATGCTCAGACAGCAGAAATTGCTGCGCAAAGCGCAGACATTTCGGCGAATCCTGATTCCGCTGCCGTGGCAGCAAATGCAGTTCCGGCGGCCGATACGGCAAATAATAACCAAGCCTCGCCCGCCGGCGATGCAACTTATGTTCCTTTGAAGCCTGTTCCGGGCGTGGGACAGCCGGTCGACGCCGGTATCGATTTCCAGCCGCAGGTGACGCCGGTCGGCAAGACCGCTTATTGGTTCACCAGCGCGATTTTGCTGCCGATCATTGTGGCAACATCTTTGTTGGTGCTGGGATTGTTGTTGTGGGTGATCGTTCGCTTTCGCCGCGCAGCCAATCCGGTGGCGTCGAAAACATCGCACAATACGCTGATCGAAATCATTTGGACGGGTGTTCCCGTGCTGATTTTGGCGATTGTCGCTGTTCCCTCCATTCGCTTGCTGGCACAGCAATATGAACCAGCGGGCGAAGATGCGCTGACCATCAAGGTCACGGGCTATCAATGGTATTGGGGATATGAATATCCTGATCAGGGCATTGGCGAATATGTTTCGAAAATGCTGACCAAGGACGAAGCCACGACCTCGGGCGAGCCATATCAACTGGCCGTTGATAACCGCATGGTTGTTCCGGTTGGTCGTCAGGTGAAACTGATTGTTACCGCGGCCGATGTGATTCACAGCTTTGCTGTTCCATCCTTCTGGACCAAAATGGATGCCGTTCCTGGCCGTGCGAATGAAGTGACCTTCACGCCGGAAAAGGTTGGCGTATTCTATGGCCAATGTTCGGAACTGTGCGGCGTGGATCATGGCTATATGCCGATCGCGGTGGAAGTTTTGCCAGCCGATCGCTGGGAAGCATGGGTTCGTTCGCGTGGGGGTAACCCCGCTGGCGAAGCTGATGTTGTTGCCGCGCCTGTCGCCGCAACGCCGGCGGCACTGCCTGCTGCCGGAACCACCGATGCTGCTGCGGCACCTGCTGCAGCACCGGCTGCTCAGAATTAATAGGGGGTCCGATAGATGACCGATATTGCAGCGACTGCATATTCCGCGCAGGATCATGACGATCATGCGCACGATCATGACCATGACACGCCCGGCTTCTTTACGCGTTGGTTTTTATCGACCAACCACAAGGACATTGGCACACTTTATCTGATTTTCGCGATTATCGCTGGCATTGTTGGCGGCGGTATTTCGGGGATGATGCGTCTGGAATTGGCCGAACCAGGTATTCAATATCTGACCGGTTGGGCCCAATTTTTTGATGCCAGCGCAGGCGATGTGCAAGGCAAGCATTTTTGGAAT
This sequence comes from uncultured Sphingopyxis sp., assembly GCA_964542975.1. Classification (GTDB taxonomy): domain Bacteria; phylum Pseudomonadota; class Alphaproteobacteria; order Sphingomonadales; family Sphingomonadaceae; genus Sphingopyxis. The sequence continues at coordinate 7,367 of CAZIVW010000026.1, forward strand.
GTGATGATTACGGCCCACGGCCTGATCATGGTGTTCTTCATGGTGATGCCCGCCATTATCGGCGGTTTTGGTAACTGGTTCGTTCCGCTGATGATCGGCGCGCCGGACATGGCGTTTCCGCGCATGAACAATGTGTCGCTGTGGTTGACCACCGTGGCCTTTGTTCTGCTGGTGGCGTCGATGTTCGTACCGGGCGGCAGTGGTTTGGGCGCGGGCACGGGTTGGACGGTCTATGCACCGCTTTCGACCACGGGTTCGGCAGGTCCGGCTGTGGACTTGGCGATTTTCGCGCTTCACTTGGCCGGTGCTTCGTCGATTTTGGGCGCGATTAACTTCATCACCACCATTTTCAACATGCGCGCGCCGGGGATGACCCTGCATAAAATGCCGCTGTTCGCTTGGTCGGTGCTGGTCACCGCATTCTTGCTGTTATTGTCTTTGCCTGTTCTGGCCGCCGCCATCACCATGTTGTTGACGGACCGTAACTTCGGCACCACTTTCTTTGATCCTGCTGGCGGCGGTGACCCCGTTTTGTATCAGCATCTGTTCTGGTTCTTCGGCCACCCCGAAGTATATATCATGATCTTGCCCGGATTTGGCATCGTCAGCCAAATCATCTCGACCTTCAGCCGCAAGCCTGTCTTTGGTTATTTGGGCATGGCTTATGCCATGGTCGCCATTGGCGTGGTGGGCTTTATCGTGTGGGCGCACCACATGTTCACGGTCGGCATGAGCGTGAATTTGAAGATGTATTTCACCGCTGCGACCATGGTGATCGCGGTTCCCACGGGCATCAAGATTTTCAGCTGGATCGCCACCATGTGGGGCGGATCGCTCAGCTTTAAAACGCCGATGGTTTGGGCTTTGGGCTTTATCTTCATGTTCACCGTGGGCGGCGTGACCGGCGTTGTGCTGGCCAATGGCGGCGTGGACCAAAATCTGCATGACACATATTATGTGGTGGCTCACTTCCACTATGTGTTGTCGCTGGGTGCGGTTTTTGCGCTGTTCGCTGGTTTCTATTACTGGTTCCCGAAAATGTCGGGCCGTATGTACAGCGAAGTGTTGGGCCAATTGCACTTCTGGATCTTCTTCATCGGCGTGAACGTCATGTTCTTCCCCCAGCATTTCCTGGGTCAGCAAGGCATGCCACGTCGTTACCCTGACTATGCAGAAGCCTATGCCTATTGGCATCTGATCAGCTCCTATGGCTATGTGATTATGGCTGTTGGCTTGCTGTTCTTCTTCATCAACATTGCGTGGTCGCTGGTTGCTGGTAAGAAGGCCCCTGCAAACCCCTGGGGTGAAGGTGCGACGACGCTGGAATGGACTTTGTCCAGCCCGCCGCCTTTCCACCAGTTCAACGATCTGCCGCGTATTAGCTGATCCTGTGTTCCCCCTGTCGTCATGGCAGGGGGAGCCCATATTTGGCTTGGAGTGAAAATGGCTCAGAGCCCGACAACAACCCCACTGAAATTGCCTGCTGACTGGCGCGACTTATACGCGCTGACCAAGCCGCGCGTGATGACATTGGTTGTCTTTACGGCGCTTTGTGGGTTGCTTGCCGCACCGGGTCATATGGCCCCTGTGCTGGCTTTTTCTTCTATTTTGGCGATTGCCCTTGGCGGCGGTGCATCCGGTGCGCTGAACCAATGGTATGAAGCCGGTATCGATGCCAAGATGAAGCGGACGCAAGATCGCCCGCTGCCTGCTGGGCGTCTTGATCCGCAAACCGCCCTGCAATTTGGCGTGGGTTTGGCGGCCTTTTCGGTCTTTTTGATGTGGTTCGCGTCCAATTGGCACGCCGCCTTGTGGTTGACCGCATCCATTTTGTTTTATGTCTTTATCTATACGATCTGGCTGAAGCCACGCACGCCCCAAAATATTGTGATTGGCGGCGCGGCTGGGGCGTTTCCGCCGATTATCGGCTGGGTCGCGGTAACGGGCACGTTGGATGTCTATCCCGTGCTGATGTTCTTGTTGGTGTTCATGTGGACGCCCCCGCATTTTTGGGCTTTGTCGCTGTTTGTGCGCATGGATTATGCCGCCGCCGACATTCCGATGATGCCGGTTGTGGCGGGCGAGGGGCCAACACGGAAACAGATTTTCCTTTATGCCGTGCTGATGGGGCTGGTGGCTATGGCGCCGTGGGTGCTGGGCTATGCGGGCCTGATTTATGGCGTGGTGGCGGGCGTCATGTCGTTGATTTTTGTTGCGCTGTCCGCGCATGTTGGATTGCGCACCACGATGGCAGATGACAAGATGTTGCCGGAAAAGCGGCTTTTTGCATTTTCGATCGTGTATCTGTTCCTTGTTTTCGGGGCTATTGTGGCCGACCATTGGTGGAAATTATGAGCGTGAATCCAGATGATCCGCAATTTGATATCGTGGAATATCGTAAGCGCCAGACCGCACGCGCGCGTTTGATGGCGGCGCTTTTGGCGGCTTTCGTGGTGCTGCTGTTTTTCATCACCATCGCAAAGATGCAGCTTTACGCATGAGCGCCGCGATGAGCCCCAAAATGAAAACTGCCACAATGGCAGGGCTGATGGCGGTGGCCATGACAGGTGTCGGCTTTGCGGCCGTGCCCTTATATGATTTATTTTGCCGTGTGACCGGATTTGGCGGCACGACACAGCGGGCTGATGCATCGTCTGTGGCGGGGGAGCCTGTGATTTTGAATCGCACCGTTTCCGTTCGCTTTGATGCCAATGTCTCACCGAAATTGCCTTGGTCGTTTCGGCCTGAACATCCGCGCGACACCGTCAGCATCGGTGCGCGGGACATGGCCATTTATATTGCGGAAAATAATTCTTCCGAACCGATTACCGGTACAGCAGCGTTCAACGTGACGCCGGTTGCGGCGGGAAAATATTTCACCAAGATTCAGTGTTTCTGCTTTACAGAGCAACGACTTGAGCCTGGTCAACAGATGCGTATGCCGGTGTTATTTTATGTGGATCCCAAAATTATGGACGATCCCGACGCCCGCGATATTAAAGAAATTACCTTAAGCTACACTTTCTACCCTGTGGACGGGGGCAAAAAGCCAAGCTAAGGCGCGCGTGATAAAGAGTCTTAATCAAAGAGACCGGCGGCGGTGGGGAATCGCTGGCTGGGGCAAAAAATGGGAAGTGTGACATGGCCGGTGCCAAGAATCATGATTATCACCTCGTAAACCCCAGTATCTGGCCAATGGTAGGCTCCATTGCGGCCATGGTCATGTTCGGCGGTTTGGTGATGTGGATGCACGACGATTATTTCGGTGCACCCGGTAAATTTGTATTTGCGGCCGGTGCGGCGCTGTTAATCCTGACATTTTATAAATGGTGGGCCGACGTGATCGACGAGGCCCAAGGCGGTGATCACACGCCGGTTGTGCAATTGCACCTGCGTTACGGCATGATTTTGTTCATCGCATCCGAAGTCATGTTCTTCGTTGGCTGGTTCTGGGCTTGGTTTGACTATTCGCTCTTCCCCCAGCCGCTGGAATTTGTCGATGGCGCGGTGACGAACCTGTTCGGCCAAGAAGGCGCGGCGCAAATCGCACAATGGCCGCCCAAGGGCCTGCAGGTGATGGATGCGTTTTCGCTGCCGTTGCTGAACACGCTCATTCTGCTGTGCTCGGGCACGACTTTGACTTGGGCGCACCATGCTTTGATCAATGGCGATCGTGAAAGCGTGAAAAAGGGCCTGTGGGCGACCATCATCTTGGGCGCGATCTTCTCCAGCATTCAGGTCTATGAATATGGCGTTGCGCCATTCCCCTTTGCTGGCAGCAACTATAGCTCGGCCTTTTATATGGCCACCGGTTTCCACGGTTTCCACGTGCTGGTTGGCACCATCTTCCTGATGGTCTGCTTGGCCCGCGTCTATAAGGGTCATTTCACCCCGACCCACCATTTCGGTTTCGAAGCGGCGGCTTGGTATTGGCACTTTGTTGACGTGGTCTGGTTGTTCCTGTTCATCGTCATCTATGTTTGGGGTGGCTGGGGCGCGCCGATTGCCGCGCACTAATTCGCCTCGACAAGAGCCGCCGACCATCGGCCGTGCGGCTCTGCATGGATTGTGCCCCCGTTGCGGGGCACAAACTGTTTTTGAGGAACTGGTTCGCTTCCAACCCCGCTGCACCGCATGCCGGTTGGATTTTTCTGCTTATGAAGCGGGCGGACGCTTTGCGGCGGTGATTACCTTCTTTGTCGTGATATTGTTGATCGTCGCATCGATTGCGGTCGACAGCGCGTTGAACCCGCCTTTTTGGTTGCAGATATTATTATGGGTTCCCCTGACGATGGCAGCGGTGATATTTGCCATGCGTTATGCGAAATCGGGTTGGTTGGCGCTGCGCTATGCCAAGTCCCAGATGCCCCAAGACCCCCGATCAGACTGAAAGGACGCCTGCTTGTCCCAATCCCCGGAAGCTGTCGCTGGGCCGCGCAAATGGCCGATCATTCCAACGATCATCGTGGCGCTGGCCGTGGTGACGATGCTGGGGCTTGGGGTTTGGCAATGGCAGCGCAAATCGGAAAAAGAGGCGCTGATTGCGTTGTTTGAGCGCAATATGGCCAATGACCAGCCCGTCGCTTATCCCGAATTGCCGCCGGTGGCGGACGAATTTTACTATCGGCGAAGCAGCGTGAATTGCTGGGATGTCACCGGATTCAAGCCGCGCGGCGGATCGGATCGTCGTGGCCAGTCGGGTATTCGTATGGTGGCGGAATGCCGCACGGGGGCCGAAGGGCCGGGCGTGTTGGTGGATATTGGCACGGCGGATGATTTCACCTTGCCCGAGTGGAGCGGCGGCATTGTTGCGGGGCGGGTGGTTCCGGGACCCGAACAGCCCAGCATGATCCAGCAATTGACCGGCAAAGCCGTGCCTGCGCGCCCCATGTTGGTGGCCGATGAAGGGCAAGCGGGTCTGCGCCCCAGTGCCGTTCCCAGTGCGGCGGACACGCCCAACAACCATCTGGCCTATGCCGTGCAATGGTTTGTGTTCGCGCTAGCGGCAGCAGTGATATATTATTTGGCGTTACGTCGCCGCTTGCGGCCTTGAGCGTGGGCGGCTAGGCGGATTCTCGTCATGGAATATATCAGCACCCGCGGCTCTGCGCCGACCCTCGACTTTCGTGCCGCCACGCTTGCTGGGCTTGCCAGCGACGGGGGGCTTTATGTGCCATCCTCTTGGCCGCAATTTTCGCTGGAGGAGATTCGCTCGCTGCAGGGCCTCAGCTATGTCGAAACCGCCGTGCGGGTGATGACGCCATTTGTCAGCGGCGCGCTGAGCGAAGATGAACTGCGCGAATTGTGCGAAGCGGCCTATGGACGTTTCAGCCACAATGCGGTGACGCCGCTGGTGCAATTGGATCATCAACATTGGCTGTTGGAATTGTTCCACGGCCCGACCTTGGCGTTCAAGGATGTGGCGCTGCAATTGCTGGGCCAATTGTTCGCGAAATTTTTGGCGGGCGGCGAAACGGACATCACCATCGTCGGCGCGACATCGGGCGACACCGGATCTGCGGCGATTGAAGCGGTGGCGGGCCGTGAACATATCCGCATTTTCATGCTGCACCCCGAAGGCCGCGTCAGCGACGTGCAGCGCCGCCAGATGACCACCGTCTTGGCACCCAATGTGTATAACATCGCCATCGACGGCAGCTTTGATGACGCCCAAGCGATGGTGAAGCGCTTGTTCGGCGACACCGAAGTGCGCGAGAAGATTACGCTGTCGGCGGTGAACAGCATCAACTGGGCGCGTTTGATGGCGCAGGTTGTCTATTATTTCTATGCGGCAGTGCGTTTGGGCGGGCCGGACCGCGAAGTGGCATTCAGCGTGCCGACGGGCAATTTTGGCGATGTGTTTGCGGGCTATGTTGCGTCGCGCATGGGCTTGCCGATTAATCGCTTGATCGTGGCGACCAACGTCAATGATATTTTGCACCGCGCGCTGAGCAGCGGGGATTATAGCGCGGGCACGGTGACACCCACTGCAACCCCCAGCATGGACATTCAGGTCAGCAGCAATTTCGAACGCTTGTTGTTCGATCTGGCCAGCCGCGACGGCGCGGCGATCAACAATTTGATGGCCGAATTTGAAACCAAGCGCGCCATGCAAATTCCCGAAGATATGGTGGCTGGGGCCCGCGCGCTATTTTCCAGCGCCAGCATCGACGGCGATGCCATGACCTTGGCGCTGCGCTGGGCACAGGAACATGGCGGGCAAATTATCGACCCGCATAGCGCGGTTGGCTTGGCTGCCGCGCGGGCCAGCGATGTCGCCAGCGACATTCCGGTCGTGACCTTGGCGACCGCCCATCCAGCAAAGTTCCGCGAAGCTGTGGAACGGGCCACCGGCGTGCGTCCGGCATTGCCGCCGCGCCTTGGCAATTTGTTCGATCGCGAAGAACGGTATGAAAAGCTGGCTGGCGATTATGACACGGTAAAGGCGTATATTTTGTCGGTTTGCGATCATGGCTGAGCTGCTTCCTTTAACCAAGCTGGTGGGGGAAGGCTGGGATGATTATGGGCTGATCGACAGCGGTGCTGGGCGGAAATTGGAACGATATGGCAAATATCGTTTCATTCGTCCGGAACCGCAGGCGATGTGGCAGCCCGCCTTGCCAGATAGCGAATGGGACAAGGCCGACGGCGAATTTATTCCGGCGTCGGATGATGATGGCGGTGGCCGCTGGTATTTCAACAAACCCGTTCCGGCGGAAGGTTGGCCGCTGCATTGGCGCGAGGCTGGTTTTCAGGCCAGTTGCACGCCGTTTCGCCATTTGGGATTTTTCCCCGACATGGCGCCTGTGTGGGATTGGTTGCGGGACAAGGTTAGCGACAAGGCGGAGCCGTCTTTTCTGAACCTGTTCGGCTATACGGGCGTGGGTAGTCAGGCCTTGGCCGCCAAAGGCGCGGCGGTAACCCATGTGGACGCATCGAAAAAATCGGTGGCGCAGGCCCGCAAAAATGCCGAACTGGCGGGGCTGGCGGATCGACCCATTCGCTGGATTGTCGATGATGCTGGCAAATTTGTCGCCCGTGAAGTGCGGCGCGACCGGCGATATGATGCCATATTGCTGGACCCGCCGAAATTTGGCCGTGGGCCAGATGGCGAACGTTGGCAATTGGAAGAAGGTCTGCCCAATTTATTGGCCGATATTCGGCATCTGCTGGACGAAGACAGCCGCGCTTTGTTCCTGACCGTCTATGCCGTGCGGATGTCGGCGCTGGCGATTGGCGAATTGCTGCGCCAGACCCTGTCGGATTTGCCCGGCCAAGTGGAATGCGGCGAGTTGGTCGTGCGCGAAGAAACGCGCGGTCTGTTGCTGCCCACCGCCATTTTCGCGCGGTGGAGCCGGTAAGCGGCCATTTTCAGGCCCTTGGGCCAAACGAATAAGACATATTGCGGCGGATTCCCACGGGGTATCCGCCGCATTTTTATGGGGCAGGCCGTTTGGCGGTCAAGCAACCTCGATACGGTTTCGGCCATGTTCCTTGGCTCGGTATAGGGCTTCGTCGGCGGCGCGCAGGGCGTCGCGTTCATTGGCATATCCGAAGATATCAGCCACGCCGCCCGAAAAGGTCACTTGGCCAAAGGGCGTGTCGGTTTTGCGATTGATTAAGATGCGCTGCGCCATGTCGCTGCGCGCATTGTCCAACAGTTCGGCTGCTTGGCTGGGCGTATGCCCACGAAATAGCATGACAAATTCTTCGCCGCCGTGACGGGCGACATGGCAGCGGTCGTTGGATATGCGGGCCAAGGTTTCGGCCACCACCTTAATCACGCGGTCGCCAGCATCATGGCCGTGCACATCGTTGATCCGTTTAAATTCGTCAATGTCGCAAATGGCCACGCTGAGTGCATCACATTTTTCGCGCGCTTCTTGCCGTTGCTGGGTGAGCAAGGCTTCGAACGCGCGGCGATTGGGCAGGCCGGTGAGATGGTCGATTTCGGCATCCCGCCGCGCGCGCACCAGATTTTTGCGCAGCTCGCGCACTTCATCTTCGCTGCGCCGCATGTCCTGTTCCGCCCGTTTGGTGCGGTCCAACATGGTGCGGGCCAATCGGGCCAGATCGCTGACGAGGTCGCCTGTCTTGTCGTGGTCTTCCAAATCATCAACATGCTGTTCGAGCGCGCTACCATATTGCACGGTGATCGAGCGCGCTTGCTTGGCTTGAATTTGAAAATTGTCGACCTGATGTTCCAGACGCGCCATCATATTGTCGATGTCATGGGCATCGGATGCAGGGGCGCTGGTGGAATGAATATGATTCAGCCATGTTTGGCTGATCGGTTCCCGCGTTTGAAGACGGGCGTTGATTTCCCGTGCCAAGGGCGGGTGCGACCCAGAAAATGCCGCATGGGCAATCGCCAAATTTTCGGGCGACATGTCCAGATCTTGTTCCACCAGAAAATCGACAATGGTTTGCCCCAACGCCCGCCGTGCATCGCGTGACAGGTTGCGGCGTTTGGCATCCGAACCGGGATGGTCATCGCCATGCTGCGGGCCATCATTGGCGTCTGCTGCTTTCTTGAGGCCGAGCCATGAAAACAAACGTCCCGTTGGTTCTAATTTCTTGTCGCTGTGGGTCTGCATGACAAGCAGGGTAAGGCGAAATGGTTACTGAATTGATTAATGACGCAATATTCTGATGCTTGATATTGTATCGCGGCGTTTCTGAACGCAAATATCTTGAGGCAGCCAATGCCGCATGGGCTAAATTGCGCCGATAAAGCCCAAGCCAGCGGCCATTTGGATGGTTTGGGTGCGCCCTGTTGCCCCCAATTTGCTGGCGGCATTGCGCAGATGGAATCGCACCGTCGAAATGGACAAATCGAGGATGATTCCGATCTCGCTGTCGGTTTTTCCGGCCGCCGCCCAGCGCAGGCATTGGGCTTCGCGCCGGGTCAGTCGTTGCAAGACAGGGGCTTTGCTGGGGCGGCCAAGAGCTTCGTTGTGGGCAGAGAGAAGTTGGAGCGCGAGATAATGGAGCCGACCGGCATGTTGGTGGAAAATATCGGCCACCCCCACGGGTTCCTTGGCGCACCATAAAATCGCGCCAAGGACGCTGCGTGGTTGATGCACGGGAACGATGATGGTTTCCGCCGTTAAAAAGCTTTCATCAATATGGGTGCAATCAATCGACGACAGCATTTGCGAAAAACGGTTCATGTGGAACGCACCGCCGGAAAAATAAAAAGGCTCGGCAGTCAAACGGCACGCGTTGAGAAAAGGCTGGTTTAACGCCAATTTTCGGTCGCGATAATATTGGCTGGAAGGATTAATCCAACGAAATGTCGAGAGGGCATAGGGAACACCATGCTCGTCCGACATAGGGTTGGGGTCGGCTAAATCGGCTTGTACGGCGATATAGGGCATGCCGATTTCGTCACCAATTTCCTGAACCTGCGCGATGAATTGAGATGTCTGTGCCCAATATTGCGCGCTGTTATCCATCATATCCCGTCCGATTATATTGTTATCCTGATAGAGGTGCCAGCTTGTTCGTAGCGACCGAAACAGGTCCTCTGTCAGCCTAGTTCCTTTGGAGTGCAGTGCAAGACGACACCGCACACAAATGAAGATTTTGAGGGAGGATGTATGAAAAAGGCACGCCTATTCCTGTTGGTCACGACGGGGGTTGCCATTTCGGCCACGGTTCCGGCCTATGCACAGGCGCAGAACAGCAGCGCATCGAATTTGATGGATGGCGATATCATTGTGACGGCGCAGCGGCGCGCCGAATCATTGAATGACGTCGGCATGTCCATTCAGGCTGTTGATGCAGGAACTTTGGAAGCCTTGCGGGTGACAGACGTTCGTGATCTGTCGGCTGTGGCACCAAGCTTGTCGGTATCGCAAAGCTATCAGGGTGTTCCCACCTATACGATGCGCGGCATTGGTTTTAACACGATTAACATTTCGTCCACATCGACCGTCGGCACCTATGTCGATGAAGTCGCTTATGCTTATCCGATTATGAACACCGGTCCGGTGATGGATTTGGAACGGGTGGAAGTGCTGAAGGGTCCGCAAGGGACGCTTTACGGCCGCAACACCACCGCCGGTCTGATCAACTTCATTACCGCCAAGCCGACCGATGAGTTTAAGGGCGCGGTGAAGGCCGAAATTGGCAATTACCAAAGCTATAATTTCGAAGGTTATCTGTCTGGTCCGCTGGCCGAGGGTGTATCCGCCCGCATTGCGGTGCGCAGCGAAAATAGCGATAAAGGTTGGCAGATCAGCAATAGCCGTCCCGATGAACGTCAAGGCAAAGTCGACAAGCTGGGCGTGCGTGGATCGTTGTTGATCGAACCTAGCCCATCGACCCAAATTAATCTGGGTGTGACATGGTGGCAGAATAAGTCCGATACAGTGTCGGCGCAGGGCATTGGCTTGACGCCAACCACCGACCCGACGGTGACCAACCCAAAACCCAATTCGGGCGGCAATATGCCAGGATTGATCGATTATCTGAACGACAACCGCCCAACGCGGGCCAGCCAAGCCGATTGGGCGCCGCGCGCTTCGCGTTCGGCGGATATTGGCATTGGTCCCGGTGCGCCCGGTGATTTGGCGGAAAATAACCGTTTCTGGGGCCTGAAGCTGCGTTTGGATCAGGATATCAGCGACACGGTGAAGCTGGTTAGTTTGACGAGCTATAATGATTTCAAGCGCGATGGTCTGTCGGACTGGAGCGGTGCGCCCTATGAAATTCTGCTGCAAACGATGAACGGCCGGATCAAAAGTTTCGCACAGGAACTGCATTTCGAGGGAGAGACAGCCAATATTAACTGGTTGATTGGCGGCTATTTTGCACGTGACAAAATCTTTGATGGCACCCGCAATTTGCAGGGCGAAAATGCCAACAATCGTTATGTTCGCGGTGTCATGATGAACCTGATTAATAGCCCTGTGTTCAATTCCGAAGGCTATACGGAGGACGAGATTATGACGTCTTTCCGTACCTTTACCAACAATGCAAAGATGACCACCAAAACATGGAGCCTCTTTGGTAGTGCCGACACCGATTTGACGGAGAATCTGCAACTGACGGTTGGCTTGCGTTATACGCAGGATAAGCAGGATTATATTGGCTGCACCGCCGATTATAATGGCAGCATGTTGCCTAATGTGAATATTTTCACGCGATATGGAGCATTTTTGGCGACGGGCGAAGTGCCCGACCCGTTAGAGTTGAACGGGTGTAACACGCATAACCAAGTGACCAACAGCTTTGGGCCTACGGCGCATAAGTTGGACGAGGATAATTTGGCTTGGCGAATGGCGCTGGATTGGTCGCCCAATGACGACACGCTGGTATATGCGTCGGTTGCCCGTGGATATAAATCGGGAACAACGCCGGTGAATGTGGCCAGCAAGGCGGACCAAAATAATCCCGTGAAGCAGGAGGAACTGACATCATATGAAGTGGGCGTAAAGGCCACCTTGGCGGACCGATTGCTGCAGGCGAATTTCGCCGCTTTCTATTATGATTATAAGAATAAGCAGATCAGCACCTATTTCGCAGATCCCGTATATAAGGCCTTGTCACGTTTGGATAATGTGCCCAAGTCGAAAGCCTATGGCTTGGAAGGCGAGCTGAGCTTGCGTCCAGTGCGCGGTGTCACAATTTCGGCCAATGGTTTGTGGCTGAAAACCAAGATTATCGGCTATGAAGGCACCAATGCCGCTGGCGATGACCAGAATTTCGATGGGGCTGAATTCATCTATAGCCCCCGCTTTCAAGGCAGCATGATGGTGGCTTATGATGTCCCTGTCAGCCCGACATTAGACCTGAATGGCGCGATTAATATGCGCTATCAAAGCAAATCGAGCAGTATCTTTTATGATGACTCGCTCGATGCCAAAAGTCGGGCGCTCTATGATGTGGATGCTTATGCTTCGGTGAATGCCAGCATTGGTGTAAAGAGCCATGATGGTTGGTCACTGTCTTTGTGGTCCAAGAATTTGTTCAATAAATATAGTTGGTCTGCCGTCACCAGTAACGCTAACGTCGTTGTGCGATTTGCGAATATGCCCCGCACATTTGGTATGACAGCAGGATATAGCTTCTAAACCGACAGGAATTGAAAGGTTTACCTATGGCGCAGCCGGTATCGGATCAATATCTGGGGACCAAGGTCGATTTCTTGGAACCAGCAGGTGAACCGGCCCTGGTTGCGCCAGATAGTGTGCGTTGGCGGGTGTTTAAAAACCAAATGGCTTTGGCCATTGGCGGAATATCCGCCGTATTGTTGGAATTTGCCGACCCGCGCATAAGGTCGGGGGTGTGGGATCATTCGACCTATAAGCAAGACCCCATCAGCCGGTCCCAGCGGACGGGCTTGGTCGCTTTGCTGGCCTGTTATGGGCCAGCCAGCACCGCCAAAGAGGTGATCGGCCATGTCAATCATATGCATGGCAAGGTGAAGGGGCATACGCCCGATGGGCTGGCCTATCGCGCGATGGACCCTGTGTTGCTGGATTGGGTGGCCGCTACCGCTTCCTATGGCTTTGTCACAGCCTATGACCGCTTTGTCGCGCCGCTGAGCAAGGCCGAGCAAGACCAGTTTTTGCGGGAAGGGGACAGTGTTGGCCGCTTATTTGGTGCGCTGCATGCGCCCAAGACCATCGATGAATTTATGGCGATGATGCGGGGGCTGGAGCCGCATTTTGAACCGCATCCCATTGTGGTGGAATTTTTGGACATCATCCAGTCTGGCCAAGCGGCGCCATCGGTGCCGCGTTTATTGCACCGCGCCATTGCCCGCGCGGCGGTGTCTTTATTGCCGCCCCATATACGGCAGATTTTGCAACTGGGCCGTGCTTATGACCTGAGCTTGCTGGACAAAGCGATGCTGCGCCTTGCGGGCCGCGCGGCAGAGCGGCGCGTGGACCCGCAATCACCGCCTTGTTTGGCGAGTGTGCGCATGGGATTGCCGCATGATTTCCTCTATCGCTCGCCCGCGCAGCAACGAAGTTTGATGACCAAAAGCCGCGATTTTCGCGGCGAGGAAGCCACAGCGGCGGGATAATCCGAAAATTGCCGCCTCGAGGCTATTCCCATCACGGCAAGGCCACGCTAACGGACAGGCGTGTCTGACTGTTCTGCCTGTATCGTGCGCAACCGCGCCATTTGTTCTGGTTTGCAAGCCGATGAGCTTGCGATGTTGGGAAAGATTGGCCGCCGGCAAAAGGTCAAGGCTGGCCATGTTTTGATGTGGGAAGGCGATGAAGCCCCTGTGGTAGCCAATGTGCTGGACGGCGTGTTGAAAATGGTGGTGTCCGCCGCCGATGGCCGCGAACAAATTGTCGGCGTGGTGTTTCCATCGGATTTTATCGGCCGGCCTTTTGGCAAAGAAACCCCCTATAGCGTGACAGCGATGACCGATGCCGAAATGTGCATTTTTAATCGCAAAGCCTTTGATGAATTTGCCAGCAGCCATCCGGATTTGCAGCAGAAATTGCTGCGCCGAACCTTGGATGAACTGGACCGTGCGCGCCATTGGATGATGTTGCTGGGCCGTAAGACCGCGTCAGAGAAAATTGCGTCCTTTGTGCTGGAAATGTCGGAACGCTTGTCGGGACAGGGATGTGAAGCGGGGGTGCGGGCATCCTTTGAACTGCCCTTTGGTCGTCAGCAAATCGCCGATATTTTGGGCCTGACTATTGAAACAACCAGCCGCCAATTAACGAAAATGCGTGCCGACGGTTTGCTGGACCTGCCGTCCCGCCGCGAAATTGTGATCGAAGACAGCAATGCATTGGAACTTATGGCTGGATGAGCAACAAGCGTCGGCACGAGGATGGGCCACAAGGCGTGGAGAGACGTGGCCCATGAGGGTTGGACCTTCGAAAAGGCCCGAGGGAAAGTTTGGCCGTCCTTAGAAACGGAAACCGAGACCGGCGCTGATCAACCATGGGTCGAGGCGCTGGCGCGTTTTCAACACTTGGGCATCGCCTGCATACCATGTGGCGATGGGGCGCATGAAATAGCGTTTGGCATCCACGCTAAATGTCAGGCCCTTGTCATTTAACGGCACGTCAACACCCGCCTGTAGGGCACCGCCGAATGTGTCATTCACTTTCAACCGCGATGCGCCCATCGTCTTGGTGGTGCTGCCCGATTTTTCGTCGATAAAGAAGAAATAGCTGGGACCTGCGCCAATATAAGGACGCACGCCGCCATCGCGGCCAAAATGATATTTCAGCGTGACGGTGGCGGGCAGGACTTTGACATCCGCTGCCAATTCGGTGCCGCCCAGCGCGCCTGCGCCGTCCACATCATGCTGGGTCAGTCCCGCGATGGTTTCGACCGACAGATTATCGGTGACGAAATATTGCAGAGCGATGGTCGGCGTCACATTGTCACTGGCCTTGGACGCCGCGCCAGCGGGCAGGTTGAGCCCGTCATATTTCACCGAATCAATCTTGCCATCGGCGATGACATAGGTGGCCAGAATTTTGACGTCCAAATCCTTGGCTTTGGCCTGTGCGCCTTGTGAAACGGCCAAGCAGCCAGCCAGCGCGATGAGGGGGAGGAGGGGATGTTTCACAAATATACCTTTTTGTTTTCCATGTGTTTTGTTGTTGTGATGCCCCATCATTGGCGGTGATGAACCCTCGCTGCATTGATCTGGCGCAAAAGGAAATTTGATCTGGATCAAGGAAAGGCGGAGCCCCCCTCCGCATGGTGGCCGAACGGGGCGGATGCCCGAAAAAAATGGGGGGCGCAGGGCGATGTCGCGGCAGGTAAAGTAGGAATCCATCGGTCGGTTATGGGCGAAGCCGCCGCGGACGGAGGCGCGAGGGAGCAAAATGCGCGGCCGCATGGATGCGCGATATATGCTGCTTATCTGTTTTCTGGCGGGATTATTGGCGGGTGCCATGATGTTGACCGATGGGTGGGACATCCATTTTTGGGCGACGAGCGCCGCCTATCTTGGCGCGTCGGTGCTGTTGGCGCTGGGGTTGGTGCCGGCGTTGATGGTCGGCGCGTTTCGGCGCGATATAGCAGGTTTTGGCGCACAATCGGCCGGACTGGCAGGACTGGCGGCTATGCGGGATTTGCGTGATGCCGATTTGATGTTGATCGACGAACCGATGCTGCTGCGCCGTTCTGGCCGCTGTTTGGCGGCGCAGCAGCCCCGTTTGGACCCGCGCCTGTCGCCGGTGATGCTGGGGCTGGCGAAGCATGGCGGCCATCCTTTGACCATTGCCTTGGCCAATTCGCTGGAAGGGCGCGGTGTGGCCCCCGAAATGGTGAGCAATGTGGATGTCCAATCATCGGGGCAGGTGCGGGCGGAATGGCGGGGGCATAGCGTCATGCTGTTTGTTCAGCCCATTGGATATGGCGACACCAAGCTGGTGATTCACTTGCATATGGACGGTGAACCAGCGGCGGCGGTGGTGTTTGACGAAGATATTCGCAGCGATGCCCCGCCGATGTTGCACGCGCTGCGCCATGCGGGCGTTGTGCCCGTGCTTTATGCGCCCGACAGCGCGCAAATGCTGGGGCCAATGGCGCGCCAATTGGGCGTGATGGCGCAAGGATTTATGCGGGCCGAGGATATGGATTTGGCCATTCAGCGCCATTGTGCCGCCGGACATGTGCCGCTGATCTTGTCGCTGGCGACGGGCCTTGGGACATGGGCGTTACGTAGCGGGGGCACGGGGCGATTGGTGCTGACGGGCCAAGATATGGCGGCGATACCGATGGCCATTGCTGCGGCCCGCCGCTTGATGGCGATGAAGGGCCATGCTGTGCGGGTGATCGCCATGACGCATATTGGGGCCTTGGCGATGATGCTGAGTGGTTGGACGATGCCGGTGATCGCGGCCATGACATGGGGCCTTGGGGCGGCGGCAATGTGGTGGATAGGCCAACATGATATCAAGGCCGTAAACCGCAAGGTGGGGACGGACGCGGTGAAAAAGGCTGCGACAATTTGATCTGGGTCAATGTTTCGCGGTTAATGGGAATTTAACGAGCCTTTATGTGGACTTATCTTCCTGACCTGCTCGCCCGCCCTGTGCCGCGTTACACCAGCTATCCCACCGCGATGGAATTTTCCGACGGCATTGGCGCGGCCGATTTTGTCGCTGCCTTGGACGATGTGCAGCAGGGCACGCCGATTTCGCTTTATGTGCATATCCCCTTTTGCGAACAGATTTGTTGGTATTGTGGGTGCAATACGGGCGCAGCCGGACGCAAACAGCGTTTGTCGGATTATTTGGATGCGCTGAAACGCGAAATTACCATGGTGGCGCGCCGCTTGGGTGGGCGCGGGAAGGTTCAGCGCATCGCCTTTGGTGGGGGCAGCCCCAATGCCATTGCGCCGGTGGAATTTATTCGGTTGCTGGACCATGTCACGACGATATTTGATGCCTGTCAGCCCAGTATTTCGGTCGAATTGGACCCGCGCGGATTTACAGCCGAATGGGCCATGGCGCTGAGCGCGGCGGGCGTCGAGCGGGTCAGCTTAGGCGTGCAGACCTTTGCCCCCCATGTGCAACAAGCGATTGGCCGTGTTCAACCCAAGGCCGATATAGAAGCCGCTGTAGCCAGCCTGCGCAGCCATGGCATTGATCAGGTCAATTTTGATTTGATGTTTGGTTTGCCGGGACAAAGTTTGGCCGATTTGGACGATACGCTGCGCCAGACGATTGCCTTGGCCCCCAGCCGGATTTCGCTGTTTGGCTATGCCCATTTGCCCGCTTTGTTGCCGCGCCAACGGCGCATTGATGGCAGCAATTTGCCGGACCATGAATTGCGCTTTCGTCAGGCGCATCGGGGGTATCAGCGCCTGATGGATGCTGGATATCAGGCGATTGGCTTTGACCATTTTGCACGGCCCGATGATGCGCTGGCCAAGGCATCGCAGCGCGGCAAGGTGCATCGCAATTTCCAAGGATTTACCGAAGATGACAGCGATATCTTAATTGGTTTTGGGGCGAGCGCGATCAGCCAATTTCCCAATCTGATTTGCCAGAATGAAAAGCGTGCTGGTGTCTATCGCGACCGCGTGAATGAGGGGGGCTGGGCCGCCGAACGCGGCGTGGCGATCAGCGCGGCGGACCAGCAGCGCGGGGAGATTATTCGCGCTATCCTGTGTCAGGGCGGCGCGAAAATTCCGCAGTCTATGCTATATTCCGCGCGGGATGCGCTGGTGAAATATGAAGTGCATGGTTTGGTGATGTGGCAGCAGGATAGGCTGATTTTGCCCGCTTATGCCTTGCCCTATGCGCGGTTGATTGCCGCGGAATTTGATCAATTGCGGGGCAATGTAGTCAGCGATCTTCAACTGGCCTGACGGGGGGGCGTTTTCGCCTGCCTTCGCCTGCTTTCGCTGATCCCATTGGTGAAGGTTGGGATGGCGATGATATTTTGCGGATCATGTTGGTGGTGGTGCGGGCGGGGGGACTCGAACCCCCACGGGCAGAGCCCGACGGATTTTCTTACCATCTACGGCTTTCGCCGCCGCTGGCCGAAACCAGCGTTTGGGGTCTGGACTATCCCTTCACCATGCCTGTTGGTTGCCCATCAGGTTTAGGTGCTGCCCGTCTAGTCTCTACACCTTCCGCAGTTTCCTGCGGCTTGGCTCGGGATTACCAGTTGAAAGGCTTCCCCGAATTTGAGCAGTTCTACTTCGGCGATTTCCCGCCGAGCACTCAATTTGGTTTAAGTCCGTTGCGTCTACCATTCCGCCACGCCCGCACACCGAGGGGCGTTATAGGCAGGAAGTTTTCATTGGCCAAGACCGATAAAGCTGAAATGACGGAAAAATATTTTCGCAGCCGATGTTCGTGAACAATGGCCCTTTCGGGGAATCTATTGGGCGGTTACAGCAGGGGGATGGATCATATTCTCGACATTCGCGGGCTGGGGAAGCGTTATGCTGGTGGGCACCGCGCCTTGGATGACGTCAATTTGCAGATCCGAAAGGGTGAGATTTTCGCGCTGTTGGGACCAAATGGGGCAGGGAAGTCCAGCCTGATTGGCATTTGCTGCGGAATCGTGACGCCCAGCGAGGGACAGGTTTTGGTGGGCGGCCACGATCATCAAAAAGAATTTCGCGCCGCGCGCAGCATGATTGGACTGGTGCCGCAGGAATTGCTGACCGACGCCTTTGAACGGGTGATCGTCACGGTGAATTTCTCGCGCGGTCTGTTTGGAAAACCCAAAGACCCTGTTTATATTGAGCAATTGCTGAAAGACCTGTCCTTGTGGGACAAGCGCAATGCCAAGATGATGGAATTGTCGGGGGGCATGAAGCGCCGCGTAATGATCGCCAAGGCGTTGAGCCATGAACCGGATATTTTATTTTTGGACGAGCCAACGGCGGGCGTCGATGTGGAATTGCGCCGCGATATGTGGGCGATGGTCCACCGCCTGCGCGAACGCGGGGTGACGATTATTCTGACCACCCATTATATCGAAGAGGCCGAGGAAATGGCCGACCGTGTCGGCGTGATTACCGGCGGCAAACTGATATTGGTCGAAGAGAAACAGGCGTTGATGCAGAAATTGGGGCGCAAGACGCTGACCCTGAATTTGGCGGAGCCGCTGGACGCGGTGCCCGCTGCATTGGCCGCGTGGAATCTGCGGCTGGGCGGCGGAGGTTATGAGCTGATTTATGATTTTGACAGTCAGGCAGAGGCGACGGGCGTTCCGTCCTTGCTGCGCCAGATGAGCGACATGGGGCTGGCGTTTAAGGATTTGCATACCAGCCAAAGCTCGTTGGAGGATATTTTTGTCGGCTTGGTGCATCAAGACCGCCACGGGGATGATGCGTGATGGTGATGAATTTTCGTGGAATATCTGCCATTTACGCTTTTGAAATGGCGCGTTTTGGGCGCACATTTTGGACAAGCTTGATGCTGCCAGTGGTCACCACCGCGCTTTATTTCATTGTGTTTGGATCGGCGATTGGCAGCCGAATGTCGGATATCAGCGGGGTGCCTTATGGGGCCTTCATTGTGCCCGGCTTGATGATGCTGACGATGTTCAGCGAGGGAATTAGCAACGCCAGTTTCGGCATTTATATGCCGAAATGGACGGGCACGATTTACGAAATGCTGTCGGCGCCGCTGTCGGCGACGGAATTGTTGATGGCCTATGTGGGCGCGGCGGCGACCAAAGCGGTGCTGATTGGCGCGATTATTTTTGGCACGGCCCATTTCTTTGTCGATGTGACCGTGGTGCATCCGGTGGCGATGGTGGCGTTCATGCTGTTGCTGGCCGTGACCTTGTGTCTGTTTGGCTTCATTATCGGCCTGTGGGCGCAAAGTTTCGAGCAGTTGCAAGTGGTGCCGATGCTGATCGTTTATCCGCTGACCTTTTTGGGCGGGGCATTTTACTCGATTGATATGCTGCCGCCTTTTTGGCGCAGCGTGGCGCTGTTCAATCCGGTGGTCTATTTGATTAGCGGGTTTCGCTGGACCTTTTTTGGGCAGGGCGATGTCTCGCCATGGGCCAGCATGGTGGCGGTGGGCCTGTTCCTGATGCTTTGTCTGACGGCTATATTTTGGGTGTTCCGCACGGGATATCGACTGAAGCAATGATCGCGCGGCGGCAAGTCGGCCGGATGGGTTGATGCGGCAGGCGGGCGTTTTGACGGGCGCTAGGACGGGCGGAAAATCATTCGCCCATGGCTTGCTATGCGAGTTTTGCGTATTTTGCGGGGCGTTTTCGCGGCGTCTTAGGCCAGACCCAAGCGAGCGCCATTTCCATTGTCACGCTTCGTTCCAATTCCCGCCATATGGGAGGGATGGATAATGGCGGACTTACGGGGCAATTTGGCGCATCAGCAGATGATAATGTCATGCGTTGGCGACACGGGGTGCCGCCAATGAAATTGTGCATGATGGGTTGGAAAATGCCGTTATACGCTGTCGTTTAAGCGTTCACGCATTTCCTTACCGGGTTTGAAATAGGGTACTTTTTTAGCGTCGACATCGACGGATTCGCCGGTGCGCGGGTTGCGACCCGTCCGTGATTCGCGAGCACGGGTGGAAAAGGCACCAAAACCACGCAATTCAACGCGGCCGCCTTCAGCAAGTTGTTCAACGATGGAATCGAAGAAAGTGTCGACAATGGTTTCGACTTCTTCGAGGCGCAGGTCGCTGTTTTCATTTGCTATTTTTTGAACCAGTTCAGACCGGATCATCATGTTCCCCTTATCTTACGGACAGAGTGGAAAACAAAATATTGCTTTGTTTTCTTCATCTGTTCGTTTCCCCTTCCAGATAAAGGGTAGGGCTATCACGATTTATGACAAGCGCAAAATAAAACTGATCGCAAAATTCTGTAACCTAAAGAAAAAGGCCCGCGTAGCGAAGCTGCGCGGGCCTTTCTTAAGCGTTTCGAGGCGCGAAGGAATTAGTCCTTCTTGGTTGCCTTCAAAGCTTCGCCGAGGATGTCGCCCAGCGATGCACCCGAATCCGACGAACCATATTGGGCCACAGCTTCTTTTTCTTCTGCAATTTGCAGAGCCTTGATCGAGAAGCTTGGCTTCTTCGAACGGTCGAAACCGATGACCAGAGCGTCGAACTTCTGACCAACTTGGTAACGCTCGGGGCGTTGCTCGTCGCGGTCGCGGCCCAGATCGGCGCGCTTGATGAAGCCGGTTGCACCATCTTCGCCAGCTTGAACTTCGAGACCATTGTCGCGAACTTCCAGAACGGTAACCGTGGTGGTTTCGTTCTTCTTCAGCGTGCTGGTGGTGGTTGCAGCGCCAACAGCGGGTGCACCCTTTTCGAGTTGCTTGATGCCCAGGCTGATGCGTTCCTTTTCGACGTCCACGTCGAGGACCACAACCTGTACATTTTCGCCCTTGCGGTGCAGGTGAAGTGCTTCTTCACCCGAAATGCCCCAAGCGATGTCCGACATGTGAACCATGCCGTCCACGTCGCCAGGCAGGCCAACGAACAGACCGAATTCGGTTGCGTTCTTGACTTCGCCTTCGACCACCGAACCAACTGGGTGTGCGTCCGCGAAGGCGCCCCATGGGTTCGATTGAGCTTGCTTCAGGCCCAGCGAGATGCGGCGCTTGTCGCTGTCGACTTCCAGAACGATAACATCGACTTCTTGGCTGGTCGAAACGATCTTGCCAGGGTGAACGTTCTTCTTGACCCACGACATTTCGCTGACGTGAACCAGACCTTCGATGCCGGGTTCCAGTTCCACGAATGCACCATAGTCGGTGATGTTCGTGACGGTGCCCGACAGCTTCGCACCCATTGGATATTTGGCGGCAACGCCTTCCCAAGGATCGCTTTCCAACTGCTTCATGCCCAGCGAGATACGCTGCGTGTCGCGGTTGATGCGGATGATCTGAACCTTCACGGTGTCACCAATGTTGATGACTTCGCTTGGGTGGTTCACGCGCTTGTAGCTCATGTCGGTGACGTGCAGCAGGCCGTCGATGCCGCCGAGGTCAACGAACGCACCATAATCGGTGATGTTCTTAACGGCGCCTTCGATGATCTGACCTTCTTCCAGATTCTGGATCAGGCCCGAACGCTGTTCTGCACGGGTTTCTTCGAGGATCGCACGACGCGAAACCACGATGTTACCACGGCGACGGTCCATCTTCAGGATTTGGAACGGCTGTGGCAGATCCATCAACGGAGCAACGTCGCGCACAGGGCGGATGTCGACTTGGCTGCCAGGCAAGAAGGCCACGGCGCCGCCGAGGTCAACGGTGAAGCCACCCTTAACGCGGCCAAAGATAACGCCTTCAACGCGCGTTTCTTTGTTGAATTCTTCTTCCAGACGGTCCCAAGCGGCTTCGCGGCGAGCACGGTCGCGCGACAGCATGGTTTCACCGTTGGCGTTTTCGACGCGGTCGACATAAACTTCGACTTCGTCGCCAACCTTGATGTCAGCTTTCTGGCCGGGCATGGCGAATTCGCGAAGCGGCACGCGGCCTTCGCTCTTCAAGCCAATGTCGATTACTGCCAGATCATTTTCGATGTTGGTGACAGTGCCTTTTACGACGCGACCTTCAAAGCCGCCGTCTGCACCGCCCAACGAGTCATCGAGCATCGCGGCGAAATCGTCGCGTGTCGGAAATGCCGTTGAGGCCATGTGGGTTATCCTTACTTCATTTGTTCCGGCCAAGCGGTTGGTTCCGCTGGTCTTTTGGCCGATACCGTCTTACCCGCCGAATTGCGGATAAAACATTCTTCGGTCCACAGCGGACGGCATGCGATAAGCAACGGAAATTTCAGCAAAACCATGTGAAAAACATAGCCGCGACATGGCCAGATAAGGCCATATTCCATAGCATTAGCAGCCAGACCATGGTCCGACGAACGCGCCGCCTATAGTTTTGATGGGGGGGAATAGCAAGAAAATAGCGATTTTGGGGCATGACGGGCCTTGTCGCCATGCTGGGCAGTGATCTGGCGCACGGCCTGATGGTTTCGGTTTGTTTACAATTATAGCATATTGATGATGGGCTAGCGCCACTGGGACGAGCGGCATGGGGTCGCCATCGCCGTACCGCTAGTGATGGGCGCAGGGGGTAAGCATGAGTGTATTTGGCTTGAGCCGCTTTGATGATCCGGCGGTGGAGCAGCGGTTTCAGACAACCGCGCGCCAATATCGGCTGCCCTTTGTGCGCTTATATGGCGTGATGTTCATGCTGGTGTCGCTGGCCTATAGCATTGTGAATCCCTTATTTGTGTCGCCGGAGGATATGGTCAGCTTGGCCATATTATTCGGTTTCATGCTGTTGATTAGCGGGGCCTATATTTGCCTGACCTTTTGGGATGGATATTTGGCGCGGCCCCATATTGATTTTACCGCCTTGTTGTTGCTGGTTTTCCTGTTGGGGCGGGTCAATTTAATCCTGTTCGACGAACTGATTATGCAGGAACAGGAAATGCACGCGGTGGGCGTGATGAACCGGCTGGCGATCAGCGCCTTTGCCGCTGTTGTGCTGGCGGGGCGGCCCAAGACATTTTTGCTGTGGCTGGTGCTGGACTTGTGCATGTTTTTGTTCACCGTCGTTCCGCTGCAAAGCCATGGGGCGGGGCTTTATTACGCGTTGCTCAGCTATGTGTCGGGCGCGACCATCATGTTGGCGATCAATATGGCGATTGAGCGCACCAGCCGTGCGGCGTTCCAATTGTCGCAGGCGCTGGAGGTGGAGCGCCATCATAATGAGGAAATGCTGTATAATATGCTGCCGTCAGGGGCGGTAGAGCGCATCAGGGGCGGGCATGTGGTGGCGGACAGCTTTGCCGATGCGAGCGTCATTTTCATCGATATGGCTGGGTTTACGGCGCTGACCAAGCGGATGTCGCCGGGCCATTTGGTTGATGTGCTGAACTGTTTCTTTCACCATGCCGACCAATGTGCCGCGCGGCATGGCGTGGAAAAGGTCAAGACGATTGGCGATGGATATTTGGCGATGGCGGGCGGGAATGTGCCCGCCAAAAATAGCGCAGATGCCGCCATTGCCTTTGCGCAAGATGTGCTGACGATTGTGCCCGAATTGCGCCGGATTGCGGGGGTCGAATTGGGCCTGCGCATTGGTATTCACAGCGGGCCGGTGGTCGGCGGGGTGATTGGCGCGACGCGCATGGCCTATGATTATTGGGGCGAAACAGTGAATATGGCCTCGCGCCTTGAAAGCTGTGCCCAGATTAATGGCATCGCCATTTCGGAAAGCTGCTGGCTGCGCACCAATCGGCGCGAGGAATTTGGCCCTGTGCAGCAGGAATTGCTGAAGGGCGTGGGCGAGACTTGTGTGTTTTGCTCCGTCGCGGTCATTCCAACCGACAAGGAAGCCGCTGTGGGGCTTGGTCAGGTCGCTTGATAACAGGATGCGCCTGATATGGGCTTAGCGGTCGGCGATTTTGTCGGCCGCAATTTTGCTGCGGACAAAAGCAATGGCCGCCGCCAGCGCTTCGTCCCGCGACATATCGCTATTGTCCAGCAACATGGCATCGGGCGCTTGGGTTAGTGGGGCGTCTTTGCGGTCCGTGTCGCGGGCGTCGCGGGCGCGGATGTCGGCTAGCACGTCTTGATAGGCAAGGGTGATGCCGCGCTGGGCCATTTCGCTGTGGCGGCGCTGGGCGCGCACATCGGGCCGTGCGGTGATGAATAATTTGGCGTCCGCATGGGGCGCGATGACCGTGCCAATGTCGCGGCCATCCAAGACGGCGCCGCCTGCTTGATTCGCGAAATCCACCTGTCGGTCAAAAAGAGCGGCGCGAACTTGCGGATGGACGGACACCTGACTGGCCAAGGCACCGCTGCTTTCCAGCCGCAAATCGGGATGGTCCAGCAGGGCGTCGTCGAATTGACAGGCGGCCAGCGCGTCGGCGGCGCGGCTGGCGTCGCCGCCATTTTGCGCAAGCTGATAGCCCACCGCGCGATAGAGCAGGCCGGTGTCCAAATAGGGCAAGCCGAAATGCGCCGCCAATTGCCGCGCGATGGTGCCTTTGCCCGATGCGGTGGGGCCATCGACGGCGATGATCGGGCCGCTAGCCGCAGGCGTGCTGGGGTTGCCTGCTGAGGTCATTGCTGAAGACCGGACAGCAGGTCTTCGAAATTGGGGAAGCTGGTGCCGACGGGGGTCATATCGTCGATGGTGACGGCTTGTTTGGATACCAGCCCCGCGATGGCGAAGCTCATGCAAATGCGGTGGTCCAAATGGCCGGCAATGGTCGCGCCGCCAGCCAGCAATTCGCCGCCGCTGCCGTCGATGCTGAGGCCATCTTCGCTTTCGCGTACGGTGACGCCAATGGCCGCAAGACCGGTGGCCATGACCGCCAAACGGTCGCTTTCTTTGACCCGTAATTCATCAAGGCCGGTGGTGATGGTGGTGCCTTGGGCCATGGCGGCGGCGATGAACAGGACCGGAAATTCGTCGATCATGCTGGGGGCCAGCGCCGGATCGACGTCGATACCAGTGAGCAGGCTATGTTTGACATGCAGGTCCGCGACCGGTTCGCCGCCGACCTCGCGCGGGTTTAATTCTTCGATATGGCCGCCCATTTGGCGCAAGACGGTGACGATCCCAGCGCGGGTTTCATTCAGGCCGACATTGGTGATGATGATATCGGACCCCGGCACGATCAGCGCTGCGACGATGAAGAAAGCGGCGGAGGATGGGTCGCCCGGCACGACAATATTTTGGGGTTTCAACTCGGCCTCGCCGCGCAGACGAATGATGCGGCTGCCGTCGTCCGCGATATCGACCGTCAAATCCGCACCAAAACCGCGCAACATGCGCTCGCTATGATCGCGGGTGGGGATGGGTTCGATGACTTCGGTGATGCCGGGGGTGTTGAGGCCCGCCAGCAGAATCGCGCTTTTGACCTGCGCCGAGGCCATGGGCAGGCGATAGGATAGCGGCACAGCCGGGGCGATGCCGCGCACCATCAAGGGCAAGCGGCCACCGCGGCTGGAAGAAAATTCTGCGCCCATTTGCGACAGCGGGTCGATGACACGGCCCATCGGGCGGCTGGACAGGCTGGCATCGCCCGTAAAGGTGACATGAATCGGATGGGTCGCGACCAAGCCCATCAGCAGGCGGGTCGATGTCCCGCTATTGCCCATTTCCAGCGCCTTTTCGGGTTGCAGCAAGCTGCCCACCCCAACGCCGTGAATGACCCATTCGCCATTGTCTTGGCGGGTGATCTGCGCGCCCATCGCCCGCATGGCGTCGGCGGTGGCCAGCACGTCATGCCCTTCGAGCAAGCCGGTGACACGGCTTTCCCCGACCGAAAGAGCGCTTAACATCAGCGAGCGATGCGATATGCTCTTGTCACCAGGAATGGTGATCTGACCCGTCAGGGCAGGGGCGGTGGAAAAGCGGCGAGGGGAAATAGGATGTTCGATCATGACGAGCGGCTTTTGACAGCGGCTCGACAATCTGGCAAGGCGCACGCCGATTTAACGGATAGTGTTTTGCTGCCGTTCTTGTCGTGATGAATTTTCACCCGACTTTTCGGAAAAACGAGGCTGTTATGGTTAAGGCTGAATGGGGCACAAAGCGTAGCTGCCCGAAATGCGCAACGCGCTTTTATGATCTGACCAAGGAAGATCCTGTAAGCTGCATCAGCTGCGGCTATGCATGGATGCCGGAATCGGTCCTGAAGTCCAAGCAACCCATGCCGTTTGAGCAGGTTGTGAAGGTCGGCAAAGATGCGGCAGATACTGACGCCGATGATGATTTGGATCTGGACGTCGACGTCGATGAAGACAGCGATTCGCCGGACAATGACGTGGATCTGGGCGGCGACGACGATTTGGGCGTGGCCACCGGCGACGATGATGTCGAAATCGAAAGCTGAGTTTTCGAACCGGCTTTTGGGATGAATTTTGGCGCAAGGGCCAAAAAATGCAGCAAAGTTGCGTTTGGCCCTTGCATCACCAAGCCAGCCTGTTAAAGGCGGCGTCCCGATCATAGCAACCCAGCATGATCGGCTGTGGAACCAAGGCAAAATTGCGTGGTTCGATGAAAATGGCATGGGGCCTTAGCTCAGCTGGGAGAGCGCTTGCATGGCATGCAAGAGGTCAGCGGTTCGATCCCGCTAGGCTCCACCATTTTCCTTTCTTCCTTTTAATCGTCGAAAATTTATGCGGCCCATCTTGGTGTTGGGCATCATTTGGGGATCGTTGCTGGCAGATCGGTTGTGCGTCCTGTTTGTCTGCGCGTCATATTGGGCTGTGCCGGTTATTGGGCTGTGCGGGGCGCGGTGGCCGGCATTAGCGGTATATATGCCGCGCTGGCTGGGTCAGAGGATTGGTTTTTCTGGACCTGTCATGATGGAATAGCGGTGCAGGACGGCGTGAGATGGGGGATATTTTAAAAAAAATGAAAAAACTGGCTAAACCCCTCTTGCATCAATGAAATAGCCTGCTAATTGCAGCGCCACGGACGCAGTAACCCAGTGCGGTCCGGTTGAAAATGGCGTGGGGCCTTAGCTCAGCTGGGAGAGCGCTTGCATGGCATGCAAGAGGTCAGCGGTTCGATCCCGCTAGGCTCCACCATTTCTTTTCCTGAACATTACAGCAGATCAGCCAGCGCGCAGCATGTCGGTTTGGCGCGGATTTTTGACGTGGCATTTCGCGGTGCTACGGTGGGTTGCTGCGCTGCGATTATATGTCGGCGGTATAAGATACGCCCACGCAGAAATTTTTGCCCAGAAATATCTTAGGACGCGGTCTCATCATCATTGGCTGGGAAGAGGGGCTGCATGTCGATCGCATCGGCCAGGCTGATGCCGTCCAAAATGGCGGCGGTGTCGTCGCGAACCTTGAGCATCAGGCTGCGCATACGGCATTCGGCCTCTGGCAGGCAGTTTTTGCAGCTTTCATAGGCATTGCGAGCCGCGCAGGGCACCAAGGCCAGCGAACCGCGTGTCAGGCGCACCAAATCGCCATAGCTGATGTCCACGGGCGGCAGGGCCAATTGATAGCCGCCGTCGCGGCCACGCTGGGAAATGAGCAAGCCTTCGCGGGACATTTCCGACAAAATCACCGTTAAAAATTTGGGCGGAATATTTTGGGCGTCCGCAATGTCGGCCAATTGGACCTGACCTTTGCCCCAATGGTCGGCAAGGTGCTGGAACGCACGAATGGTATAACGGGTTTTTTGCGAAAGCATGGGCTGACTAGTGTGCGAAAATGGCGGCCAATTCAACCGTTGAGGCAGAGATAAATATATCTGATGCCCGCTGAGGCTTTCTGGGCACAGATTGGGCGACTGTCCCATGCTTGGCAGTTGGTACGAATCGGCATAGGTTGTCAAAAAAGAAACGGCAAAAAATGAAATGGGCCAAAATTAAAATGGGCCAGAAATAGAATGGGAGAGTGGTGATGGACAGGCCGACGACTGCCACAGGGCATGAACCCCGCGCGACCTTTCGCGCCATGAGCGAATCGACCCAGCAAGATTGGGATATTATCGCGAGCGAACAGAAGGAATTTTCTGGCGGTAATGCCGCCCGCATCCTGCAGCATTTAAATTTGCTGGCGGGGGATTATGGCGGCTTTCCCGTCGATCGTCTGACCCATTGTTTGCAAACGGCGACTCGGGCCTATCGGGATGGCCGCGACGAAGAATATGTGGTGATGGCCTTGCTGCACGACATTGGCGATACGCTGGGGGCCTTTAATCACCCCGACATTGCGGCGGCGATTTTGAAACCCTTTTTATCCGAAGAAAATTTGTGGATTGTGCAGCACCACGGAATTTTTCAGGGCCATTATTTCTTTCATTATCTGGGCTTGGACCGCGATATGCGGGACCAATTTGCCGACCATCCTTATGCCGAGGCGTGCAAATTTTTCTGTGCGGAATATGATCAGCCCGCTTTTGATCCGGATTATGATACATTGCCGGTCGAATTTTTCGTCCCGATGGTGGAGCGTCTGTGCAACCGGCCCCGCAACAGCATTTATAAAAAGGTCCTTGGCGACCAAGAAGCGGCTTAGGGGGCGGACCCTAGGCTGGGGGCGGCCCGCTATGGCGTAAAAGGGCAGATAGTCCTGTTGTAGAAGGTCAGAAAAATGCCCCGCCGCATGGGCGGCCGGGGCAGGGGGCAAGGGATTCGCCGATCAGCCTAGCTGTGACATCATCCATACCGATGACAGGCGCAGAGGTTGCGCCTGTTCAGCAAATTTTCGTGGCTTATTTACCGGTAAATGCGGTTTTACGCTTTTGCATAAAGGCCATAATGCCTTCCATCGCGTCGGCGCTATTGCCGGCGGTGAACTGGCCTTGGGCTTCGGCATCCAGTGTTTGCGAATAGCTTTGCGACAAACCGTCCCGCAGCACTTTGCGCATGGTGCCCAGCGCCACTGTGGGGCCGTTGGCCAAGCGTTGGGCCAGCGCCTGTGCTTCCGTGATCAACGCATCATCATCCACCGCTTTGTAGATCAGGCCCCATTGTTCGGCTTGCTCGGCCGAAATTTTTTCGCCCAGCATCATCATTTGCGTGGCGCGCGGCAGGCCGATCAGGCGCGGCAAGATCCACGACGAACCCCCATCGGGAACCAAGCCAATATTGACAAAGGCTTGCAGGAAATAAGCGCTTTTGCCCGCCAAGGTGAAGTCGCCGGACAGGCCAAAGCTGCAGCCGACGCCCGCCGCAGGGCCATTGACCGCGACGACAACCGGAATGTCCAAATTGGCCAGTGCCAACAACATGGGGTTATAATGGTTACGCAGCGCTTTGCGGCTGTTGGAGCCACCGCCGACCGCCGATCCGCCGCCGCTGCGGTCGCCCGACAAATCGGCGCCAGAGCAAAAACCACGGCCTTCGCCCGTAATCAACAAGGCGCGCGCGCCAACGGCGGGTAGCCAGTCCAACGCTGCGCGAATATCGTCGGCCATATCGGGGGCCATGCTGTTCAAACGCTCTGGCCGGTTCAAGGTGATGCGCGCGACATTGTCGGTGCATTCCAGCTTGATGCTGGCAAAGCTGGGCAGGTCAGTCATTGGTATATTTTCCCTCTCGCTCATTCACAATGCTTTACGTTTACGTAAACCTTGGCGCATTCGCCAGAACAGCGCAAGCGTCAAGCGTGCGGAACGCTAAAATGAGGCCAATGATTCTGGTGGCCCCAGATTCGAATAAGGTTTGACGCCAAAGCCTTTCCACAAGGGCTGCTTAATGCTAACCGCCCGCGCCATGTCCATGAACCGTCCTGATCGCCGCACCTTTGCTATTATTTCCCACCCTGACGCGGGTAAAACCACGCTGACCGAAAAATTATTGGTCGCGGGTGGGGCTATTCATATGGCGGGCGAAGTGAAAGCGCGCGGCCAAGCGCGCCGCGCCCGTTCCGACTGGATGAAGATTGAACAACAGCGCGGCATTTCTGTCACATCATCGGTGATGACCTTTGAACATGCGGGCTTGATGTTCAACCTGCTCGACACACCGGGCCACGAAGATTTTAGCGAAGATACTTATCGCACGCTGACCGCCGTCGACAGCGCGGTGATGGTGATTGACGCCGCCAAGGGCATCGAACCGCAAACGTTGAAGCTGTTCGAGGTTTGCCGCTTGCGCAACGTGCCGATCATCACCTTCATCAACAAGGTCGACCGCGAAGGTCAGGCGGCCTTTGAACTGATGGACGAAGTGGCGGACCGTTTGGCGTTGGACGTTGTGCCGATGAACTGGCCCGTCGGCATGGGCGGCTTGTTCGAAGGTATTTATGATCTGGTCGATCCGGCGTTGATGATCCCCGGCGACAATCCGCAGCATAGCTATGAAGGGGATCGCATAGCCGTGTCGGGTCTGGATGATCCCAAGCTGGCGGAATTGCTGAGTGATCGGGCTTTGGACCATTTGCGCGAGGAAACCGACCTTGCTGCTGCTTATGGCGCCTTTGATGTGGATGCTTATCGCAACGGCGACCAGACGCCGGTTTTCTTTGGCTCCGCGTTGAAAGAATTTGGCATTATCGATTTGCTGGCGGGTCTGGCCAATCATGCACCGGGGCCGGGCAAACAGCCCGCCGAACCCGCGCCGATTGACCCTGATGACAAGGCCGTTACCGGTTTTGTCTTTAAAATTCAGGCGAATATGAACCCCGCCCACCGTGACCGTATTGCCTTCATGCGCGTGTGTTCGGGCAAGTTTGAACGCGGTATGCGCCTGACCCAAGGCGGAACGGGCAAGGCGATTGCGATCAGCCGCCCGATGCTGTTCCTTGCCCAAGACCGCGAAATGGCCGAGGAAGCATGGCCCGGCGATATCATCGGTATTCCCAACCATGGCACGTTGCGCGTGGGTGATACTTTGTCGGAACGCACCGACATTAGGATCACCGGCTTGCCGAATTTCGCGCCGGAATTGTTGCGCCGTGTGGCCTTGGTGGACCCGACCAAGACCAAGCAACTGCGCAAAGCGTTGGACGATATGGCCGAAGAAGGCATTATTCAGGTCTTCTATCCCGAAATCGGCAGCAATATGATTGTCGGCGTGGTCGGCCAATTGCAGTTGGAAGTGCTGATCAGCCGTTTGGACGCGGAATATAAGGTGGAAGCGCGCCTAGAGGCATCGCCTTGGGACACGGCCCGCTGGGTGGCTTGTGATGACGCCAATAAGCTGAAGCAATTTCAGTCGGACAATCGCGGCGCGTCGGCACATGACCGTGACGGTGCGCCCGTGTTCATGGCCAAGGATGCGTGGGAAGTAAATTATGTGATGCAGCGCAACCCCGACATCCGCTTCACCGCCACCAAGG
Organism: uncultured Sphingopyxis sp.; assembly: GCA_964542975.1. GTDB lineage: Bacteria > Pseudomonadota > Alphaproteobacteria > Sphingomonadales > Sphingomonadaceae > Sphingopyxis. The sequence continues at coordinate 38,597 of CAZIVW010000026.1, forward strand.
AACGCAAATTCGGTCCCGCCAATTAAGCGGGCCTAAAGCAGGCTGAACAAATCGCGGGGAGGGGGCGGTGCATCGGCTTCCTCCTCTTTTTTTGTGCCATGCGCTGCGCCATCGTCAAATTTGCTAAGCGTGATGCCGATCAAGCGAATGCCGCGCTCGGCGGGCAGCAGGCCGTCCAAAATCTGGGTCCCAACATCAAGCAAGCTGGCCCCGTCCGCTATGGGGGCTGCCAAGGTTTTGGCGCGGGTGATGGTCTGAAAATCCCCATAGCGCATTTTTAGCGTGACGGTGCGGCCCTTGGCACCGGCTTTTTCCGCGCGGCTCCACACAATGGCGCATATATGTTCCAAGGCATCGCGGATGGACGCGTCGTGGCGCAAGTCATGGGGAAAGGTGCGTTCACCGCCCAATGACTTCATCGGGCGGTCAGACTTGACGCGGCGGTGATCGATGCCGCGCGCCAAATGAAACAACCAATCCGCGCTGTTGCCAAAATGCTCGGCCAGCCATTCGCGGGATTTTGCGGCCAGATCCGCGCCGGTTAACAGGCCCAAATCCTCCATCTTGCGGGCGGTGACGGGACCAATGCCATGATAGCGGCGCAGCGGCAGCGTCTGCACAAAGGCCGCGCCGCGTCCCGGTGCAATGACGGTCAGCCCATCGGGCTTATTTTGGTCAGACGCCAATTTGGCTATGAATTTATTATAGCTCACACCGGCGGAGGCGGTCAGGCCGGTTTCATCAAAAATCCGCCGCCGGATGAGGCGCGCGGTGGCCGTCGCGCTGCCAATACCCATTTTGTCACGGCTGACATCCAAATAGGCCTCGTCCAGCGACAAAGGCTCAACCTCATCGGCATATTCGTGAAAAATTGCGCGAATTTGGTGGGAAATCGCGCGATAGGCGTCAAAGCGCGGTGGCACGAAGATCAGGTCAGGGCATTTTTGGCGCGCCAATGTGCCAGACATGGCCGATCGCACACCAAATTTGCGCGCCTCATAAGAAGCCGCCGCCACCACGCCGCGCTTGCCGCCGCCGCCAACCGCCACCGCTTTTCCGCGCAGGGCTGGGTTGTCACGCTGTTCGACGGACGCAAAAAAGGCATCCATGTCGACATGGATGATCTTGCGGATAAAGGGTGCAAAATCATCGGCATCGCCATGGTCTGACCAAGCCTCTGGGCCATTTTCAACAGCATCGTCGGGATGATCGGCCTTTATCACGACATTATCCTAGCATGTTGCCAAGATGTTCTCAATCGCGCCGGAAAATTCCTGCGCATCAGGCTTGACGACACGGCAGCAAAATGGCAACTGCCGAGACCTTGGCGCAGCGGGTATAGCATAGTGGTAATGCTCTAGCCTTCCAAGCTAGCTAGACGGGTTCGATTCCCGTTACCCGCTCCAAGTCTC
>CAZIVW010000027.1:0-36834 GCA_964542975.1 uncultured Sphingopyxis sp.
AACCCTCGACCCCAACCTTGGCAAGGTTGTGCTCTACCCCTGAGCTACGCCCGCTTCCTGGCAGATGACACTGTGTGGCGTCATCGGGTGAGCGGCCCACTAACAGTGCTGCCCGACAGCGGCAAGCACAAAATGCATTTTTCTTTTCAATTTTTTCAAGGCTTGGCATTCTCCAACTTATTCCCACATAGGCAAATCAACATAAGGGCCGCATAATCGCGCCAAGCCTGTGATGGAAAATGAAGGAGCATATCGCCGTGGCAACGTTGGGCCTGAACCCCGCTGAAAAAGAAGCCGTTGAGGCCTTCCGCCGTGATGTCGTCGAACCATCGATGTCCAAATTGGTCATCTTGGATTTTTGGGCCGAATGGTGCGGCCCCTGCAAACAACTCGGCCCCGTGCTGGACAAGGTTGCCGCCGATTATGCCGACAAAGGCGTTCTGCTGGTCAAGGTTGATGTTGACGCCAATGGCTTCATCGCCAGCCAATTTCAGGTGCAGTCCATCCCCACCGTCTATGCCATTTTCCAAGGTCAGCCGGTGGCCAACCTCACCAACGCGCGCACCGAAAGCCAGCTCAAACAAATGCTGGACCAAATTTTGGGCCAACTCCCCATCGAAAGCGACGCCTCCGCCCGCGCGGTCGAACTCGCCCCCTTAATCGAAGCCGGCGAAGCCGCCTTGGCCGCCCATGATTTCCCACAAGCCATCGGCCTGTTCGCGCAAATCATCGAAGCGGGGCTCGCCGATGACAATGCCGCCGTGCACTCGGGCCTGATTCGCGCCCTTGTTGGCGCTGGCGAAGTCGACGCCGCCAGCGAAGCCCTCGCCTCGGTGCCAGAGGCGCTGCAAGCCAGCCCTGCCATCGCACAGGCGCGCAGCGCGGTCGAACTGGCCGCCAACGCCCCCGACACCAGCGAACTCGCCGCCTTCGAGGCCGCCGTCGCCGCCAACCCCGCCGACCATCAAGCGCGCTTCGATCTGGCCGCCGCGCAAATCGGCGTCGGCCACCGCGATGGTGCGTCCGACAATCTGCTGCACATCATCGCGGCCGACCGCGATTGGCAAGACGGCGCCGCCCGCACCAAATTGCTGGCCTTGTTCGAAGCCGTGGGACTCGAAGACCCATGGGTATCGGCCCAGCGCCGCCGCCTATCCTTGATCTTGTTCGGCTAAATCCATAGGCAGGTCGGATGACAGAACCAGCGTCTTCGCAAATTCAGCGCATTGCGGTTTTCCCGCTCAGCGGCGCTGTGCTGTTCCCCGGCCTGCAATTACCCCTGCATATTTTTGAACCCCGCTACCGCGCGCTGGTCCAAGATGTGCTGATCAGGGATCGCCAAATTGGCATGATCCAGCCCCGCCCCCAAGCGGCGGATGCACACGCCACGGGCACCTCCATCGACCATCCACCGCTTTATGACATTGGCTGCCTTGGCCGCATCGTCGATGTCGAAGCGTTAGAGGATGGCCGATTCAACATCGTCCTCGAAGGCGTGTCGCGTTTTCGCGTACTGCGCGAATTGGAAACCACCACCTTGTTCCGGCAAGTGGAGGCACAGCTCGACCCCACCGACCGCCCCCACGACATACTCGCCAGCATCGAACGCGCCAGCTTGGAACGCGAAGCCCGCCGCTTTGCTGAACGCCAAGGCTATATGGTCGATTGGGACGCCGTCACCCGTCTGGACGACGAAATGCTGGTCAATGGCATCGCCCAAGTCGCCCCCTTTGACCCCGCCTCCAAACAAGCGATGCTGGAAAGCCAGTCCATCAGCGACCGCTGCGAAATATTGGTCCAACTGATGCAATTTTTCAGCCGCATCGACAGCCCCGACAACAACCCCACGCTGCAATAAGCGCGACGCTTATTGCGCCAGCCCCCATCCCCGTTACACTCGCGGTCTATAGCGATGTTGGGGGAAGGAACGGCTGTGCAACCAAAAATCCATGGCTCGTGCCTATGCGGCCAAATCCGTTTCCTGATTGATGGGAAATTTGGGCCGATCGGCCAATGCCATTGTTCCAAATGCCGAAAATTGTCCGGCACCGATGGCAACGCCGTCTTTCACACCAAAAAATCCAGCTTCCACTGGATCAGCGGCGAACATCAGATTCGCACCTATCACCCGCCAAACCAGCCGACATGGTCGTCCAGCTTTTGCGCCACCTGCGGCAGCCCCGTTCCCAACGCCGATTCATCCGGCGATTTTTACTATGTCCCCGCAGGCCTGCTCGACGATGACCCCGGCTTTCGCGGATATGCGGCCCATATTTTTGTCGATTCCAAGGCCCCATGGGTCTGTATCACCGACAGCGCACCACAATTTCCGGCGGGCTTCCCTGCCCCACCGGCCGAAGAATAACGGGACTGCATAGCGGGTGACGGGTAACGACTGAGCAGCGCAGCCCTAAATTTCGTCGCCCGCCAGCAATTTTGGCAAAGCACCCGATTCCCCGCGCGCTTCCTGCATGAAAAATTGCTTCAGCATCGGCACCCGCTGCACCGCGCCCATGCCAAAACGGCGCACGAAAGATGCCGTTTCACCGGGCACGCCAAACAAGCGCGTCAGCCCATCGGTCGCCAAGCTCACCATCATATTATCCAGCCCGCGCCAGCGTTGATAGCGTTCCAGCATCGCCGCATCGCCCAAATCCAGCCCCAAACGCGACGCATCCACCAGCACTTCGGCCAGTGCCGCCGCATCGCGCAGGCCCAGATTCAAGCCTTGGCCCGCAATCGGGTGAATGCCATGGGCGGCATCACCGACCAACACCACCCGTTCGCCGACAATGCGGGCGCAGTGGTGGAATCCCAATGGATAGGTCATGCGCGGCGCGGCCAATGTCATGCGCCCCAACATGCCGCCAGCCCGCTTTTCCAATTCGGCGGTAAAGCCACGGTCGCCCAACTTGGCATAGCCCGCGCCTTCTTTTTCCGACACCGTCCACACAAAGGCCGACCGATGCCGTCCCTGTTCGTCATCGACCAAGGGCAATAATGCAAAAGGACCAGCAGCATAAAAAATCTCATGCGCCACTTCGCGGTGCGGCACCTCATGCACCACCGCGCCAATCATGGCGTGATGATGATAGGACCAATGGGCCATGGCAAAACCCTCGGCATCCCGCGTGGGCGACCGGCGTCCCTCGGCCACCACCAACAAGGGCGCGCGCAATTCGCGGCCATCCGCCAACACCAAGGTCACGCCATGCGCGTCTTTTTTCTGCGCGGTCACTTTCACGGGCATATTCAGGCTGATTAGCGGCTCGGCCTTCACCGCATCGGCCAACGCCAGCCGCAATTGGCGGTTTTCCACCATCGTGCCCAGCGCATCCGATTCCGGCGGGGTGACAAAATCAATCTGCCCCGGCTTGCCGCCATCGCTCACCTTAATGGCATGAATCGCGCATCCATGCGGGCGCAGCCGCTCGGCAATGCCCAGCACGCCAAACATACGCCACACCGCGCTGGCAATGGCCGATGCACGGCCATCAAAACCGGGCGCAATGGTGGCCACAGGGTCGGCGGGATCAACGATTTGGGACGACAATCCATGACGGGCCAAAGCCAAAGCCAATATTTGGCCCACCAGCCCACCACCGGAAATCAGAACGTCGCTGCGCAGCACTTCAGTCATGCCCCCAGCCCTACTCTGCCCGCGCGCAATTGAAAAGCATGACATCAGCCTTCCCCCACTTCCAACGTCCGCACGTCCCCACTCCCGCACGTCCAACGTTCGAACAACCGCCCCTCCACATATCGGCTTTTCCCTTCCCATTACGGATTCGCCTGCGCGGCTGTGCTTGACGCCCCGTCCGGCCTCGGTGCATATCTGGCCCATTCAATATACAGGGACCAAAATCAGCATGGCCAGCCGCAAGCCCGTCGCCCAAAAGGCCGATTGGCGCATCGTTTTTCGTCAAAGCATCAAGCGCAGCTTGGTGATTGGCGCCGCAATGGCGCTGGCTTTGTTCACCTTGTTCCTCACGCTCTCCTTGCTCACCTATGACAGCACCGACGCGGCGCTGAACACCGCCGCCAATGGCCATCCCAATAATTGGATGGGCAGCAGCGGCGCTTGGGCGGCCTCTTTCCTGCTGTTCATCGGCGGGCTGGGCAGCTTCCTGCTCCTGCCAATGTTGGGCCTGATGTCATGGCGTTTATGGACGCAAAAGGACCAAAGCGGCTGGAAACGGCAATGGGTGATAATGTTCATCGCCATTTTGTGCATGGGTATCGGCCTTCACCTATGGACAGCCGACAGCGCCAGCAGCAGCTTCGCCGCCGGCTCTGGCGGCATTTTGGCCTTGGTGTTGGGCAATGCCATCATGCCCGTCTTCCAACTCATCAGCGACCCGACCTCCGCCATATTGCGCTTTTCTGCCATTTTCCTGTGCATCGGCATGGGGATTTATCTGGGCTATCGCGCGTTCAATCTGGAAAAAGGCTGGGCCGCCGCCCTGCGCTTGGCGCTGCCGCAATTTGGCGCGGACGATGATTGGGCCGATCAAAATGACACCCGCAGCGCCGACCGCGCCGCAGCGCGCGCCGACAAAACACAAGCCTTTGTCGATCATAATGACGACGAAGCCCCGCGCCTGTCGGACCGCATCGTCAAACCGCGCCCCCGCGCCGAACCCGTCGACCGCGCTCCGCCCGAAATCGCCGTTCCCGCCGAACGCAGCGCCCCTGCGCCCGCCACCAGCGCCCCGAAACCGCAAAGCGAGCTGTTCACCAACTATCAGCTTCCGGGCCTCGACCTGCTCACCCCGGCCCCTGCGGGCAGCGGCAATCAAATCGACAAGGCGGCGCTGGAACGCAACGCCCGCTTGCTGGAATCGGTGCTCGAAGATTTTCAGGTCAAGGGCGTCATCACCGCCGTTCGGCCCGGTCCCGTTGTCACCATGTATGAATTGGAACCCGCCCCCGGCACCAAGGCCAGCCGCGTATCCAATTTGGCCGACGACATCGCCCGCAACATGTCGGCGCTGTCCGCCCGCATCGCGCCCATTCCCGGCCGCACGGTGATCGGCATCGAATTGCCCAATGCCAACCGCGAATCTGTGGTCTTCCACGAAATGATCGCCAGCGCCTTGTTCCAAGAACAAACGGGCACTTTGCCGATCATTTTGGGCAAAAATATCTTTGGCGATCCGGTGATCGCCGACCTTGCCCCCATGCCGCATTTGCTGATCGCGGGCACCACCGGTTCCGGTAAGTCGGTCGGCCTCAACGCCATGATTCTCTCGCTCTTGTTCCGCATGGGTCCCGATCAGGTTAAAATGATCATGATCGACCCGAAAATGCTGGAACTCAGCGTCTATGACGACATCCCCCATTTGCTGGCCCCTGTCGTCACCGAACCCAAAAAGGCCGTCCGCGCCCTGAAATGGGCGGTGGAACAGATGGAGGACCGCTATCGCATGATGTCGTCGCTCTCCGTCCGCAATTTGGCGGGTTATAATGACAAGGTCCGCGCTGCCCTCGCCAAGGGCAAGTCATTGGGTCGCCGCGTCCAAACCGGCTATGATCCCGACACCGGCCAACCCGTCTACGAAGAAGAAACGCTGGATTATCAGCCGCTGCCCCAAATTGTCGTCATCGTCGACGAATTGGCCGATTTGATGATGACGGCGGGCAAAGAGGTTGAGTTTCTGATTCAGCGCCTCGCCCAAAAAGCCCGCGCCGCTGGCATCCACCTGATTCTCGCCACCCAGCGCCCATCGGTCGACGTCATCACCGGCGTCATCAAGGCGAACCTGCCCACCCGCATCAGCTTCCATGTGACGTCGAAAATCGACAGCCGCACCATTTTGGGCGAAGCGGGGGCGGAACAATTGCTGGGCAAGGGCGACATGCTCTATGTGCCGGGCGGCAAACAACTCACCCGTATCCACGGCCCGTTTATGTCTGACGACGAAGTGCGCGGCGTGGCCGACCATTGGCGGGCCCAAGGCCGCCCCGACTATATCGAAAGCGTCACCGAAGAACCAGAAGACGGCGGCTTCGCCCTCGAAGGCGCGCCAACCGGCGGCGACAGCGCCGAAGACCGCATGTATGCCAAGGCGTGCCAATTGGTCGCGGAAAGCCAAAAAGCCTCGACCAGTTGGATTCAACGTCAATTGCGCATCGGCTATAATAGCGCGGCCCGCTTGATCGAAAAGATGGAGGAAGACGGCCTCATCAGCCCGCCCAACCATGTTGGCCGCCGCGATGTGTTGGTCGATAAATATGGGCAGATTCCTTAATCCACGCCCAAAACCACAAGGCCCCGCCATCCCCGACTGCAACCCATTTCCCTGCCATCGGTTGAACCTGTCCTAACTTTGGGGTTCAGCACGGGTTCAAGCCATGGCGGGCAAAGACCAGTGCAACACCGACAGGCAGCACCGCTGGCCCCAGCGACAACTGGCCCGAACGACAAAGGATCCAAGGTCCATGACAGCAAGTTTCTCTTCCAAAAGCTTCACTGGCAAAATCTTCTCTGGCAAATTTTTGACCCATGCGGCGCTATGGGCGCTGATTCCCCTTGGCGCAGCCACCATCGCGGCCACGCTGCCCACCCCAGCGATCGCCCAAGGCAATAACAGCGCCGCCAACATGCTGACATCGGTGCAAGAACATCTGAAACTGACCAACAGCATGACGGCAGATTTCACCCAAACCGACCGCAACGGCCAGCGCCTGACCGGCCAGTTGACGCTGAAACGCCCCGGCAAAATCCGCTTTCAATATCAAAAGGGCGTATCGCTGTTGATCGTGGGCGATGGCAATTCGCTGACCATGATCGACTATGACGTCAAGCAAGTGCAACGCTGGCCCGTCAAAAACTCGCCGCTGGCCGCCTTGCTCGATCCTGATCGCGATTTGGCCCGCTATGCCCGCATCGTCGACACCGGCAGCCGCGATGTCATCAGTGTCGAGGCCAAGGACCCCAAGCGCCCCGAATATGGCACCATCACCATGGTCTTCACCCGCGATGCCGCCGCCCCAGCGGGTCTGCGTTTGCGCGGCTGGGTCGCGCTCGACAGCCAGAATAACCGCACCCGAGTCGATCTCACCAATGCGCGGTTCAATGTTCCGGTGGCCGATTCGGCCTTCCGCTGGACCGACCCACGCCCCCGCACACGCGGCCGCTAATCCCGCCGCGGCCAAGGACGCTCATCAACTCTGCTGGCCTGCGCTGACTGAACAGTGCAGGCCATTTTTCTGATAAAAAATTCAAAATACATCGTTCAACGGGCCGCTGGCGTCGACGAACGGCTATTGGCCAGCATCATGTTCAGCTTGGCGTAATATTTCTTCCGCTACTTCTATCATCAGAAGGCATCAATACGCCGCCGGACACGGGTTTCCCCCTGTTGCCCACTCCGGTGATGCGGATGTCCTCTTTTCAAGAGCGTGACGAACGCTGTCCTTGAACCCCCGTTCCATCGCCCCTGGGACGGGGGTTTAATGTATCTGTTATATATTGGGCCCGCCTATCTCGCTGGGCCGCTTATCCCCACCCCCGCCCCCTTTGCTGACCCCGACAACGCAATTTGCATCACAACCGATGCAGATTCGTTGCACGGATGCCTTTGCCCCGATACAGGCATGTCATGACCAGCATCTCCATCGCTTCGTGGAACATCAACAGCGTCCGCGCCCGTATCGATATTGTCGAAAAATTCCTGCGCGAAGAACAGCCGGACATTTTGTGCCTGCAAGAAACCAAGGTCGAATGCCGCATCTTCCCTTTCGATATGTTTCGCAACCTTGGTTACACCCATATCGTCACCAGCGGCCAAAAGATGCACCATGGCGTGGCCACCATCAGCAAAATCCCGCTGACCGATGCCCGCAAATATGATTGGCAAGCCAATGGCGAAGCGCGCCATATCGGCGTCACTTTGCCGACCGGCCAGCGCCTCGACAATGTCTATATTCCCGCGGGCGGCGACATTCCCAACCGCGAAGAAAACCCCAAATTCGGGCAAAAGCTGGACTTTCTGGAACGGATGACCGCCTGGTCGCGCGAATTGGACGCACCCCATATCATCACGGGTGATTTCAACATCGCCCCGCTTCCCGAAGATGTGTGGAGCCACAAGGCCCTGCTCAATGTCGTCAGCCACACCCCCATAGAGGTAGAGGCTCTGGCCCATCTCCAAGCCGCCGCCAATTGGGTGGACCTTGGCCGCCACTTCATTCCCGCCCCCACCCCGCTTTATACGTGGTGGAGCTACCGCGCCAAGGATTGGGCCGCCTCCAACCGTGGCCGCCGCCTTGACCATATGTGGGTGACGCCCGATCTGTTGCCAAATGCCAAATCCCACCGCATTGTGCAGCCTGCGCGCAGTTGGGAAAAGCCATCGGACCATATCCCGCTGATCACGGAGTTTGATTTTTGATTCACCATGGTGCCCGCCGTGCGGCTCGATCCTTGGACGCGCTGCGGCGCGGCTGGCCCATTCGCATAACGGCGGGCGATGGTCCGGCGCTCGATCTGCTGGCCATTGAATCCAGCGACGATCTCTCCTTGGCTGAATTTTTGGCCGATTTCAGCGCCGATGCGCCGGATATTTTGCTGTCCGGCGAACGCGCGGTCACGCTGAAACTGACCAACCAACGCGCCGCCGCCAGCCCCGGCCCCGTGCGCATCTGGGCCGCCGCGCCCAATCATGCCGCCGCCTTTGCAATTGCCGATCCGGCGCTCGACTTGGCGCATCCGATGAAAGGCCCGTTCACCAGCGCGCCAACCGGCAACGACCGCGCCGCCGCTGCCGCCATGACCTTGGCCCGCCACGCGGGCCTGCTGCCCGCCTTTTTCGTCCGCACCGCCAGCGATGATGCCGCCGAAACCCAGTGCGACGCAGACGATATCGCCGCCCTGCTCGACAGCCGCCGCCTCGCCATCGCCGCGCGCGCCCGACTGCCCGTCTCGGCCAGCGAACAAGCCGAAATCATCGCCTTCCGCACCCCCGAAGAAGCATCGGACCATGTCGCCCTGATCATCGGTCAGCGCGATGCCACGCCGCCTGTGGTACGCCTGCACAGCGAATGCCTAACCGGCGATGTGCTGGGCAGCCTCAAATGCGACTGCGGCCCGCAACTCCATGCCGCGCTCCACGCCATGGCCGACGCGCCGTGGGGCGTATTGCTCTATCTGCGCCAAGAAGGGCGCGGAATCGGCCTTGTGAACAAACTCCGCGCTTATGCCCTGCAAGACCAAGGCTATGACACGGTCGACGCCAACCTCCGCCTCGGCTTCCCCGTCGAAGCGCGCGATTTCAGCATCGCTGGCCAAATGCTCGAACGGCTGAACATCCGCGAAATCCGGCTGATGACCAACAATCCCGAAAAGGTCGCGCGGATCGAGAAAGAAGGGATCAAGGTGCTGGAACGCTTGCCCTTGGCTCTGCCAACCAACAAATATAATGAACAATATTTGGCCACCAAGCGCGACCGCACGGGCCACCAGTTATAACCGCTTCAAGAACAGAACATTACTTGACCTGAAAATGCTATTGATAAACACTTCCCCTTCCACGGGAGGGAGTTTTAATAGATGAGTATAATAAAAAGATTATCCGAAGAGAAAGATGAACAATATCGGCGCGGGCTAGATATGTGCCTACAAGCGGGTGCACTCTCAGAGTGCGATGGTCATCCCGGAGCATACTTCCGCGGCGACAGTGAAATATCTGCCGCCCACAAATTGGCCAAAACTGACTCAGATCATGAAGCTGTAGAAATAGCTTATTATGACAACTGCAGCGTAGATGAGTGCCAAAGTTGCGAACGGAATATGCAATCATAAAAAGGGGGCCACAGCCCCCTTTTCTCTATATCAAAATCTGCGCCTTAGTGAACGAAACGCGCCACCACATCACGGTAACTGCGGCTTACCTTCACTTGCGCGCCGCTGCCCAGCACCAAGAAACATTCGCCATTGGTGTGCGGCTTGACCTGCTTCACTTGGCTCAAATTGACGATGGTCGAACGATGCACGCGCTGGAAATTGCGCGGGTCCAGTCGTTTTTCCAAATCCTTCATCGTTTCACGCAAAATCAAGCTGTTATCGGCGGTATAGATGCACATATAATCGCCCGCCGCGTCAATCCGCTCAATGCTATCGACATCGACACGGAAAATCTGGCCGCGATCCTTGATGTTGATCATCTTTTCATAACGATCAGCCGCAGGGGCTTCGGCGGGGCTTTCGCTGTCAAATTCTTCCACCGCTTCGGGCGCCACTTCGGCCAGCACGGTTTTCAACCGATCCGCCTCTGCCGCGCCGCGCTTTTCGCTCAAACGCTGGCGCACACGGTCCAAAGCGTCGGCCAAGCGTTCCGGTTCCACCGGCTTAACCAGATAATCCACCGCCTGCGCTTCAAAGGCGCGAATGGCATGGTCGGAATAAGCGGTGACAAACACCACCAACGGCGGCTCTACCTCCATCAACCCCTGAATCACGGAAAAACCGTCAAATCCGGGCATCTGAATGTCCAGAAACACCAAATCGGGCTTGTGCGTCTTAATCTTCCGAATAGCTTCACGGCCATTCAATGCGGTGTCGACCACTTCGACATCCGAATGCGCTTCAAGGCGCAATTGCAACCCTTGGGTCGCCAATTTCTCATCATCCACTAGGATGGTTCTAATTGTCATGGGCCTTCGGTTCCAATTCTAGCCTGTCCATCGGGTTGAAACGGGAATTCAATGGTGACCGTAAAGCCACCCTCATCCCCCGTCTGGGCCTCAAAGTGGTGGTTCTCGCCATAAGCTTGCGCCAACCGATCTTTAATATTGGTTAAACCCACACCCGTCGATTCCGTTGCAAAGCCAGTGGTGGGGTCGGTCGCATCCCCTGACAATGGCCCCCCAGTGTCCGACACGCTGATCCGAACGGTTTGCCCGATAAGCTGCGCGCTAATCTTAATCTCCGCCCCATCTTCTTGCGGCGTGACGGCATATTTAATGGCATTTTCCACCAATGGCTGCAGCAACAAAGACGGCAAGCGCGCCCGCGCAGCGGCGGGATCGATATGAAATTCAGGCCGCAACCGCTCTTCAAACCGCATCTTCTCAATATCGAGATAGAGTTTCAGCGTCTCAATTTCCTGCGCCAGCGTCACTTGCGCCGTTGGCTCATTCGCCAATGTGTATCGCAAAAAGGCCGACAGGCGCGACAACATCGCATTGGCAGGCTCCGTTTGCTTCAACAGCACCAATGTCGAAATGCTGTTCAGCGTGTTAAACAGGAAATGCGGGTTTAATTGGTATCGCAACATCGCCAATTGCGCCGACGCGGCTTGTGCCTCCAACCGCAGCACGCGGTCATTTTGCTCTTCCAACTGCAAGAAATAGTTGATCGCGAAATACAGCGCCGACCATGCGCCCAGCGTCGTCGCATCAATATATAATGCGCCCAGCAGCAATCCCGTAAAAGCCGCCTCGCTGGCTGGATTTTGGATTTGCGCCACCCATGCATCAATAAACGCCCATAACGCCGTCGCTAGCGCCGCCAAAATCAAACTGCCGCTCCACATAAAAATCGGGCGGCGGTGGATCAGCGACCGGTAACACACCGACAAAATCAGGGTCAGCGAAAAACCGGTAATCGCGGAAATAATCTGGGGAATCAAAAAGGACATCGGCTGGCCATTGGCCAAACCCGACAATCCGCGCAGCCCAAACCACGCGCCCCACCCCATAATCTGCAACCGCCAAAAGGCGCGGACCTTATTGTCAAAAAATGGTCCTGGGGACGCCAATTCAAAAAAAGCCATGGGGCGACGCATTCCTGCCGTTCAACCAAAAACCAATGCTGGCCACATCTGCGGCCACCATCATCCTATTCTATCTGTGCGCTCGCGCACAAATTCATCGGCAGCCCGCTGTATCGGCGGTGTCCGCTGCGCTCATAATGTCCGGAATCGGCGCTTTCACCCGCGCTTGCCCCAATGGCTGCAATTCGGATCGATGCTTCCACACCAAATCACCGGGGCCCAGCGCGCGCGCATCATGGGCCAAGATGGTCACGGCCCCAATGGGCTGCTCATCCCGAATATCAACCAAGACCGGCGTCGATGGCACACCCGCGCCCCATTTCTCACCCCATTGGCGCAGCGCCACCATAGCGGGCAGCAAATCAATGCCCTTTTCGGTCAGTTCATAGCGCACCTTGCGGCGATCCTCCGCCATCACTTCGCGCATCATAATGCCATGTTCGACCAGCCGCGACAGGCGGTTGGACAAAATGTTGCGCGCAATGCTCAACTCTTGCTGAAATTCTTCAAAATGCTTCACCCCATTAAAGGCAGCGCGCAAAATCATGAAAGACCAGCGCTCCCCCATAGCTTCCAAAGCCATGGGCAAGGCACATCCCCCAAGATCCAGATCATTCAGCGTTTCGCGTAAAATCGTCATAAGCCCCCATAGTAATGCAAGCGATGAAATGCGCCAAATGAATATGTCGTTCCCCCACTATATGCCCCGCCACCCTGCCACACCGCGACATGCAGTTACAAAAGCATGGGTTTTTGCATTTTTCGCATTGCAATTACCGCTCCACCCACGACATTGGGTGTAATGCTTAGACAATATCAACTTGTGGAACGCGTGCGCGCCTATGACCCCGATGCCGACGAGGGTCTGTTAAACCGCGCCTATGTCTTTACCGTTCAAAAACATGGCAGCCAAAAACGCGCATCGGGCGACCCTTATTTCAGCCACCCTGTCGAGGTGGCGGGCATTCTCACCGAATTGCATCTGGATGTCGAAACCATCGTCACCGCGCTGCTGCACGACACACTCGAAGACACGCTGACCACCTATGAAGAAATTGAGCGACTCTTCGGCGGCGATGTCGCCCGTTTGGTCGACGGCGTTACCAAGCTGTCCAAAATCGAGGCACAAACGGAAAATGAACGCGCGGCCGAAAATCTGCGCAAATTCCTGCTCGCCATGTCCGACGACATCCGCGTCTTGCTGGTCAAATTGGCCGACCGTCTGCACAATATGCGGACGCTGCATTTCATTTCCAAACCGGAAAAGCGCCGGCGCATCGCCCGCGAAACCATGGATATTTATGCCCCGCTCGCGGAACGGATTGGCATGTATGAATTCATGCGCGAAATGCAGCTTTTGGCCTTCCGCGAATTGGAACCCGAAGCTTATGCGACCATCACCGGCCGCTTGGAAAAACTGACCAGCGGCGGCAAAGGCAAAATCGCCGCGATCAGTCAGGAATTAAAAGAATTGCTGGCCGCCCAAGGCATAGAGGCGGAAATTTCGGGCCGCGAAAAACATCCTTATTCGATCTGGCGCAAAATGCAGGAACGGCACGTCAGCTTCGACCAAGTCACCGATATCATCGCCTTTCGGGCCATCACCGCCAACACCGCGCAATGCTATGCCGCCTTGGGCGTGATCCACCAAAAATGGAAAATGGTGCCGGGCCGATTCAAAGATTATATCTCCACGCCCAAACGCAACGGTTATAAATCGCTGCACACCACCATCATGCACCAGCAAAATATGCGGATCGAGATTCAGATTCGCAGCGAAGAAATGCACCAATTGTCCGAATATGGTCTGGCGGCGCATTGGGCCTATAAACAGGGCGGCGCACGGCCCGATGGTCAGGCTGGCTGGATTCGCGATTTGATCGAGATTTTGGAAACCTCCAGCGATCCCGACGAATTGCTCGAAAATACGCGCATGGCCATGTATCAGGACCGCATCTTTGCCTTCACGCCAAAGGGCAGCCTGCACCAACTTCCCAAGGGCGCGACGCCTGTGGACTTCGCCTATGCCGTCCACACCGACCTTGGCGATCGCACCGTGGGGGCCAAGGTCAATGGCCGCCTCGTGCCGCTGCGCACCGCGCTGGCCAATGGCGACACCGTCGAAATTTTGGTGTCGGACAAGCAAACACCCCAGCCCGCATGGCTGGGCTTTGCCGTCACGGCCAAGGCGCGCGCCTCCATCCGCCGCCATGTGCGCAGCAAGGAAAAAAATGAACTGGCCGCCTTGGGCCGCAAATTATACGAAGAACTCACCGCCCGCCTGCCCAACCGCGTGGGCGACAAGGCGCGCGCCGCGGCCCTCACCCGCCTGAAAATGGACAGCGACGCCGCCCTCTATATCGCGCTGGCGCGCCGCCAAGTCAGCGACAATGCCGTGCTCGAAGCCTTGGTCCCCGGCGTCACCTCGGACGTCAAATTCAAGGCAAACAACCACCCCCACGGCATTTTGTCGATCGAGGGGCTGACCCCCGGCGTCGCCTATCAACTGGCGAAATGCTGCCACCCCGTTCCGGGCGACCGCATCGTCGGCCTGTCGCGGGCCAATGAAGGCATCACCGTTCATGTCATCGACTGCGAAAGTCTGGCGGACGGCGGCGAAGCCGAATGGATCGACCTGCGCTGGCAAGAAGACAGCGGCGGCGGCAGCGCCCGATTGATCATCGTCGTGCATAATGAACCGGGCACTTTGGCCGAAATGTCGGGCATTTTGGCAGCCAATGGGGCCAATATCACCAATTTGCGCCTGTCCAACCGCGAAGGGGATTTCCACACCTATGACATTGTGGTCGAGGTCAGTAATCTCCAGCATGTGATGCGCATCATCTCCGCGCTCCGCGCATCTGACGCGGTGGCACAGGCCGAACGCCTCTAATCCCAAAATTCCCCACGCCACATCAAAAAAGGCCCCCATATCTGTCATATGGGGGCCTTTTTATTGCTTTCACATCGGCGTTCGCATCCGCGCCGGTCACATCCGCAGCGGGGGCCGCCAACCGCTCATATCCACCTCATCACGCACCTTATACACCAGACCCTTGCTGTTCAAAAACAGCTTCTCCATCTCTGGCCGTGTAAAGGGCCGCGATCCCAATCGGCCAAATACCGCCATTTGCCCGCCTGTTTCATCAACCGCGCGGTCACGGTCCAATCCCTTGGACAGCGACAAAGCGGGCTTTGGCGTGCGCGCCCATGCAATTTGTTCGGGGCGCGGACGGGGCGAAAAGCCGTAAAGTCCGGGGTGATCAGGGCTGGTCAGTTGCAATATCTTCATCCCATTGCGCCCATCCGCCACATAAGCGAACAGCGACGCATTGGTCGACGCCACAATCACATCTTCGGCATCATTGAGCGTGCCATTGGCGTCAAAGCGTTCGACCAATTTCGGCGCCGCAGGCCGCGTCACATCGACAATCGCCAAACCATCCTGCTTGGCAGCAACATACAGATAAGTCCGCGCCACATAGATTTTGCGCGCATTGGCCAAGGCGACACTGCCCGACGGCACCGCAATGGGGCTGCGCAAATTGGTGATGTCGAACAGCTTCACACCCTCGGCATCCGTCACCCACAACATGCGGAACTGTACCGCGCTTGCCCGCGCATCCACCATCGGCAATTTGGCGCTCAGCACTGGTTTCAGCGGATCGGTCAAATCCACCACGGCCAAGCCATCATCGGTGGTGATATAGGCGATGCTGCCCGCCAAGGTCACATGCCGCGCCCCCTTCAGCGCGCCGCCCTCATTCCAAGTCAGCGCACGGCGCAGATTATTGTTGCGAAACTCGCCGTCTGCAAATGTGTCAATATCGACCAAGATCAGCCCCTCTTCGCTGTCCGTAATCACGGCATAGCGGTAAATGGGGTGCATCACTTGCTCCAGATTTTCGGGGAAGTTCGCGACGATATTCTCATTGCGCGCCACGCTGATCGGCTGCGTCGTCGCCAGCGCCATACAAGTGGCGTTGCGCGATTTCACATGGCTTTTCTGGCCCAAGGGCGAAAATGGCGCGCGGGTGATGCGTTCGGAAAATCCTTTATTGCCAACACTGGCAATATCATAAACGCGAAAGCCGCCCTTGCCTTCGGCGACAAACATATATTCGCCGCGCTGCTGCAAACAGCCCACCGTTCCGCTGGTGCCTTGCACAATATTGGCAAATTCTTCCAAAGCCTTGGTTTCGCCGCTGCCCTTTTTGTCAAAGGTCTTGCCGCGCACCCAATTCTTCAATTCCATGCCATTTTGCTCGCGGTGCATCCGCCAATAATCGGGGTAAGCAAAACGGTGCAAATAGCTGCCAATCACCGCTTGGGGTTCATCCCATTCGGTCACACGGGTCGCCTGAAAACCCCCATCATGGCCGGACCAGACATTCAACCCCACAAAATTGACGAAATTGGTCCCCAGCAACAGCAATTGCGACATGATGGCATTATTATCGTCCGCCGCGCTCAAGTGGCAATCACTGCACTGTTTCGTCTCATCCTTGCGGACCGTATGCGGGAAATGCGGCGCAAAGGCTTGGCTGCTATATCCCGCCGAACTGATCGGCGGTTGCTGCACATAAATACGTTCGCGGTTGATGTTGGTCGATGACAAGATCAACGCCGACGTCGACCGCACGGGCGCGATAATGCCGCGCTCCTCGCCATTTTCACCCGCTTCACCGGGCTTGGTCAATTGGTGACGGCCCAATTGGAACATCTCATCGCGCGCCACCTGCGGGTTATAGGTCGCGAAATTGCGCGTTTCCTCACCCTCAAAATGGTGCATCGATGTTTTCCAATTGGCCTCAATCGGCAAATGGCACCCACCACAGCTCGTCGTCCAACTCAGGTGACAGGTAAAGCAAGCCAGCTTATCCTCGCCGTGCGCGCGATCTTCCTTGGCCACGCCCGGCCCAAAGGCAAAGCTGCCATCCTCGCTGCCGCTTTTCGACATCAGCTTGGCCCGCGCCGCCTTGGGGTTAAATTCTGGCCCCTCGGTCACCGCCAATTTCACAAGGCTGACCCGCCATTCCAGCTTGGGGTCAACAATCGACCGCTGAATCAAGCCCGTCACCTCGGCCTTATCATTATATTCAAACTCGAAACGGCGGCGGCCATCGGGGTTGCGCAGCAGTGCCAAATTCGTCCCCTGCGGACGCGCCGCGACATTGCTGGTCAGCAAATTCGGGAAAGCATCGGCGGTGCCATGGCAATCCTTACAGCCAATCTCCACCGCATTGGCGACTTCGCCCTGAATATAACCATTGCCATGGCTGTCTTGGGCAAAGTGACAATCGGCGCATTGCATGCCCTTTTCGGCATGAATATCCATCATATGCACCGTCTTGCCGGGGTTGATGCCGGGCGGCACAAATTTGCCTTCCTTGCCATCCGGCGTTGCGGACGACAGGCACAATTCTCGCTCTTTCGGGTCCGTATAATAAGCACAGCTTTTGCGCCATTTTTCCGGATCTTTGGGATCAATTATATTGGCCGTATCACTGCCATAGGTCGCCATATTGCCGTCTTTGGTCAGCAAATTCCCTGCGCGGTCACGTTTGAAAATCCCACGGAAATTCCAACCATGGCCGTGATAATCGGCAAATTGCGTGTCCTTGTTGCTGGCATTAACATCATAGACATTGCGCAAAAATTCGACATCGCCCCACAGGCCGCGCGTCGCCGCGCCTTCGGGGTTGCGCTCCAGCACCGCATGGGCTTCGGCGGCGGTCGGGTAACGCTGTTTCTTGTAAATCCGCTCATAATCCGCATCCGACATGCCTTCGGGGCGCGGCGCGCTATTTTCCGGTCCGGGCCATAGTTGCGATGCGTCGGATTCATAATCCCACATCGTATAACCAAGGAAGCTGTTTAAGAAGATATTGGGCTGATGCATGTGGCACGTCATGCACTGCGATGTCGGAATGGCGCGCGTAAAGGCATGGCTGATCGGATGGCCCGATTCCTTGCGCGTCTGCTTGTTCACGCCCTCCGGCCCAATCAATCCGCCATGGCCCGATGCCTTTGACGATGTCGGCGCCATCTTATTCGCAATCGTCGGGTCCACCGTCGCGGTTTCGCCGTCCCGCCCATATTGGGCATAGGTCAAGCTGTGGCGCGGTTCGCGGTCATTGGCATAAACCACATGGCAACCGCTACAGCCCGAATGACGATAATCGCCGGGCTGGTCATTGGTCCCCATAAACCACATCAGCGGGTCATTCAGGCGGGTTTTATGAATATTCAGCACCGGAATGGCGACGCGCAGGCCCGTCCCCGCCCCGCGATTGCTCTGCTTCAAATCGGGCCGCCCCGGTTCCTCCAACCGCTGAATCGCGCCTGTCGGGTTGGGCAAGCCAATTTCGGGGAATTGCGTGTTAATATTGCGCCCACCGCGCTCAAACACACGGAACACGTCACCGGGCGGAATCACGCTCCAACGCGGCAGCGGATACAGCCGCGCCAGCGCCCCTTTTTTGCGTTCCTGATCGGTCAAAATCTTGGACGATGGGAAATCTGGCGAACAGGCCTTTTTATATTCCTCGCTCGCCAGTGTCGATGACGGCGACAAGATACAGGCTGGCTTGCCATCCCGCGTATAAGCCTCGCCGAACACATAGGCCTTAAACGGCACAATCCCGTTATTATAAGCCGCACCGCCCCACAGCATCGCCGATGTGCTCATCATGCTGCGCTCGGTCGCCTCAATCACATCCAAATGGCACGACCCACAAGCCTCGCGCGCCACCCGATAATCGCTGGGGTTCACAAAGCGGATAAATTCCGGCGCTTCCTTGTTCAGCAATGTATAGCTGCGTTCTGGGTTGGCGGATGTGCCATGCCATGCGGCGGGATAGGTTGGCTGCGGGTGCGCCGCGCGCATCGCCGCCACATTGGCTTCATGCTCATAACCCAATTCCGGCTTACCAAAGGCCGCGGGCGACACGCTGTCGCCGCCATGACAATCGACACAGCCCAAACGCACCGCTGGCGACACATGCATGCTCGGCTGATCGGTCTTGGTGTGGCAGCTATAGCAACCAGCCGATTTCTGATCGACCTCCGCCACACTTTGTTCCTTGGGTGCAGGCGGCGTGAAGCGATAGACGACCTTCACCGGCTTTTCCCCGCCCGACGCCATGGCCATGGGCGCGTGGAAAAACGCCGCCAATATCACCAGCATGAAAAGGGAAAACAGCCTGTGCATCATCAATAACTCAAAATCACATTGGCAAGAATGGACACATAGGCACCGCGCCGCTGCTCATTCTCAAACAAAGCTTTAAACCCATCACCGGGCAGCAACACCGCCCCGCTCAAACGGCCCACCAAATTCTGCGTCGCCTTGGGCCGCCAAATGGTGGCCACCGACAGATCATATCCAATATCGGTGGGGATATGCCCCTGCATCCGCAGCACCTTCAGCGCCGCCGTGCTATCAAACCATAAATGGTTGAAATTGGTGCTCAGGCGGAATTGCGGCGTCAGGTCGAAATCCCCGCCCAATCCAGCAAAAATCGTGCCCGGATTGTTAAAATTGCTCTGCCCCTCTTCTTTCGACGAGCGCAGCGAATTAAGCAGCCCATTGCGCCCGCTCAGCGATATAACGCGCCCACCGCCTGCAAAGGGAATGGTCTGCCTGATCCAGTAACTGGTATCCGCCCCGCCAAAGATCGGATTTTCAAAAATCGCATCAAAGCCATTTTCGCGATCATCATAAGGGTCGCGGTCGCCGCTGGCATATAGGCCGGACAAGCGAAACCGCATCCAATCCACATCATAGCTGGCCTCCGCCGCCGCAAAACCGGCGCGAATTTGGGCGGGCTTGCTGGTAAAGAAATTGTTCCGATTTTCCCCCAGCGCTGCATAAAAGCTGGCCGTCAGGTTGATCCGCCCAATCCGCCCATCTGCGCTATAGCCCAGATAGACCACATCATATTCCCGCCCGCGCAAATCGCCAATCACGGCGGGGCGCACAGGAAAACCATTATGGTCAATCTGCACGTCATTTTTCTCGCGGTTCATATTATAGGTCACGCTGACCTGACTGGTCATCCCGACAAAGGGGAAATCCTGCCGATAGATGTTGCCGGTAAAGATAAAATCCTTGCGCGGCGTCTGCGTAATATCATTCAGCCCGCTGTTGGTGTCTTTTTCCAACCGCCAAAAGGCCGCCAAATTATATTGCACACGGTTATTGTCGCGATTGCCAAACAGGCGCAGGCCCAATTGGCTGTCGTTAAACAAAAATCCGCGAAAATCGCTTTGGAAGGGCTGAATACCCAGCCGCACCGAATAAAAATCATATCGGTCGGACGTATTGCCCAAATGCTTGTCGATAAAGGCTTCTTGCACGCCCAAAAAGGCATCCGTGCGGTGGCTGGGGCGGCTGGGCCGCACATCCAACACCCGCCGTTCCGGCACGTCGACATGATTGACATTATAAGCCAGCGTCAGCCGATATTCGACATCTGGCGGCTTAAAGGCGGTGCTGCCCTTAATCAGGGCAAATCCCGCAATCAGGCTTTGCGACAATAACAGGCTGCTGTTGCGGCCAAAAACATCATTGCTGCCGGGGCGCTCGCTGGTCTGCACGCCCACCGGAATCGGAAAAGTGCGCGGTTCCACCACGCTGTCCGACACCAAATTGGCGACAAAAAACCAATCATCCCCCTTGATGGGCAGCCATTTCACCTTGTCGCGGTTGATCGGCCGGTCGCCCTTCAACGTATTTTGGTGATAGGGGTCAAAACAACGCTCTTTCACCACGCCCAGCGATTCAATCAAACGCCAGCGGTCCGGCACCGGCAATTGATCCTCGATACCAGGGAAATATTCGGGCGGCGGCGGACGCAGCGCACCAATATTATCCTGCGTCAAGGCTTCGGGGCGCAGCGGCACAAAACCGGGCCGACGACGCCCTTCCAAAATCTCGATCATCAGCGGGTCGGTGATAAATTCCCGCCAATTTTCGCGCGGCGGCGGCGGGGTTAAAGACGCGTCCCCCTCAACCCCAGCCCCAGAATCAACCCCAGCCCCAGATTCAGGCTCAGGTCCAGACTCCGGCACGGAATCAGACTCAGGCCCAGAATCCAACACCGCCACATCATCATGACGCGCCCATTTCCCTTCGGGCTGGCCAATTGGCGGAATCACAATGCCATCCGGCAACATCAGGCTAGCGTCCGCCTGCAATACCCCCTGCTCCCGATCAACAGGTTCCGCCGCAGCCACGCCCGCTTGCGCCGCCAAGCTAGCGATGATTGGTATCAGGCTGATGCCCCCCATGCTCATCCCCTACAGCCCCTGACAGACATTTTGCTGGGACGAGCCAACAAAGGGATTGAACGGGCATTGCACATAGCGCAGCCGCACCTCGGCCCCGACGTCAATCAGGATATTATCCGACCGCTTCGCCGTGCTGGCATTCCCCACCGTGCCGACCTTGGCTCCGCCATTATAGGCACCCAAAAAGCTGATCATATCATCCTGATCAATACCGTCGCCGGACACACCAATCGCCCCAACCAATATGTCGCCGCGATACAGCGGCACACCGCCCGGAAAGATTTGCAGCCCATTTTGCAAACGATTCTGCCCCGCCGCCACATCGGGCAAAGCGGTGCAGCGCGGCGGCGTATCCGGCCCCGCGCCCGTCACAAACCCCACATGCTGGGCCAAATTCCCAATAATCAACGCCGACTGCAAGCCGGTGGAAAAGGGGTTAAACTGGGCAATGGGCCGCGACAATGGTCCTTCTGGCCGCCCAACTTCCCCGTCAGGGAAATAAGGCCGCGCCAAATTGCCAATCGCCCGCGCGCTAAACGCCGTGCCGCCGCCCAGCGCCGACATATCCTTCAAAAAGCTCTGCGTCGCGCCCACAAAGGCCTGCACATCCGCGCTCGGGTCGCCCATCAAATCATGGCTCGCGCGGCTGTTGGACAAAAAGGCCGCCGACCGCGCCTTTTGCAAGCTGACATCCGCCCCGAACAAGGGCGCATCGGGGGACCGCACAAGGCCCAATACGCTGCCATGGCTGTCCACCACGCTGATCGTCACTTCGGCGCGGCTGTCCAGCGGGCGGCGAATTTGCGCGCGCGCACGGCTCATCACGCCATAGGCTTCTTCCAACAGCGCGCGCACTTCAGCCACGCTTAACGGCGTCGCAACGCTGGCCGCATCGGTGCCGCTGCGCGTCGGGAAACGGTTCACCCCCGCGCCGTCGCTCAGCACATAAGCACCGCTGACCCCAAATTCCGCGCTGGTCGCGGCGCGCACACCCGATGCTTCGCTGCCATAGGTCGCACCGCTGATGATGGTCCCATTGCTGTAGCCCGTCACCACCACCAAATTGCCGACCACGCCGTTCAGGCTGGCAAAATTGCCGCCGCTCGTCCGCACGCCCGAAAAGCTGGCATCGGAATAACGCAGCGTGGTGCCATCCACCGCAATACGGTCCGCCTGCACGCTGGTCGGCGCTTCAAAACCGCGTGTGGCGGCCATCGCGATAAATTCTTCATCATCGGCGTCCACGTCCAGCACATTGGCATCGCTGCCATAATCGCCGTCCGCCATCACGCCAATGCCGCCCACCACGACGCCATTTTTATACAGCGGAAATCCGCCCGCATCTGCAGACAAACCCAGCGGCGACCGCTTCGGACCCACCAAGGCCGCGCTGCCCATCGCGCCAAATCTTGTGTTCAAATCGCTGCACGGCAATTGGCTGAACTGCACGCCAAACAAAGGCCCACTTTCCAATCCGGCGCTCGTCGGCGCGGGCGGAAAATGTTGCTGCACAATCATGCTGGCCGTGCGGGTGGAAAAGGCGTTGCCGCTGCTGGACAAATAAGCGCCGGTAATCGCCTTGGCTATCGCCCCCGCTTCGGCGGGAAAGCTGACATTTTGCACGTCGATATTCTGGCCATTGGGCGCGGGCGATGCGGTGGCATCGGCGCGCGCGCCGTTCATGCGAAACACCGCCAACACATTGCCAACACGGTCCGTCACCGCAATCACGCTGGGCAGGTTGCGGGCATTGGCCTCGGCTATCGCGCTCGCCAAAATCGTCTGAACATCGGCTATGCTCAATGCTTCGGCGGCAGGCGGCGTATAAACGGGCGTGGTCGGCGTCACTGGCGGCGTCACCGGCGGGGCTGTTGCGGTCCCATCGCCATCGCCGCCGCCACAAGACGCCAGCACCAAAGCGGCCATCACCGCCAAGGCCGAAGATCGATAAATTGGGCGCATCACTCGCATTCCTATTTCAACGCCCCAATGGCGCGCACCGCGCGCTCAAACACCGTCTGAAATTCAGCGGGCTTATAATTATTTGGTTCTTTCACCGCGCCATAGGCCCGGTCAATATCCGCGCGAATTCCCGCCGCCGCGCCAATGGTGATACGGCCTGAACTGACCATGCTGCTCAGCAACGTATCCACGCCCATCACCGCCTGCTGCGATCCCGCATAATCCGTAAAGCGCGCGGTCATCGCCTTGCTGGCAATGGCATCCACCAACACAAAAGCATCGGTGCTGGAAAAGCTTTTGGCCGCAAAGGCCGCTTTCAATTTTGCTACCGTCTGCCCCAGTGCCAGCGCCGCCTGATTGGCCGCCGCACGGTCCACCGTCATCGCGCGGTGAAACTCGGCGGTGCGCGCCGCCAATTCATTGGCCAAGGCAGGGGACGCCAAACGGGCCGCCGCCGCCAACATAATCAGATTTTCGTCATTATAAGGGGCATAGCCTTCCGGCAAATTACGCCCCACATTGTCCACCCCTGTCCGCACCGGCTGGGCTTGGTCAAAAATCCGGCGGTGGCAACTGTGGCAATCCAGAAAATAAAATTCGGGGAACATGCCGTCCTGCCCGCGCTTGGACCGGAACAAATCCAAACTGCGTTCCAACACCGTTGCTTGGCCAACCGCCCACATTTGCACATGGTCGGTCCGTGCGCCCGCCGCGCCAAATTTGCGCCAGCCATAATCCGCATCTTCTTGGTGATGCGCCTGCAATTGGCTGAACAAATCCAGTTCAAATCCAATGCGTGGATGGCCCGCCGCCATCATGCGATGGTTCACAAATTGCCCATCTTTGGCCGAACCAAAATGGCAATCGGCGCACACGCCCGCGCGCACCACTGGGTCTTCCAATTTCCGTAAACCGGCCTGCAAATTCGCCATATGCTTGGCGCGCATTTCCGCGCCAACGCTGGGCACATTCAACACGCCCGCATAATGGCTGGCAATCCAGCCGCCCGCCGGACCGTGACAGCTTTCACAGCCCACGCCGTCATCCAAGCGCACCGCCCCATTGGCGCTGGCCCCCGTGGTGGCGTGACATCCCAAGCACATGGGCGCAGAGGCGGCATCCGCCAGCCCCAAATTGCGCGCAATAAAGCGGCTGCGACTGTTGTTCAGCACCGCCCATGCGCGGCTATGCGCGCCGCTGGGGGAACTGGGTTCCTGCCAAATTTTCAGCTCATCTTGGCGCACCACATTGCCATCGCCGTCCATCCGGCTGTGGCAGGTTGACCCAGCACAGGACGCAACACCCGTAAAGGACGCACGACTTTCGCCCTGCGAACGCGCGGGCGAGGACCAAAAAAATCCGAACCAGATCAAAGCTATCAGGGCCAACATCAAAAAGCCCATGGCTTTTGTGCTGCCGCGCCTATGCCACTGGTCCATGGCCATCGTCATGATACGGATTCCCCCCACAGGCCCCACCAGGCCCATCACCTTAACCAAAATCCTGCGGCCTGCCACCCCGACCGCGCGCGCTTCATCGCTGATTTTCCACCATTGTCATGGCAAAATTCCACCAACCTGTCTGCACATTTCCGCAAATTTTATGGTTTTTCCTGTAATCCACATCACAATCTGCGTATTTTTCTTATGCTTATCCGGCATCTCGCCGCGCGCGCCTTGTCGGCTGCGCCCGCGCGACCCGATCAAAATATCCTAGCCGTTGATCTCTCGCCTTTTGCTTGCCACAAGGCCGCGATCCACAACAAGAAAGTATGACTGCCATGGGTGGGATGTCCACAACCAACAAAGCCATATTGGGTGCCGCTTCTTTATTTTTGTGCGGCGCGGTTGGTTACACCATTTGGCAGGAACAAGGCGGCGCAGCCGCCTCCCCCGCCCCGCTATCGGTTGATGCGGGCAGCGATGCCATCGCCGCGCTGGAACAGCAAATCCGCGACAATCCGGACAATGCCGAAGCATGGTCGGCGCTGGCCAATGCCCGTTTCGACCAAGGCCAATTTGCCGCCGCCGCCGAAAGCTATCAAAAAGCCACCAGCCTCTCCCCGCGCAGCGCGGGCCTTTGGTCCGCATATGGCGAGGCTTTGCTAATGGCCAGCGAACGCGACCCCATGCCCGCCGCCGCCGCCCAAGCCTTTGAAAAAGCGATCACCCTTGACCCCAAGGACCCGCGCGCCCGCTATTTTATGGCGGTCAAAAAAGACCTGACGGGCAATCATCAAGGCGCGATTGACGATTGGTTCGCTTTGCTGGCCGACACCCCCGCTGGCGCCCCGTGGGAGGCCGACCTGCGCCGCACCATCGAACAGGTCGGCACCATCCATAAAATCGACGTCACCACGCGCCTTGCGGCCACCAAGCCTGCCGCAACGCCGCCGCTTTCTGCCCAAGACATGCCGCTTGCCGCCCGCGCCATCCCCGGCCCGACCCGCGCGGATATGGAGGCCGCGTCCCAGCTTCCCAAGGGCCAACAAGATGCGATGATCGACGGCATGATCGCCAGCTTGGAAAGCAAAATCGCGGCCAATCCGCAAAATGTCGACCAATGGATCATGCTGATGCGCAGCCGCATGACCTTGGGCGAAACCAATAAAGCGGCCAAGGCGCTGCAAGACGCCATCGCCGCCAATCCCGCCGCCGCCGCACGCCTGCGCGCACAGGCCAAATTGCTGGCGGTCCCCGGCGCCTAAAGCCGCCATCCACCGCGCGGCACCTGCGATGCAGGCCCACCGCATGGCATGGCACGACACAGCACAAAATATCGCAAAAATGTAAAAGGGTGCATGTCGCAATGGACATGCACCCTTTTCTGCTCGGCCCACAAGGGGGGGGAAATTGGGACCAAGCAGTGTTCATGCAGGGAATGGCAGACCAGCCTCATTCTGGCGGCTTTAATCAAAACCGCTCTACCATCCCCTATTCACATGACCGTCCATGACAGCGCTGCCGCGCCATCCTTCATTGAGGGTCCTGACCCTAACTCGCCATCAAGGCCGCATTACCGCCAGCCGCCGTCACATCGGTGCTGATCGTTTTTTCTTCGGCAAAGCGGTGCAAATAACGCGGGCCACCGGCTTTGGGTCCGGTGCCCGACAAGCCGCGACCACCAAAGGGCTGCGACCCCACAACCGCACCAATTTGGTTGCGGTTAACATAGATATTTCCAACCTCGGCATGGGCCGCAATATGCGCCGCCACGCTGTCGATGCGCGTATGCACACCCAAGGTTAGCCCATATCCCGATGTGTTAATCTGATCGATCAAGGCGTCCAATTCGCCGCCCTTCCATGTCACCACATGCAGCACAGGGCCGAAAATTTCGCGCTTCAAATCGGTCACATCGTCCAAGCGAATGATCACAGGCGCAACAAAGCTGCCACCCGCCACATCGCCGATGCGCTGGGCCTCGGCAATCACACGGCCTGCCTTGCGGGCTTCGGCAATATAATCGGCGATGTTGGCACGGGCTTCTTCGTCGATAATCGGCCCAACATCGGTCGCCAAATCAGCGGGGTTGCCAATGTTCAGCTCGGCCATCGCGCCCGCAATCATCGCGGTCATGCCCTCTGCCACATCTTCTTGCACGCACAATAAGCGCAGCGCGGAACAACGTTGCCCAGCCGATTGGAACGCCGACGCCACCGCATCCCGCGCCACTTGTTCCGGCAAAGCGGTGCTATCGACAATCATCGCATTCGCGCCGCCCGTTTCGGCAATCAGCGTCGCAATCGCGCCGTCGCGGTTCGCCAGCGTGCGGTTAATCATTTTGGCGACCTCGGTCGAACCCGTAAAGGCCACGCCAATAACATCTTCGCTATTGGTCAGCGCCGCCCCAACGGTTTCCCCGCGTCCGGGCAGATAATGCAGAACCTCTGCCGGAACACCAGCTTCCAACAGCAATTGCACGGCATGATAAGCCACCAACGGCGTCTGCTCCGCAGGCTTGGCCAACACGCCATTGCCCGCCGCCAAAGCCGCCGACACTTGGCCCAAGAAAATCGCCAGTGGGAAATTCCATGGGCTGATGCAGGTGAACAGCCCCTTGCCTTCCAACAGCAATTCATTTCGCTCACCTGTTGGCCCCGGCAATTGCACGGCATGGGTAAATTCGGCGCGGGCTTGCGCTGCATAATAACGCAAGAAATCGACCGCTTCGCGCAATTCCGCAATGGCGTCGACCAACGTCTTGCCCGCTTCATCCATGCACAGGCCCAAGAATAACGCATCGCGCTCTTCCAACAGGTCGGCGGCGCGCTCCAAACGCTCGGCGCGATAGGTTCCGCCCGCCAAGCTCCACGCGCCTTGCGCAGCCTTGGCGGCGGCAATGGCGTCCGCGACCATCGCTTTGTCAGCTTCAATCACGCTGCCCATCGCGGCCCCTGTCGCGGGGTTCAGCACTGGCTCACTCGGCCCAGCGCGCACGACGCCCGACACCAAAGGCGCGGCCACCGGCATATTGGGACGCGCAGCCGCAATCGCTGCCATCAATTTTTCGGACACTCCCGGTTCCCCCACATCATAGCCACGCGAATTTTTGCGTGCTGGATCATATAATTCCAAACCATTGGCGATTTTGCGCGGCTGGGATGCCTGCGTGCGCGGGTCCACCGCCAATTCTTCGGCCGTCACATCGGGGTCCGAAAATTGGTGAACAAAGCTGCTGTTCGCGCCATTTTCCAACAAGCGCCGCACCAAATAAGCCAGCAAATCGCGGTGCGTCCCCACGGGCGCATAAACACGCACTGGGCGCGGCGGCGGATATAACGCCAACACCGCATCATGCGCGCCCTCGCCCATGCCGTGCAGGCGCTGCAATTCATAATCCGCGCCCGCGAATAATTCGGTCACAAAGGCCAATGTCATCGCATTATGGCTAGCAAAGGCGGGGAAAATGCAATTCTGATATCCGCGCAGCAACTGCGCACAGCGCATATAATTCAGGTCGGTGTGCAGCTTTTGCGTGAACACAGGGAAATCCCCCATGCCCATCGTCTGCGCCCGCTTAATTTCGGTGTCCCAATAAGCGCCCTTCACCAAACGCATCGCCAGCTTCACGCCGCGCGCCTGCGCTTTGGCCGCCAACCATTCAATCACCGCGGGTGCGCGCTTCATATAGGCTTGAATCACAATGCCCAAGCCGGTCCATCCATCGGCCACGCCCGCATCCACCAACGCACCATAAACGTCCATATGGGGTTCCAGACGGTCGCTTTCTTCGGCGTCGATCATCAACGGAATATTCACCGCCCGCGCGGCCAAACACAGCTCAATCACGCGGGGCACCAATTCGCCCATCACGCGGTCTGCCTGCCAATATTCATAGCGGGGGTGCAGCGCCGACAGCTTAATCGAAATGCCGTGATTTTTATACGGATCGCCCGCCTTGGCATCGCGGCCAATGCGCTGAATGGCGTCGGCATAGCTACGGAAATAGCGGTCGGCATCTTCGGCGGTGCGCGCCGCTTCGCCCAACATGTCGAAACTGGCGAGTTCAGTTGTCACCTTGTCCGCGCGCTTCACAGCGGCGTCGATGCTTTCGCCCATCACAAATTGCTGACCCAGCATCCGCATCGCCATCATCGCGGCCTGACGGATGACCGGTTCCCCCGAACGGCGGACCATCGCCTTCAACAGGTTCAACGGATTGGCTTTGCTGCCCAGCGAATCCAGCATCAAGGTCGCGGAACCCAGCGCCAAACCGCGCGATGACAAGGCCACCACCAACGGGCTGTCGCCGCTATCCCCCTCGGCCCACTGACGGCCAGCAATTTTGTCGCGGATCAACGCATTGGCGGTCCCGCTGTCTGGCACGCGCAGCAAGGCTTCGGCCAAGCACATCAGCACCACGCCCTCTTCGGTCGACAGGCGATATCGGTTCATCAATTGCGCGACCAATGTTTCACGGTCGCCTTCGGCCTTGGCGCGGCGGATAATCTGCAAACCTCGCTGCGACACCGCGTCCACCGTGGCGGGCGATGATGCCAAGATCGACCGCAAATTGGCCACAACCGCCTCTTCGCTGGTGCGCGCCAACAGGTTCAGCGGCATACGATCCAATGCGGGTGCGGACATGAAAATTCTTTCTAAAAAGCCATCAAACGTCCCATCGAACGTGATCCCTTTCTACCAGAGCGTCAAAAATCAATCCGACTTTATTTGCGCCATAAACATGCTACATTGCCCAAAATTTCGATATGATTTAGGTAAATTTCATGAAAAATACGCCCATTAAAGTGAAAGCGACCAAATACGCCCTGCCCGCCGCCCAACGCGCCGCGCTCACAAGCCCGCTCTCCGGCGCATTTTCGGGGCAACAGGGGGCATCCAGCCGCCATGTCGTTGAATTGGATGAATTTGACCGCAAGATTCTCGCCATTTTGCGCGCCGATGGCCGCGTCACCATCACCGATTTGGCCGATGCCGTGGGCCTGTCCAAAACCCCCTGCCAACAGCGCCTACGCCGTTTGCAACAAAGCGGGGTCATCGTGGCCTTTCGCGCGATTATCGACCCCGCCAAATTGGGCCTCGACCATGTCGCCTTTGCCGAGGTGAAATTATCCGACACCCGCGAAGAAGCCCTGACGCAATTTAACGCCGCCGTCCGCCAAATCCCCGAGGTGGAGGAATGCCATATGATCGCCAGCAGCTTTGACTATCTGCTCAAGGTCCGCACCGTTGACATCCGCCGTTACCGTATCATCTTGGGCGAAAAAATCTCCGCCTTGCCCCATGTCGCCAGCACATCCACCTATGTCGCCATGGAAACCGTGCGGGAATCGGCCCGATGATCCTGATTCTGATCGACGCCGACGCCTGCCCCGTCAAAGATGAAGTCTATAAAGTCGCATGGCGTTACGGCGTGCGCGTCCTGCTGGTCAGCAACAGCCCCATTCGCATCCCCGACCACCCGTTAATATCGCGCAAAATCGTCAGCGACAGTTTCGACGCCGCCGATGATTGGATCGTCGATCAATTGGCCGCCATAACCGCCAGCACCGACGCCAGTCCCCTGAAGGCCCCGCCAAAAATCTTGGTCATCACCGCCGATATTTTGCTGGCCGACCGCTGCCTCAAATCCGGTGCAGCAGCCGTCATCGCCCCCAATGGCAAGCCCTTCACGCCCGACAGCATCGGCAATGCCGTCGCCGTTCGCGCCATCATGGCCGATCTGCGCGCTGGCGCGGTGGGCCAAGCCATCGGCGGACCGCCCCCCTTCTCCAAGGCCGACCGCAGCCGCTTCCTCTCGGCCCTCGACCAGCATATTGTGCGACTAAAGGCCTAAGCCACTGCACAGCAATGCCAATATAGCAAGAAAACATCATTAAATAACAATAATCAAATCTTAGTGATTTTCGGACACAAATATAATAATTACAAAATACAAATATCGCGCCTGGGGGAGGGCATGTTACCGTGAAAAGAGTATTTATTTCATCTCTATCCATTGCCATGATTCTCAGCGCATGCGGAAAACTACCTGCCGGATTTGGCGGTGGGACGGACTGCTCCACACCGGAAGGACATGAGGCGGTCTTCAACGCCATTCGCGAACAGGTTGAAGCGGACCTCTCCTCAAGCGAATGGTCTGTCGAAGGTTTCCGACCGCCCTCAAAATCCAAAATCCGCGCCGCGCTCGAACAGGTAAAATTCTCCCTCATCGACGTCCGCACATCCAAAGAAGATCCCGACAGCACAATGAAATTCTGCGTCGGCGATGTCAAAGCCACCTTCCCGACGGAGATGATCGAGCAAGCGAACAAGTCGTTATCACTGAACAATCAGACATCTATTTCGACGGCCGTAGAAAATAGCGATGCCAAACGCATGGCCAACAGCATCAGCATCGCTATCGACTATAATATTCAGCCCACCGATGACGGTAAAAAGATTTTCGCAGAAATCGAAGATCATGAACGCGTGACCAACTTGGTCAATTTGATCGTGTGGGGCCATCTCTACAACCGGCAAATCACACAAAGCGCAATCGAAACCCAGCAAGCCGAAGCCGCCGCCCAAGCAGAACAAGAAAGCGCCCTCGCCGCGTCCCGCAGCGCCAGCCTCGAAGAGGCAAAGGCGACACATGCACTTTCGGACCAAGCACTGACCGCAATCTGGACCGCCATTCCCCAAGAACAGCGTAATCAATTGCTGCCACTGCAACGCGCTTGGATTAAAAAGAAAACAGCCGACTGTCGCATCACAGCAGCCAGCGCCTCCATTGAACCAACCGAAAAAGAAACCGCACGCCTGCATTGCGAAGCGCGGCAGAATCAAGAACGCAGTGATATGCTCCGCAACGCTGCCAACCAAGCTCGCTACAATGACGAGACTTATTAACGACAAGCATAACGCTCGACGCTAAACGAGGTCCGCCATTTGCTTGCCCATGCTTACGCGCGGCTCGACCGCATATCCCAGCCGCGCGTAAAAAGCCGTCACCGCTTCATTCCCCGCACGAATTTGCAAATTAATCTTGCGGCATCCCACCGCCACCAACTGCGCCTCGGCAGCCCGCACCAACGCCGTCCCCATGCCGCCGCGCTGCTGATCGGGATCAACCGCCACGCTATATAACCAGCCACGATGCCCGTCATATCCCGCCATCACGGTGCCAAGCACGCGCGCCCCGTCGACCGCCACCAAAAATAAATCTGGCTGCACCCGCATCTTCTCCGGCACCGCAACATCGGCGCGGTTATGCGGCGGATCATCCGGAAACACCCGCCGCCACAGCGCATCCACCCCCGCAAAATTCCGCGCCTCATAAGCCATCACGGACCAATCGCTCATTCCATCCCCCTCCTCACCCGCGTCCCCTCAACCCACGCCGGTCCACACCCCACCATTCCACCCACCCTCGGCAGGGAAATATGCGTCCATCCAACGGAACCGGTTAGGAATCGTCTCGTTTTTATTCTATGGCGCGCTTGGGCGAGGCGGATTTTATTCGTCTGTGTGGCGAAATATAGGGACAGTTTGATGTTTAAGCATTTCGGTGGATCGATGCTATTCACCCTCTTCGCGTTGATGCTGGGCGGCTGGTACGGCTGGGAATTGACCGGCTCCATGAACGGGGCGCTAGGAATTTTGTGGATTTGCGCGGTTCTGGCCGTGCTCGAAGTTTCTTTGTCCTTTGACAATGCGGCGGTGAATGCCTCGATTCTCAAAGACATGGACCCCGTCTGGCAGCATCGCTTTTTAACATGGGGCATTGTGATTGCCGTATTCGGCATGCGCATCATTTTCCCGCTGGTGATCGTGATGATCGCCGCCAGCCTCGGCCCGATCGAGGCGGTCAAACTGGCCATGAACGACCCCGCAAAATATGAAGCCATTTTGAACGACGCGCATATCGGCCTGATGGGCTTTGGCGGTGCGTTCCTTGGCATGGTCGGCATGAAATATTTCTTTGATTCCGAAAAAGAAGTGAACTGGATCGGCATGATCGAGCGTCCATTGGCCAAGGTTGGCAGCATCGACGCGGTGTCCATCGGCGTGATGTTGCTCTTCACCTATTTGACCTCGACCATGTTGGCAGACGCCGACGCGCTAACCTTCATCGTCGCGGCCATTGCGGGCCTGCTGACCTTCATCATCGTCCAAATTGTGAACCATATCCTCGAAGCCCCCGCCCCCACCACCGGCCAAGTGGCCAAGGCAGGCTTGGGTGCCTTCTTATATCTGGAAGTGTTGGACGCCAGCTTCTCCTTCGACGGCGTCATCGGGGCCTTTGCCTTGACCAACAATTTGTTCGTCATCGCCATCGGTCTGGGTATCGGCGCGATGTTTGTGCGTTCGATGACCATTTTCTTGGTCCATCGCGGCACGATGAGCGAGTATCGCTATTTGGAACATGGCGCATTTTACGCCATTTTGGCGCTGTCGGCGATTATGTATGTCAACACCTTCCAACATATTCCCGAAGTGGTCACGGGCCTGATCGGCGCAACCTTAATCGGTGTCGCCTTCTGGTCGTCGGTCCGTTGGAACCGCGCCAACCCCAATTGCGACGCGCATAGCGCCGACGCTTAACCACCCATAAGCCAACGCGCCTTTGGGCGTGTTGGCCAACAACAAGGCGTGGCTTGGGCAAGACCTACCCACGCCTTTTTTGCGCCATCTCCACCCCTGCGCCACCCACCACAACCAGCAAGGCTAGCGCCCAACAGCAAATTCGGGCATATTCGGCGCAATAGCGCAATGGGACCGCACAGGCTTTGCGTCCAACCAAGCCCGCAGCATCCCCTTGCCACGATATGACCAAGAAAAACGCCTCTCCCGTCTGCTATGCGGCGGACGCTGACGACGCCTATATGGGCTATGCACCGCGCGACGAACTGATCGCGGCGCTCAACACCCTGCTCGAGGCGGAACGGGCAGGCGCCAAACTGGGTTTGGCCAGCGCCAAGCAAACACCGACCGGCAAACCCCAGCTCGACAACGGCTATCGCGCCTTCATGCTGGCGGTGCGCGACGACGAAGCCCGCTGGTGCGCCATGCTGACCCGCCATATCCGCCAGATGGGCGGCCAACCCTCCGCCCGAACCGGTGACTTTTACCGCAAAGCCATGGCCATTGCCGACCCGCTCGACCGTTTGGCTTTCCTCAATCGCGGCCAAGCATGGGTAGCGCGGGCCTTAGAAGATCTGCTGCGCCGCGTGCGCGATAACAATCTTCATACCGACCTGCGCGCCATGCTGGACAGCCATCATGTCAACATCGATCAGACCAACGCCTTTATCGCCGCCGCGACCACCGCCAAGCCAGCGCCCTAGGGCAAACATTCATCCCCCAAGCACGGAACAAGGATCAAGGAGCAAGCGTGGGCCATATCCAAATCAAACGCATTTATGATGCGCCGCAACCCTCCGACGGCTTTCGCATTTTGGTCGACCGGCTGTGGCCCAGGGGGGTCAGCAAAGACACCGCCCGTCTCGATCTATGGCTGAAAGACATCGCGCCCAGCCCCGAACTAGGGTCAGGACCCATGAATTTCGCGATCGAGGTTTGAGGCGATATGCCGCAGGGCGAGGAGAAAAGACGAAGGAATATGATAATATTTCAAGGCTTTTCGACGAAGCCATGGGGCATATCGGCCAAATCCCTACGGGACGCCGAAATGGCTTTGATCTCAGGCTCGTGCGTCCTTGCGGGTAGAGGTGCTACCCGCTGCGTCCACCCAAACCTGCTATCTTCGCCATTTCGACGCCTCGAACGTGAAATTCATCGGTCCTGACCCTACGCCAAATTTTTGCCACGACCCCGCTTTATTCGCAGAATTTCGTCGCCGCTATCGCGCGGAATTATCCACCAACAACCAAGCGGTGGCACAGATTGCAACCATCGCGCAGCAGCATGACATCACACTGCTATACGCAGCCAAAGACGCCGAAGGAAATCATGCTATCGTCTTGGCCCAATTTCTGCGCGACCAAGGCGTGGGCGACTGAGCGCTGGAACGGCGAAACGGCCAAACGGCCAAACGGCCAAACGGCCAAACGGCCAAACGCCGCAATCCCATCAATCCGCTTCGGTGCTCAACCCCAATTCCGGAATGCCCACAGACCGCCGACCACTAAAGTCGCTCCGCAGCACAATCACACCCTGTTTTTCCATATATTCGACCAACCGCCGGATGCGCCCCGGCGACCGTGTGCCATAGGCCATGCCCAGCGCGTCATCATCGGGGCAAGATTCCCCCTCCATCGCGGCGCGGGCGATCAACAAAAATGGAGCCAACATATCATCTGGCAAACGCGACGCAGCCGTCAACGCCTCTTGCCAACGCTCGCTGGTCGGGTCGAAAATACCGGCCTTGGCAATGGCAAAGCGGCGACGAAATGCCGCCATATCCAAGGGCACACGCCGCAATTTCTGCATCCGGCACCGCACAGAGAAATCTTGGTATAAAAATCCCTCGGGGTGAAAAGCGGCATCGGGATCAGCCAGCATATCTTTCAGCGCCGACGTAATGACCTCTTCGATCAAAATCGAGTCCGGCTCCGGTTCGCTATTCAAATCCCCCAAGGCCAATTGTCCGGGCGGCGTCGGGTCTTCTTCATCCTGATTTGCTTGCCCCGCAATGCGTTGCAGCAACTCACTCGCCGCCATCGGCCGCGCTTCGGGCGCAGGGCGCGCGGGCGGCTCGGCCGTTTCCAATTCTGCAAACAACATGGTCCGCAAATCTTGTGGCTCGGCGGTCGGCAGCGGCATCAGCCCGTGGGTCCCCGTGCGCGACGTTGTTTGGGTCGCCCCAATTTTCACCGCCACCGGACGGCGCGCAATGGCTGGGCCAAGCCCCAGAAAATGCCCCCGCTCCAAATCGCGAATCTGTTCGGCTTGTCGGCGTTCCATCCCCAACAAGTCCGCCGCGCGGGCCATGTCGATATCCAAAAACGTCCGGCCCATCAGGAAATTGCTGGCCTCTGCCGCCACATTCTTCGCCAATTTCGCCAAACGCTGGGTCGCAATCACCCCCGCCAAGCCGCGCTTACGCCCACGGCACATCAAATTGGTCATGGCCGACAGGCTGGCACGGCGCACCGTATCCGCCACATCGCCCGATGCGCTGGGCGCAAACATTTGCGCTTCGTCCACCACCACCAAAGCGGGATACCAATGGGCACGCGGCGCATCAAATAACGCATTTAGGAACAAAGCCGCACAGGTCATCTGCGCTTCAATTTCCAATGTCTCCAGCGTCAGCACCACCGACGCCCGATGCTCGCGAACACGCGCCGCCATCGCGGCAATTTCGCGTTCATTATAATCATCGCCATTCACAACAACATGGCCATATTTATCAGCCAGCGTGACAAAATCCCCTTCGGGATCAATAATCACCTGCTGAACCACACCCGCCGATTCTTCCAGCAACCGGCGCAGCAGATGCGACTTTCCCGACCCCGAATTGCCCTGCACCAGCAGGCGGGTCGCCAAAAGTTCCTGCACATCAATCAGCGCAGGCGCGCCCAGATTGTCTGTTCCAATTTCAATGCTGTTGCTCACACCGATGCTCCTATCGGTTGCGCCGCACATTGACAACCGACCCTGATACGTGGCGTTAGGGCGGAGTGAATTTTGACGATCAACTCTTTCGCTATTTCGGCACCCCAGATCTGGGCGCCATCACCCTCGACGCCTTGGCCGCAGGGACCGAACGCATGCGCGTGGACTTCGGCCTAGAGGAAAATAAAGAAAGGCGTTTCGCGCTCTGGACCCTCCTCTACACCCTAGGCGCAGCCCCCGACCTAGACACCGCCTTCGACAACGAACCCGACCGCAATTTGGCGCGCGATGTCATGGACATTTTGGCTGCGGCATCTGAAACGTAACATTGAAGCTAAGCGATCTGGCCGCACGCTGGGTGATAGCAGCATCCCGAAGCGTATAGTCTGTAATCGCCATATATTCGACCAGAAGCAGGTCACTTCAGGCCGTTTGGGCAACCCGCGTCAGCGCGACCAGGGTCAGCAGCACCGATCCTCCGAAATGTCTCTATATTTCGCCCATACAGACGAATGAAATCCGCCTCGCTTGATGGCGCTAAAGAGTAAAAATGAGGGGTTTCATAACGGGTTTGGTGGAAGGGGGCGCTGAAATGTGGAGGAAGAAATGCTTCCTCCTCCACCGAAGATTTTACGAGATCAATCCATTGACCGCGCATGCGCCGCCTGCGGATACTTGCGGAAGTGATCCGCTAATCGACCAAATCCCTGTGCCAATATTCGTTGCGGTTAGATTTCCGTAACAATCGCCAGGTGTAATTGTAGTGTCAGCGAATA
>CAZIVW010000028.1:0-33367 GCA_964542975.1 uncultured Sphingopyxis sp.
GCTGCGTCCACCCGAACCTGATATCTGCGCCATTTCGACGCCTCGAACGTGAAATGAATAGGTCCTGACCCTAAGAATGAAGATCGGGACCATGCGGGTGGATGAAAAGCTGGGGTAGAGCTGGGTAAAGCCGATGAGCGTGCCATATGTGTCCGCCACGAAAATTGTCGATTGCTGATGATCGAAACGCGCGCGCAGAAAGGCCGTGGCACCTGCCACATCGGACGGCTGATCATAAAATTGGCGGTAGGCGTCAAATAACAGTGCCAAAGCGTCGATATCGGCGCGCGTGGCGGGGCGGATTTCCATCAATATTGTCTCCTCATCGTGGCGGCAGGATAGGGTGGGGGCGGCGCATGGCAAGCATAGCCGGTCAAATTCTGTTGGCGGTGGTCATTTGCCCCATTTCAATCGGGTGGAAATTGCGTTTATGTTGCCAAGATGCTGACGACATTCGCTTCCATGCTCGCTCTGGCGGCTGCCGCTGTGCAGCCCCTTTCGTCATCCGCGCCGCAGGCGGCGTCCGAACCGGCGGCTGCTGCCGCTGCTGCTGCTGTTCCCGATAACCGCGTGTATGTGGAGTTGCTGACCGATGCGGGGCGCATGGTGGTGCGGCTGGAAACCCAGCGCGCGCCGATCACGGCGGCGAATTTTCTGCGCTATGTCGATTCGAAACGCATGAATGGGTTTCAATTTTACCGCGCCACCCGCAATTGGGGCGATCACAACCAAATTATTCAGGCGGGCAATCGCGGCGATGCGCGGCTGAACTATCCCCCCATTGCGCATGAACCGACCAATCAGACGGGGCTGACCCATTGCAAGGGGGCCTTGTCGATGGCGCGGCTGAACCCCGGTGATGCGACGACGGATTTTTTCATTTTATTATCGTCGATTAAGGGGTTTGACGCTGATCCCGCGCGGACCAGCGGCGACACGGCGGGCTTTGCCGTTTTCGGGGAATTGATCGCGGGCGCAGAGGTGGCCGAGGCGATTTTCCAAGCGCCAATTTCGCCCACCGACGGCGCTGGCGTGATGAAAGGACAAATGCTGGATCCCAAGATTGCGATCCGCAGTGCCAAACGCATTGCCGCCCCCACTGATGCCCCTGTCGGATGCGTGGTTAAGCCGAAAGAAGAACCGGTTCCTGCGGAAAATCACGATGACGAAATGGATGATGATGCACAGAAGCCTGTGTGAAATGGCCCATCGCGGCGGCGGCCAGAAAAATCATGAAGATTATGATGCGCAAAGCTGCATCATTTATTTTGCGTTCATCCTGTCTGTGGCTATACCGCAGCCATGACCAATCGTCTTTCATCGCGCGCCGTGACGCGCTTGCTCGCCGCGACCCTCGTCATCACGCCGATTTTGGCGGCTTGTGGCGGCGGTGCCAGTGTGAAGCGCGATACGCGCTATGTGGCCCGCGACGTGAACACGCTGTACCGCGCGGCGCAGGATCGATTGGATCAGGGCAATTACCGCGTGGCGGCTGCCCTGTTTGACGAGGTGGAACGTCAGCACCCTTATTCGCCATGGGCGCGCCGTGCCCAGCTGATGAGCAGCTTTTCTTATTATATGGACCGCGAATATACGCCGGCCATTGAATCGGCACAGCGTTTCTTGTCGATTCACCCCGGCAATAAAGACGCGCCTTATGCTTATTATCTGATTGCGCTTAGCTATTATGAACAAATTAGCGACGTGACGCGCGACCAGAAAATCACCGAACAAGCCAGTAACGCGCTGGGCGAGGTGATCCGCCGTTACCCCGACACCCGCTATGCCGCCGATGCGCGCTTGAAGGTCGATTTGGTGCAAGACCATTTGGCTGGCAAAGAAATGGAAATTGGCCGTTTCTATCAACGCTCGTCCAATTGGTTGGCGGCATCCATTCGCTTCCGCGAAGTGGTGGACAAGTTCCAGACCACCAGCCACACACCAGAGGCGCTGTACCGATTGACCGAATCCTATTTGGCGCTGGGCGTGCCGGACGAAGCCAAGAAATCGGCGGCGGTTTTGGGTGCCAACTATCCGGGCAGCGACTGGTATAAGCGCGCTTATGATCTGATGAAAAAATACGCCCCTGCGGCATAAGGTGCATGGGCGTGGATGCTGAACGGGGCGGGGCTGGTCTCCCGCCCATATGGTTCCGCTGTAAAGAATAATAGATTCCTGTTTTGTTCTTTGTTAAGGGCTGGACATGTTAAAGGCGCTATCCATCGCCAATATTGTCCTGATCGACCGCCTAGACTTGGAGTTTGAGGCGGGTTTGGGCGTGCTGACCGGCGAAACAGGCGCTGGTAAATCCATTTTGCTGGATGCGTTGGGATTGGTGCTGGGCAATCGCGCCGATATGGGTTTGGTGCGCCAAGGCACGGATTCGGCCCAAGTCATCGCCAGCTTTGACTCGCCCCGCGCCGACAGCGCGCTGGCCCAATTATTGGCCGCCCATGATTTTCAGGCAGATGCCGACGAACCGCTGATCATTCGCCGGTCGTTGAAATTGGACGGTGGCAGCCGTGCCTTCATCAACGACCAGCCATGTTCCGCCGCTTTGTTGCGCGAAGTGGGCGCGCAATTGGTGGAAATTCATGGGCAGCATGATGATCGCGGCCTGTTGGCCCCAGCGGGGCACCGCGGGTTGCTGGATGCTTATGCCAAAGCCGATGTGACGCCGGTCGCCAAAGCCTTTGCGGCGTGGCGCAAGGCTGAAACGCAATTGAACGAAGCGCGCGCTGCGTTGGAAACAGCCGAGCGTGACCGTGAATGGTTGGAGCATAGCGTCGAAGAATTGCGCGCGCTGAACCCGCAGCCAGGGGAAGAGGCGGAATTGGCTGAAGAGCGTTCGGCGATGCAAAAGGGTGAGAAAATCGCCGGTGATCTGGGCGATATTATGAAAAGCTTTGACGCTTATAAAGGCGCGCCAGCCCAATTGCGCGATGCGGCGCGGCGGTTGGATCGCTTGGCAGGCGATCATCATTTATTGGCGGAGGCTTTGGCCTGTTTGGACCGCGCGCTCATTGACGTGGACGAAGCCGAAGCCAAATTACATGCCGCCGCTTTGGCCAGCGAATTTGAACCCGCCCGCCTTGAAGAGACGGAAGGGCGCTTGTTTGAATTGCGCGCCGCTGCCCGCAAACATCATGTCCAGCCCGATGATTTGGCCGAATTGCTGGAACAGCAAATGACCAAGCTGGATGCCATCGACGGCGGCAATGCGGGCCTGCAACGGTTGGAAGAAGAATTGGCGCGCACAGCAGCGGCCTATACCCATGCCGCCAGCAAATTATCCGATCAACGCGCCAAGGCGGCAGCGCGCTTGGACAAGGCGGTGGAGGCGGAACTGAAACCGCTGAAATTGGATGCCGCCCGCATCAAGACGCTGGTGGAACAGCAAAGCGCGGAGCGGTGGAGCGCCGATGGCATCGACCGCGTCGAATTTCTGATTTCAACCAACCCCGGTGCGCCTTTTGGGGCCTTGGGGAAAATTGCGTCGGGCGGCGAATTGTCGCGATTTATCTTGGCGCTGAAAGTGTCACTGGCTCAGCAAGGCGGGGCGGAAACAATTATTTTCGACGAAATTGATCGCGGCGTCGGCGGCGCGGTGGCCAGCGCGATTGGCGAACGCTTGGCAAGATTGGCCAGCGGCAATACGCAATTATTGGCGGTGACGCACAGCCCGCAAGTGGCGGCCAAGGGTGGCAGCCATTATATGATCGCTAAATCAAGCCAAGGCACGGTAACGCGCACGGGTGTTCGCCGCTTGGACGATGACCAGCGCCGGGAAGAAATTGCGCGTATGCTGTCGGGCACTGAAGTGACGGTGGAAGCGAGGGCGCAGGCGGAACGATTGTTAGAGGTCGCGGCTTGATGATGGAGCGGCGCGCCTTTTTGCGGGCGGTGCTGGGCAGCGTAGCGATCAGTCTGCCTGTATCGCAGGTGCAGGCATTGGAGCGGCACATGGAAGAGTTAATCGCGACATTTTGCATGATCCGCCAAATAGAGGCGCCGTCCGGCAGGCGCGCAGAGCTGATAGCCAATTTTGAAGCGATGCGGCCTGTGGTGCAGGAAGTGGGCGGCTTTACGATTTTCGAAGATGCGAGCGCGGGTGATTGCATCTGGATCATCGATTTTTGGCGCAGCCGCGAAGATTATGATGCCGCTTTGCAAAAAGCCGAGCTAAGCGCAATTTTGACTGAGCAGCGCGGTTTGATTGCCCAAATCAAAAGCCGTGCCGAGCTGAAAATTCCTGCATAGTGGACGTATGACCGATCTTTTCAATTTTTCCGAAGCCGAAGCCGCCAATCAGATGATGCGTTTGGCGCGGCAGATTAAGCGCGCGAACAAAAAATATCATGTCGAAGACGCGCCGGAGATGAGCGACGGCGATTATGATGCGCTGATCGCCCAATATAAGGACTTGGAAGCCGCCTATCCACAAGCCGCGCCGAAAAACAGCCCCTTGGCGGAGGTTGGCGCGCCAGTGGATGGCACGGCGCTGAGCAAGATCACCCATGCCCAGCGCATGATGAGCTTGGACAATGCGTTTTCGTCCGACGATGTGCAGGAATTTGCGGCCCGCGTCCGGCGGTTCCTGAGCCTTGGCAGCAATGATATGGTCGCCTTGACCGCCGAGGATAAGATTGACGGCCTGTCCTGTTCGCTGCGCTATGAAGCTGGGCAATTGGTGCAAGCCGCCACGCGCGGCGACGGCCAAGTGGGCGAGGATGTGACCGCCAATGTGCGGACGATTGCGGATATCCCCCAGGCATTGACCGGCGATGTGCCGGATGTTTTTGAAATTCGCGGCGAAATTTATATGGCCAAGGCGGATTTTGCGGCACTGAACGCGGGGCTGTTGGCCGAAGCAGATGATCCGGACAAGGCACGGCAATTTGCCAATCCGCGCAATGCGGCGGCAGGGTCGCTGCGGCAAAAAGATGCAAAAGTGACCGCATCGCGCAAGCTGCGTTTCTGGGCCCATGGTTGGGGCGAAGTGAGCAGCCTGCCCGCCGATACGCAATATGGCGTGATGCAGGCCATTGCAGCATGGGGCGTGCCGGTTTCGCCTTTGCTCGCGCGCTTTGATGGGGTGGACGATGTGCTGGCCCATTATGCCAGCATTGAACGCCGCCGCGCCGAATTGGATTATGACATCGACGGCGTGGTGTATAAGGTCGATCGGCTGGATTGGCAGCAACGGCTGGGTTTTGTCGCCAAGGCCCCGCGCTGGGCCATTGCCCATAAATTCCCCGCAGAACGCGCCGAAACGACATTGCTGGGCATTGATATTCAGGTGGGGCGCACCGGAAAATTGACGCCTGTGGGCCGCTTGACCCCTGTGACCGTCGGCGGCGTCGTGGTGTCCAATGTGACGCTGCATAACCGCGATGAAATTGCGCGGCTGGGTGTGCGGATTGGCGACCGTGTGGTGGTGCAGCGGGCGGGCGATGTGATTCCGCAAGTGGTCGAAAATCTGACCCGCGATACGGATCTACCCGCTTTTTCCTTTCCCGATCATTGCCCCGTATGCGGCAGCGAAGCGGTGGCCGAGGAAGGCGAAGTGGATGTGCGCTGCACCGGCGGCCTGATTTGCGGCGCGCAGAAATTTGAACGGCTGCGCCATTTCGTCAGCCGTCCCGCGCTGGATATTGAGGGGCTGGGCGAAAAGAGCATATCGGAATTTTTGGAACTCGGTTGGCTGGACCATGGCCCCGCCGATATATTTCGCCTGCGCCGCCACCGCGACGAGCTGACCCGCCGTGATGGGTGGAAAGATGTGTCGGTGGATAAAATGCTGGCCGCCATTGAAGCCAAGCGCGCGCCAGATGCGGGGCGATTGCTGTTCGGTTTGGGCATCAGGCATATTGGCGCGGTGACGGCGCGGGACCTGTTAAAGGGCCTGAGCGATATTCGCATCTTGCCCGAAAAGGCCCGCGAATTGGGGCAGTGGATGAATGACCATCCCCGCGCCTTGGGCGAGTCGGATGGCAAATATACCGCCCGCAAGGTTGAGGCGATTAAGCGCATCTTGGCAGTTCAGACCGATGGCATTGGCCCCGCCGTGGGTGAGGCTTTGGTCGATTTCTTTCACGAACCGCATAATCAAAAGCTGTGGGATGATTTGCTGAGCGAAGTGTTGCCGCCGCTATATATGGTAGAAAGCCGCGAT
This sequence comes from uncultured Sphingopyxis sp., assembly GCA_964542975.1. Lineage (GTDB taxonomy): Bacteria > Pseudomonadota > Alphaproteobacteria > Sphingomonadales > Sphingomonadaceae > Sphingopyxis. The sequence goes on from CAZIVW010000028.1 coordinate 6,176, forward strand.
AGCGAAGTATCGGGCATGACGATTGTGTTCACCGGCAAGCTGGAAACGATGAGCCGCGATGAAGCCAAAGCGCAGGCCGAGGCCTTGGGGGCCAAGGCGGCAGGGTCGGTCAGCGCGAAAACCGATTTGCTGGTCGTGGGGCCGGGGGCGGGCAGCAAGCTGAAACAAGCGGCGGCGCTGAATATTCGCGTAATCGACGAGGCCGAATGGGCCGAAATTGTGAAGGCCGCCGGATAAAATTCGGCCCGCGCTGTGGGAAACAGCGCGGGCCTTTTTGTCTTACCAACTGCCGAAGCTGGCGTCGGATGGGCTGGGGCGGTGGAAGGCCCGTTCCTTGCGGCGATAGCCATAGCGGCGGCGCTTCACCAGCATTAGGCAGGGCCATTCGTCGCTGCCCCCGCGCGCAACAAGGCGGAAGCCATGGCCGTGATAGGCGGCCAGTACATCCTTCATTTGGCGCGCGATCAGGCCCGCCAAAATGACATGACCACCCGGCGCGGTGATGGCGGCAATGTCCGCCGCCAAATTGATCAGCGGACCCGCCAAAATATTGGCGATCACCAGATCATAGGGGGCGCGGCGCATGATGGCGGGGTGATTGGTGCCAGCGGCCACGGCCAGCGAAATATAGCCTGCCCCGCTGCCCAGCGGCATATGATTGACCTTGGCATTGTCGCGGGTCACGCGGATACTGGCAGGGTCGATATCCGACGCCATAATGCGCGCGCGGTTCCACAGGCTGTGGGCGGCAAAGGCCAGCAGGCCGGTGCCCGTGCCAATATCAATGATATTGCGGGGCCGCTGGCTGGACTCATGATGTTTGTCTAGCATCGCCAAACAGCCCGCCGTGGTGTCGTGTCCGCCCGTGCCAAAGGCTTCGCTGGCGTCGATCAAAAAGGCGGTCGCACCATCGGGCACCGTGTCGGCATAGCTGCTGGTGTGGACGTAAAAACGCCCCGCTTGCACGGGTTCCAACCCTTGCTGCGACAATGTGACCCAATCTTCTTCGGGCAATTGTTCGACGCTGGCCTTGGCTTTTTTCGCACTGGGGATCAGCGATTGCAGAGTGCGGATTAACTCTTTGGAGGGCTTGTCATCGACATAAGCGTCGACCTGCCATTCGTCGGCATCTTCGTCGATTTCGCGCGTCACGATGACGGGCGCATTGTCCAGCATTTCCAATTCGGGAATTTCACCGCTCAGCGCCTCTGCCTCTTGGCGGGTGCAGGGAAGGGAGATGATCCAGCTCATTCGGTTTCTTTCGCGAGGCGGTTTTCAAAATTGACTTTGGCGGTGGCAACATAATGCGCACAGGCACCCTCTTGCACCAAAGCATTTTGCCCCGCCATTCGTTCCATCAGCGCGCTGGCAGAAGGGTGCGGTGTAATCAAGAGGTTGCACGATAATTGGGCCGCCTTGGCAAAGCCGGATTGGATGCGGTCATATTGGGCGGGATGTTGGCGAAATTGATAAGCCGCGCGGGCTGGTGTCGACAGGCTGTCCATAAAGGCGATGGTGACACAGGCGTTGGGGCCTTTTCCTTCGCAGCTTTGCCAGCGATAGCTGGTGCTGCCACGGGTGTGGACGGGCGTGGCAAAGGCGGTGAGGTTGATGCCGCCGAAATTCACCATGCTGCCATCGTGCAAATCATCGCCCAACTGCACGGATTCTATATCGTCCAGCGTTCCATATTGCGGATCATCTTGGTCCGGCTTGCCGGTGGATAAGGCGGTCTGGGCGGCGGGCAGGGCGCGCAATTTCGCGCCGCTGAGACGCTGAATATAAGCCAAGCCGCCCGCATGATCCATATGTTCATGGGTGGTCAGCAACAGCCGGATTTTCGCTGGATCAAAGCCCAAAGCGCGAATGCTGGCGGCCACCGCAGGGCCGCCCTTTTGGGTGGCGGCGTCGATTAAAATAAGCCCATCGGCCGTGTCGATCAAAATCGCCGCTATGCCGCAGGTGCCGACATAATAGGTCGACCCGTGAATTTTGGCGGGCGGTGCGGGCATGTCCCAACTGTCCAATCCGTCTTGATCGCGGCAGGCGGCGAATAGGGCGGCGCCCGTGTCGACCTTTGGCGGCGTGGATGCGGCGTGTGCGGGGGCTGGGGCGGCAGGCGAAACGGTGGGGGATTGGCAACCCCCGAGCAGGCCGAGCAGCCCGATGAGAGTGAGCGGCGTGAGCGGGGACGTAGGGGCCGTCCATTTGGTTTTGCAGGTCATGTCTTGTCTTTCGCTGGGGCGTCCCACACCAAGGTTTGTCCGTGGAATTTCATACGCATGGCTAGGGGAGACAGCGGAATGGTGCAAAGCCAAATTTTCGGTTGGCGTCATGGGCCGAGCTTATGACGCAAATCGGCTGTGGGGTGCGCAACGCTAGGCGAGGGGATGCGTTTCTTACCTGTGGCACGGCGCATTTTGCGCCTCTGATGCTGGGTGTTCGAGGCTGGCGTTGCGAATATGTGTAACCTGATGGAGCGGCTGTTGATTGACGCGGGGCTTGGATGCTTTGATATATCCCCCGTTTCGCACGGCGTGAGGGTGATGACCAAGCGGCGCGGCACAGGGGCCGATACCGGCCATAAAAGGATTAGGGTGCATGATTATTGGGACGCCGCGAGAGATTAAAAATCATGAATATCGGGTCGGCCTGACACCAGAAAGCGTGCGCGAATTGACGGCGCGTGGGCATCAATTGGTGGTCGAAACCGGCGCGGGGGCGGGCATTGGCGCGTCGGATGATGATTATATTGCGGCGGGCGCGACCATTTTGGCCACCGCTGCCGACCTGTTCGGCGCGGCAGAGATGATCGTCAAGGTCAAGGAACCGCAAGCCCAAGAACGGGCGATGCTGCGCCGCGACCAAATTTTATACACCTATCTTCATTTGGCCCCAGACCCTGACCAGACGCGCGATTTGCTGGCGTCGGGGGTGGTCGGCATCGCTTATGAAACCGTGACGGCGGCGCAGGGCGGATTGCCGCTGTTAAAACCGATGAGCCAAGTGGCGGGCCGTATGTCGATACAGGCAGGGGCCACCGCGCTGGAAAAGGCGCATGGCGGTCGCGGTGTGTTGTTGGGCGGTGTGCCCGGCGTTGCGCCAGCGAAAGTCTGTGTGATTGGCGGCGGTGTCGTTGGGTTTAATGCCGCGCAAATGGCGGTTGGCGCGGGCGCAGACGTGACCATATTGGACCGTGATCCCGATGTGCTGGAACGCTTGTCCAACCATTTTGATAATCGCGCCAAAACGCGATTTTCCAACCGCGCTAGCTTGGCAGAATGTGTCGCTGATGCCGATTTGGTGATTGGCGCGGTGTTGGTTCCCGGGGCGGCCGCGCCCAAGCTGGTGTCACGGGATATGGTGAAAAGCATGCGGCCGGGGTCGGTGTTGGTCGATGTGGCCATTGATCAGGGCGGATGCTTTGAAACCAGCCATGCGACCACCCATGCGAATCCGACCTATATTGTGGACGATATTGTCCATTATTGCGTGGCCAATATGCCGGGGGCCGTGGCCCGCACCAGCACCTATGCGCTGAATAATGTGACGCTGCCTTTTGCCATGCGTATTGCGGACTTGGGTTGGAAAGAAGCGATGCGCCGTGACCCGCATTTGGCCAATGGGCTGAATATTTGGAATGGCCATATTATCTATGAAGCGGTCGCCACCGCTTTGGGCATGGATCATTTGCCCTTGGAGTCGGCGCTGGCATAAGGGTAAATAGATCAAGGACGCGCTTTTTTTCCTTGTTCATATGCAAGAAATCGGGCGATGATTAAGCTAGCCGCGATGACGTCTTAATTTGGGATGAAAAATAATAATGTCGGACAACCAAGAAAATCAGGCGCCTGCCGAGGCAGAGGAAAATGAAGTTTTGCGTGCTGCACGCGAATCGCGCGCGCAAAAAGCGGCGGCTGATGCGAGCGAAGAAGCGTTGAAAAATGACGGGAATAAGCGCGCTTTGGGATGGAAGACCGCAGCCGGTATTGGTGTGGGGTCCGCTGCGGTGTTGGCCGCGCTGATTTTTGCGAACCGCCCCAAGCGATAAAAAACAATGATCAAGGGCGGCGGTTGACGCAGTCGTCGCCCCCTTGGCCGTCAAGATTCTTGGCCCTTGGCAATTGCATATCCCGCGATTGACGCTAAACCGACCCCCATAGACCGGATAGTAAAAGAAGACGGGGCTGATATGGCTGGCAAGGAAATGAGTGCGCGCCCGCGCTCTCCGCACATGCAAGTATATAAATGGGGACCGCATATGACGGTTTCGATCCTTCACCGTATTACGGGTGATGGGCTTGCAATCGTTGGAACGTTGATGTTCCTCACATGGCTTGGCGCGATTGCGGCTGGCCCTGACGCCTATGCAGCCTTTGTGGCTTGCGTATGGCACGATCCCACAGGCGCGGGCCTTAGCCCGATCACCAATATCTTGGGCAAAATTGTCCTGATAGGCCTGACTTGGGCATTTTTTCAGCACCTGTTTTCGGGGCTGCGTCACCTGTTGCTGGACACCGGCGCAGGCTATGAACTGAAAACCAACAAGCTGTGGTCCACCGTGGTGTTGTTTGCTGGCGCTGCCGCAACCGCCGCGACTTGGGCCTATCTGCTGCTGGGAGCATAATCATGGGTAATGGAACAGGTCTTGGCCGCGTTCGTGGTTTGGGTTCGGCCCATCACGGCGCGCATCATTGGCTGCAACAGCGCGTCACCGCGTTGGCCAATATTTTCCTGGTTGGCTTTTTGGTCATTTCGCTGCTGCGCTTGCCGCTGGGCGAATTTGGCGCTGTGCATCGCTGGGCATCGACCCCGCTGGTGGCGCTGGCGCTGGCGTTGATGGTGGTCAGTATATTCTGGCACGCCCGTTCGGGTCTTCAGGTTCTGATTGAAGACTATGTCCATGGTGCAACGCGCATTTTGGCGCTGGTTGCATTGAACTTCTTTGTGTTTGGCGGCGCGGCTTATGGCTTGTTTGCCATTGCACGTATCGCATTCGCTGGGGGTCCTGCGGCATGACCGAGTCCTATAAAATTATCGACCATATCTATGACACTGTTGTCGTAGGCGCTGGCGGTTCCGGCCTGCGCGCTACCATGGGTAGCGCCGAAGCCGGTCTGAAGACCGCTTGCATCACCAAAGTATTCCCAACCCGCAGCCACACCGTGGCGGCGCAGGGCGGCATTGCTGCTTCGCTGGGCAATAACTCGCCAGATCACTGGAAATGGCACATGTACGACACCGTAAAGGGGTCGGACTGGTTGGGTGACCAAGACGCCATTGAATATATGGTGCGCGAAGCCCCCAACGCGGTTTACGAACTGGAGCACGCTGGCGTGCCGTTCAGCCGTAACCAAGATGGCACGATTTATCAGCGTCCCTTTGGCGGCCATATGCAAAATATGGGCGAAGGCCCGCCGGTACAGCGCACCTGCGCGGCGGCTGACCGTACCGGACACGCCATGCTGCACGCTTTGTATCAGCAGTCGCTGAAATATCAGTCGGACTTCTTCATCGAATATTTCGCGCTCGACCTGATTATGGAAGATGGCGAATGCCGCGGCGTGATCGCGCTGTGCATGGAAGATGGTTCGATCCACCGTTTCCGCAGCCAAGCTGTGGTGCTGGCAACGGGCGGCTATGGCCGTTCATACTACACCGCGACGTCGGCCCACACCTGCACCGGTGACGGCGGCGGCATGGTGCTGCGCGCTGGTCTGCCTTTGCAGGACATGGAATTTGTTCAATTCCACCCGACCGGCATTTACGGCGCGGGCGTGCTGATCACCGAAGGCGCACGCGGCGAAGGTGGTTATCTGACCAACTCGGAAGGCGAGCGTTTCATGGAACGTTATGCGCCTTCGGCCAAGGATTTGGCATCGCGTGACGTTGTGTCGCGTTCGATGGCGCTGGAAATTCGCGAAGGTCGCGGCGTTGGCCCGCACAAGGACCATATCTATCTGCACCTCGATCACATTGATCCGGCGGTGCTGGCAGAGCGTCTGCCCGGCATTACCGAAAGCGGCAAGATTTTCGCTGGTGTCGACTTGACGCGTCAGCCTTTGCCGGTGGTTCCGACCGTTCACTATAATATGGGCGGCATCCCCTGCAACTATCATGGCGAAGTCGTGACGTTGAAGGACGGCAACCCTGAACATGTGGTTCCAGGCCTGTTCGCCGTTGGCGAAGCGGCTTGCGTATCGGTTCATGGTGCAAACCGTCTGGGTTCCAACAGCTTGATCGACTTGGTGGTCTTTGGCCGCGCAACCGGTCATCGCCTGAAGGAAATCTTGACACCAAATGGTGCGCAGCGTCCGCTGCCCAAGGATAGCGCGGATCTGGCGCTGACCCGTCTGGACCATTATCGCAACGCCAAGGGCGGTTCGCCGACGGCCGAAATCCGCACCGAAATGCAGCGCGCCATGTCGGCCCATGCGGCTGTGTTCCGCACGGACGAGTTGATGGCAGAGGGCAAGGTCAAGCTGGCCGCGACCTATGAGCGTATGCAGGACGTGGGCGTGACCGATCGCAGCCTGATCTGGAATACCGATTTGGTGGAAACGCTGGAACTCGACAATCTGATCTCGCAGGCGAGCGTGACGATGCATAGCGCGTTCAACCGCAAGGAAAGCCGTGGTGCGCACGCCCATGAAGACTTCCCGAACCGGAATGACGCAGAATGGATGAAGCACACGGTTAGCTGGTTCGACGGTTGGGGCGGCAAGGGCGGCGAAGTGCGCCTCGATTACCGTCCGGTCCACGAATATACGATGACCGACGAAGCCGAATATGTGAAGCCCAAGGCCCGCGTTTACTAAGACGCTGGCCACGGCCACAAAAAAAGGGCGCCCTGAGCAATCGGGGCGCCTTTTTTTGTGGCGGCTATGGCCGAAGGGATGATGGTTTAACGATCCACTTCGCGCTTGATGTCGCCAATGGGGTCAATGTTGCTGAACGGCTTTTCGACATTCTGACCCATCTCATATAACTTGGCACAGGCCACCGCGAACAGGATCAGGGCGACCGTCCAGACAATGATGGTTTTGATGATGATCCAGCGGCGCGCGCGATAGGCCGCATCGGCCCGTTCGTCATGGTCGACGCCCAATTCCTGTTCAAATTCCGACACCAAACGCGCGCGGCGGGTGCGGGAACTGGCTAAGGGATTAGGCGGTGCGCGGCGCTTTGTGGTGCGTTTTTTCATTCCGGTCCCCCCAGACCTGTGCATAGCTGGAAAATCGTCCGCCGCAAATATAGGGCGATATGGTTAACAGAGCTATGATTATTGCATGGTAAGCGGGGAATTTAACGCGCTGCTATGCCGATCAGCTTGATGCGGGCGGTGTCGCCGCGCAGCAGGCTGAGGTCGCGTTTGGGGCGGCCCAGCGCCGCCGCCAAAATCTTGATCACGGCTTCGTTTGCCGCGCCGTCGGCGGGCGGGGCGGTGACACGCACGTGCACGCCGCCGTCCACCAATTTCACCTCGTCCCGCCCGGCCCCTGGGGTGACGCGCACCTCCATCCGCCCCGTGTCATGGGCGATGGCCAGCAATGCGGCGGTCAGTTCAGGGGCCGGACGATATTTCAAGGCAGGACGACCAATTTGCCGACCGAGGAACGATTGCCCAATTTCTCAATCGCTTTGCCGCCATCGGCCAAGGCAAAGCGTTCGGTGACGCGGGGGCTGATTTTGCCATCGGCCCACATGTCGAACAGCTTGGCGATGTTGGCGCGGTTGCGCGCGGGTTCGCGCGCGACAAAGGCCCCCCAGAAAACGCCAGCGACATCACAGCTTTTCAGCAAGGTCAGGTTGAGCGGCAGGCTGGGGATGCCAGCGGGGAAGCCGACCACCAAATAGCGTCCTTCCCATGCAATGCTGCGCAGCGCAGGTTCCGCATAGGCACCGCCCACAGCGTCATAAATGACATTGGCCCCATTGGGACCAACGGCGGCCTTAAATGCTTCTGACAAGGCCTTGGACGCCGCCTTGTCGGCAGGGGCGCTGCCATAGACGATGACATCATCAGCGCCAGCATCGCGGGCGATAGCGCCCTTGGCTTCGCTGGACACGCCCGCAATGACCCGTGCGCCCAAGGCTTTGCCGATTTCAATGGCCGCCAGGCCCACACCGCCCGATGCGCCCAGCACCAGCAATGTGTCGCCAGCCTTTATATGGCCGCGATCCACCAAGGCGTGATAGCTGGTGCCATAGGTCATCAGCAAAGACGCGCCTTCGGCAAAATCATGGCCTTCGGGCAAATGATAGGCATTGTGGACGGATACTGCGATGGCTTCGGACATGCCGCCATTGCCGCAGCCAGCAATAACACGGTCGCCGACCTTAAATTCGGTCACGCCTTCGCCAATTTCGCTGACGATACCGGCGACTTCGCCGCCCGGCGCAAAGGGACGTTCGGGGCGGAATTGGTATTTATCTTCGATAATCAACACGTCGGGAAAATTGACGGCGCAGGCCTTGGTATCAATGACGATCTGCCCCTTGCCCGCCGTGGGGCGGGGCAGCTCGCCCAATGTCAATGTGTCGGGACCGCCCGTGACGGTCGATAACAAGGCCTTCATCTGTCTCTCCTCAGTTTCATTATGATACGGAGGAGAGACTAGGTCATTTATTGCGCGGCGGGAATCATCCACGGCTGATTTGTGGATATTTTTTCTTCATGCGCTGAAATGGCGGCATTGCTTTTTTCGGTGATGGAAATTTCGTCCAACCCGCCGAGCAGGCACATTTTGCGGAAGGGGTCGATTTCAAACTGAAAACGATCCTGAAAGGGGGTCGTGACCGTTTGGGCTTCCAAATCGATGGAGATAGGGTCGGTGGCGGCGACCGCCATCAAACGATCCACCGCTTCTTGGGGCAGAACCACCGGCAAAATGCCATTTTTCACGGCATTGCCCGAGAAAATATCCGAATAGCTGGGGGCGATGACCACGCGAATACCCAAGTCGCCAATGGCCCAAGCGGCATGTTCGCGGCTGGACCCGCACCCAAAATTGTCGCCGCCGATCAAAATAGGCGACCCCTTAAATTCGGCATTGTCGAACAGATTATCGGGGTCGGTGCGCAGCGTTTCAAAAGCGCCTTTTCCCAATCCTTCGCGGCTGACCGTTTTCAGCCAATGCGCCGGAATGATGACATCGGTGTCGCAATTTTTCAGACCCAGCGGAATGGCGCGGCCTTCGACTTGATTCAGCGGCTTCATGCCATCAACTCCCGAACATCGGTTAATTTGCCTGTGACGGCGGCCGCAGCGGCCATGGCAGGGCTGACGAGGTGGGTGCGTGCACCCGGACCTTGGCGGCCGACAAAATTGCGGTTGCTGGTCGATGCACAGCGTTCGCCAGCGGGAACCTTGTCGGGGTTCATGGCGAGGCAGGCCGAGCAGCCCGGTTCGCGCCATTCCAGCCCAGCGTCGATAAAGATTTTGTCCAACCCTTCGGATTCGGCCTGCGCCTTCACAAGGCCCGAACCGGGGACAACAATGGCCCAGCGGACATTATCCGCTTTTTTGCGGCCTTTTACGATGGCTGCCGCGGCGCGCATGTCTTCGATACGGCTGTTGGTGCAACTGCCGATAAAGATATTTTGCACCTCGACATCCGACATTTTGGTGCCGGGGACGAGGCCCATATAATCCAGCGACTTGGCCGCCGCGATTTGTTTGGACGGATCGGCAAAGCTGGCGGGATCGGGCACAACGCCGGTGATCGGCACGACATCTTCGGGGCTGGTGCCCCATGTCACGCTGGGCGCGATGTCGGCGGCGTTGATGATGACGGTCTTGTCATATACGGCGCCCGCATCGGTGGCGAGGCTCTTCCAATAAGCAACCGCTGCATCCCATTCTGCACCTTTGGGCGCATAGGGGCGGCCCTTCAGATAGGCAAAGGTCACATCATCTGGCGCGATCAGGCCAGCGCGCGCGCCGCCTTCAATGGCCATATTGCTGATCGTCAGCCGGCCTTCGACCGACAGATTGCGAATGGCGCTGCCCGTATATTCAATGACATGGCCGGTGCCGCCTGCTGCGCCGATAACGCCGGTGATGTGCAGGATGATATCCTTGGCGGTCACAGCGGGGCCGACCTCGCCTTCGACGCGGACTTCCATGGTTTTGGACGGTTGCAACAACAAGGTTTGCGTTGCCAGCACATGTTCCACTTCGGACGTGCCGATACCAAAGGCCAGCGCGCCGATGCCGCCATGACAGGCGGTGTGGCTGTCGCCGCACACGATGGTCGCGCCGGGCAGAGAGAAGCCCTGTTCCGGTCCGACCACATGGACGATGCCCTGTTCGGCGGCGGTTTCTTCGATATAGCGAATCCCGAAATCCGGTGCGTTTTTGGCCAATGCGGCCAATTGCGCGGCGCTTTCGGCATCGGTGATCGGCAATTTATGGCCAGCCGCGTCGCGGCGGGCGGTGGTGGGCACATTATGGTCGGGCACCGCGAGCGTGAGATCGGGGCGTCGCACCTTGCGGCCAGCGGCGCGTAGGCCGGCAAAGGCCTGTGGGCTGGTGACTTCATGGACCAGATGGCGGTCGATAAAGATCAGGCAAGTACCGTCTGGGCGCTGTTCAACAACATGGGCGTCCCAGATCTTCTCATATAATGTGCGGGCTTTGGTCATGCCGTCCATCTACGCCGCTTGCACAACTTTTCAACCCTTTCTGTTAGTATATCTGTAATAATCGTTCGCAGGAAGGACGCTTTATCTGAGGCGCTATCTGGGATGCTTCGCTTTTTCTTCGCAGGGCGACCGATATCGGCTAAACGCAGGGCATGTCCTATCTTGCCATCATCTTGATTGTTCTGGCGTCTATCGTCGCCATGGAATGTGTCGCATGGTCCAGCCACAAATATATCATGCATGGTTTTGGCTGGGCGTGGCACAAAGATCATCACGAACCCCATGACAAGCTGTTGGAGAAGAACGACCTGTTCGCCATTTTCGGCGCGGGGATGAGCATTTCGGCCTTTGCGCTGGGCAGCCCGATGATCATGGGCGCGCGGGCGTGGGAACCGGCGACATGGATTGGGCTTGGCATATTATGTTATGGCATCATTTATACGCTGGTTCATGATGGGCTGGTGCACCAACGTTATTTCAAATGGGTGCCGCGTAAAGGCTATGCCAAGCGATTGGTGCAGGCCCATAAATTGCACCATGCCACCATTGGCAAAGAAGGCGGGGTGAGCTTTGGTTTCGTCTTTGCCCGCAACCCCGCGACCTTGAAGGCGGAATTAAAGCGGCAGCGCGAGGCAGGGATTGCGGTGGTGCGCGATGCGCTGACCGATTAACATGCCCATGGTGCAGGCACAAAAAAGGCGGCTGGAAACCCAAGCCGCCTTTTTGTTGGGCTGATCGCCTTTGGGCCTTGTTCGTTCAAACGATATGAGGGGCTTAAACGATATAATGGGCCGTGGTCTTTTGCGCGATTTCTTCGGTGCTGACGCCGGGGGCGCGTTCGACAAGGCGGAACGGGCTGGCATGATCGTCGCGTTTGAACACCGCCAAGTCGGTCACGATCATATTCACTACATTTTTGCCGGTCAGCGGCAAGGTACAGGCGGGGATGAATTTCGGGCTGCCGTCCTTGGCGTTATGATCCATCACCACGATGATTTTCTTGACGCCAGCGACCAAGTCCATCGCGCCGCCCATGCCCTTGATCATCTTGCCGGGGATCATCCAATTGGCGATGTCCCCATTTTCCGCCACTTCCATCGCCCCCAAAACCGTCAGGTCGATATGGCCGCCGCGAATCATGGCGAAACTGTCGGATGAACTGAAATAGGCGCTTTGTGGCAATTCGCTGATCGTCTGTTTGCCCGCATTAATCAGATCGGCATCTTCTTCGCCCGCAAGGGGGAAGGGGCCAATGCCCAACATGCCATTTTCGGATTGCAGCGTGACGTCCATTCCAGCGGGAATATGGTTGGCGACCAAGGTCGGAATGCCGATACCAAGATTCACATAAAAACCGTCCTGCAATTCTTGTGCGGCGCGGGCGGCCATTTCATCGCGGGTCCAAGCCATTATGCGCTCTCCTGTTCCCGCACGGTGCGGAATTCGATTTTCTTGTCATAAGGCGCGCCAAGGATCAGGCGCTTTACATAAATGCCGGGCAAATGGATGTTGTCGGGGTCAAGGCTGCCGACGGGGACGATTTCTTCCACTTCGGCAATGCAGATTTTGGCGGCGGTCGCCATGGGTTGGTTGAAATTGCGCGCTGTTTTGCGGAAAATCAAATTGCCGCTGGTGTCGGCTTTCCAACCCTTGATGATCGCAATGTCGGCAAAAATGCCGCGTTCCAGAATATAATCCTGACCGTCAAATTGCTTCACTTCCTTGCCTTCGGCCACCAAAGTGCCGACGCCGGTTTTGGTGTAAAAGCCAGGGATGCCCGCCCCGCCAGCGCGGCAGCGTTCGGCTAGCGTGCCTTGGGGGCAAAATTCGACCTCTAGCTCGCCGGACAGATATTGGCGTTCAAATTCTTTATTTTCGCCAACATAGGATGAAATCATCTTTTTGACTTGGCGGGTGCGCAGCAGCTTGCCGAGGCCTTCGCCATCAATGCCCGCATTGTTGCTGGCGATGGTCAGATCTTTGACGCCCGACGCCTGAATGGCGTCGATCAAGCGTTCGGGGATGCCGCACAGCCCAAAGCCACCAGCGCAAATATGCATGCCATCGAACAATAGCCCGTCCAAGGCCGCCGCTGCATTGGAAAATTCTTTATGGGCCATGGCTGAAGCTCCTCTCCCAAAACTGTCGGTTATTCGCTTGTTATGGTGTTGATCCACCTATTGCGGATTTTAATAGATTAATTCCAATTTCCTATTTTTTATAATATTGATAAATAATGTCTATCAATCGCATTGCTTTTTATCATCTGGAAACCCTGTTCTGGATTGACCGTTTGGGGACATTTGCGGCGGCGGCAGAGCGGTTACATGCCACCCAGCCAGCGGTATCAGCGCGGATGCGCGAATTGGAAACGCGGGTGGGAACGGCCTTGTTCCGCCGCGATGGGCGCTTGATGTCGCTGACCCCCGCCGCCCGCAAATTGGTGCGCGAATGCGAACCCTTGCTGCGCCAGATGGAAGCGATCTTGCTCGGCAGCGGCGGATTTGGCGAGGCGCGGGGCGTCGTGCGGATTGGGGCGGGGGAAATTGCGGCCGCCACCATCTTGCCGCCGTTCATGGTCCGTATGAAGCAGGATATGCCGATGGTCGGGCTGGAGGTTGAGATTGACCTGACCGCCCGCTTGATTCCGCAATTGCTGGCGGGGCATACAGATTTGGTTTTCGCGGTCGGGCCGATTGCCCATCCGGCGCTGACGTCCCATCCCATTGGCGCGGTCAAGCTGTTGTGGCTGGCGCGGGCGGATGTGGCCCACGCCTTTGCTGCCTATCGCGCGGGGGTGGGTGATTCCGTGCCTTTTTGGTCGCTGGCCAGCCATTCCCCCATATATGACCGGATGCGCGGGGGGCTGGCTGAACTACAAATGTCGGATGCGCTGCTCAACCTATCGACCAATGCGCGGATGATGGTGGATATTGCCAAGGCGGGCGGCGGAGTCGGCGTGTTTCCCGAACCGATGGTGCGCGCCGAGCTATGCAGCGGGGAATTGGTGGCCTTGCCCGATATGCCCGAACTGGCGGCGGTGGATTTTCTGGCGCTGACCCGCACCGCCGAAACAGACCCGATATTGCAACGCATTTATGCCGAGGCTCAGCGACTGGATATTTCACTGATCGTTTAGAATTGGTATAAAATTACCGCATCAAAAACAGTCTTAAAAGAAATTGATAATAGCCAAACAGCCCCCTATAGCTTGTGCTTCATAGGTCGTAACCTTGTTTGGCACGACCCCGCGATCGAAAATGCTTTCCAGAATAATTCGGAAAGGCGCGGGGGGGATTTTGGATTTTGGATATGAAAAGCAAATTCATTTTCGCTGCTCTGGCAGCTTCGTTGTGCGCTTCGGCGACACCCAGCATGGCCCAATCGTCGGGCCGCAAAGCCCAAGAACGCGCGACCGCAGAAATTCCCAAATGCACCCGTAAGTTGGGCAGCATCGCCATTGTGGAACCGGACAATCAATGGTGGCGCGCTTATGAATTGGGCAGCCCCGAAGCCTTGCTGCGCGTGATGGTGCAACAATCGGGTTGCTTTACCATCGTCAATCGTGGCCGCAGCATGCAAAGCCGCAATTTGGAACGCGCCATGGCCGACAGCGGCGAATTGCAAAGCGGGTCCAATCTGGGCAAGGGACAGGTTCGCGCAGCGGATTATTTCCTGCAGCCTGACCTGATCAGTTCGAACCGCAACAGCGGTGGTCGCGGCATTGGCGGCGCGCTGGGCGGTTTGGTTGGCGGAACCTTTGGGGCCTTGGCTGGCGGCATTAACGTCAAGAAAAAAGAAGCCAATGTCACGCTGTCCATCGTGAATGCGCGCACCACCGAAGAAGAAGCCTTGACCGAAGGGTATAGCCGCAAGAGCGACCTGAGCTTTGGTGGCGGCGCTGGCGGCTTCTTTGGCGCTTTTGCGGGTGTTGCTGGCGGCGGTTATGAAAATACCGAAATTGGTCAGGTGATCGTGCTGGCTTATTTGGACGCTTATACCAAGCTGGTGACCCAAATGGGCGGCCTGCCCGCCAACGCAGCAGCGGCGGCACCGCGCGCCCGCTAACGGGTTATCGCGTAAAAACATAGCTAATATATTTGAAAAGCGAGCGCATCCGGTGGTGGGTGCGCTCTCTTTTTTATGGGCTTTTGCGGATGGATAGCCCCCGCTAGCGCGATAGGGCGGCCTGTGCGGCGGAATTGAGGGGCCTCTATTGCGGGTCTAGGCGCCGCCAAAATTCTTGGGCGTCAATTTTGCGCGTGGGCTCGCCGCTGCGATCATGGCCGCCGTTGCTGCCGTTTGGCGTGGTGCCGCGCGGGGCGGTGCCAAAAAAGACGGGGCCATCATTTATGGCTGTTTTTTCGCTGCTGCCGGAATGGCTGTTTGCATCGTCGCGCGCGGCGGCAGGCGTAGTGTTGGCGGCGGTGGTGGGCGCGGAGTGGGGCTGGCGGCGAAACGCTGGTGCGAAGGGCTCCGCGCAAAGACATGTGTTTTTCTTGGTCATCTCAAACTCCTTGCGCCCCCTCAATGCCGAAGGGCGGGCAAAGTTCCCGATGCTGGCGGCGAAGTGGCGCATGCGCAGCGATTATGGGATGAAATGCACGGCTTTCAGTTGACGTAAACGTAAAGAGCTTTATCGCTGCTAGAAAGATGCGCCGAGACGCATCGGAACAGGAGAGGAGAGGGCGTCTATGTTTCCCAATCTGGCATTGCCACTGATGTGCGCGCCCATGAGCTTCGCGTCATCGCCGCAGCTTGCCGCCGCTTGTTCCACGGCGGGGGTGATCGCGGGTTGGCAGGGGGGCACCTATACCCCGATGGACGAATTTCACCGCTATCTGGCGTGCTTGGCGGACCTTGGCGGTGCGCCGCCCATTGTCAATTTGCCGGCCCGTATCGCGACCGAGGGAACGGGCATGGCCAAGCTGGCGCTGCTCGAAAAACATCGCGCGCCCTTGGTGCTGTGCAGTCTGGGTGCGCCGACCGAGCTGATCAAGCGCGTGCATGGCTGGGGCGGCAAGCTGATTCAGGACGTCACCACCATGCGCCACGCCGAAAAAGCGTTGGAGGCCGGGGTTGATGGCTTGATGCTGACCTGTGCGGGGGCGGGCGGGCATAGTGGATTTTTGACGCCCATGGCCTTTGTTCCCGCTGTGCGGCGTATTTATGATGGGCCGATCATTGTGGCGGGCGGCATAGCCGATGCGTCTGGCATCGCGGCGGCCTTGGCCTTGGGCGGGGATATCGCCTGTATGGGCACGCGCTTCATTGCGACGCCGGAATCGGGCGTGGTGGCGGGGCATCGGACGATGATCGCCCAGACCGGCGTGGACGATATTGTCATCGCCTCTGCCATGAATGGGGTTCCGGCCAATTGGATGGAGCCGTCGATCGCTGCTGTGGGGTTGGACCATCGCAGCTTGCCCAAAGAACGGACCGCTATGCCCGAGGGGGTGAAGCCGTGGCGCGATATTTGGAGCGCGGGGCAAAGCGTGGGTTTGATCGACGAAGTTGAAGCTGTGGATGCGTTGGTGGCGCGGCTGACCCGCGATTTTGAAGCCTTGGATTTCGGCATGGATTGGCGCGCGCGTTTGGCGCGATTTGGGTGAATATCACCATATTTTTTGCCTAATTTACAAATGAGTTTTGACGAAGGATGCATAATGAACGGCACAAGCGGACAAGTGAATTTTGACCTGACGGGGCGGGTGGCTTTGGTCACAGGGGCGTCGTCGGGTTTGGGCGCGGGATTTGCCAAGGCCTTGGCCGCAGCGGGGGCCAAGGTGGTGTTGGCGGCACGGCGCGCTGACAAATTGGCCGAGCAAGTCGTCCAAATTGAGGCGGCGGGCGGCCAAGCCTTGGCGGTGAGCATGGATGTTACCGACGAAGCATCGACCCATGCGGCCTTTGATGCCGCCGAGGCGCGCTTTGGAACGGTGGATACTATTGTCGCCAATGCGGGCGTCGCGACCGAGAAATTGGCGATGGCCTTGACCGGCGATGATGTCGATCATTTGCTCAACGCCAATGTGCGCGGCGTCTTTTTGACCGTCAATGAAGGGGCCAAGCGTTTGGACGCGGACGGCAGCCGGAAAAAACAGCATGGCCGCATCGTGTTGATCGGGTCGATTACGGCGGACAAAGTGTTTCCGGCCACGTCGGTTTATGGCGCAACCAAGGCGGCGGTGCGCCATTTGGGCAAAGCCTTGGCGCGGGAATGGGCGCGGCGCGGTATCAACGTCAATGTCATCCAGCCGGGTTATTTTGAATCGGAAATGACGTCCGATCTGTTTGAAAGCGAAGCGGGTCGCAAAATGGTGTCGGGCTTTCCGCGCCAGCGTTTGCGCCCCCCCAGTGATCTGCATGCGCCCCTATTATTCCTGTGTTCCGATGCGGCGGCAGGTGTGACCGGCGCGGTGATCACCGTTGATGATGGACAAAGCCTGTGAGCGGCGAACTGATGATCGAACGGCGCGGGGATGTGGAAATCGCCACGCTGAACCGCCCGCAGCGCATGAATGCGCTGAACAGCGGATTGGTCGCGGAACTGAATGATTATTTCGGCGGTCTGGCGGACCGTCCCGATGTGCGCGTGGTGATTTTACGCGGCGAGGGGCGCGGTTTTTGCGCGGGGCTGGATATTCAGGAAGATCGGGATAGCGACGAAACGCCAGTGCTGCGCACCTTGCGCACCCAAACACAGATTGGCAATATTTACCGCAAAATGCGGGCGTGCCCGCAGCCGATCATTGCGCTGGCCCAAGGGGCGGCGGCGGGCGGCGGCTTGTCTTTGTTGCTGGCGTCGGACGTGCGATATGGCACACCGGATTTTCGCTGCAATGCGGCCTATATCCGTATTGGTCTGGGTGGCTGTGATATGGCGTCCAGCTATTTCCTGCCGCGCCTTGTTGGGGCCAGTTTGGCGTCAGAAATGATTTTGACGGGCCGTTTTGTGGCAGCCGAACGGGCGCTGTCCGCAGGCTTGATCAGCGAGATTGTCGCGCCGGAGGCGCTGCTTGAGCGCGGATTGGAACTGGCGGCGGAAATGCTGGCCACCAGCCCTTATGGACTGCGTCTGTCCAAACAGGCTTTGTCGCTGAACATTGACGCGCAAAGTTTGGACGCGGCGATGGCGATTGAGGATCGGCAACAGGTGATTTTGTCGGCGACCGAAGATTATAAAGAAGCGATCACGGCCTTTTTGGAAAAGCGCCCGCCACAATATAGCGAGCGCTGATCCATTTGGGTGCCGAATTGGGTGCCGGACCTTAGCGGGCCTTGGCCGTCATAATGGTCCGGCCATCGGGGCCAAGGGCGGCGAGCGTCCAGCCGCCGTCCTCGGCTGGCTTGCCAACCAAATATAGGTCTTGGTTCACAAAGGCTGGCGATTGGGCGCGCATCTGAAAATGGGTCAGCGCGTTCAGGCCCAATTGGCGCTGGGCGAGGTCCAGCAACAAGGTCGCGGTCAAGGGGCCATGCACCACCAGATCCGGATAGCCTTCTTCTTGCTGGGCATAAGGCGTGTCATAATGGATGCGGTGGCTGTTGAAGGTCAGGGCGCTATAGCGAAATAGCATGGCTGCATTGGGGGTGGTTTTGCGCCGCCATTGCCATGAGGATAGGTCGGGTTCCGCTGGCGGCGTGGTTGGGGCCGATGCTGGTGCTGGTGCTGGCGCGGGGTTGGCGATGGGCGCAGGGGCGCGGAACACAATGCTTTGGGTTTCGCGCACGGCCAAGGCTCCGTCAGCCATGGTGTCATGGGCAACCTCGACAAAGAATAGCTGGCCGCTGGTACCATTTTTTTCGGTGATGGATGCAATGGTGGATGTGCGCTCTATGGCCGCACCCGCCGATATGGGCGCGTGGAAATGCACGTCGCTGGCGGCCCACATGCGGCGCGGCAGGGGCAGCGGCGGCATGAAGCTGTCGGGGCTGTCGTCGCGGCGCGGGTGGCCGTCTGTGCCCAATTGCGCGGTCGGGGCGTCCGGCAAGCATAGGCACCAGTGAATGCCTTGCGGCGCGGCATGGCTGCTGCCCTGCGCGTCCCAACGATGATCCAAGGTTGCGCCAAAGCGCACCAGTGCGGCGGGGGCCAACAGGTCACGAAAATGTGCGCTGCGCCCGATCCAATTCTCCCAAGTCATGGGGCGCATAAGCAATAATTTTGCCGGATTGTCACCTGTCACTTTTTCGGCGGGCGAAAGCCATTGCCTGTGACAGAGATATGGCATAGCAAGTGTCAATTGATTCCCGGCGGAGGGGGGAATGGTGATGGCAGCGCGCGTGAATCCCAACGGATATGGTCGGCGCATCAATGCAGGCCGGCGCGCTGCCGCGCTATTTTTATCCATAGACACCGCTTGTTACGCGCTGAAGTGGGTCATCGCGGCCTTGCTGGTGATGGGGCTGGCGATGGGGCTGGCATGGCCCATGGCGGCTGGGGCGCAAAGCCGCACAAATGCCGCCCGCGCCCCCAATATCATTTTATTCTTGGCCGATGATTGGGGCTATAGCGACGTTGGGGCCTATGGCGCGGAATTCGCCACACCGAATATTGATCGGCTGGCCTATGATGGCGTGCGATTTTCCAATTTCCATGTCGCAGGGTCCTGCGCGCCCACACGCGCCATGTTGCAAACCGGCGTGATGAACCACCGCAATGGCTTGGGCAATATGGCCGAAACCATTCCTGACGAGCATGTCGGCAAGGCCGGTTATGACACCGTCATGAATCTGCGCGTGGTGACGCTGGCGGATATGCTGAAAGCATCCGGTTATCGCACCTATTTTACCGGAAAATGGCATTTGGGCAGCGATGCCAAACGCTTGCCCCATGCGCGTGGTTATGATCGGGCTTTTTGGCTGGACGATGCAGGGGCCGATAATTTTGAACAAAAGCCCATTACCGGCCTGTCCCGCCACGCGGCATGGTTGGAAAATGGGCGACCAGCGAATTTGCCGAGAAATTATTATTCATCGCGCTTTTTGGTCGACAAGATGATCGAATATATTGACCAAGGCCGCCAAGATGGGTCCGCAAAACCCTTTTTCGCATCGGTCAATTTTCTGGCCAATCATATACCGATACAGGCACCGGATGCCGATTTGGCCCGTTATCGCGGGCAGTATCTGGACGGGTGGGACAGTGTTCGCGCCGCGCGGGCCAAGCGGGCGGCGGAATTGGGCTTGGTGCCCGCCAATATCGACCCTGCGCATATGGCCACAACGCGCAACTGGGCGGAACTGACCGCTGAACAGCGGGACCGGTCAGCGCGGGAAATGCAGGCCTATGCGGCCATGGCCACGGCGATGGACCGTGAAATTGGCCGTTTGATCGCGCATTTGCAGGCGATTGGGGAATATGAAAATAGCATCATCATTTTCCTGTCGGACAATGGGGCAGAGCCAACGGACCCTTATAATCGCCTGAGGAACCGTCTGTTTTTAAACGCGCAATTGGACAATAGCCTGAAGAATATCGGGCGGCGCGGCAGCATGGTCGCCATTGGGCCAAGCTGGGCATCGGCGGCGGTATCCCCACTGCGCGGTTATAAGTTTAGCGCGGCGGAGGGCGGCTTGCGCGTGCCGCTGATCATCCATTGGGCGGCGGCATCCCAGCGCGGCACAATGGGGCAGGGTGCGATTGCCAAGGGATTTGCCCATGTGACCGACCTGTTGCCCACCATCGCGGATTTGGCGGGCGTGCTGGTGCATGACGGATTATGGCAAGGACGCAAGGTGGAACCGGTGACGGGCCGCAGCATGGTGCCGATGCTGCAAGGCGGGACGGCCAGCGTGCATGGCGACCAGCCGCTGGGATATGAATTGTCGGGCAACAGCGCCTTGTTTCGCGGGGATTATAAATTGGTCCGCAACTTGCCGCCCACCGGCACAGGGTTATGGGCCTTGTATAATTTGGCGCAGGACCCTGGCGAAACGCAAAATTTGGTGCAGCAAGAACCGCAAATATACCAAGCCATGCTGGCGGATTACCGCGCTTATGCCAAGGCCAATGGCGTTTTGGATATGCCAGAGGGATATAATGCGGATGACCAGATCAACCTATATGCCATGCGGCGGCAGGGCGCACGGCCATGGATTTTTGCGGGCACGCTGGTGCTGGTGATCGTGGCGGGGGTCGAGGCGGTGGTGGTTTTACGGCGGCGGCGGGCGCGTCGGGTCGATTAAGCGAAAGCCAATATGGTCGGTGCCAAGGCTGCGTTCCTGAAATTGCCGCGCCGCTGGGCGATAGCGCGCGCAATAGTTGGACGCGCATAAAAAACTGCCGCCCTTGATGACATTGCGCGGCGCGGCGGGGGCGGCGCTTTGGTCGCTATCGGACATGCTGTCCGCCGCCTTTGCTGCGGGGGCATTATCCCCATCCTTCGCGCTGTCGCTGGTCCATTCCCACACATTGCCGATCAGGTCGTAAACGCCATTTTTGTCGGCCGGAAAACAGCCGACGGGCGCGCGACCCGTAAAGCCATCGCGCCCTTGATCTGCAAAGGGAAATTGGCCTTGATAGACATTGGCGGTTTGTTGCGGCGGTGCATCGGGGTCGGCCCCGCCGCTGCGCGCGGCCCATTCCCATTGATCTTCGCTGGGCAGCGCCATGCCGCGCCATTTCGCATAGGCTAGGGCGTCATCATAAGCGATTTGGACAACCGGTTCGCGGAGGTCGGGCGATTTTGCGCCATGGGTTGGCCCGCTGGGTTGCCGCCAATTGGCCCCCACCACCCAGCGCCACCAATTGGGATTGCCGTCAATCGGCACGGTAAAGACGGCGGAACCCGGTTTCTGCATGTCGGCGGGGGCATTGGGAAAGGCGGGCGGGGTTCGTTCGGCGATGGTGACATAGGCTGTGGCGCGGACAAATTCAGCAAATTCCCCCCGCGTCACTTCATGGCTGCCCAACCAGAAACCAGCCAAGGTGACGCGTGCGGGGCCGCTTTCTTCGGGCAGATGCGCATCATCGCCTTTGGTGAAGGTGCCGCCCGCGATCCAACGAAATTCCGCTGGGTCCAGCGCGGGGCAATGGGCGGCGATTGCATTGGCTGGGTTGCTGCTGTTGGCGTTAGAGTCTGCGTTATGGGCGGCGGGGTCGTTCCCGCCACATGCCGCTAGGCTCAGCCCCAAAGCGGTGCTGAGGCCAAGCCAGTGCCGCGCCGTCATTCCCCCTGACATAGGCGTCTCCCCCAGACGAATATGATGCCCTTATGGTTCGGCAATGGACTGCATCAGCCCATCCACCATCAACATGATTGTTGCGCTGGCCTCTTCGGCCGTCAATTGCTGATCATGGCGCAGCAGCGACCAATTTTGAAAGGCCAATGCGGCGCATAAAGCTTCGGTCATCAGGCGCTGGCTGCGCACATGATCGGGGATTTGGCGCAGCAGCAATTCGCGCTCTAAATTCACGATTTGCGCATATTGGCCCATCAAAAAAGGCGAAGAATAGCGGCGGACATTGGCGGCCAAGCGAAAGGGCAGCATGGTTTCAAAAATTTGCGCCCGTCGCCCCGCCAGTTCGCGCACATTGCTGCGCCAGTCGCTGTGATGATAGGGGGCCATGGCGATGGGCATCAATTGCTGGGCCAAAATCCCCGATATTTCGGCGTAAATCGCATCCATATCGTCAAAATGGCGAAAGACGGTGCGTAGGCCGACGCCCGCTTCCTCGGCCACGCGGGCGGCGCTGGGGCTCATTTCCCCCTTGGCCATCAGCGTCATCATGGCATCCACAATGCGTTGGCGACTGGAACGGCTGCGCTGGCGCCGACCATCCATGAGCGTGGTGTCCAAAGGTGCCGTCGTCGTCATGCTTGTCATTTGGCCCTGCTGGCGCAGCTACTCCCAATGGTCAATGGCTAGTATGTCATCTTGCATGCACCCTAATATAGTGGCACGATTAGTGCCAATAAAAATTTAAATTCTTATTTGGGCAAGGGGGGCTGAAATGGGACGCGGGATGATGTGGCTGGGGGCGGCGCTGTTGGTGATCGGCGGCGGCTATGTGGCCTTTGATCAAAATAGGCATAAAATTCCGGGCTGGATCAGCGATTGGCGCGACCCTGTGCAGCCCAACCGCGACATTGTGTGGCAGCAAGGGCCGGCTGCACCCCGACCCGATCAAAAGCGTCCGCCGAATATCATTTTGATCGTGGCCGATGATTTGGGCTGGAATGATATCAGCCTGAATGGCGGGGGCGTGGCAGGGGGACGGGTGAAGACCCCCAATATCGACCGCATCGCTGCCGAAGGGGTGAATTTTACCAGCGCCTATGCCGCCAATGCGACCTGTTCACCGTCCCGCGCGGCGATGATGACGGGGCGCTATCCGACGCGCTTTGGCTTTGAATTTACGGCGGTTCCCGTGCGCTTTGCCAGCACCGTGAGCCATGGCGATGGTGTCGGGCCGCTGAAAAGCATTTTCCATGGCGAACGGGTCACGGACGATATGCTGGATTATCGCGATATGGGCGTTCCATCGTCGGAAGTGATGATCGCCGAGGCGTTAAAGCCTGTGGGATACCATAATTTGCATATCGGCAAATGGCATTTGGGTGAGGCACCGGCCCTGCAGCCCCAATCCCAAGGATTTGACGAAAGTCTGGCGATTTTGGCGGGCGGTGCGATGTTTTTACCCGCCGATGACCCGCAAGCCGTGAATGCCAAATTGCCATGGGACCCGATTGACCGATTTTTGTGGCCCAATTTGCGCCATGCCGTGTCGTTTAATGGCAGCCCCCGTTTTGAAGCGCGGGGGCATATGACCGATTATTTGGCGGATGAAGCCATAAAGGCCATAGAGGCGAACCGAAACCGGCCTTTCTTCCTATATCTGGCCTTTAACGCGCCGCATACGCCGTTGCAGGCGACCAAGGCGGATTATGACGCGCTGTCGGATATCAAGGACCATAAGACCCGCGTTTATGGCGCGATGATCGCGCAAATGGATCGGCGCATTGGCGATGTGATGGCCAAGTTAAAGGCATTGGGGCTGGATGATAACACATTGATTCTCTTTACCAGCGACAATGGTGGGGCGTGGTATACGGGCATAGAGGGGCTGAACTCCCCCTATCGTGGGTGGAAGGCGACATTTTATGAAGGGGGTATTCGCACCCCCTTGTTCATGCGCTGGCCAGCCAAAATTGCGGCGGGAACAGAGCGTGGGGATTTGGCGGGGCATTTGGATCTGTTCGCGGTGATTGCAGGCGCGGCAGGGGCTATGGTGCCCCAAGACCGTGTGATGGACAGTCAAAATCTGTTGGCGGGGCCGTCCCAGCGGCAGGCGATGTTCTGGCGGTCCGGCGATTATCGCGCTGTGCGACAAGGCGATTGGAAATTGCAAGTGACCAAGCGGCCTGTGTCCCAGCGTCTCTATAATCTGGCGGATGATCCGCTGGAAAAACGCAATTTGGCCCAGAATAGACCGGATAAGGTGGTGGAACTGCAAGCGCTGATCGAGCATCAAAATCGCGGCATGGCCCCGCCGCTATGGCCAGGGTTGATCGAGGCCCCCGTGCGATTGGACGTGCCCTTAAACGCCCCGTGGAAGGATGGGCAGGACTATATTTATTGGACCAATTAAATCGGCACCATCAGGGACGCATGGCTGCGCCCCTGATGGCCATTAACACCTATTCCGCCTCGCCAGCGATGATTTTTTCGACCGCGCCCGATACCGATGGGTGGTAGGTTGGCCGGGCATCGCGGAACAAATCTTGCGCGATGTTTTTGCCCCAATTGCCCTGTTCCATCAGGCCGGTAAACAGCGGCCGGATAAACAGGCCGCGTCCCACGCTGGTCGCAAATTGCCGTAGCGAGGGCAGAGCGGGGTCATAGCGATTGGCGATGGCCAATTGCAGCCATGCCGAACGGGCATAGGCATTATTGGATGCGGACAGTTGCAGCGCGCTATCCAATTCGGCCAAACGGTTGGCGGGCAATTGACGCGGCAGGCCGTTTAAAAAGCGCAGCCATTGCTGGGTGTTCCAACCCTTGACATCAACCGCGCTGGCGGGACCGCCCGCCGCAAAAGCGGCCAATTGTTGGTCAATCGCGGCCAAGGTGCTGCTTTTCACATGCACCGCATTGTCGGGCAGGCCCGCGCCATAGGCCCAGCGGTCCAGTTGCAAGGACAATTCCAAGGCCGGATCATTTTGCAGCAGTTCGCGCCGCAGATCGGCCAAAAATCCTGCCGTGGTTTGCGGCTGGAAAGCATAGCGGTCGAAATAGGATTTCAAATAGGCGTCCCAGCGCGCACGGCCCAATTTTACCTCGAGCATCCGCAGGAAATTGGACCCTTTGGTATAATCCACCAACCCATCGCCGGGCGTGCCGTTCAGGCGGGTTTTCGGGCCTGTTTGCCCGCCATTGGCGGCGATCACGCGCGACAGATCGTCCCAATCCAAATCGGTATAAAGGGCGGCGCGTTCCTTGCCATAGAGCGCCTCCATAATACGGTTTTCAAAATAGGTGGTGAAACCTTCGTTCAGCCAGCCATCGGACCAAGTGGCATTGGTCACCAAATTGCCGGACCAGCTATGCGCCAATTCATGGGCCACCACATCGGTATTGGACCGGTCGCCCGTAATCAAGGTTGGGGTCAGGAAGGTCAGCATGGGGTTTTCCATGCCGCCATAAGGGAAAGCGGGCGGCAGAACCAACATGTCATAGCGGCCCCAGCGATAGGGACCATAAAGGGCAGAGGCGGCATCGATCATGGCCTCGACATCGCCAAATTCGCGGGCGGAGGCATCGAGTATTTCGGATTCGGCCCAGACGCCGGAACGCGGACCCAAGGATTTGAAATGCAAATCGCCGACCGCAAAGGCGATCAGATAGGGCGGGACAGGATTGTCCATTTTAAACGCAAAACGGCGGCGTCCATCCTTCAGCCGCTCGCCTTTGTCGCCGCTGAGTTTCTCCGCGCTCATTACGGCGACCAGATCGGCAGGAACGGTTAATTTGGCATCCCATGTTTGGCGAATACCGGGGCTGTCTTGGGTGGGTACCCAACTGCGATTGTGAATCGCTTGGCCTTGGCTGAACAAATAAGGCTTGGTTTTGCCCGCCGTCATCGCAGGCGGCAACCATTGCAGCGCCGATGCGCCCACCGCTGAACGGTAATGAATGATGATCCGCTTGGCCCCGTTCAAGGTGATGGTGATGGGGGCGCCAATCTGTGCATTATGGGCACCGATGGTAAAGGGCAGTGGTTGTCCTTTGTCATTGGTAATGGATGCAATCGCCAGATGTTCTGAATCCAAAATAATCTGCTGAGCGTCCGCTGCGGTCCACAAATCCAGCACGGCTTTGCCGCCTATTGTCTGTCCCGCAAAATCGACGTCCAAATCCAAGGAAATATGGGTAACACGCGCGACATGCGGCTGTGCATGGGTCCAGACATCCACGGCATCCGCGCCCGTCAACACGGGGGCAAATCCTGTGGTCAAGGCGGGTTTCGTTGGGGATGCAGCCAAGGCTGGCGCACTGAGCGATAGGGTGCTGGCAAGCAATAATAGAGCGATTTTGTGGTGCATAGCCAAGATTTTACGGCGCAACCCGCGAACATGCAACGATCTTGCAACATTGGGGGTTAAGGGCGTGAACAGTGATTCTCTGTTTCAGTAAAAAATTCTATTTTATCGGATCATATAGCTTAATATCAAATATTATTACAAATCAAATAATTTGATAGCAGCCTTGTCTCCGAATAATATTCGGAAAATTCCCCACATCCCCGAACAACATTTCTCAAAAGCCGAAAATTACCAAACACCTTCGAGTGCGCCGATGATAGCTTTGAAAAAAATAAAGAAATGACGTTCGTGGGGAACATCAGTTAACAAGGGGAGCTTATTTACATGAGCATGAAGTTTCGAGCTGGACGCACTGGGGCGACCATGCGTGCAGCGTTGCTGGCATCGGCTGTATCTATGGTGGTGGCTGTGCCCGCCATGGCCCAAGATGACGGTGAAATTGTCGTTACTGCATTGAAGCGCGACACGCGCCTTCAGGATACACCGCTGGCCATTTCTGCCGTAACCGGTGACTCGCTCACCAAAGCTGGCACCACCAGCTTTACCGACCTGACCAGCAACACCCCCAGTCTGCGCATCGTGGATAGCGGCCCAGGCAACCGCCGTGTTATTTTGCGTGGTATTGTTGGCGCGGGCGAGCCGACCGTTGGCATGTATTATGACGAATCGCCGGTTTCCGGTTCGGTCGGCACGACCAGCGACGCCGCTGGCAGCACCCCTGACTTTCGTATCTTTGACGTAGAACGCGCCGAAATTTTGCGCGGTCCGCAAGGCACGCTTTATGGTTCGGGTTCGATGGGCGGCACGGTTCGCATCATCTATGAAAAGCCCAAGGCTGATAAGGTCGAAGGCGCTGTCGCCATGGGCGTTTCGGCGGTCGAAGGTGGCTCGTTGGGCGCATCGGCGGACGGCATGATCAACCTGCCCATCGTCAATGATTGTCCCCCGTCAGCGCCTATGGCACAGATTTGAGGTTGCGAGTTAAGGAGTGTTT
>CAZIVW010000029.1:0-32631 GCA_964542975.1 uncultured Sphingopyxis sp.
GGCCGCTTGCCTGGCCCTGGCCAAGTGACCCTTCCTGTATGGAATATTCCGGTCGATTATAGCAATGCGAC
The DNA here is from genome assembly GCA_964542975.1 of uncultured Sphingopyxis sp. Lineage (GTDB taxonomy): Bacteria > Pseudomonadota > Alphaproteobacteria > Sphingomonadales > Sphingomonadaceae > Sphingopyxis. Next base: position 72 of record CAZIVW010000029.1, read on the forward strand.
CCTCGATACCGAACGGTATCGCGATGACCAAGAGCAGATTTCCGAAGAATTGCAACTGCAAGGTCAATCGTTCAATAAGGCATTGGATTGGACCGTTGGCGGATTTTATTTCCGGCACAAACCTGTTGGTCCGCAAGGGTCGCGTGCTGTTATTTACTGCCCCGCGCTTTATACCGGAAATGTCTATGCCTGCGAAGCGAGCTTTAATCGCTATAGCAATTCCACCAAGTCCAAGGCGCTATATGCGCAAGCCACGCTGAACTTCGGTGCATTGTCGCCCGACCTAGAAGGTTTGCGTCTGACAGGTGGCTATCGCTACACATGGGATCATATCACGGGCTTTGCGGCCCAATATAGCCGCATCCTCAATGACATTGTCGATCCGTCGGATGATGGCGCGAAATGCTCTAAGGATGGCTCGGTTGTTCCATTTGGTCAGGCTGACGCGCTGTGTGAATTCAGTGCCGATTTGAAAACCAAGTCGTCAACTTGGACCATTGGTGTGGATTATAAGATCGATCCCAATGTGATGCTGTTTGCCAAGGTCAGTCGCGGTTATAAGGCTGGTGGCTTCAACAGCTTTGCGGTGCGCGCCAATACGCGGACCTTCTTGCCCGAACATTTGACATCTTATGAAGTGGGGGTGAAGTCTGATTTTCACTTGGGTCAAGTGCCGGTTCGGTTAAATGTTGTTGGCTATACGCTGGATTATAAAGATATTCAGCGGGCGGTCGGCGATTATAACCCAGCGAATGGGGCCAGCGGATCGCGTATTTTTAATGCCGATGCTCGCATTCGGGGGGTGGAAGTCGAAGCCACGATGCGTCCGGTTGATGGTCTTACTTTGGCCGGAAATTTTGGCCTGACCGACGGGAAGTATAAGAAATTTTCCTTTTCGACCGACACGGGCGGATTTGGCTGTAACGGTCCTGTCGGACCGGGCGGCACCATCGATATGTCGTGTATTGATATGCAATATATGGCCAAATATATTTGGAGCGTGAACGCGTCTTATGATCTGCCTTTGCAGGACAATAATGGTATATTGTCTTTCTTCATCAACTATTCGCACACATCCAAGCAGTTTACGGAAGCTGCAAATGTTCCTGCGGTGCAACCAGGCGCATATTTGGAACCTTTTGGGCTGATGAACGCGTCCATGGACTGGCGGAATGTAGGTGGTTCAAATTTGGATATAGGTTTATTTGCCACCAACCTTACGAACAAGCTGTATCGTATCAGCAATACAAACGTTTATAATCAAGGTAGCTTGCTCTATTGGAGCAATATGTATGGTGAACCGCGCATGTATGGCTTGCGCGCAACCATCCGTTTTGGCGGTGAAACCAATTGAGCCCAATAAGGAAATAATGGGGCATGGCTGTGCGCTATGCTCCACTATTTTTTCAATACTCTTTTGTATTAACAACAGGAAGGTTAAAATATGGCCGATAATATGGCGCGTATGTTCACGAAATTGATCGTCGATGATGAAGAGAAAATGACCGAATATTATACGTCGGTGTATCAATTAAAGGCGGCTGTACGTGTGGCCGGTGACAGCGTGGGAAGCGGCGAAGGCTTTCGCGAAGTCATTTTGACCCAAGGTGAGGATATGAGCAGCGGCACGCTGGTGATGTTCAAATTTACGGATCGCCCGAAACCCCGCGATCAACAAGTGATTTTGGGATTTATCACTGATGACATGGACGCTTTGAAAGACAGCATCGTCGCCAACGGCGGCACATTGGTTGGCCCGACCCGCGATGAAGTGAGCCATGGTGTGCGCGTGCAATTTTCACAAGATCCCGAAGGCGCTTTGGCTGAGAATGTCCAGCTTTTGGGCCATTGAGGGGGGCAGCTTGGCTGCATGCAAAAAGAGGGCGGCCTAGCTAGGTCGCCCTCTTTTTTGTCGGCCATGGCCGTTAATTTGGTTTGATCAATATTTTGGAATCGCCGCTCGGCTCGCGCAGACATTCAAATTTGTCGGGCAACGCATCAAGGCTGATGGTGGCGCTATGCATGGGCCGAGGATTGATTTCCTGCTTCGCTAGGGCCGCAATCACGGCCTCAAAATCCGTCTCTTGATAGGCTTGGCTATAACGGATGGTCAGTTCCTTGCCCATGGCGATGATGGGGGTGAATAGATCGTCTTCCAATAACACGCCCGCAACGACAATGCGCGCGCGAATGCCAGCATATTGCACGGCTTGATGCAGCATGCCCTTTATGCCCACACATTCCAGAATGAAGCGTGGTTTATTTTCGCCAGTCAGGCGGGCGAAAGCTTCGGCGACATTTTCGTTGCTGGGATCAATCACGGCCGTCGCGCCCATCTGTTTGGCCTGTTGGCGCCGCAGCATAGAGGGCTCGCTGACGACAACATGGGCCGCACCAGCGTGGCGGGCGAACAGGGCTGCGGCGGAACCGATAGGACCTGCGCCCAAAATTAGTACGGACGCACCATGCGGCAATTCGGCAAGGCTCACGATATGATGGCCAACTGCCAAAGGTTCGACCATCGCGCCGTCGGCAAAGCTGACGCCCGCTGGCAAAGGCTGGACCATGTCAGCACGCACGGCCAAATATTCGGCATAGGCCCCTTGGCTGTCCAGCGAGCAGCCCAAGAATAAATTGCTGTGGCACAAGGCCGGTAAGCCTTCATCGCAAGCATCGCAATGGCGGCATGGGGTTAGGGGGAGAGCGGTAACGCGCTCGCCAATATATCGGTCCGTCACATTTGCGCCCATCGCTGCGATTTCGCCCGAAAATTCATGTCCCAAAATTAAACCCACAGGGGTGTTGGTCGATTGGGTCATGTGCAAATCAGACCCGCAAATACCAGCGTGGGAGATGGATAAGATAATCTGATTGGGCGCGGGGGTGGGGTCGGCTACGTTCTCGACGGCCAATTTTTGACCAACTCCTTGAAATATTGCTGCGCGCACGCTTCCATTCTCCCTTGCATTGTTTCTTATTCGCTTTCGGCGTGGATATGGTTTAGCCGATCTGTGCAATGCAGGAAATATTATTCGAACATCGGTCGAAAAATATTGATCGTCACGACATGTCTTGTTAGTTGGTGGACCATCGTTCGGTATCAAAGAAACGGGCGGAGGGGATTTTATGGCCGCTTTGAGCTTCGCGCTAACCAAGATTATCGTCGCGGATATCGACGCGATGGAACGTTTTTATATGGATTGCTTGGGCCTTGTTTCAGCAGCCCGTCTGCAAATCGGCGTGGGCGAGGGGGCGATGAAGGAGTCCATCCTTGACGTGCCAAATGGCGAAGCGTCGGCAGCAAAATTGGGCTTGGTACAATATCTCAATAAGCCCGCTCCGTCGCTGGGGGAGGCGGTCGTGGTGTTCATGGTTGATGATGTCGAACAGATGGCCGCAAAGATGCTAGCTGCTGGTGGCAAAATCATTCACCCTATCACCGAAATTGCGGAACATCATTTGAAGCTCGCTTATGTGGCGGATCCAGAAGGGCATGTGGTGGAAATTATGCAATCTGTTCGCGCAGCCCAGCTATGACCGCCGAGAAATATATATACGAAATATATATTGGCCCGCAACGGCGTGTGGGTTAGTTGGCCATATATTGGTGAATGAGGTCTTCCTTAATCCCTAATCCTCGCGCGCAGAAGATTGTTGCTTCACGGGCCATGAGTTCGCGGCCGCCTTCATAGGGTGTGGAGCGGAAGGGTAAGCGCATAATGGCATTCATCATGGAGCCAATATGTTCTTGGAACATCGATTGATTGCGGATGCTTAGCGTCTCGACAATGATCTCGCCATCTTCGCGCGCTTCTTGAAAATGCTTTTCCAAAACCTTGGTATATAGCCGCTGGGAACGGCGATAAACCAACGACGCCAAATATCCGTCGCCCGCAAGGCTGGCCATATTGAGCCGATAGCCAACCTGCGCTGTGGCATCCGGTTCTTCTAATATAGAGATGAAATAGGATTGGACGGATTGGATAATAGCTTTGGCACCGCGCGCGCTAACGTGCAGACGGTTCCAATTATCGTCCTGTTCGCGAAACACCTGTCGCAAAACTGCGCGATAGAGCGCGAGTTTCGAAGGGAAGTGTCGATAGACCAAAGCTTCGGATACTTGCGCTGCCTTGGCAATATCCAAGGTTTTTGCACCTTCATAGCCTTGGCTGGCAAAGACCCGCCGTGCGGCGTCCAAGATGATAAGTCGCCGTTCGGCCCCAGATACGCGCTTTTTGGTCATGCGACATGCAGATGATAGGAATCAGTCATGCTGTCAATCGCCGCGTCACCGTGGCAGCGCCCAAAATCGCGCTTTGGATGGTCTGCGCCATGCGTGAATATCGGTCAAAAGCGTAAGGAAAAAGCCAAAAATTATCCTGGTCTCGGTTGACATGCTGCGGATTGAAGTAAATAAGTTAGCGCACGCTTACTTGCTTATGCGCAGAACAGATGATTGATTGAGGGGATAATAAAATGCCTTTAAATCCTCAGATAGAGGAGATGCTCGCCGCCATGCCTGAATGGCCTGGGGTGCGTCACGTGCCACTGGACATGCTACGCCAATCGGTGCGGGATAGTTCCATCACCATTCCCCCAGCCGCCGATGCCGTTGTTGCCCGCACCGAAGATCGCACCATTGATGGCCCTTCTGGCGATATCCCCATTCGTATTTATTGGCCTAACAGTGAAGGCCAGCGCCCGATTATCGTCTATTTTCATGGCGGCGGCTATGTTGTTGGTGATTTGGATACGCAGGATATGATCGCGCGCGCCTTTTGCGCATGGTCGGATGCGATCGTGATTTCCGTCGATTATCGTCTGGCCCCTGAACATCGCTTTCCCGCAGGGATCGACGACGGTTTTGCCGCACTGAAATGGGCCGAGGCCTGTGGCGCAGAAATTGGCGGCGACGGCAGCCGTCTGGGCTTGGCGGGGGATAGCGCAGGCGGAAATATCGCAACCGCTTTGGCGCTGCGATGCCGCGACCAAAATGGACCGAAGGTGAAAGCCTTGGTCAATATTTATGGGTCGGCCAATGCGCCAACCGAGGCCACGCCATCATCGATTGAATTTGCGGATGGGCCGATTTTGCGCGCCGATGATGTGCAATGGTTTTGGGAAAATTATTTGACCAATCCTGATGTCGAGCAGCATCATCAAGAAGCTTCGCCGCTGCGCGCCAAAAGCTTGGCGAATTTGCCGCCCGCTTTTATCGCGACGGCGGAATATGATCCCTCACGCGACGATAGCGAAGCTTTTGCCGCCCGCCTTGCTGCCGAGGGCAATGCGGTGGTGATGAAGCGGTATGACGGTATGGTTCATGGCTTTGCATCATGGGTTGGCTTCCTGCCGGCTGCGCGTGCGGTGATGCAGGAAACATCGAAATTCCTTCAAGATAATTTGTAAGTTTTGGTGAGATAATGGCAAAAGATATAGAGGTTTTTAGCAGCGGCATTGCCGTGGTAACGGGGGCCGGTGCGGGCATTGGGTCCGGCATGGCGCGCCGTTTGGGCGCGCTGGGGATGACGGTGATTGTCGCCGACATTAATATGGAAAAGGCCGAGCAGGTGGCCGCTCAAATTATGTCGGGTGGCGGCAAGGCCGAAGCGGTGCGGGTGGATGTGTCCATCCCCGCCGAGCTTGACGCATTGGCCGATCATGTGATCAAAAATCATGGCCCAGTGAAACTGCTAATCAACAATGCGGGCATTGAGACGCTGGGCTATGTGTGGGAAATTCCATCGGATCGCTGGGAAAAGACGCTGGATATTAACATTCATGGCGTGGTTCATGGGGTGCGTGCCTTTGCCCCGCATATGATCGCCCATGGTCAGGAAGCCTATATCGCCAATCTGTCTTCGGTTGGTGGCTTTGGCATAATGCCCACGCAAACGGCCTATATGATGTCCAAACATGCGATCCAGTCGTTCAGCGAATGCCTATATTTGGAAATGCAGGTGGCGGGCGCCCCGATCCATGTCTCTTCGATCATTCCGGGCATGCTCAAGACAGAGATTTTTAACGCGGAAGCTGGCGAAGGGGAACCCGCCGCTGCCGCTGCGCATCGCCGCAAAATGTTTGAGATGATGCGCGATTATGGGATGGATTTGGACGAAGGCTGTCGTTTGTTTGTCGAGCAAATCGCCGAGAAAAAATTCTGGGTGCATAGCCAGCCTGATATGAGCCTCGACATGATCTCCGCGCGCGCGGCTTTTATTCAAGGCCAAGAGCCGCCAACGCTGGCACCGGAAGTGACCCATTTGCTGAATATCTAATATCTATATTTCCGCTTCTTCGCATAAGATGTTGATATAATATTAAAAATAAGCCCGCTAAGTTTATGCTTAGCGGGCTTTTTAAGTTGAGGGAGAGGATCCCTTTTATCGGTGAAGAATATAGCTTCCGTCTGTTGGTGCGCGGGTGGCGTTAAAGAAATCGACCAAGCGCCATGGCCAAGACAGAAAGACGCGGCCTTTGCTGTTATTATAATAGCTATTGGCTTTGGGATGCGACCAGATCATCTGCTTCATCCGTTCATCCACTTCTGCATTCCAATCCCAAAAGGCCTTTTCGGTCACTTCAAAGCTTTTGGCATTGGCTTGCGTCACGCGGTCCATGGCTTCGATGATCCAATTGACTTGGCATTCGGATATCAAATTTTGACCGGCGGCATGATTGGGCGCGCTGTTGGGACCAACAGTATGGAAATAATTGGGAAAACCGGGGATGCACATACCCAAATAACTGCGCGCATCTTCTTCGCCCCAAATGTCGCCCAAATTCTTGCCATCGCGGCCAATGATTTGCAGGTCACCCGTCATTTTCGATACAGCAAAACCGGTGGCGCAGACGATGACGTCGGCCTCGAAAATGCTGCCATCCTTGGCTTGCACGCCATGGGGAAGGATGCGGGCAATACCCTGATCGATTAATTCGACATTGGGGCGCAGCAGCGCGTCGTACCACCCATTATCCAGCACGATACGCTTGGCGAAAATGGGGAAATCTGGCGTCAACTTCTCGACCAAATCGGGGCGGTCCGCGAATTTCTGATGCATATACATCAGCGCATATTGGCGAATAGCGTCATTATGCGCCGAAACGGCCAGATCATTGCCTGCCCATTCGGGGTCCATCACCACATTGGCGAACAGGCCGTCAGCGGCTGACCAATACACGCGGAAACGGAACCATTGTTTGAAATAGGGAATATTGGCTAGCGCCCATTTCATCCCATCATCCACTTCATGGGCGATTTCGGGGTTGAACAAAGTCCAATGTTTCGAGCGTTGATAAACGGCGAGCGCCCCAACATCTGGTGCAATGGCACCAACCAATTGGGCCGAACTCGCGCCAGTTCCGATCACCGCCACACGCTTGCCAGTCAGGTTCAAGTCGCTGGGCCAATTGGCCGTATGCGCAACGGTGCCATTAAAACTGTCTAGGCCTTCGATATCGGGGAATTGATAGCGATTGACGGGGCCATGGCCGTTAATCACCGCATGGGCAGTGATGACCTCTGTTTCGCCATCAGCCTTGCGGATGGTGACGGCCCAAGTCCCTGCGACTTCGTCATAGACCAAACGTTCCACTTTGCTGTTAAAGCGGATATTGTCGCGAATGCCCGATTTATCGGCAACATCCAGCATATATTGCTGCATGTCGGCACCCTTGGGGTGATAATGCTGCCACTGGGTCCAAATTTCCCAGCTGAAGCTGTAAAAATGGCTGGGTGTATCGACGCCGACACCTGGATAGCGATTTTCATACCATGTGCCGCCAACTTCGGCGTTTTTCTCTATGACCACATAGTCATAGCCTGCCTCGCCCAATTTAATGGCGGCAGCCATGCCGGTCATACCGGCGCCGATGACGAGGACCTTGAAATTTTTCGCCATTTGCGGGCGTTGTGGCTGCGCGGCGCGATCGACCCATGGTTGGAAGCCGCATTGATCGAATACCAATGGCACAAATTCGTCGGAGACCTCTTCGCCCGCGGTGACCGTCATAATCCGTTGCAGCAGAGCGGGGGCTATTGGTTCGCTGTTATAGCCAAGGCCGGTGGTCAATATCTTGTGCAATTTTGCGCGCAAATCGGTGATAAGGATCGGCGGAATTTCAACGGCTTCGGGCGAAAATGCGGGGCGAATGAACGGTGCAAATTGCTCCAAAGTCGCAGCATCATGCGATAAATGCACATAAGCGGCCAGCAATGTGTGGATATTGGCCTGAGCTAGCGCCATTTGCAATTCTGGGCTGTCGGCCAGTAACGGCGCATCGTGAATATTATAGGGCGCTGTGGCGACGGTCATAAATCTCCCCTAAGGTTATTTGTAAGTATTTACTCACATAGAATTTTAGGACCGTAAAGGCAATAGTAAAATGCCAGTAAAATGGCGGGAATCCTGTCAATTTTTTGGGAGGTAATTCAGTTTATAACGCTGAAATAAATAGAGATTGGGGGGGCCAGACCAAGCCTCGCCCCCCCATTTCGTTTATGGCGATTGGCGGCCGGTATTATGATTGGCCGCGTGCCAAATCCCCTTGATAATGGGTGGAGGCCCGTAGGAATAAGCTGCCCCCAAGCAGGGTTAAGCCGCTCATCCACAAAAGGCTGACACGCAGCGCGTCATCACCGTAGCGCGGAACCAATGCATCGCTGACCAATCCAGCCAGAACGGGGCCTAACGCGCTGCCGACTACATTGATAATGACGATCAATACTGCGGCGGCTTGCGTGCGGCGGTCGGCAGCGAACAACTGTGCCACGCTAGCAAAGCCTGGCCCCATCCATGCTGCGCTTAAAAAGGCGGTTGCCAGCAAATAGCCACCAATAACGGGAATGGAAACGCCGCCAACATTTATTGTCGCACCGCCGGGCAGGGTGAACATCAGCCAGAAAAGCGGGAAAGACAGCAAAAAGCAAAGAGCGGGTAAACGCAGTTGCCATGCAGGATTGCGGCGCGACAGCCGATCAACCATGGCTCCGCTAGAAAAGCTGCCCAGTACGCCGCCGATGGTGGAACAAATGCCCAGCAATATCCCCGCTTCGGCGGCCGTCATATCATGTGATCGCATGAAGAATGTGGGCATCCAAATGGATCCAGCATATCCAAAGATATTAAACGTACCGATTGCTAGCGCCATTAGGCGTAAGGATTTGATGTTCCAAAATTCTTTTGCGACGTTCCACGCGCTGGATGATTTTTTTGTGCCAGCCATTTGTGCAGCAAAGGCACCCGTCCGTTTCGGTCCGGTCAACCAAATCAGCAATGCCAGTGGTAGGCCCGCAAACGCCATGGCATAAAATGCCCAGCGCCAGCCATAGGTGGACGCCAAATATCCGCCACCAGCAAGGCCCACGACAAGACCGAAATAGGGCGCCGCGCCCAAAATACCCATAGCGGTGGACCGCCGATGTGGCGCGAACAATTGCGACACCATCGATTGCGATGGCGGCATTGCGCCCGCTTCACCCCCACCGACAATGAAACGCGCTATGGTAAGTTGCACAGCGTTGCTTGCTGCGCCGCAAGCGCTGGTGGCAAGGCTCCACACCGTAATGGACGCTGCCAATATTTTTCGCCTCGACCAACGATCGGCCAGACCGGCCAAGGGCATGGCAAATAATAAATAGCTGATGGTAAAGGCTGGGCCTGCGATCAGGCCCAAGCTGCTGTCGCTGATCTGAAATTCTTTTTGTATCGCTGGCATGGCGATGGAGAAGATATAGCGATCTGCATAGCTCATCACATTCGCTGCGGTCAGCAATATGAGCATATAAATAGCATAAGCCGTGCCGCTGGGGCCCGTCGCAGTGTTGGCGGATGGGGGCGTTACCGTGTCGCCCATATTATCCGTTGATGTTGACATATTCGCCTCCCCCTAAGTGCGGATCGCCTCTGAAATGGGCGTGTTTTTCATGCAGCACATATGTTGATATCAACGCTGTCTAGCTCGGCCATCGGCCCTTTATCGACATTGAAATCCGTGAGGATAGGTTTACGCGTTTCGTTCCAATAATCCAGCAGGCGAAAGGGCCAAGACCCAATGACGCGTCCCTTGCTGTTGCGATAATAGCTGTTTGCCAAAGGGTGGGTCCAAATCATTTTGGGCATTTGCGATTGTACCCGATGCTGGAACGCATCATGCGCTGCTTGGGTTGGTGCCAATGCACGCGCATCATTTTCCAGCAAATGGTCCAAACATTCGATGATGTAATTAATCTGCGCTTCGGAAACCAAATTTACGCCCGCCCCGTGGTTGGGCGCGGAATTTGGTCCTAAGATATGAAAATAGTTGGGGAAACTCGGCACCATCAGGCCGAGATAAGCCTGCGGATCTTCGGGGCCCCATTCATCTTGTAAATTGCGACCCTGCGCGCCGATGATGTCTAAATTCCCGGCCATGCGAGCGACATTATAGCCGGTGGCAAAAATGATGACATCTGCCGGATGTACATGGCCGTTCGCCATCATCACGCCGTCGGGCGTGATTTCTTGAATGGCGCCGTTTTCCAACGCGACATTATCTTTCAAGAACATCGTTAACCAATCCGTATCCATCACGATGCGCTTGGAAAAAACGGGGCTGTTCGGTGTCAATTTTTCGATCAAATCGGGACGATTGGCCAATTTGCTGGTGAGATTCGCCATGCAATATTGCCGCAAATATTCATTGATCTGAGACACCGACGGACTGTCTTTTGGCCATTCGGGGTCCTTTAGCAAATTCGAATATAGACCATCTGATCCGGTCCAATAAATGCCAAAGCGGAACCATTCGAGGTAATAGGGGATGTTTTGCATCGCCCATTGAACGGCGGGCGGCACGGGCGCACCTGCCGTGGCATTCGGCACAACCCAATGGCCAGAGCGTTGGAACACGGTTAAACTATCGACTTGGTCGACGATGGCAGGACCGCATTGCGCGGCACTGGCCCCTGTTCCGATCAAGGCGACCCGCTTGCCGCGCAAATCCAACGATGGGTCCCATTCTGCCGTGTGCAGCATGGCGCCGTCAAAACTATCCAAACCCTTGATGTTTGGGAATTCCCATCGGCTGAGCCGTCCGTGGGCATTAATGACGGCATGGGCTTGCTTTATGTGTTTTTTGCCATCAGGCCCCCTCACGGAAATATGCCATAAGGCGCTGCCTTCATCCCAGCGCAGATGATCGACCTCGCTGTTGAATTGGATCTTGTCACGCAAGCCAAAAGCATGGGAAATATTGACTAAATAGTCGCGCATTTCGGTCGCTTTTGGGGTGTAGGTCGACCAGTTGGGATTTTGCGCGAAAGAATAGGAATAGAAATGGCTGGCCGTATCGACGCCAGCACCAGGATAGCGTGCGCTGAACCATGTGCCCGCGACATCGGGGTTCTTTTCTATGATTTCAAAATCATATCCTGCTTCGCTGAGCTTAATGCCCGCGGCCATGCCCGACAGGCCCGCGCCAATAATCAGCACTTTTATCCTTTGCGGACGGTATTGGCGGGCAGGGCGTTGGCTGCGGTCGACTTGTTGGCCCAAACCGGTTTGTTCCAGCAATAACGGAATAAATTCGGCGTCAACATGCTCGCCCATAGCTGCGGTCATGATATTTTGTAGATGCTCGGGGCAGGGGATGGGCGGCAATTGGCTGGACGGATCGGTTAGGATGAAACGCATTTTTGCACGAAGTTCATCGGCTAAATCTGCTGGAATATTGGTTGTTTGGCCGGATGCGATGGAGTGAATATGGGGTTGGAAGCGCGCCAAGATCGATTGGTCCCCGCTTAAATGGGAATAGGTCATCAACAAAGTCGGTACGTCGCATTCGGACAGGGCGGCCCGCAAATTTTCGTCGTCCATCAGCGGAAGTCTGCGTGCTTCTCCATTGTGGCGGGTCCAGCCCCGGACTGCGCTATTCATCCATCGTCTCCCAAATTCATTGCTGAGCGACTTTGTGCATCGCCCTTCGCTGGTGACGCTATTGCGAATGCAAATGCGGAACACAATATTTTTCGACCGCGTGGTCGAAAAATATTTCAGGCGGCCTTAACCAATGTGAACCGCTCGTGCCATTTCACTGAGCGACGAAGCGTGACATAAAGGCGCGATTTTTGGGCGAGTTGGTTGTAAAGATAATGGCGAAGAATGTGGCGAATAGCGTGATGGGCGAGATAAAAAATATAGCCACCAAAAGTCGGGCGAGGGGGCGGCCGCGTCGATTAGAATTGGATAAAATCATCGATGCAGCGCTGCAAATAGGTCTCAATAAGTTAACAATGGCATCGGTCGCGGAGCGTTTGGGCGTCGGGAAAGCGGTTTTATATGGCTATGTTGCCAATCGCGACGAATTGGTCCGAATCGCCGCGTCACGAGCAGCGAGCCGTTATTCCTTTCCCCAAGATGAGACGGGTCATTGGGCCATATGGACCTTGCGCTATTGCCAAGCCTTGTTCGATGTTTTGAGCCAAAATGGTGACATGCTAGAATTGTGGCTGACGGGCCAGCAATCCATGGCTGTCGAAATTGATGCGACTGAAATGTGGCTGCGTGTCCTAACGCGTGCAGGGTTTGACCCGCTGGTTGCGCTTAATGCAAGGCGTGGTGCATCGCATTTGGTGATCGGCGCGGCGGGGGCGGCGAAGAGAAGCCGGGCACAGCGTGAAATCGGCCGGAGTCGGGTGCAGGCCATGCCCAAAATCATTGCGAGCCGTTCAAAAGAGGCTGCGCCATTCGTGCACCAATTGAAAGATGAAATCACCCGCGAGGATCAAGATCGGGGCTGGGAATATCATTTATATTGGATGCTTTGCGGAGCGATTTCTTGGCAAGGGACTATGCCAATTGCATTCGAATCAGGCGATGAAGAGGATGCGGTGATCGCGCTATTTAGGACGCTGCCGGAACGATTGGCTGAATGATATTCGGGCGATATTGGCACGGGTTCGGGCGCGGCATATGCCCGTAGGACCACGCTTGAATTCCTAAAAATATCTTTTTCTCAAATTCTTATCGAATGCCATTAGTCTGCTGTCACTTTGGCGGAGGCGGCATTCTATCACCGCAATTGATACCCTAAGAATATCCATCAATATTTTTCGACCGACTAGTCGTAAATGAATTGAAATCGGCTGGCGTTTGGCTTAGCCGCTTAAAAACTAGCAAGAACAAAGATTGGCCAGCGGGCCACCAACAAGGGGAGTGGATGGGGCGATATTGCGCGCCCAATTGGAATGTACCGCGTGCGCGCATTTATATTAGCAAGTCATCACTTAGTTATGAGCGGCTGTGGAAAATCACAGGGTTAACGCTTTTTGAAATCATTTTGGTCTGGGAGAGGACAGTTTGTTGAAAAAGGGATATAGCGCCATTTTACTGGCTGGTGCGGCAAGTGCGCCGATGATGATGCCTGTAGCGGTCCACGCCATGGAAGCTGCAGGGCTTGAAGCTCAGGATCAGGCATCCACGACGCCGTATATGATCGAAGATATTGTCGTGACGGCCAATCGCCGCGCGGAACGCAGCCAAGACGTTCCGATCATGATTAGCGCCTTTTCTAGCCAAGATCTGGACAAGCTGAATATTAACGAAGCCCAAGATCTTTATGGTTCGGTGCCATCCTTGGTTGTGGGCACCCAAGGGACGTCTAGCCGCGACGTGCAATCCTATTCCATTCGCGGACAATCGACGGGATTTTTGGCTCTTCCTTCGGTGGCAACTTATTTTAGTGAAGTGCCGCTGGTATCGTCGATTAGTTTGAGTTTGCAGGGCGGCGCGGGAAATTTCGTCGATCTGGAAAATGTTCAGGTGCTGTCTGGCCCGCAGGGCACATTGTTTGGACGCAACACCACCGGCGGGGCGGTGCTGTTGACACCGAAGCGTCCCACCAATGAATGGGAAGGCTATGTGCAAGGATCGATCGGTAACTATGATTTGCGCAGCGTCGATGGCGCCGTAAACCTGCCGATCGTGGAAGACAAAGTCATGGTCCGCGTGACGGGTGCATATCATGATCGTCGTGGTTTCACCAAGGATTTGGTCTGGGACAAATGGCGTGATGACCAGCATTGGTATATGGGGCGCGTGGGTATCCAAATTAACCCCACAGAAACCATTTCCAACAATCTGACGATCTCGGCATCACGTTCGCGTAACAATAGTGCTGGCTATGTGCATTTGGCGTTTAACAATGCAGCCCGTCCGATTAGCTGTGGTGTGTCGAATAGCTGTGATGTTTATGATCGACAGACCGAAATCGCACAGCAAATTGGGCCGCGCCGCACGCGTTTGAGCCAAGATATTTATTCGAATATCGACAGCTTTATGGCGACCAACACGACCGATGTTGAGTTGAGCGATACGCTGACGTTGCGCAACATCATCAGCTATCAAAATCTCAAGGTGGATTATGCGGGTGATACCGACGGCACACCGTTACAAGTGTATCAACTGACCCAAAGTGCGAAATTTCCCGATTTCCCGATCCCCAGCCTGTCGGTTGACTTTGGCATTGCCCCGGATGGATATTTCAACGGCGGCCAAACGCGCTATCCGCGCGACCATGTGAAGCAATTCAGCGAAGAATTGCAATTACAGGGTAAGTTACTGGACGGAAAATTGGATTTCACGATCGGTGGCTTCTTCATTGATGCCACCCCGGATGGCGACTGGGAATCTTATACGGTGCAATTCTGCCCCGCTTATTCCACTGGTTCCACCGATTGCGCCGCATCGCGCAGCATTGGGGGCGTTTCCAACAAATCGCGCGCTCTTTATGGTCAAGCTACACTGAACTTTGGAGCTTTTTCCAATGCACTGAGCGATTTACGCTTTACCGCAGGCTATCGTTACACATGGGATCGTGTGGAAGGGCATAGCCGCACATGGAGCGATCTGCCGGATGGGGGTGTGAAATGCACGACCTTGGGTGGCTTTGGCGATGTGCCCGAAGATTGCGCCTTTAGTGCTGATTTGAAAACCAAAGCGCCAACATGGACGGCCGTGCTCGATTATAAGCCATTTCGCGGCCTGATGGTTTTTGCCAAAGCGACGCGCGGTTATAAAGCGGGCGGCTTCAACAATGTGGCTGTGCGCGAAGAATATCAAACCTTCAAACCTGAACGTCTGACCAGCTATGAATTGGGTTTCAAATCGGATTGGCGCATCGCGGGGGCACCGGGGCGTCTGAACATGACCTATCATTATGCTGATTATGATAATATTCAGCGCCCCGGCAGCGACTTTAATTTTGCGACCGGCGCAGGCGGAGCTAGCATCTTGGCGGCCAAGGGGACGATCCAAGGCATCGAGGCTGAGGCATCGATCAGTCCATGGCAAGGGCTGACAATCGGCGGCACGTTGAGCCATACGGATGCGGAATATACCGAATATACATTCACCTCCTTGGGCGCGGATTATAGCTGTAAAGCTGGTGGCGGCTTTGAGCTGGCCGGCTTTGGCCAAACGGTGGATGCGAGCTGCATGCCGTTCCAATTTGTAACCCCGTGGATGTATAATATTCACGCCGATGCCACGCTGCCGCTGGGCAAGGACTTGGGCGATTTGAACTTTTATGTCGGCTATTCCCATTTCTCTGGTCAGCCGACTGCGCCTGCTGGTCATCCTAGCTTCCAACCAGGCTCAATTTTGGAAGCTTATGGTTTGTTGAACATGTCGGTGGATTGGCGCAATGTGGCGCAATCGGGCGTCGATGTGGGTGTATTTGTCACCAACGCGACGAACAAATTATATCGCGTTAGCAATACCAATATTTTCAATGATATCGGTGTGTGGTCGACCCTTTATGGTGAACCAAGAATGTTCGGCCTGAAGCTGCGCTACAGCTACGGTCGTTAATTCGAACTTATCAGACCGCAGGGGTTCTGCACCCCTGCGGTCTTTTATTAGGCACGATGATGCCAAGGGGATTGCGGCGCATGAAACCCTTTAAGCCGCCATGTGCGGACCAGTTCGCTTCAGAAACTTCTAATCATTCCAAAGGGATCTCGCTACGTGTCGGCGGGGTCGCGGCTTTTGCTGCCATGATGGCGTTGCTGAAATATGGCATGGCGCATGGGGCGTCGCTGTTGGATATTTTATTTTACCGTAACGCCTTTGCCCTTCCGATCATCGCTATTTGGATATTGCATTTGGGTGGCCCGTCTGTGGTTCGCACGACGCGTGTGAAAGCGCATATGCTGCGCGCTATATTGGGGTTTGCGGTGATGTGCTGCACCTTCGCAGCGTTGGCTCGCTTGCCCTTGGATCAGGCGACCGCCATTGGATTTTTGGCTCCGATCTTTGCGACGCTTTTGGCGGCTTTGCTGTTGAAAGAACATATCTATCATCGGCAAATCGCTGTATTATTGCTTGGTTTCCTGGGAATTCTCATTGTCGTTCAGCCTAGCGGGGCGGCGACCGATGCACTTGGGCTGGCGATCGCGCTTATCGCCGCGCTCGGAACGGCGGGCGTATCGATATTGTTGCGCAAATTGGGAAAGCAAGAAGCGGCGGTAACCACCGTTTTTTGGTTTAACCTTTCGGCGATTGCTATCACAATCATTCCATTTATGATTTGGCACAAGGCGCTGAGCATCATCAGCCTTTGTGTTTTGATGATAGCCGGTCTGTTGGGCGGCGTAGCCCAAATGATGATCACGGCATCTGTGCGTTATGCACCGCTCGCGAACTTATCCCCTTTTGATTATCTGCAAATTTTATGGGCGGCGGCTTGGGCCTATTTCCTATTTTCAGAACCTGTAACAGCGAGCACGTTGATGGGGGCTGGGTTGATATTGGGGGCAGGGGCTATCACCTATGCGGGCAATCGCAATCGGTTGACGTAGCGCACAAATGAAAAAAGAAGGGAGAAGATATATTCCCCCTTCCTTGGACATATGCTGTTTGTTTTTATGCTGCGCGCGGGATAGGACCGGGCGCTTCCTTTGGATAAAGGCGCGGCATTCCAACGTCATAGCTGGCTGTTAACAGGCGGATAAATTCCACATTGCGGATTGGGTCTGTCGGCATGGCAAAGCTAATGCCGCGCTGGCGCAGATCGGCGATAAAAATATCGAAAACCTGATCAAGTGTTAGATCATCCTTATGCTCCATCACGGTGCGCAATTCGTCCATGTCCATGAAGATATCCGCGCCCCAATGCACCAATAGACGCATTTCTTGGGCCGGCACCTTTTGAATAATTTGATTATCCGTCGTGATTTGCCATCCATCGGCCACATCAGGATCGGCACTGAACAAAGAATGAAAGGCCAAGCCCGCTGGCATACGCTGATCTTCGGGACCATTGGGTTCGGCGCGGTGGTACATCATTTCATTTTCCACCACCACGGCGCGGTTCCACATGGGGGCTGCGACGCGCGCCGGTTCCTCTTGCGGTCCATTGGGCCAATAGGTGAATCCGCCACCAATCATACCCTTGTAAAACCATCCGACGACCTGAGCCTTTTTCTTTTGCCAATGACGGAACAGGCCCGATTTGGTCATGGTGTTCATCAACCAGATTGGCGCGTTTTTCTGATTAATGCCGCGAAATTCCGTCGCATCGATATGCGCGGGATCTTGGCTGGTGCAGGCACCATTGATATTAAACAGCATATTTTCAGGGATGGCATATTGTGCCCCCCAATAACCGCGCACCAAGTCGATGAATTTGGGGTTGTAAAATAAATCATCAATTTCTGGGTGCAGGGATGCGCCATATTTCGCGAGATAACCACGGAAATTGGGCGTTAAAAACATGTCGAAGCTTGGCGTTACCCCTTTGGGAAGGGCCCCCGATAAAGTGGCGACCACTTCGTCCGCCGACGCGAAATGCTGAGCCAGAATTAGCTGCCAAGGTCCTTTTTGGCGTATCAATTGCACCAATCGCGCATGTTGATCATCGGTGTAGGCATTGTCGATTAGGCGGGGCGGGGCAACAGGCTTGATGATGAAATTTGCTGGATCATTCATGGTGATATCGTCTCCCAAATCTTACATTACTTCGAAAAATATCACGTATATTGCGGGCGGCAACATTTTTCGACCATTGGTCGAAAATAAAGATATGGGTTTAGCGCATGCTCGATCTTTGAAGGCGGTATGGAGAGGATACAAGGCGCTCGCTTTGTTGGAGCGAGGGCATATGAATGAAAAAAAAGCTGCCCTCATGGGGAGGGCAGCTTTTATATTGGTAACGGGACCTAAGGCTTAGAAGGAAAGGCTGATGGATGCGCCATAAGTGCGCGGGTCGGCGTAAAAACCACCAGCAATACCCAGTTGGCCGAAATCAATACCGCGTACCAAGTCCTTACTATTGGTTAGGTTTTTAACCCATAGCTTGAAGCTGGCTTCCCCCGTGCCAATGCGGAAACCTTCTAGGCTGATTTGCGCGTCGACCAAATCCCGGTCATCGCCCTTGATTTCTTCGTTGAAGGGCACGCTGTTGGGCGTTGAGAAGCTATATTTTCCATCCTCATGCGTATAAGATACACGGCCTCGTAAGGTGAGATTGCCCGACAGTGGGAATTGAGCGTTCAGCGCGGCATTCGCCGTCAATGGTGAAGTATAGCCCGGCGTCACGATCGGTGAAATATCGACCGGGGGCGCACCTGCGACAGTGCTACGCCCCGCCAAAAATTCTTTGTATTTGATGTCGATATAACCCAGGCTGCCTTCGAATGAGAAATTGTCGCTGAGGATGGCCAAGGCTTCCGCTTCAAAGCCTGTATAGGTCACCTTGCCAGCGTTATCGATACGGGTGGCAAATGTGCCTTGCGGCCCATCCGTAAGCGGTACGTTGACGACCAAATCTTTGTAAATATTGTGATATCCGGCAAGGTTCAACCGCAGGCGGCGATTGAATAATTCGCTCTTTATGCCAAGTTCATAGGATGTGACATGTTCCGGTTTGAAAGACGGCAGGGTTGATGTGCCATCCAGAGCCTTATCTTGTGAATTATAGCCGCCTGAACGATAGCCCGTTGCCGCGCGAGCATAAGCGTTGATGCCATCGGCAATGTCATAGCCCGCCATCAAGTTCCAAGTGAATTTTTTGAAATGATCGCGACCTTGTTCCAGTGTGTCAGATGGAAGTTCGCCATTTTGCGAACGGATCATGCTCTTGCTATCCCATGTGTATCGACCGCCTGCGGTAAGGCGCAGTCCAGAATCGCGACCACCAGGATAGAATGTTGTCTGGGCGTAAATGGCCGTGCTTTCGCTGGTGGTTGTGTACACCAGCCGAGCAAGTGTCCGGTTCAAGCGATACCGCTCTGGGTTGCCAGCAACCAGCAATGGTGCCAGTCCCTCGAACGTCTCTTGGTTAAATACCGCTGTATTGGTATCGAGAACATAGCCGCTGTTCTGATATCCGTCTTCCGACCCTTTTTCCCAGAAATAAAAGCCGCCTACGACCCAATCAAGATTGTCGTTGTCGCCGGAAATTTCAATTTCTTGGCTCAATTGCTTATGGCGGCGATCATTATCGACATCAAAGAAGCCGCTTGTGATCGAGGGGATAGTGGCCCCTGCAAAGTAGGCGCGTTGAGGATCGCTGAGTGTCGGGATCAGATTCAGCACCGATAAGGGCATGCCGTTCAGGGTGGTTGCTCTCGTGAAGCTTGGCCCAGTGATGGCGCCTATGCCGTCGAGGTCCGATGCCCCTTTGCTGTTCCAGAAACGATAGCCTGTGGTCGCCTTAATCCGAAAGCCGCCGAAATCATTTTGGATTTGCAGATTATGGCCCCAGCTTTTGTCTTCCGACCAGCTCAGCACATCGTTGCAGATGCGATCGCGATATTCGCGCCTTGGCGCGCCCAAAGCGGCACATTCTGGATTGGCAAATGTCGCTTCATTGAAAAAGGCCGCAACATCGGTGGGCTGGGTGACGACGATTGTTTCCCCGTTCACCGCAATGGGCGGTAATTGCGTTCCATCCGCAATATTGGTCAATTGAAACGGCATGGGCGTCGCGCGGATTTTGCTCCAGTCAAAACTATATTGAATGCTGCCCGTCCCGCCCATTTCCGTCCGCGCCGCTATGCGGAAACTATCCGATTTGCGTGCGCCAGGATCGCGGCTGTCTTTGGACTGCAAAATATTGTCGACCACACCGTGGCGCTGACTATGGCTGTAGGAAAAGCTGGTTGCAATTCCGCCAATTTCGCCAGGATCAAGTGATATCCGCCCGTTCCAAGCATTGAAATTGCCATAGCCCGCTTCGGCCTTCAGGCGGAAAATATCCGATGGCGCGCGCGAAATAAAGGCGATAGCGCCGCCCGTCGTGTTGCGTCCAAATAAAGTTCCTTGTGGACCGCGCAAAACTTCCACGCGTTCAATGTCCATGACGTCAAGACCCATCGCACCCGAACGGGCGATATATACGCCATCAACATACAGACCATTGGCGGCGTCCACACCGAAGCTTTCGCTGCCGCCGTTCGAGATACCGCGCATCGAGAATACCGCCGCACTTGCGCTCATTGTCCCCGGAACGACGGTCACGTTCGGTGCAAGCCCGCTGATATCGCGGCTATCTTTAATTCCAAGCTGTTCGACTTTTTCGCTGCTGATGGCGCTGATTGCAATCGGCACATCTTGCAGATTTTCTGCACGTTTCTGAGCGGTTACGACAATTTCGGCGAGCCCAAAGTCAGACCGCGCACTTTCTTGGGCCGGAGTTTGGGCCTGCGCATGGCTTGCGATTGCCAAGGTGCTGGCCCCAAGGATGAGGTATAGCGAACGAGTAGCTTTTCCACGTGACATATAAATCCTCCCTCAAGATATTCTTTTGTTTACAGCCTTTTGGAAGGCCGCTGTGCAGCCTGCCCCAGCGGCTTAGCTGGGCATAAACATTTGCGCCGATGTCCGCTTGCCTACGGAGTGGGCGATTCCTGCGATGTCATGGACGTCGTGCGACACCGAAAAGGTGCTGGCCGCTGCCATTTCACGAGGCGAGTGGCCGCGTCGTATCAGGACAGCTACTGCTAAATATTTGGCTGCTTGCCGTTTGCCGCGGGCCAAAGGCGATAAGATGTGCGGGAATGCCCTGTCGGCTCCGCTCTATCTCTGCCCTTATCACCATCGCGGCGCGACCGATTAAATATTGGCTCACGGTCTTTATCCTCCCATCCCCAAGCGTTGGAATACGCACCGCCTATGGAATCGCTTACGGATCTCTCGGCGGGTTTGTGAAGCAGAGCATTCGACAAAATGCGGATTAAGTAAACGGTAAAAATCCGAACTTTGAGCATTTCAATTGAAATTTTTTAGATGTTGTGGACTTATTGTCACGATTGTTGAACGTAGGTATTTTTAATTAAAATGATGATATTGCATAATAAAATAAAATAAATTTGTGGAAAATAGGCGCGTTTATGCAAAAAAACGGAAGCGTAAAAATATTTCATTTGAAATGCGCGTTTGCTCAAATATAGTCAGTAGCAATAACGGTGCCGCAATGTGATAATTTTTGCGGCGAAAGACGGAGAGGCCGCCATGGTGTTGATTGAGCGTGTGTATCGCCGCAACGTGCAGCAAAATATGCAGATCGAATTGGGTCAATTGTCCCAATGGATGCTGTCATGAACGTGGCTTCGGAAACAATCGACCCCATCTTTGCGGCCGTGACGGCGCAAGGCGCGCCCTTTGAAATTGAGGAGCGCGATGGCGTCCGCATCTTCCGCAATGCACCCACAGACCTGAATCAATTGGTCGCCAGCGCGGAACATTTTGCAGACCGAGAATTGATCGTCGATTTCGAAGGGGTGGATGGCGAAAGGCGCTTCACTTTTGCGGAGATTTTTCGCTGGCGGGACCGGGTGGCCGCGAACTTGCACATAGAGCGGGGGGACAGGGTCGCTATTTGTATGCGGAACCGCGCCGAGTGGATGGTGGCCTTTCTAGCCGTGATCCGCGCGGGCGGCATCGCTGCCTTGCTGAACAGCCGTGGGTCCGCTGATGAACTATGTGGAATGATTGACGATGTTTCGCCAGCCGTGGTGATTGCCGATGCGGAACGTGCGGATTTGCTTAGCCATGCGGGATTTACAGGACGTATTTTGGATGCCGCTGCGATGGCGTATTTGGCTGATGCTCCGCTGCCGCCTTATGTGGTCGCTGATCCCAATGACGCTTGCGCTATTCTCTTTACATCGGGCACGACGGGGCGAGCGAAGGGCGCCATTTTGTCCCATCGCAGCTTAATTACCGGTCTGCTTTGTGCCCAGCTAACGGGCGCTATGGTGATGCATGGCATGGCCCAGCAATATGGCGTTCCAGTGGAGGCAATTGCCGCGCAAGCGCCGATACCAGCGGGCTTACTCGTTTACCCGCTGTTTCATATTTCCGGTTTGGGCACGGGTTTTCTCGCCACCTTGATTTCAGGCGGCAAAATTGTCGTCATGCGCCGGTGGGATGCTCAGAATGCCGTCGCATTGATCGAAAGCGAAGGGGTTTCGACGCTGGCATCGGTGCCCACCATGTTGTGGGATATGGTGCAATGCGCAAAGGGCCATCAGGCGGACCTATCTAGTCTTCGTAACATTGGTTGTGGCGGCCAGGCCTTGCCCACCAATTTGTTGGAAGAGGTGCAGACCCTGTGCCCGCAAGCGATGATTGGCGTGGGATATGGAATGACCGAAACGTCTGGGTCCATCGCACAAGCGGTCGGCGCGGATTTTCTGCGTGAGCGCGGTTCGGCAGGGCGTATTCTTCCGCTTGTAGATTTAAAGATTGAGACACAGGACGGGGCGCTCGCGGGCATCGGGGAAAGCGGAGAAATTCTTGTCCGCAGTGCGATGTTAATGAACGGCTATTGGGGGCAAGCCGACGAAAGCGCCGCGATGATGACGGACGATGGTTGGTTGCGAACCGGAGATATCGGATACCAAACCGAAGAGGGCTATTTGTACATCGTGGACCGCGCGAAGGATATGGTGATCTCCGGCGGAGAGAATATCTATTGCGCCGAGGTCGAACGGGTTTTGCACGAGCTGCCGCAGATAACGGAATGCGCAACATTTGGTGTTGCGGATGCCCGTTTGGGTGAACGCCTTGTCGCGGTGGTGCAGGCCGACGGACTGGATGAACAGGCCGTGGTCCAATGGGTGTCGGAACGACTGGCGCAATATAAAGCCCCGTCGCAAGTTTTGTTTACAGCAGAGCCATTGCCACGAAATGCTGTTCATAAAGTCGATAAGCGCGCTTTGCGCGCAAAGTGGCCTCACTTGGCAACCGACGCATAATTACGCAAGAAAAGGGAGATGGGCGCTATGGCTATGCCCAGCGATATTAAAATCATCGATTGTATGCTTGGCATTCCGGAAGCGGAAGATCGGGGGGATTGGTTCTCGGCCTTCAGGCCGTTGATTAAAGACCAGCAGACATTGCAACAATTCTCAATGCCTGCGCAATATATGTTCAAAGACATTCCGCAGACAGGTGCTGTTGACGATTTTGTCAGCTGGACAGTGGAACAGATGGACAAGCATGGCATTGATAAGGCCCTTGTTGGCTGGAGCGACAATGACACGTCGCGCCGGGCCAAAGAATTATATGGCGACCGTTTCTTCTTTGATCTGCCCGTCGATCCCAATCGCGGCATGGAAGAGGTGCGCCGCATTAAGCGTATTCACGAAGAGGTGGGTTTGTCGGCGATTAGCTGTTTTCCTGCGGGCACGCTGCCGCAAGTGGCCATCAACCATAAATATATGTTCCCCATCTATGCCTGTGCTGAGGAGTTGGGCCTGCCGATTTTGTTGAATGTAGGTATCCCCGGTCCCCGAATTCCGATGGAAACCCAAAAGGTTGAGCATTTGGATGAAATCTGCTGGTTCTTTCCAGATTTGAAAATTGTGATGCGGCATGGTGCGGAGCCATGGCAAGACTTGGCCATCAAGTTGATGCTGAAATGGCCAAATCTTTATTATTCAACCAGCGCCTTTGCCCCGAAACATTATCCCAAGGCGATCATTGATTACGCGAACACACGGGGCGCGGATAAAATTATCTATGCGGGCTATTTCCCCATGGGGCTCAGTTTGGACCGTATCTTTAACGATATGCAGCATGTGCCCTTCAAGGATGATGTTTGGCCCAAATTTTTGCGTGAGAATGCGGTTAAAGTTTTTGGCCTGTAAGGCAGGCAGAGAGGTAAGCTGATGGTAGATGCAATCCCTAGCGCCGCCACCGATGCGCGGACTGCGCCCGTTGCGGTTTGGCAAATTTTGGAAAAACTGCGCGGTCAGGACTTGATCGATTGGCGGCTTGCCAAGGTTGACAATGCGGCAACCGCACAAGATCGAAATTTGGATATTGGCATTCCGTTTGGCTGGTATCCTGTCGCTCAATCGTCAGAACTGGCGGTGGGCGAAGTCAAACCCCTGCGCTATTTCGCCAAGGAGCTTGCGATTTGGCGCGGCGACGATGGCGAGGTTCGTATGGTCGATGCCTATTGCCGTCACTTGGGTGCCCATATGGGCCATGGCGGCAAGGTGAACGGCAATTTGCTGGAATGCCCATTTCATGCGTGGCGCTATGACGGCAACGAAGGGGTGGTGAAAGACATTCCTTATGCCCGCATCATTCCGCCGCAGGTGAAGCGCAAGTGCATCAATACTTGGCATATTGTGGAAGCCAATCGCTGGATTTGGGCTTGGTATCATCCAAAAGGCGAAGCCCCCTTGTGGGACGTAGCGCATCTGCCAGAGGCGACAGATACTGAATGGACGGATTATGAAATTCACGAATGGAATGTCTGGGGTTCCATTCAAAATATGGCAGAAAATGGCGTCGACTTCGCGCATTTCAAATATATTCATGGCACGGCCAATGTGCCCGAGGGCGATTTGCGCTGGGCAGAGTGGGGCCGCGGCGCTGATGTGAAAGCCAAGATGGGCACGCCGATGGGCGAGGTTGATGGCGTGATTAGCTATGATACATTGGGCCCAGGCCAAAGCTGGACGCGCTTTACGGGCATATCGGAAACATTGCTTGTCGCTTGCTTGACGCCTGTTGACCAAGATCATGTTCATGCCCGATTTTGCTTTACGCAGCCCAAGGCGCAAGCCGAAGGACCAATGGGACGGCTGGCGAAGGGGCTGATCCGTGATATTTGCAAGCAATTCGATCAGGATAAGGTCGTTTGGGACCGCCAGAAATATGAACCCAATCCGATCATTTGCGACGGGGACGGCCCAATCCCGCAATTTCGCAAATTTTATTCCCGCTTTTACGTGACGGATTAATGATGACCGAGGCGAGACATCGCCTCGGTAACAGCCGCGGAGGCGATGCCGGTGTTGGCACGTGATATGATGGGCGTTTTATGATCAGGGCCGCATCATTCTTTGGCGCGTCACGCTTTTTTTGGGGGAGGGGCGGCCCTGCTTGCAACGTCGGCGGTTAGTTGGCGGCTAGGTGGCGGTAAGAAGGCGGATGTGGAGCGCGATGGGAATGTATGGCGCTTGCTGCCGGATAGGCACGAAGAGGGGTTGAGATGAGCAGACTTGCAGGCAAGGTTGGTGTTGTTGCCGGAGGCGGGCGCGGAATCGGCGCAGCAACGGCGCGGCGGCTTTCGTCGGAAGGGGCGGCGGTTGTGATCGGCGATATCAGGCAAGAGTGGGCCGAGGAAACCGCCGCGGCCATTCGGAGCGCGGGCCACAAAGCCATTGGTGTTTACTTGGACGGAACCAAGGCGCAATCGCAGACTGATATCGTCCAAGCCGCACTGGACGAATTTGGCGGATTAGATTTTTATCACAGTAATTTGGCTGGCGGTACTGTTGGCGATATCGATATCCTTAATTGCAGCGAAGAGATACTTGATGGCTCGTTCGCCATTAATACCAAAAGCCATTTTCTCGCGTCGCAAGCGGCGCTTCCGGTCATGCTGGAACGCGGTGCGGGGGCTATGATTTACACGTCATCGGGTGCGGCGCTATCCGGTAATCCGGTGCAGGTGGCCTATCCGATGACGAAAAATGCCATTCATGCATTGGTCCGCCATGTCGCCCGCAAATTTGGCAAGCAGGGCATTCGTGCGAACGGAATTTGCCCTGGCTTGGTCTTGACAGAGGCGGTGTCGGAGCATTTAAATGAAGAGTATCTGACAATCGGTTTGAAAAATATTCCGCATCAACGTCTTGGAAAGCCAGAAGATATTGCCGGAGCAGTGGCATTTTTGGCATCGGATGATGGAGAGTGGGTGAACGGCCAAATTTGGCACGTTAACGGTGGTGGCTTGCTGCGTGATTAAATTTTTTCTCGTCGACCTTTGGCTCGTTCACTGGCAAGGCGGATGGCGATGAATTTGCATGGCAGGATGCCCGCTTGAACATGAATGAGTTCCCCGAATTTGACGAGAATGATCGCCGCATCGTTGAGAAGTTGCGGCGCAATGGGCGAGCCACGCATCAAGAAATCGCCAAAGAATTGGGCTTGGTACCCACCACCGTTTCTGCCCGTATCCGCCGGATGGAAGAGGCCGGTATGTTAAGCGTCGTCGCGGTGACCGATTTTGCGGTGCACGGCTTCCATGTGCTTATCCATCTGGGGATTGAGGTTAGTGGGCGGGATCCGCTGGAAATTGCAGAAGATTTGGCCAAATTTGATGAAATATTCTCTGTCTATGTGGTGACTGGCCGATTTGAGGTGAGCGCTGTTCTGGCGTTGCCAAATGTCGACGAGCTGCCGCAATTTATCCTGCACAAATTTTCAAAAGTCCCCGGTATCAGAAGTGTTACCCAGTCCATCGGTCTTGATATCGTGAAATTTGGGTTGGTGAGTCAACGTTTGCATCGAGGATCGTTATGAGCAATTGGGCAGAGTTGGACGAACTAGACCGCCAAATCATCGACATATTATCGAAAGATGCTCGCATTTCGAACCGGAAAATAGCCGATGATCTGGGGGTCAATGAAGGTACGATAAGGGGCCGACTGAAGCGTTTGCAAAAAGATCGCCTCGTGGCCTTTACGGCGATGACCAATCCAAAATTCGACAAAAATAGCAATGTCGCTTTTGTGTCGGTGCAAGCCGAGATGCTGCGTTACCGACAGATCGCCCGAGAGATGCGCAATATTGAGCATGTTCATTCGATTATGACGATGCTTGGACCGTTTAATATTATGCTCATCTGCCTTTATGGGGATTTGGAAGATTTTTACGCCAATACCGTTGGCCAGATTTTGCAAGTGGATGGTGTACTGCACGCAGAGGTATCTTTAGCGGTCAAAACGGTAAAGTTTATCAACGGTGTGGTGAGTGTAGCGGCCTCAGAACAGCACAGTTCTTGATCACACCAGCACCGTGAGATGGGTTGACCGATTGGATGGCGGACATCGACGGCGTCCGTTTTTCCGCTTTACCGCCCAGCGCAATTTGCGGATAAAATTAAATCAATATTTCCGCATTGATGACCTTGATTAACCAATTGACACCATATAGCGTGAATATCGACGCGTTAATATGGCGCAATATTGGGATGAGGTCATGGAATTCACCTTCACCGACGAACAGCAGATGATTGCTGAAACGGCGCGCAGTTATTTTGCAGAAAATGCCACCAGCGCCCGCACGCGCTCCGCGATGGAAAGCGGCACATTTGACCATCAGCTTTGGCAGGGCTTTTGCGGTGCGCTCGGATTATCAGGCGTCGCTATTGACGAAGACATGGGCGGGGCAGGGCTGGGCTTTGTTGAGCTTGCGATCCTTGCGGAAGCGGCGGGCGCGCATGTCGCGGCCATGCCATATCTTTCCAGTCTGGGGTGCGTCGCACAGGCTATCGCTGCGGGCGGAACGGTCGATCAGCAAAAGCAATGGCTTGGGCAACTGATCGCTGGCGATGCCATCGGCGCCTATGTCGAAATTGCACCTTTGTCCGCCGGACAAAATTTGCTGAACGGGACAAACGCCTTTGTGGCTCATGGAACCGACGCGACAATATTCTTGGTCGATGACGGTCAAGATATGTGGTTGGTGCCGATTGGCAGCACGGGTCTGAAGACATTTACGCAAAACACCATGGATCAAACGCGCCCAATGGCGAGGGTGGATTTGCAGGGGGTTGTGGGCGAACGTCTGGAACAGCCGTTGAAAGCGCGCACGCGTGCGAAGGCTGCGGGATGGCTTATCGTAGCGGCAGAGGCCTTGGGCGGCGCGCAGCGTTGCCTCGATCAGACGGTCGCTTACGCCAAGGAAAGGGTGCAATTCGGTCGGCCTATTGGGTCATTTCAAGCCTATAAGCACCGTTTGGCCGACATGATGGTCGAGATTGAGCAGGCCAGATCTGCCGTATATTGGGCGGCCTGTTCGGTTGACGAAGGGGCACCGGACCAAGAGTTAGCACTGCATGCCGCCAAATCATTTTGCACGGATATATTTTTCCGTTGCGCGGGGGATATGATCCAATTGCATGGCGGCATTGGCTTTACATGGGAACATGACGCCCATCTGTTTTTCAAACGCGCACGATCTTTGCAAACCATGCTGGGTCATGGTGCGTGGCATCGTGAAAAGATCTCGGAAATGATGTTGGGAGACGCCGCATGAAATTGGGTTTTTCGCAAGCGGATGAGTTGTTTCGCGCAGAATGTGCCGATTGGTTGACGGATCAGATGGCCGGTGAATTTCGCGACATTAAGGGTATTTCCAAGCTGACCGGCAATGCGGAACGGCGCAAGGAATGGGAACAGCAGCTCGCTGCACATCGATGGTCTTGCATCGGCTGGCCAGAAAAGTGGGGCGGGCGAGCCGCTAGCCTGTCTCAGCAAGTCATATTCGCTGAAGAATATGCCCGTGCGGGCGTTCCTGGGCGCGTGAACCATATTGGGATTGAACTGGCTGGCCCAACCATTTTGACCTTTGGTACGGATGATCAGAAAAAGAAATTCCTGCCCGATATTGCAGCGGGCAAGACCATTTTTTGCCAAGGATTTTCGGAGCCCAATGCCGGATCGGATTTAGCAAGTGTACAAACCAAAGCGCGTTTGCAGGGCGATGAATGGGTTGTGAATGGCCAAAAAATTTGGACAAGTCTTGCACATATTTCCGATTGGATTTTCGTCGTTTCCCGTAGCGAAGAAGGCTCTCATGGGCCAAAGGGTTTGACCTTCTTGATGATGCCGATGAATCAGTCGGGCATTGAGGTTCGGCCCATTCGCCAAATAAATGGCGACGCAGAATTTAATGAGACTTTCTTCACAGACGCGCGCTGCCCTGCGGATAGTTATATCGGGGCTGTTGGGGAAGGCTGGAAAATTGCGATGGGCTTGCTGGCCTTTGAACGCGGGGTTTCGACCTTGGGCCAGCAAATGGGCTTTCGCAATGAATTGGACGAAATTATCGCTGCTGCAAAGGCCAATGGAACGGCCCGCGATCCGCTTATCCGGCAACGGCTGGCGCAGGCTGAAATTGGTTTGCAGGTCATGCGATATGGGGCGCTGCGAATGCTGTCTAACACGGATCATTCCCGCATTGATGGGGCTGCGCTCACCTATAAAATTCAATGGGCTAGTTGGCGCAGAAATTTGGGCGTGCTTGCGATGGACGTGCTGGGCCAAGCGGGGGAAGTTCACCCACATGGCGAGTATGAATGGGATATCTTGCCGAATTTATTCCTCTATTCACGGGCAGACACCATCTATGGCGGAACCAACCAAATTCAGCGAAATCTGATCGCTGAACGGGGATTAGGTTTGCCGCGAGAGCCACGGGGGTGATGTCATCCTCGCCACGGGTGCCATAGCGTCAGAGCTGGCTGTCTTCTCCCATCTCCTCGATATTATAATGTTTGTTTCTGTTGGAGGACAGGGGGGGGGGCAGTGTTCACATGGGCGGTTCAGCCTGAGGCAGCCTTTGTGATTATGCACTTTCCTCGCGTTCTTCGGTGGGTGATGCCGGCGGGTATTGGGAAGGGTGTTGGGCGAAAATGGATAAAAGAAAAAAATAGGGGCGCAAATCCGACCGTTGAACGTATTTCTATAGTGAGGATGTTACAAATAGAGGGGCGGTTCATTGGGGGCGGAGGCTGTTTCCGATATGGAGCGGTTAATTCGGAAATTCCGATCGCCTCTTATTGCCTTTTTTTCCCGCAGAGTGGCGAGCCAAGCCGAGGCGGAGGATATGGCACAGGAAGTGTTTCTGCGCCTCATGAATGTGCCCATTGGCTCTGACGATACAATCGCAGCCTATATTTTTAAAATAGCAGCCAATCTTGTCACGGATCGCAAGCGAAGCAGCGGCGTAAGGCAAGTTTATGCCAATGCCTTGGCCAGTGATTTGAGCGGCATGGTCGATATATTGGATCCGTATCGTATCGCCTCCGCGCGCGAGACGATTGGTTTGTTATGGACATCCATCCAAGCGCTGCCCGAGCCGACTAGGCAGATATTCATTCTCTATGCTGTTGAAAATATACAAAAACAAAGCATCGCCGATAGCTTTGATTTGCATTTGCGTACGGTGGAAAAGCATATTTCCAAGGCGCTGGTTCTACTCTCTCGGAAAATTGAATGGCCGTCATGAACAGCGAAAACGACAATCTGGGCATGAGCCAAAATGAGGAGGCCGCCGCCGACTGGTGTATGCGCCTGTTCGACGGGCCGCTCAATCCCGATGAAAAGGCCGAGTTTGAACATTGGATGTCGACCAGCCCCCACAACGCTTTGCTGTTCCAACGCATGGTCGGGGTGTTGCATCATACAAATGCGATTGC
This sequence comes from uncultured Sphingopyxis sp., assembly GCA_964542975.1. Lineage (GTDB taxonomy): Bacteria > Pseudomonadota > Alphaproteobacteria > Sphingomonadales > Sphingomonadaceae > Sphingopyxis. The sequence continues at coordinate 30,780 of CAZIVW010000029.1, forward strand.
CGATATGCCCGGATTTTTGGCGCTTCGTGCGGAGGCGCTGGCTGCGATGGATCAAGCGGCGGAGGAACCCCAAGCGGCAACGCGCCCGTCTAGGCGAGGGGTTGCGGCGGCCTGTCTTGCGCTCCTCATTTGCGTGCTGGGTGCGTTGGGGGTGTGGCAGGGGAGCGCGCCTGACGTTTACGCAACCGCCATTGGGGAACGGCGGTCGATCCGACTGGCCGACGGGTCGAGCGTGTCACTGGATGCGGACAGCCAAATATCGGTCACATTGAAGGACGACCGACGCATGATTGTGCTGGATCGTGGACGGGCGAAATTTGATGTGGCGAAAGACCCGCTGCGGCCGTTTTCTGTCACGGCGGGGACGCAGGCGGTTGTCGCCACAGGCACCAGTTTCAGCGTGGAATTGCTGAAAGATCAGCTTCGGGTGTTGTTATATGAGGGCAAGGTCGATGTGCTGCCCCAGCGATCATTATCGCGCGCGACGAAGAAAGATCTGCCCTATCATGCGGCGGCGAGCTTGACCCCGGGACAAGAGCTTATCGCTACGCTGACGTCGGGCGCTGGACGGATTATCCAAGCCGACACCCATCGCGCCATGTCGTGGGAGGAAGGGCGATTGGATTTTACCAACATCAGTTTGGCAAACGCTGTTGAACGCTTCAATCGTTACGCGACAACGCCAATTGTCATCGAAGATGCGGCGGCTGGTCAAAAAATAATCAATGGTGTTTTTGACGCAGGGGATGTGAACAGCTTTATATTGGGTGTTACGTCGCTATATGATCTGTCATTGAAAAATGATGGCCAATTTATTTATATAAAATTTCAAAGAAATGAACATAATAAGTAAAATTGAAGTTTTTATAAGAAAAATGGGCGTAATGGTCTTCGTCATCCGTATTTATAGGTAGAGGGTATTGAAAAATGCCTCGCCTATTGGGGAGATGGAAATGTTACTTCGTCATCATTGGATGTCGGGTTTGGCGGTTGCGGCTGTGGTCGCGGTCATGGCACCGGTCGCAGCAGAAGCTCGCGAGGCTCAGCTCTATGACATACCCAGCCAAGATCTTGGCAGTGCGCTGAGGAAATTTGCCCAATCGTCGCGATTGCAGGTGATTTTTGATGGGGAGGCAACGCGCGGCAAGCGAAGCGAGGCCGTCAAAGTTCAGGCCAGTCCAGAAGCCGCGTTGCGCGAGATTTTGCGTGGCACGGGCTTAACCTATCGCCGCGACGGAAAAATTTTCATCATCAGTGCCGCGCAAACGACGATGGCGGCACCCAATGTGTTGGCCAGTGCGGAGCAAGTCGCGACCAGCGTGCCCGCGCAATATGACGAGATCATCGTCACGGCGCAGCGGCGTGAGGAGAAGATGATCGACGTGCCGATTGCGATGACGGCATTGTCGGGCAATGCCTTGGATGATCGCAAGATTGAAGGCGGGCCAGAATTGCTGCGCGCTATTCCGAACGTCAGCTTCACCAAAACTAATTTTTCCATGTATAATTTCACTATTCGCGGGATTGGGACCCAGTCGATTTCGGCGTCCAGCGATCCGGCGGTGGCGGTCAGCTTTAACTCCACCCCATTGGTGCGGAACCGCTTGTTTGAGGCGGAGTTTTTTGACCTGAACCGCATAGAGATACTGCGCGGTCCGCAAGGCACGCTTTATGGCCGCAATGCCACCGCTGGCGTAGTGAATATGCTACCCGCGCTGCCAGAACCGGAGTTCGGCGGGGCGATCAAGGGAGAAACGGGCAATTATAAAACCAGACGGTTGAGCGGTATGTTGAACATGAATAGCCCCTAGTTTTCTAGACGCCTTCCGCTTTCAAAATCTGCTGCCGCTCG
>CAZIVW010000030.1:0-32502 GCA_964542975.1 uncultured Sphingopyxis sp.
GCGGATGTTTCGTTCTTCGCTGTATTCAGTTCAGAGGACAAGGAATATTCCCTAGTTAATAGATCTATATCGTATAATCTTATCGACTTGATGCAATGAAAATAAGGTTAACAAAGCTAAATTTTTATATGTGTATCGGTCAAAACGAACAATTTTCAAAATGGTACTAAAAATTTTGATCAATGGAGTTTGTTCAAGGCACAAAAAAGGGCGCCTGTGAACAGGCACCCCGAATGTTTCGGCAATGTAGTTTAAGTTACCAGTCGCCTATATTGGGCATAGAGGCCCAAGGTTCGATGGGGTCCAAGCGGCCATCTTGTAACAGTTCGATGGAAATGCCGTCCGGCGTTTTCACGAACGCCATATAGCCATCACGCGGGGGGCGGTTGATGGTGATGCCATTGTCCATTAATGTTTGGCAGGCGGCGTAAATATCGCTGACTTGGAATGCCAAATGACCGAAATTGCGCCCGCCCGTATAGGTTTCGGCTGGGCTGCCGTCGGCAGGGGGCCAGTTATGGGTCAGTTCGACTTCGGCGGTTTCACCGGGGCAGGCCAGATAGATGAGCGTGAATCGGCCCGCTTCGCTATCAAAGCGGCGGGTTTCCTCTAGGCCCAATAGGTTGAAGAAACGGACCGTGGCGTCGGGGTCGCTGACCCGTATCATGCTGTGCAGAAAATGTGTCATGGGGTTCCTTTAGCCGCGCAGGGGGCGGCCTTCAAATTGTTCAAATAAAGAAACGAGGCGGTCTGGCACCGGTTCCGGTGCGCCTTGGGCTTCGGTGACATGCACGTCGATCAGCATGCCGTCAGCGCGCAAATCTTCCTTGCCCGCCCCGTGAATTTCAAAGGTCAGAACCAAGGATGTGCGGCCCACCCGCTGGGCGCGGACGCAAATGTCAAATTCCTCGTCAAACAATAAGGGTGCGCGATAATTGATTTCGCTGCGCACCACATGAAATTCCGGACCATGACCGTCGGGATAGAGGTCGTGCACCCCAATGGCGCGCCAATATTCGGTGACGCCAATGTCAAAATATTCCAAATAACGGCTGTTAAAGACGACTTTTTGTCCATCAATTTCGGCGTAACGAACACGGTTTCGGCTATGGAAACGAAAATCACTGCGGGCCATGACTGTCCTTGTGGAAGGGAATGGAGGTGTTTGGGATTAAATTTTCTGGATGAGCCGGTCGATACTGTTGATCAGCAAGGCAATGTCGCTGTCCCGCGACAAGCGATGATCCCCGCCTTTGATAAAGCTGATTTCGACATCTTGGCTGGCGAGGGCGGCGGCAAGACGCAGGCTGATGTCGCTGGGCACGTCATCGTCATTTTGGCCGTGGAGCAGATGCACGGGGCAATGGAGGTCGATGATGTTGTCCAGCAGCAAATTGGCGTTGCCCGACTGAACAAAGGCAAGGGTAGTGATATAGGGTTGGTCGCCATAGGGCGTGTCTTCGCTGACGATACCCTCTGCCTCTAATTGGGCCATTTCGCTGTCGGTAATGCCCCATTTGGTGAAATCGGGGGCGGCGGCGATACCCGCCAAGGCGACGATACGCTCGGCCCCATCGCGGCGCACCAATTCCAGCGCCACCAACAGCATCAGCCAGCCACCCATGGACGAGCCGATCAATATTAAGGGGCCATCGGCGCGGGCGTCGATCAGGTCGATGACGTCATCGCGCCAGTCGATTAAATTTTGCTCGGCGAAGGTGCCGCCCGATTGGCCGCAGCCGGCATAGTCGAGCAGCAAGCAGCCATGACCATGCTCCACCGCCCAGTCAAACACCGCCGTGGCCTTGCCGCCCGCCATATCGGACATATAGCCGGGCAGAAAAACCAGGGTGGGGCGGGTGCCGCTGGCGTAACGATAGGCGAGCCTTGGGCGGGCGCTGCGGTCCAGAAAATGCACATTCAAATGCGCGATTTCCATATTTTCATCCTGAGTCATAAACTCGCCCATTCTTCTGCCTTTATATTTTGTGGTGATGATTGCGGCGCTGATGATGTCAGCGGCGGCAGGGCCGCGCAAGGGGGCGGGGTGCGGCTTTGGGGTTGCAGGGGCGGGTTTTTGCAAAAAAATTGCACCGAAGAGAGGCGCGATTGCTGCAACGGGCCTTGCCGCGAAACGCGCGCGCTGGCAAAGGGGCGCTGTTATATTTTGCATAGCATATTGCCAGAAAGGCTGCATTCCCAATGTCTGATTTGATCCGCGTCACCCTTCCCGATGGCTCTGCCCGTGAAGTCGCACGCGGGACTACCCCCGCGCAAATCGCGGCGGACATTGGGCCGGGGCTGGCGAAAGCCGCCATTGCCGCCAAAATTAATGGCGAGCTGAGCGATATCATGTTGCCGCTGGAAGCCGATGTCCAATTGGCGCTGGTGACGAACAAGGACGAAGAAGAAGCGCTGGAATTGGCGCGGCATGACTTTGCCCATATTTTGGCCGAAGCGGTTCAAAATCTGTTCCCCGGCACGCAGATCACCTTTGGTCCCTCGACCGCCGATGGTTTTTATTATGACTTTGCGCCGACCGCCGACCATGGTCCGTTCCGCGACGAAGAATTGCCCGCCATTGAAGAAGAAATGCGCCGCATTATTGCTGCGAACAAGCCGCTGCGCCGCGAAGTGTGGGATCGCAATGATTTGATCGCGCGTTGGCAGGCGGATGGCGAAAGCTATAAGGCGGAATGGGCGGCGGAATTGCCCGAAGGCGAAGAAATTAGCGTTTACTGGTCGGGCGACGCGTGGATGGACATGTGCCGTGGGCCGCATTTGGCCTCGACCGGTAAGCTGGACCCCACGGCGTTTAAGCTGACCCGCGTGTCGGGCGCTTATTGGCGCGGTGACCAGAAAAATGCCCAATTGTCGCGTATTTACGGCACCGGCTGGCTGAACAAGAAACAATTAAACGCGCATATGATGCGCTTGGAAGAAGCAGCGAAGCGCGATCACCGTAAGCTGGGTCAGGAAATGGACTTGTTCCATTTGCAGCAAGAAGCGCATGGCAGCGTGTTCTGGCACCCCAATGGCTTTGTGATCTGGCGCGAGTTGGAAGCCTATATGCGCCGCGCCATTGATGGCGCTGGCTATAAGGAAGTGAAAACCCCGCAGGTGATGGATGCCCGCCAGTGGGAACAATCGGGCCATTGGGGCAAATATCGCGAAAATATGTTCGTCATCCCCGACGAAGTGCCGAATGTTGACGATGAAGGGCCGATTGTCAGCCAAGACGCCGATTGGATGGCGTTGAAGCCGATGAACTGCCCCGCGCATGTGCTGATCTTCCGCCAAGGCATTAAGTCGTATCGCGATTTGCCGCTGCGTATTTATGAAAATGGTTGCTGCCACCGCAATGAACCGCATGGCGCGCTGCATGGCTTGATGCGCGTGCGCCAATTCACGCAGGATGACGCGCATATCTTCTGCCGCGAAGATCAGATTGTGTCGGAAGTGCGCGCTTTTTGTGAATTGGCCGACCGGATTTACAAGGAATTTGGCTTTTCCTATTCCATCAAATTGGCGCTGCGCCCTGAAAAGCGTTTCGGCACCGAAGAGATGTGGGACATGGCCGAAACCGAGCTGCGCAACGCCGTGACCGAAGCGGGATTGGCGACGCCGGAATATGGCTGGGAAGAATTGCCCGGCGAAGGGGCGTTCTATGCGCCGAAGCTGGAATGGCATTTGACCGACGCCATTGGCCGGACATGGCAGGTCGGCACGATTCAGTCGGACCGCGTGCTGCCCGAACGTTTGGACGCCAGCTATATTGGCGAAGATGGGGCGCGCCATCGCCCGGTGATGCTGCACCGCGCGATCTTTGGCAGCTATGAACGCTTTATCGGTATTTTGATCGAGCATTTTGCAGGGCGTTTCCCGACATGGCTGGCCCCTGTGCAAACGGTGGTGGCGACCATTGTGTCGGACGCCGATGATTATGCCAAGGAAGCGACCGCCAAATTGCAAGCGGCGGGCATTCGCGTGGAATGCGACCTGCGCAACGAAAAGATCAATTATAAGGTGCGCGAACATAGCCTTGCCAAGGTTCCGCATTTGCTGGTTGTGGGTAAGCGCGAAGCCGAAGAAGGCACGGTGGCTGTGCGAACGTTGGGCAAGGAAGGCCAGCGTATGATGCGCTTGGATGACGCCATTACCATGTTGCAGGCCGAAGCCTTGGCACCGGATTTGCGGCCAGCCGCTATCGCCGAAGAAGGCGCTGTCGCTGAATGAATATCTCAGCGGGCCTAGCTGAGCTTGGCCCGCTGACCCTTGCGGCGGCTGCCGCAATGACCTTTGGGGCCGCTTATGTGCGCGGCCTCACTGGTTTTGGCATGGCGATTATTCTCGTGCCTTTGCTCGGCCTGTTGATAGCACCCGAACAAGCGGTGGTGCTGGGCATCATCCTGCAATTGTTAATCGGTCCTGTCGGGCTGCGCGACACGCTGAAACAGGCGGATCGCGCATCGGCCATTCCCATTGGCTTGATTGCGATGGCGCTGACGCCGCTGGGCATGTGGGCGCTGGCAAATACGCCGTCTGATCTGGCGCGATTGTTAATCACAGCCTCGGCAGTGGCGGCTTTTGTGGCGGTGTTGCTGCCCAAATCAGCGAGGGATGCGCCGCCCAGCCGTTTGTCTGTGGCGATTACGGGGGCGGCTTCGGGGATATTGACGGGCTTTGCGGCCATGCCGGGGCCACCCGTTGTGCCCTTTTACCTGCGCCGCCGTGTGGAGCCCAGCGTGGCCCGCGCATCCATGCTGACCATATTTTTCCTCACCGCCATAGCGGGGACTTTGGCGGCTTTGTGGCTGGGGATCGCCAGCCTGCAATTGTTCCTGTTCGCCGTGCTGCTGTTCATCCCCATGTGGCTGGGCAATCGCATGGGTAGCCGCCACTTTGGCCGCGTTGCGCCGACGGTGTGGCAGGCGATGGTCGCGGTGGTGCTGGGCGTGGCGGCTGTGTCGGCGGTGCTGCGCGCCCTCTAGAGGCTGCGCAGCGCTTGAGCAGGCTTGGCGGAGAGCAAAGGCCAGCTACCCGCCATGCCGATAATAAAAGATAGGCCCGCACCGCCCAGCAAGGTGATGCCGACAATCAACGGGTCCGGACGAAACGCAAATTCAAAGATTTGCGTGACGACATAATAGGATGCGCCAATCCCCAACAGCAAAGCGACCCCCGCCAACACCGCCGATAAGGCCGCATATTCCAAGCCCTGCGCGCCCAAAATCTGCGCCCGCGTGGCTCCCAATAATTTCAGGATGACGCTGTCATAAACGCGCCGTTCGCGACTGGCCGCAATCGCACCGATCAGCACCGCTACGCCCGCCAAAATCGCCATGCTGGCCGCCGCCGCAATGGCCCCGCTCATTTGCGTGAGGATGGTTTTGACTTGGCCGATCACATCGCGCACTTGGATGAGCGAGGCGGACGGGAAGGCTTTGGGGAGGCTGCGGGCGAGCGCGCCCTCGGCTGGCTTATCCACAGCCACCGTCGCGATCATATTATGCGGGGCGGCATCGAATGTACCGGGGGTAAAGACCATCGCGTAATTCAGGCCGAAATTATCCCAATTCACGGTGCGGAAGGATGCCACGCGGGCCTGAACTTCAACGCCCAAAATATTGACCGTCAACGTATCACCAATGGACAGACCCAATGTGCCTGCGGCCTTTTGATCCATGCTGACCAAGGGCGGGCCAGCATAATCTTGCGGCCACCATTCCCCCTCGGTCACCTCGCTGCCCGCCGGAATGGCGGCGCTGTATGTCAGGCCGCGATCGCCGCGCAAAACCCATGCGTCCTTGGGCAATTCTTCCAGATCCTCGACCCGTGTACCGCCAAATTCGGTGATATTGCCGCGCAAAGCGGGGATGAGGTTTATGTCAGCCTTGGCATCTGCTGCCGTCACTTGCGCCGTGAAATCAGCGGCGCGGTCGCGCGGGATGTCGAGGATGAAGAAGCTGGGCGCGCGTTCGGGCACAGTGCTGCGGATTTCGGATGTGATGCTGGTTTGAATGGCCGCCAGCGTGACGAACAAGGTCAGCCCCAAACCCAAGGCCACAACCAGCGCGCCCGTCGATGCGCCCGGTCGATGCAAATTGGCCAAGGCCAAGCGCAGCAAGGGCTGCTTTGGCACAGGCAAGCGGGCGGCAAGGCGTTGCACCAGCGCGCCCAGCCCGACGAGCAGTAACAGCAAAGCCGCCGCTGCGCCGATAAAGCCCAGCGCGAACAAAGGCTCTGCCGCGCTGCCGACCGCGAGCGCAATGATCGCAGCAAAGGCCGCGACGACGGCCATGATGGTGCGCTGATCACGGCTGGGGGATGCGCTGACGGTGGCCCGGTAAAGCCCCGCCGCAGGCACATGGCGCGCAGCGGCAAGCGGCGGTAAGGCAAAGGCCGCAGCAATCAGCAAGCCATAGGCCGCGCTGATAATCAGGGGCAGGGGATAGATGGCCACCCCTGGTGCAACGGGCAAAATGTCACCCGCCACCGAAGCGATCAGCGGCGGAGCCAAAGCCCCCGCGACCAAGCCCGCCAAAATGGCAGCCGCCGCGATGACCGCGATTTGCAGGCCATATATGCGCGCAACCGCGCTGCCATCTGCGCCCAATATTTTGAAGGTCGCAAGGCTGGCGCGCTTGCCAGCCAAATAGCTGGAGACGCCATTGCCCACGCCGATGCCCGCAATCACCAAAGCGGCAAGCCCGACGAGCGACAGAAATTGGCCCATACGTTCGATAAAGCGGCGCGTGCCGGGGGCGCCATTGCTGGCGTCTTTGACGTCCCAGCCGCGTTCACGGCTTTGTGCTTCCAAATTTTCGCGCACATCAGCCGCCTCGGCGCCTTGGTTCAGCCGAATACGATATTTGGCAGAGAATAAACTGCCCGGTTGGATCAGCGCGGTGGCGGATAAATCGGCCATGTTGATGATCGCGACTGGCCCAATGGTGAAGCCTTCGCCCAAGCGGTCAGGCTCGTCCGCAATAATGCCATCGATGCGGAAGCTTTTTTCACCAAAAGCAATGTTTTGCCCTGTGGATAAGTCCATCCGCTGGGCCAAATCCGCGCCAATCCATGCGCTGCCAACAGGGGGCGGGCCTTGGCGTTCGCCGCTTTGCAAACGGAAGCGGCCGTATAGGGGATAGGCGCTGTCCACGGCCTTGAGTTCAGCCAATAACGCATCGCGTTCCGCGCTGTTGGCCATGGCGCGCATGCGGACGGTGGCGGATGATTGGCCGAGGTTGCTGAAAATCTGTGTTTCATCGGCGCTGGCAAGGCGCTGGGGGATTTCAACCTCTATATCGCCGCCCAAAATCGCTTGGCCGCGCACCGCCAATTCGGCGGTGATGCCGTGGGTCAGGCTGCCAATAGCGGCGAGGGTGGCAACACCCAAGAATAAGCAAATCGCCAGCAAGCGCAGGCCGCGAATGCGGGTGGACAAATCACGCCGCGCAATGCGCCATAGGGCGGCCAAGCTGGGACCATTGGCGGCGGGCGGAGCGGCATGGCTTGCCGAGGCTGGCGTTGTCACAGAAGCGCGCCTTGTTCCTGAATTTGGCCATCGTGCATCACGACAATGCGGTCGCACAGCTTTGCCAGTTCCGGATCATGGGTGATGATCAGCAGCGTCGAACCCAGCGCGGCGCGGCGGGTGAAGATGAGGTCGATAATTGCTTGGCCAGTGGCCGTGTCCAAATTGCCCGTGGGTTCGTCGGCAAAGATGATGTCGGGCGAGCTCGCCATCGCGCGGGCGATGGCGACGCGTTGTTGTTCGCCGCCCGACAATTGCGCGGGATAATGGGTGAGGCGATGGCCGAGGCCGACAGCGGTGAGTTCGGCGGCGGCTTTGCCGAACGGGTCGTCTATGCCCGCCAATTCCAACGGCACGGCGACATTTTCCAAGGCGGTCATGGTGGGCAGCAAGTGGAAAGCTTGGAGGACAATGCCGATGCGGCCCCGCCGCGCGCGGGCGAGTTCGTCTTCGTTCATGGTGGCAAAATCGAGGCCTGCGATTTGCACGGTGCCGCCGCTGGCCCGTTCTAGGCCCGCTAGCACGGCCATCAGGCTGCTTTTGCCGCTGCCCGATGGGCCGAGCAGGGCGACCGAGGTGTTGGCGTGGACTTCCAGATCCAGACCGCGCAAAATTTCCACTGGGGCCTTGTCGCTGCCCAATGTCAGCGTCACATTATGGGCGGCGATCGCCAAATTTGGCGATGGTCGGTCGGTGATGGCCAAGAAAAGGTCCTTTGGAAATGAAGTCAGCTGGATGGCGTCGGTACGCACTATATGGGTCGGCGGTGTTGCTTTGCCAACCGCTTGTCGGTTGCGGCGATGCGGCGACCGAGAAAAACAGAGGGGGCGAGCCGAAGCAGGCCGATTCTGCCCATCAGGCCGCCGCCAGCGTAGCGGCAGATGCGCCGCTCATCATCAGCTTTGGTGACAGCCTATATGCGGGCTATCAATTGGGTCCGAAGGAAGGGCTGGCCCCGCAGTTGCAGGCGGCTTTGTCCGCAGCCGGTGTCGCGGCGCGGGTGCATAATGCGGGGGTGTCGGGTGATACCACAGCGGCGGGGTTACAGCGGTTGGGTTTTGTCTTGGACAATGCAGCCAAGACGCCGGATTTGGTGGTATTGGGCCTAGGCGGCAATGACATGCTGCGCGGGATTGGGCCGGACCAGACCCGCGCCAATTTGAACGCCATGCTGGACGAATTGGCCAAGCGGAAGATTCCGGTGCTGCTAACCGGCATGATGGCCGCGCCCAATATGGGCCGCGATTATGGCGCGAAATTTGAAGCAATATTCCCCGAATTGGCCAAGCGTGAAGGGGTGAGCCTCTATCCGTTTATCTTGGATGGGGTGGTTACGGATGCCAATTTGATGTTGGGCGATCATATCCACCCCAATGCCAAGGGCGTAGAGAAAATCGCCCATGCCTTGGCCCCATTGGTGGCGGCGAAACTGCCGAAGCCGGACGCACAGCCCAAGGCCGAATCCACCATTCCTTAGGGGGCTGCCCTGAGCGGGCAGGACGCTAGGCAGAGAGGGCGGTGCGGGGGCCAAAGAAGATGATTGCGGCCCCCACCACACAGATGCTGGCACCGATGATGTCCCAGCGGTCTGGGCGGGACCCCTCGGCCAGCCACATCCATGCCAGCGACGATAGGATATAAATGCCGCCATAGGCCGCATAGGCACGGCCAGCTTGGTCGGCGTCGACCAAGGTCAGCAAATAGGCAAAAAGCGCCAAGGACAGGCCCCCTGGCACCAACCATAAAGGCGATTTATCCAGCCGCAGCCATGCCCAAAAGGCGAAACAGCCCGCGATTTCCGCCAAGGCGGCGGCCAGATAGATAAGGAAGGTCATGGGGCGGCTTGTGCCCCATCTGACGCCTGTTGAATAGGGGGCTAGCGGTTGGGTTTATAGACCAGCATCAGCCCCAGCATGACCAAGCCCAAGCCCAAAATCGCGTGGAGCGACATGGGGTTGCCCAAAATCAGCCAATCCATCGCCGCTGTTACGCCCGGGACCAGATAGAAAAGGCTAGTGACATTCACCAAATTTTGTGTGGCGATCAGGCGATAGAGCAAGAAGGTCGCGGCCACCGAAATAATCAGGCCCAGCCACAAGCCCGCCGCGATAAATTCCACATGCCATGACCATTGAAAATCGCTGAACGGGGTCATCACCAAAATGACGACCAAGCCAATGCTATATTGCAGCGGCAAGACCACCCATGGGGCCTGTGTTTCCTGTTTTTGGATGATCGAGCCGATGGTGATGCCCGCCAATGCGATGCCCGCAAATAGCAAGCCCAAGGGAGCGAAGCGGGCGGATGTCAGGCCGTCGCTGACCACCAGCGCCAAGCCTGCCAAGGCCAAGGCCAAACCTAAGCCCCGCCACAGGCCGACCGATTTTTCCGTCCATAGGGCGGTTAAAATCGGCTGAATGCCCATGATGGTGGCAATGGCCGCCGGATTGACGCCATTTTCCAACGCCAACATATAAAAGCTGGAATAAATGCCCGCGATTAAAAAGCCGATTAGCATGACACGGCGGCGCGTTCCGGCATCGGGCAGCCAGCGACGATTGGCAAAGGCCACGGCAGAGAGCAGGGCCAAGGCAATGGCATAGCGGAACAATAATAAGGCGAAGGCCGATCCGTGGCGCAGGCCGATTTCGGATAAAATGGTGCCGCTGCTCCACAGCAGGACGAACAAAGCGGTGGGCAGAAAAGCTGCCAAATTTTTATGATTCATGGAATGAAACCTGAAATAGCATAGATATCAGGCGCGCCGATATGAGCGATGCCCATAAAGGACGCTGCCGCGTGTTGATGAGCGGCCATTGCGGCCGATCAGGCGGCGGGCGGCGGTGCGCAGCTATGCAATACAGGGTGTTTCATGCCGTTGATATGCGGGGGCAAGTCAGATTCGGGCAATAGAAAAGTCGCGGAGAGGCGAAAAAAAATTGGCCCAAAGAAAAAGGGGCGGCCCGATGGGCCACCCCTTTCCCTAGCAAGAAGCGTTTCTAAAAATTAGAAAGCGAAGCCAACGCCAACAACAAACGCATCGGTGTCAGCGAAGTTGTTGATGAACTGGTGGCGATATTCAGCCTTTGCATAGGTGCGTGCACCCAGCTTGTGCTGGTAGCCAGCGCCAACATAGGCGTCGTCGATGTCACCGAAGGTGTAACCAGCGGCTGCGTACAGCTTGCCAGCTTCGCTAACGTTTACGCCTGCACGGCCACCAGCCGAGAATTGTACGTTTGCGCCGTCGATCAGAACCTTGTCGCCAGCGATTTCTGCGCCGATGAAGGTCTTGCCGAGGTTCAGGTCATAGCCTGCTGCAACGCCGAGGGTCGCATCGTCCAGACCGCTGCCGGTGATGTAGCCGCCACGTACTTCAACGCGGGCTTCGCCATCAGCGGCAAGAGCTGGGGTTGCGACAACTGCCGAGAGGAGAGCGGCTGCAACTGCGAACTTTTTCATAACCAAATCCTTTTCTAGGCCGGTAATTCGCCCTTTGGGTCGATCACCTTGAGCCCCAAATGGTCCCGTGAAGCTGTCATTTCAATGAACGGGTTATTCAGACACACATAAAGATGATTTTTGTGACAAAAATGCAACATCTGATTTTGGGGCTATCGGTGATTGAAGTTCATGGTCTGAAAAGACTGGAAAATGTCGATTTTTATGACATTTTTGTGAAGCCGTTGGTGTGTTATTTTTCCACAATTTCGTCGCTGCAAGTGCGAAAAGAAAAAGAGGATTTGGGATGAAGAAGAGGCCCGGAATCACCCGAGCCTCTGTTCATTTTCGATTCTGATGGGCCGACTCTGTGCCGACTCCGGTCCGAGTGCTGGTCCGATTCCGGTCAGCCGAGGGCGGCTTGTTTTTCCTCTGCGATGCGGTCCAGTTCGGCGCGGCTCAGTTTTTTGGATTCGCTTTTCAACTGTCCGCACGCCGCCATGATGTCGCGGCCGCGTGGGGTGCGAATGGGGGCGGAGATGCCATGGGCAAAGACAATATTGCTGAAGCTGCGCACGCGGTTGGGCGTGGAACATTCATAATTGGCACCCGGCCATGGGTTGAAGGGGATGAGATTGACCTTGGCGGGCAAGTTATATTTTTTGATCAGGCGCACCAATTCATGGGCGTCGTCGTCGCTGTCATTCTTGTCCTTGAGCATCACATATTCAAAGGTGATGCGGCGGGCGTTATTGGCCCCCGGATAGTCGGCGCAGGCCTGAAGCAGGTCTTCGATGCCATATTTGCGGTTCAGCGGCACGATTTCGTCGCGCACATCCTTGGTCACGGCATGCAGCGACACGGCCAGATTGACGCCAATCTCGTCGCCTGCGCGGGCCATCATCGGCACAACGCCGCTGGTCGACAAAGTGATGCGGCGGCGGGACAGGGCCAAGCCGTCGCCGTCCATCACGATTTTCATCGCGCCTTTGACTTCGTCGAAATTATATAAAGGCTCGCCCATGCCCATCAGCACGATGTTGGTCAAAATGCGGCCATCGGCGGTGTAATGGCCGGTTTCATCATCTTCATCGTCGACATCCGCGGTGCTGGCCATTGTGCCCTTGGGCCATTCGCCCAGCGCGTCGCGCGCCAGCAAGACTTGGCCGACAATTTCGCCTGCGGTCAGGTTGCGGACCAATTTCATTGTGCCCGTGTGGCAGAAACGGCAGTTTAATGTGCAGCCAACTTGGCTGGAGATGCACAAGGTTCCGCGATCGGCGTCGGGGATGAACACCATTTCATATTCTTGGCCATCGGAGGCGGCCAGCAACCATTTGCGGGTGCCGTCATTGCTGACCTGCGCCGTGACCACGGTGGGGCGGCCCACAATGAAACGATCATTCAGCCAAGGGCGCATGGATTTTGCGATGTCGGTCATCGCTTCAAATTCGGTGACGCCGCGATGGTAAATCCAGTGCCAAATTTGTTTGGCGCGCAATTTTGCGGCTTTGACGTCCAGCCCCGCTTCTTCCAAGACAGCGCGGATGGTGTCGCGGGACAGACCGACAAGGTCGATCCGATTGCCGCCGCGCAGCGAAACAGTGCCCGTTATAACGGGGTCAATATGGCCAGGGATCTGCATGATGGCTGGCCATATAGGGATTTTTCAGGGTGAAAGCAATCATCGCGCAGCCTTGGGATGGCAAGGCTGTGGCGCATGAGAAGCGCTGGATTTTCAGGCGGGCGGTGTGCCGCCGATGGCGTCTTCAAATTCTTCGGTTGGGCCGACATGTTCTTGTGGTGATGCGCCAGCGCAGCGTGGAAAAATGGCGTCGATGCGCCGTTTCAGCACTTCGTCAAATCCGCTTTGGTTGGAAATGCGGCTGTTGGATACGGTCAGTTCCGAAATAATCGCGCCTTTGATTCGGTCGAGCGCATCTTGTTTCAAAATGCCAGCGTTCAGCAATTCTTCGCAAAGTTGAATCAAGCCAACCGTGGTGGCGTGGGCGCGCAGGCCGATAAAGTCCAGCGTGCGGTGGCGTTCGCGAGCAACGGAATCGCCGCGTAGGGTTTCGGTCATGATATCGTCTCCTCCTGGGTATCAGACATGCAGTGTAGAGACTTTGGTTGCGTTCATTGCGGGACGCGGGTGATTGTCCGCTGCCTCTATCTGCCTAGATCATGCGCTGCGGTGACGGGGGGGGCAAGGGGGCATTTTGAACAAAAGGGAGGAATGGACCGCATTTTGCGGAAAATTTTGTCTTAATTTCGATTATTTATCGCGAAAGTTGGAATTTTGGACGCGCGGCTTAGCCTTGGCGGGCACAGCCAAGGGCCGCCGCATCGGCGGCGGTGGCGGCCCCGCGCAGTTCATAAATGTCGTTGATGGTGGCCCCGCTTTCGGTGGTGCCGTGGATGCGCATATTTTCGGATGCGCGCAGCGCGGTTAAAATGGCGGCGTCCATGCGGGCGTCGCCAGCCCAGCCGTGCATGCCATTGCCGCGCAAGATGAAACGCCGTTCGCCCACCGTCAGGCGCAATTCGCGCCCTTTGCCCAAGGGTTTGGATAAGCGCACATAAAATTGGCCGAAAAGGCGGGAGTTGGGCCAATAGCCAATGCTGGCATAGCTTTTGAACTGGGGCGCACCATGGGTCGAAAAAGGCTTGGCGATGGCATAGCAGCGCGGGCCTTCGTCGTCGCGAAAGGCTGCCCAATTGCCGTAAACGCCCAAGGTTTGCCGATCCTTGGCCGCCGCCGGAGCAGCGATGGGCAGGCTGGTCAATAATGCCAAGAGAAGCAGAGCGGGAATGCGCATAGGCGTGGATTGCCCGAACGGCGGCATTTTGCAAGCCCGCCAAATTTTATGGGGCAAGCCAGCGATAGTCTTGCCAGCGCCAACACGTTCGTTAAGGAAGGAAGGTAAATTTTTTGGCTCCCCACGGGCAGGCGAATCGCCTGTTGTTGCGGGCCGCACGCGGGGATGGTCCCGTGTGAATATTGAGGATGGCGGATTAGAATGAAAGCGACGATTGAACGCGCAAACCTTCTGAAGAGCCTTGGCCACGTGCAATCGGTGGTTGAAAGGCGCAACACGATTCCGATCCTCTCCAACGTCCTGATCGAAGCAGACGCCAGCGGTCAGTTGAAATTGATGGCGACGGATTTGGACTTGCAGGTTGTGGAAACGGTGGCGGCCAAGGTGGAAACCGCCGGAACGACCACCGTGTCGGCGCATACCTTGTTCGAAATTGCCCGCAAATTGCCTGAAGGGGCAGAGGTCAGCTTGGTCGCTGCCGATGGCAAGATGCAGGTGAAGGCAGGGCGTTCCAACTTTAACCTGCCGACCTTGCCGCGCGATGATTTTCCGGTGATTGCGGAAGGCGATTTGCCGACCAGCTTTGAATTGCCGGTCGCGGAATTGATTCAGATTATCGACAAAACCAAATTCGCGATTTCGACCGAGGAAACGCGCTATTATCTGAACGGCATTTTCATTCATGCCGCCGAAGACAATAGCGGCCCTGTGTTGAAAGCAGCGGCGACCGATGGCCACCGTTTGGCGCGTTACACCGTGACCCGCCCCGAAGGTGCAGCGGATATGCCGGACGTGATCGTGCCGCGCAAATGCGTGCAAGAAATCCGCAAATTGTTGGACGAAGCCGAAGGCAATGTGGAAATCAGCCTGTCGGCCAGCAAAATTCGGTTCCAATTGGGCAATGCTGTTTTGACATCCAAGCTGATCGACGGGACCTTCCCCGATTACAGCCGCGTCATTCCGACCGCCAATGACAAATTGCTGCGCGTCGACCCCAAGGGGCTGTTTAAAGGCGTGGACCGTGTGTCGACCATCGCCAGCGAAAAGACCCGCGCGGTGAAGGTTGGCTTGGACAAAGACCGGATTACCTTGTCGGTGACCAGCCCGGAAAATGGTACGGCAGCGGAAGAGATCCCCGCCAGCTATGACCATGATGGGATGGAAATCGGCTTTAACGCCCGTTATCTGAGCGATATTTTGGGCCAGATTGATGGCGACAGCGTGGAATTGCATTTGGCCGATGCCAATGCGCCGACGCTGATCCGCGAAAGCGAAAAAAGCCCTGCGCTATATGTGTTGATGCCGATGCGCGTCTGACCTGTTGCAGGCATGAGCATAGCCAAAAGGCGGGTGAGGACATGGGTTCTCGCCCGCCTTTTTTATGCGCTTCGTCGGCGGGCTGATCGGTGATGGGCGCGGGGCTAGGTGGAGGATCGGGCGGCCAACCGATGCAGGGGTAAGGCCCAGCAAAAAGGGCGGGAGTGACCCCGCCCTTTTGTTAGGGATGATAGGCGCTGCTTATTTGGCGAAGACGCGCCAGATAACGCCTGCGCCATCGTCGGCGACCAAGGCGCTGCCGTCTTTGGCGATTTGCACATCGGCGGGGCGGCCCCGCGTGCTTTTGCCGTCGGCTGCCAAAAATTGGTCCAGCACGGTGATGGGCAGGGTGTTGGTGGGCAAGCCATTGCTGCCAAAAGGAATGAATACCACGTCATAGCCAGCGGCGGGATCGCGGTTCCACGACCCGTGACGGGCAACCAAGGCCCCATTGTTGAAGCGTTCGCCCAATTTCTGGCCCGTCGTGAAGGTCATGCCCAAGGGCGCGGTGTGTGCCCCCAGCCCATATTTGGGACGCTTGGTATATTGGCGGCGGCTGTCCAATTCGGGATCGACGCGGTGGTCGACATAACCGCCCCAATAATACCAAGGCCAGCCATAGAAATCGCCTTCGGCAACATCGGTCAGATAGTCGGGGACCAGATCGCTGCCCAGCATGTCGCGTTCATTGACCACGGTCCACAAACGGTCGCTGCCTGGATAGAAAGCGAGGCCGACTGGGTTGCGGATGCCCGCCGCAAAGGTGCGAACATAGCCATTTTCGGGCCGCACTTCGAGGACGGAGGCGCGGCGATATTCGGCGTTCATGCCGGATTCGCCGATATTGCTGTCGGCGCCAACGCCGACATAGAGCCAGCCATTGGGGGCCAAAGCCAAGCTTTTCGTCCAGTGACGGTTGGTGCCCTTGGCGGGCAGGTCGGCGATTTTCTTGGGCTTGGCGCTATTTTTCGTTTCACCCGCTTTATAGGGGAAGGCGAGCAGCGCATCGGTCGCTGCGACATAGAGGGTGTCGCCGCTGAGCACCATGCCATAGGGGGAATTTACCCCCTCGATATAAGCGGTTTTCAGTTCGGCGACGCCGTCGCCATCGGCATCGCGCAGCAAGCTGATGCGGTTGGCAGAGGTGCCGCTGGCCCCAGCCTTGGCCATGAGTTTTTTCATGATCGCGCCTTGGATGCCGCCGTCCTTGCGTTCTGGGCTGCGCGATTCTGCGACCAAAATATCGCCATTGGGCAGGACCAGCATCGTGCGCGGGCTGTCCAAATCTTTGGCGAACAGGGCGGTTTGCAATCCTTCGGCGGCGCGGGGTTTCGTGCCTTCGGCCCAGCCAGTGACATCCGCGATGCGGACGGTGGGCAGGATTTCTGATTTCTGCGACGCCATGACCGGCACACGGCCAGATAATTCCGCCGTGGAGAAGCGGGCGATGTCGGGCCGCGACAGATAATAAAGGACAAGTCCGCCCACAATCAGCAGGCCGAGCAGGATGAGAAGAAGAGGTTTCAGAAATTTGCGCATAGACCCGTTTCTACACGGGACAAGCGGTGCGGCAAAGAGGCGAAACGCACCGGCTTTGGCTTTTTCTGTGGTGGCCCCAATAGCGGGGGCCACCACAGGGATTTTATGGCTGTGCGGCGTTAGGGGGAGGACCCTTAAGGTCAGGACCCTAAGGTCAGGACCCTAGGCGCGCAGGCTGGTGATTTCGTCCAATCCGGCCATGATGTTCAGATTTTGAACACAGGCACCGCTGGCCCCTTTGCCCAAATTGTCGAGGCGGGCGACCAAGCGCAATTGGCGGCCATCCTTGCTGGCATGGACTTGCAATTCCATCTGGTCGGTCGCGGCGTCGCTTTTGCGGAGCAGCAATTCGCCCGCATCGCCGCGCGTGACGGAGATCAGCTTGCTGTCGGCATAATGGGCGCTGAGCGTGTCAAAGACGGCATCGGCGATGGGGTCTGCGACATTTAATGGCACTTCGACCAACATGCCGCGAAAGACGGGGACGACCGCAGGGGCAAAGAGCGGATCATGGGCAAGGCCGGAATAGCGTTGCATTTCAGGGACATGTTTGTGCCCCATGGTAAAGCCATAGCTGCGAAAGCCAATATCTTGATCATCCTCGAAGCGGGCGATTAATTCTTTGCCGCCGCCCGAATAGCCGGACACGGCGTTGAGCGTCAGCCGCATGTCCGCTGGAATCAGGCCCGCTGTGACCAAAGGCGCAACCAGGGCCAAAAAGCCGCTGGGATAGCAGCCGGGGTTGGATACGCGCTTGGATGCCGCGATTTCGGCGCGCTGGGCGGCGCTGAGTTCGGGAAAGCCATAGGTCCAGCCAGCAGCCACGCGGTGCGCGGATGAGGCGTCGATGACGCGCACGGCGTCATTGTCGATCATCGACACGGCGTCGACAGCCGCCGCGTCCGGCAGGCATAAAATGACGAAATCGGCGCTGTTCAGCGCGTCGCGGCGGGCGGCGGCATCCTTGCGCTGGGCATCATCGAGGCGGATGAGCGAAAATTCACTGCGGCCAGCCAAACGCTCGGCAATTTCGAGGCCGGTGGTGCCGGCTGCGCCGTCAATAAAAATGCTGTGGGTCATGGTTT
The DNA here is from genome assembly GCA_964542975.1 of uncultured Sphingopyxis sp. Classification (GTDB taxonomy): domain Bacteria; phylum Pseudomonadota; class Alphaproteobacteria; order Sphingomonadales; family Sphingomonadaceae; genus Sphingopyxis. The sequence goes on from CAZIVW010000030.1 coordinate 17,736, forward strand.
AGGGCAATCTTTTGAAAATCGGTGTGGGATCGGCTGTGTCGCTGGATCCCGATCGTCGTTCGACCGTCATAGCAAGGGGTTCGGACAGCACTTGCCCTGCGATGGGGCAGGCGTGAACGATGGTGTCGCTGTCGCTCATGAAGCCGACATGATCGCCAAGGAACAGCAGATCGCCGCGCTGCGGCGTGTCGGTGATGGTGGTGACGGCGGCTTGTTGTAGGTCGGCGTCGCGGGGCAGGGATAGGCCCGCTGCTTGGGCGCTGATTTGCACCAAGGCGGCGGCGTCCATACCCTTGGCTGTTCGGCCACCGGCCAGATAAGGCGTGCCGACAAAATGCGTCGCGGCGGTCAGCATGTCCATGCGATTGTCAATGTCTGTCACCGATGACAAGGGAATAAAACCGGTGCTGACGGCCAGCCAGTCGCCCTGCACATCGCCCATCAACAAGGCGCCAAAGGGCAGCGTGGCGGAACCGCCGCTGGCGCTGTCCATCTGGCTGTGGATCAGCACATTATCGGCGGTGATCCTGTGGGTTGGGGCGATGGTGGGGCCCAAGGCGTCCACCGCGACAAAACCGACGCGGTGATCGGCGTGGCTGTAACCCCATGCCCAGCCGCCCGTGACGTCCAGCAAGGCAAAGGCTTCGCCATATAGCAATTCGCTGACCATGGGGGCCGACAGGTCGGGCGCGGCGCGCATGGCGGCATAGGGGGCGATGACGCTGGCCATCATGGGGGCGGCATAATGGGGCGCGAAATGTTCGCCCGCGACCGCAATATCCGCCAGATCGGCCCGGATCGCCACCACACGCGTGTCAAAGCTTTTCGACACACCCGTCAGGCCAAAACGATTATGGCTGAGATGGGTCGATCCGGGTTGGCCCATCCGCACGGGGGCTGTCATCGCGTTATTGCCAGTTTCCAAAGTCGATTTCGTCCTGATGATAAGCGCGCCATATAAGCGGCGAATAATCGCGCGCCATTAGACTAGCATGGGGGCGCGATCAAGCACCATCGGCGTGATGGCGGCGGGCATAGCGGTGTTGCAACATCGCCCATGCCGCGCGCAGGCCCAAGGCTGCGCCGCCCTTTGGCCGCCCTGGCTTGGCGGAGGGGCGCCAAGCAAAAGTATCGAAATGCGCCCATGCCGCTGTATCTGGAACAAATTTCTGGAGGAAAAGCGCCGCTGTGATCGACCCTGCGAAGCCAGAGCTGCCCGCATTGCCCAGATCGGCAATGTCGGTTTCCAGCAGATCGGCATAATCATTCCACAAGGGCAGCCGCCATAAGGGGTCGTCGCGGTCCGTGCCGCCAGCTAGCAAATCTTGGGCCAAGGCATCGTCATTGGCGAACAGGGCGGGCAAGTCTGGACCCAAGGCAACGCGGGCCGCGCCCGTTAGGGTCGCGAAATCGAGGATCAGTTCGGGTTGATATTCGCTGGCGCGCGTCAGGGCATCGCCCAGCACCAAGCGCCCTTCGGCATCGGTATTGCCAATTTCTACCGTCAAACCCTTGCGGCTGGTCAGCACATCACCGGGCCGGAAGGCATCGCCGGAAATGGCATTTTCCGCCGCCGCAATCAGCATGTGAAGGCGCACGGGCAAATTGGCGGACATGATCAATTGCGCCAGCGCCAGCACATGGGCCGCGCCGCCCATATCCTTTTTCATCAGGCGCATGCCCGATGATGGTTTGATATCCAGCCCGCCGCTGTCAAAGCAAATGCCCTTGCCCACCAAGGCGATGACCGGATGATCGGCCTTGCCCCATTGGATTTCGATCAAGCGCGGGGCATGATGTTTGGCGGCAGCGCGGCCCACTGCATGGATCATCGGATAGCCTTGTTCCAAGGCCTCCCCCCGCGTGACGGTGAGGGTGGCCCCATGCGCCTTGGCGATATGCTCGGCGGCCATTTCCAGCGCGGCAGGTCCCATATCGGCGGCGGGGGTGTTGACCAAGTCGCGAACCAAGGCGGCGGCCTTGGCTTCAGCCAAAATGGCGGGAATGGCGGCGACATCCTGTGTCAACAAAATCCGCGCGCTATCGCCATGGGCGGGACTGTCGGCGTCGGGGGCGGTGCGATAGCGATCAAAGCTATATTGGGCGGACAGCCAGCCGAACAGCGCCTTGCCAGCCTTTGCACCATCAAGGCGGTAGCGACCAGCGGGCAGCGCGGTCGGCAATTTGGCCAAGCAATAGGCGGTCAGGGCGGCGCGATCCTTAACCGCAGCGACCACCGACCAATTTTGCGCATCTTTGCCCGGTAAAATGGCATGTTGGTGCGGCTTGGGCTGGAAATCTTGGGCGATTAACAAGGCCTTGTCCGCTGCGGATCGGCCTTGCAGCCATTGATCATAGCTGGCGTCATCCACGACGAAAATGCTGTGGGCGTCCTGATCTTTATCAGGTTGGATGCGGGTAGAAAGATCGGTCATGCTGGACATATAGTATGTCGGGGAAACTTTTTCGAGCTTTGGTGTTATAGGGATATGGCAAAAATATTATCCATGAATTCGGTTGCATTTCCAGCATTGGCGCTGGCGATGTTGGTTTCGGCCTGTTCAGGAAGCGGGGATGCGCCGCCGGTCGCGCCAGAGGTTAAGGGCGGGAATGTGACGGCCCCCGCGCCGGCCCAAGCGGCGGCTGAAAGCGCAAGCGACGCAGAACCATTTTTGGTCAAGAAAGACAATGAAGCCTTGGACTTCGCCTATGGCTATCCTGCCGAGGCGGCGGCCATAGCGGGGCTGGCATCCTATTTGGATAAGGATGCCGAAAAGAAATTGGCAGAGGCGCAAAAGGCGGGAAATGATGATGTAAAGGCCGCCAAGGACAATGGCTTTCCGGTGCGCCAGCATATGTTTTCGCAAATTTGGCAACGTGTGGCCCAGACCCCGAAATTCCTAAGCCTGTCGAGCGATGTGGAAACCTATACCGGCGGGGCGCATGGCATGGTGAATTTTGACAGCATGCTATGGGATCGGCAGAAAAATACTGTGTTGCGACCGCTGGATATTTTTACCAGCGCCGATGCGTTTAACAGCGCGATTTCCCAGCCTTTTTGCAAGGGTATAGCGTCCGCGAAAAAGGCCAAGGGTATTGATCCTACCCCGGACAAGGACGGTGTATTTGAATCCTGTCCCAAGGCGGCGGAACACACCATTTGGCTGGGGTCGAGCGATGGGCAGGCGTTGGACCGGCTGACCATTGGCATCACGGCCTATGTCGTGGGACCTTATGTCGAAGGCAATTATCGTATTGATGTGCCCATGTCGGCGGCGTTGGTGCGCGCGGTGAAGCCGGAATATGCGGCCTATGTTCGGGCGGCCCGCTAGGGTCCTGACCCTAAGCCAGCGGATATTGATTTCAAAAAGGGGTAGCCAACCATGGTTGGCTACCCCTTTTTATTCTTGATGATATGCGCTGGGGAGCGTGGGTTATTCCGCTGCTTCTAGCTGGTTGATGCCCAATGCGGCCTTGGCTTTGCTACGCGGGGCGTTTTCAAAGCAGAGCAGGCCGTCATCGACAGGGGCTTGGCGCATGTCGATGCGGTCACGGACATAATCTTGGCTGAGACGCCAAGGATTATCGACCGCGCTTTTGGGCATGATGTGCATCGCGCGCTGGATATAACCCGACGAGAAGTCGAAGATATTATCCTCCACCAAGCTGTCGGGGTTGGCCAGCACCGGCGTCGCAATATCTTTGCCCGTGGCGGACATATGGTTGAGCACGCGGCACACATATTCCGACACAATGTCCGCCCGCAGCGTCCAACTGGCGTTCAAATAGCCAAAGACGGTCGAGAAATTGGGGACATTGCTGAACATGCAGGCGCGGTAATAAAAATGTTCATTCCAATGGACCAACTCGCCATCGACGCGGACCGGAATTTTGCCAGCGACCGCCAATTTCAGGCCGGTGGCCGTGACAATGATGTCAGCGTCCAAATGTTTGCCGGATTTTAGCTGTATGCCGGTGGCGTCAAAATGATCGATATGATCGGTGACGACTGCGGCGCGATTGTCCTTGATCGCGTTGAACAAATCGCTGTCCGGAACCAAGCAAAGGCGCTGTTCCCACGGATTATAGGGCGGGGTGAAGGCTTGTTCATCATAGCGATCGCCCAACGCTTTTTTGATTTTCTTGGTCAGGAAATTTTTGAATTTTTCCGGTTTTTCGCGGGCACGGCGAAAACCCGCGTCCTGAAGGGTGACATTTTTATAGCGCGTGATTTTATAAGCGAGTTTTTCGGGCAGAACCGAGCGTAGGAAATTGGCGAACCCGTCCTTGGCAGGGCGGGTGAACATCCATGTCGGCGTGCGTTGCAACATGGTGACATGGCCCGCCTCGCGCGCCATGGATGGTACGATGGTAACGGCGGTGGCACCCGACCCAATCACCACCACTTTCTTGCCGCGATAATCCAGATTTTCGGGCCAGAATTGCGGGTGCAAGATTTGGCCTTGGAAATTTTCGCGGCCGGTAAATTGCGCCTCAAAAGGTTCGTCATAATCATAATAGCCGGAACCCAGATACAGCCAGCGGGTGGTCGTGGTGCTGATCGTTCCGCTGTCGTCCTGCATCTGCACAGTCCAGCGGGCGGTGTCGCTGTCCCAATCCGCGCCGATAACCTTTTGGCTGAAACGGATGCGGTCGCGGATGCCGCGTTCGTCGACGATGCGGTTCAGATATTCCAAAATGGCGGGGGCGTCGGCGATGGATTTTTCGTGCCGCCAAGGTTCAAAGACGAAACCCAATGTGTGCATGTCGCTGTCGGACCGGATGCCGGGATAGCGGAACAAATCCCATGTGCCGCCCAAATTGGCGCGTCGTTCGACCATGCCAAAGCTGAGTTGTGGGCAGTTGAGCTGTAAATGCACGGCCATGCCGATACCGGAAATACCCGCGCCGACGATCAGCACATCTTGGTCCACAGGGTGGCTGGATGTGTGGGGGGCAGTGGATGCTTGCTGAGATGATGGTTGCGCTGTGGTGGCTGCCATTATCTGTATCTCCCAATTTATATTTTGAGAAAGTCTACGCCATCGGGGCGAATTTGCAACAGCGTTAACATGGCTGAAAGTAGCTAAATGAAATCTTCTTTTTGGGTCCTGCTAGCGGGGCTTGATGGCTGTCCTTGTGACGTAGCTGGTCGGTCTGCTGCTTGCGACTGTCATCATTTTATCATAAAGGCGCAACGATTCTGAAATATTTGGCGCTTTGCCACTTTGCATTATTGCATCGCATCTACCTTTGGAAAGGGAAATGGAATGCGCCAGATCGCTGTGCTTCCCTATCGCTTGGGCGGTGGGCGGCCGGATGGCCCAACGGAAATTATGTTGATTACGTCGCGCGAAACCAAGCGCTGGGTGATCCCCAAGGGCAATCCTTTATCGAATATGGAACTTCATGCCTCGGCTGCGGTCGAAGCAGAAGAAGAGGCTGGTGTTTTGGGCGCGGCTTGTCCGACGTCGATTGGCAGTTTCCAATATCGCAAGCGCCGCGCCAATGGTGCGTCGATCATGTATAATGTGGAAGTGTTTCCCTTGGCGGTGACCCACGAACTTTCCGAATGGAAAGAAATGGATGAACGCGAGCGGAAATGGTTTTCGTTTAAAGAAGCGGCGAATGCGGTGGAAGAGGAGGATCTGCAAGCGCTGATCCGGTCCTTTGGTGCCAGCGGTTTTCGCGCGGCTGCACAACCCAGAAGCGTTGTGCAAAATGTTGCTCAAAAGACAGGGGTTAGCTGGATGTTCGCTTGGTTTCAGCGTTTGCTGCCGCGACAAGGTAATTTTTTCGAACTGTTTGAAAGCCATGCCGAAACATTGGTGCTGAGCGCCAATGCTTTGTCGCGCTTGCTGCAAGGCGGTTCGGGAATGGCCGATCATATTCAAGAAATTGTGGAACGCGATCAGGATGCCGATGCCATCACGCGCGACACATTGCAGACGGTACGCCGCACTTTCTTGACGCCATTTGACCGTAGCTCGATCACCAGCCTGATTGGCGCGATGAACGACGCCATGGATGAAATGCAGAAAACGGCTGGGGCCGTGGACCTGTATGATGTCACGCAATTTGAACCGGAAATGCGCGATATTGCGGCGATTATCGTCGATGCGGCGCGTTTGACGGCCGAGGCTTTGCCCTTGCTGCGCAATATTTCGGCCAATGCCACGCGCCTGCATGAATTGACCGAGCGTTTGGTGCGTATGGAAGCGCATGCGGACGAAATTCACGCGGCTGGTTTGAAGCGTGTGTTCAAGGCATTGGGCCAAAGCGATACGTCGCAATTCCTGATCGCCCGCGAACTTTATCGTCATCTGGAACGTGTCACCGACAGTTTTGAAGATGTCGCGCATGAAATCGATGGTTTGGTGATCGACCACGCCTGACCGGATGGGCTGTCCGGCTGGGCAGCCATTTCCCAGCATAAAGAGCGGAACCATGCACGAAATCGCGCTTCCTCTTCTTGTCGGCCTGGTTTTACTGGCGCTGGCATTCGACTTTTTGAACGGCCTGCATGACGCCGCCAACAGCATCGCCACCGTGGTGGCGACGCGGCTGTTGAAGCCGGTTCATGCGGTGTTGTTCGCGGCCTTTTTTAACTTTGCGGCCTATTTCCTGTCTTTGGCATTTCCCGCGCTGCACAAGGTGGCGGAAACCATTGGCGCGGGTTTGATCGACAAGGATTTGGTCACGCCAGCAGTGGTATTTGGCGCGTTGATCGGCGCGATGTTCTGGAACATTGTGACGTGGATCAAGGGCATTCCATCATCGTCCAGCCATGCCTTGGTTGGCGGTATTGTGGGTGCGGGCGTGGCCCATGCGGGCTTTGAAGGCATTCAATGGTCTGGCCTGAACAAGACCGTGATCGCCATTTTCCTGTCGCCGATTTTGGGCATGGCCTTGGCGATGCTGGTGATGCTGTTGTCGAGTTGGGGGCTGCGACGGGCCACCGCGCGCACCGCCGAGAAAAGCTTTCGCGCGCTGCACCTCTTTTCATCGGCGGCTTATTCGATCAGCCATGGTTTGAATGACGCGCAAAAGACGATGGGGATTATTGCGGTCTTGCTCTATTCGACCGGACATTTGACGGGCGAATTTCATGTGCCGCATTGGGTGGCCTTTGCTTGCTATGTCGCCATTGCGCTGGGCACTTTGTCGGGCGGTTGGAAGATCATCGAAACCATGGGTGGGCGCATCACCAAATTGTCGCATCACCAAGGTTTTGCGGCATCGACCGGTGGGTCGATCATGGTGTTTACCGCCAGCTTGCTGGGTATTCCCGTATCCACCACCCATACGATTACGGGCAGCATCATCGGGGCCGGTGTCGCCCGCCGTGCCAGCGCGGTGCGTTGGGGTGTTGCAGGCAATGTGATTTCGGCTTGGTTCATCACCATTCCGGCGGCCGCCGTTGTCGGTGCGCTATTTTATTCGCTGACCCGCCTGTTCTGAGGCCGGCGATTTGATAAGAAACAGAGGAACCCGCTTTGGCGGGTTTCTTTTTGTCTGGCATGCGCATGATGGCTGGGCGTGGATCAGCGCGCGGGGCGATAATCGACGGCCGCATGGCCGATCATGCGCACCGGCAAATAGACGCCATTTCCATAAGCGTGAATTTGACCAATTTCGAATTCTTCGACGCCAGCGCGCACGACAAAATCCCCTTCGCGGCGCAAATTGACCGCGCTGCGGATTTTTTGCTGAAGCTCGGAAATATCCTTGGTGAAATTCTGGGTCAGGGCATCGGCGATCAGCGCGGCAAAGCCTGGGCTGTTGCCCAATTGAATCAGCAAATTGCCGCCCATGCCGTCTGTGCTGCCAGTGACGCTGAGATTGGTAAAGCGCACCGTTGGGCTGCCCACATCATTGACGGGGGTGGCGGTGACCCAGATTTTGCCGGACGTTGTCTCGCCGCCCTGCGGGGTGGCTTTTAGGGTGATGCCGACGGCGATTTTTCCGTCTGGCGCGCCATAGCTGATCAATTTTTCAAATTGTGCGTTTACGGGGCCAATGCCGGGGATGTCGATGGGACGGGCCGAGCGTTTGATGAGGGCGCGCAAAATCACTGGCGAGAGATGCTGATATTGAGCCAGCACGGGAATATGCACGTCAAGCTGCGGGTCGATTTTTGCCTTTTCCAGCGGGGGTAGCGGGCTGGGCTGGGGGTCGGCGGGGCGGGCGGAGATATAGGCCCCTGTGATGGCCTCGATAGCGAAATTGAGGCGGCTTTTCCCGCCGTCGATATGATAGCCGCCATATAGAATGCGCTGGGGTGTAAGGCGCAGCCAGACGGGTGGCTTTTCATGATTCAGTTCCAGCGAGGTAAAGCTTTGCCGCCAAATGGCGGCGGCTTGGGATTTGATGTCTAGCTTGGCGATTTCTTGGGCGACCGTGCGCTCGACATCGGCCAAAACCGGTTTCAGCTTGGCATCGGCTTCGTCGGTGAAGGTGATGCGCTGGCCCAGAAAATCAATGCCCGGCGGCGTGGTCCACCCATAGCTGAGGCGGGCGGTGCCGCGTGCTTGCCAATTTTCGTCAATATCAAAGCGAATACGCGCATGGACCATGGCGGAACCGGTGGCCGTTTCGCCCTTGAGGATGCCGCCGACATCGCGGGCGCTGATTTGGGCGTTGATCGGAACATCGGCGACAATATCGCCGCCCTCACCGCGCAGGCGGATGGTGCCACGTGTGACCTGCCCAATAATGGTGCAACTGATGGCGGGGGTGACTTTGACCGCCTTGCCGAACAGCTTAACCTTTTGTGGTTCGATGCATTTATCCTCTTTGCGGTTGATCGTCCAAAGCGTGTGCGGAAGGGCGCGGTCCAGCGCTTGTTGCAAGGATGTCGTGCTGGCGGTGATCGGCACGGCGATCAGGGATTTTTGGGTGGGGACAGGCGCTTTGTCGGTCGCCATTTCGGGGGCATTGTTGCTGTTTTTGCTGCACGCGCTGATTAAGGTGATGCTGGTAATACCGGTCAGCAATATGCTGGTCTTCATCGCAGCCCGCATGAAAACGCCCCCTGTGATTGATCTTTTGACCAATACGCAGGGGGCGCAAATCCGGTTCCGCTATTTGGGGTAACGCTTTTAGTCGGCTTTGACACCAAATAGATCATGTTCGCCGGCGTCTTCGATGACGGCGTCGATCATATCGCCCGCCTGAAGCGTGGCGGGAACATCGCGCAGATAGACATGGCCGTCGATTTCGGGCGCGTCCGCTTGGCTGCGGCCTGTCGCGCCGATGCTGCCATCTTCGTCAGGCTCGCCGACTTCGTCGATGATGACGGGGAGCGTGCGACCGATTTTGGCGGCTTGCTTGGCCGCGCCAATTTCGGCGGTTTTCTGCATGATCCGCTGATAACGTTCTTCTTTGACTTCCTCTGGCACAGCGTCGGGCAGGTCATTGGCCTGTGCGCCCTCAACTGGTTCAAAGCGGAAGGCGCCGACGCGGTCGAGTTGGGCTTCGTCCAGCCAGTCGAGCAGATATTGGAAATCTTCCTCTGTCTCGCCAGGGAAGCCGACGACGAAGCTGGAGCGAATGGCGATGTCGGGCGCGATGCTGCGCCAATTGCGCAGGCGGTCCAGCACCTTGGCTTCATTGGCGGGGCGCTTCATCAGCTTCAGCACCTTGGGGCTGGCATGCTGGAAGGGAATGTCGAGATAGGGGGTCAGCAGCCCTTCGGCCATCAGGGGGATGACCTGATCGACATGGGGATAGGGATAGACATAGTGCAGACGCACCCATGGGGCGCGGTCGTCGCTGGTGCGCAATTGGCCCAGCTCGCGCGCCAAATCCGTCATATGGGCGCGGACTTCGCGGTCTTTCCACATACGCGCGTCATGGCGCGTATCGACGCCATAAGCCGATGTGTCTTGGCTGATGACCAGCAATTCTTTGGTGCCCGCTGATACCAGTTTCTCTGCCTCGCGCAGCACGGCGTCGATGCGGCGGCTGACGAGCTTCCCGCGAATGTCGGGGATGATGCAGAAGGAACAGCTATGGTTGCAGCCTTCGCTGATTTTCAAATAGCTGTAATGGCGCGGTGTAAGTTTCAGACCGCCTTCGGGGACCAAGTCGACAAATGGCCCTTGGGTCGCGGGCGCGGCTTCGTGAACCGCGTCGACGACCTGTTCATATTGATGCGCGCCGGTGACAGCCAAAACATTGGGGAAGCGGGCGCGGATGACATCGGCTTCATTGCCCATACAGCCGGTGACGATGACGCGGCCATTTTCGGCCATCGCCTCGCCAATCGCTTCCAAGCTTTCTTCTTTGGCGCTGTCCAAGAATCCGCAGGTGTTGACCAGCACCACATCAGCGCCAGCATAATCAGCGGAAAGGCCATAGCCATCAGAACGGAGCTTCGTGAGAATCCGCTCGCTATCCACCAGCGCCTTGGGGCAGCCGAGCGAAACCATGCCGACCTTGGGCTGGGTTGGGAGTGTTTTGACTGTCATGATTGGCATCGCCCTTAGTCGATTTTTGACCGCTTGTCACGTGCTGCATCAAGGGGGTAGGGATGGGTGAAAGGAGATGCAGAAAAAATGGCGCAAATGAATTGGTTGGCTATCGTTGCTGCGGCATTGGCCGGCTTTGTGGTCATCAATTTTTGGTATGGCCCGTTGTTTGGCCGCGCATGGCGGCGCGTGGCGGGGATTCACGACAATAATATCAACCTGCCCCCCACCCTTGTTTTTTACGGGATGAGCTTGGCTTTTAGCCTGTTGGCGGCGGCGGTTGCGGGGCATTTGCTGGGCAATTTTCCAGACCGCAGCCCCTATGAATATGTGTTGATGACGCTCGCCATTGGCGTGGGCTTTGTTTTTCCGGCCCTTGCGATGCGGCATATGTTCACGCGGAAAAACAGCCGCTTGTTGATGATTGATACCGCCGGATGGACGATTTTTTATCTGGTGATCGGGCTGGTGTTCGCCATTTTGCATTGAGGGGCGGCCATAAAAGAACGGCCATAAAAGAAAGGGTCAACTATGGGATTTCGCCCCCGGGCCATGGTCGGTGAAGCCGTCGGGCGTCTGTGCCTCTGGCGTGTCGCTGTGGATGACTTCGACAATGCGGTCGCCATGTTGCAGGGACTTGGCCTCTGGTTCCCAAAATCCATAAGGTTTCCCCGCGCGGTAGAGACGAAGACCCTGACCGCCGCTGGCCAAGTTGGACAGGCTGCCGCCCAATTCTTCGACCCGCACAGCCCGTTCGCGCAATTGCACGCGCCCGCCGACACCCGCCAAGTCCGTGAGATAATTGGCCACATGTTCCCCCTGCGCCGAGCCTGCTAATAATAGGCCGGTAAAGCTGACGGGGTTGATGACGGTGGTTGCCCCAGCTTGGCGGGCCAGCAGTTCATTGTCTTTGCTGCGGATCACCACGCTGATTGGGACATGGGACGCCAGATGATGGGCGGTCAGCACAATCAGGATAGAGGCATCGTCGCGGCCTGCCGACACCAAGATGGAGGTGGCATTGGCAATGCGGACGGCGACCAGATTTTCGTCGCGCGTGGCATCGCCCTGCATCACATTGCATCCCATCGCCTCTGCGCGGCGGATCGGTTCGGCGGATGGGTCGATGACCACGATGGAGGATGGCTTGGTGCCCCGCGCGATGAGTTCGCGCACCGCTTCATATCCGCTGGTGCCAAAGCCCAGCACCACCAAATGATCGGTCAATTTCGCCTGAATACGGGCCATACGCCATTTTTCCCAGCTACGTTGCAGAACAAATTGATAAGCGGTGCCGACGAAAATGAACAGCACGGCAATGCGAATGGGGGTGACGATCACCGCTTCGACCAAGCGAGAACGGTCGCTGACGGGAACGATGTCACCAAAGCCCGTGGTGGTCACCGAAATCATGGTGAAATAGACGACATCGCCAAAGCTGATATGACCGTCAACCTGATCGCGCAAACCGCCGCGATCAAACCAGTGGATCATCACCACCACCGCGATCAGGAAAAAGGCGATGCCAAGACGGGTGAGCACATCGGCCCAGATGGGCCAATTGGTTGCACGGCGCAGCGGTTGAAGCCGACGCTGCACGCTTTGCCGAAATGTTTCGCCCTTGTTCATGCACCTGCCGCTTGATGTGTGGCGGACAGCCTAGCCGATGTGGGCCAGACTGCAAGCCATGGAAGCGGAAGTATGGGGTGGCCGTTTATGGGCTGCTTTATGGGCCGCCTTATTGGCCTAGCGCGGCAAAGCGGGTGCGCAACGATGCCATGGACGCGTCGTGCGTCAGGTCCAATTGCAGCGGGGTGACGGAAATATAGCCGTCTGCAATGGCTTCTAAGTCGCTGTCATGGGCGGGGGAATGTTCGATGCCGTGCAGGCCGAACCAAAAATAGGGATAGCCGCGTGGGTCCGTGCCCTCGACAATTGTGCCGCGCGCATAGTCGTGAAAGCCTTGGCGGGTGATCCGCACACCCTTAACATCATCGGGCGCGACGGCGGGGAAGTTGATGTTGATGACGGTGCGCGGCGGGATGCTATAGTCCAACAGGGGGCGCAGAATTTTTTCGCCCCATGCTTGTGCGACAGCAAAGGGGATGGCGTCGGCCATGCCTTCGGTGGCGTAAACTTGGCTGAGGGCAATGGCGGGCACGCCCGCTAGCGCCCCTTCGATCGCGGCGGACACCGTGCCGCTATAGGTGACATCATCGCCCAAATTGGCCCCGCGATTGACGCCGGACAGAATTAAATCTGGCTTTTCGGGCATCAAGCGGCCCACCGCCATCATCACACTGTCGGTTGGGGTGCCGGTGCAGGAAAAGCGTTTCTCGCCATGTTGGCGGATGCGCACGGGGCGGGATAGGGTGAGGGAGTGGCCCGCGCCCGATTGTTCTTCGGACGGGGCGCAAACCCAAATATCATCGGTCAATTGGCGCGCAATGGCTTCCAACACGGCCATGCCAGGGGCGTGATAGCCGTCGTCATTGGTGAGCAAAATACGCACTTCTTTGTCCTTTGTTGATAAGGCGACTCTTGTGTCAGGCCGTGGTGATTAGGTGGCGGGCGTCAGCACCGTGATGCCGCCCATATAAGGCAGCAATGCATCTGGAATGGTGACGCTGCCATCCGCCTGTTGATAATTTTCCAGCACGGCGACCAAGGTGCGGCCAACCGCCAAACCCGAACCGTTTAGCGTGTGCACAAATTCATTGCCTTTCGCGCCGTCGCGGCGGAAGCGGGTGTTCATGCGGCGGCCTTGGAAATCGCCGCAGGTCGAGCAGCTAGAGATTTCGCGATAGGCCGATTGGCCGGGCAGCCAAACCTCAAGGTCATAGGTTTTGCGCGCGCTAAAGCCCATATCACCGCTACACAGCAGCATTTTGCGATAGGGCAGGCCCAAGGCTTCGAGGATTTCTTCGGCCGCACGGGTTTTGCGTTCCAATTCGGCGTCGCTATCCTCGGGACGGGTGACGGAGACCAGTTCAACCTTATAAAATTGATGCTGGCGAATATAGCCACGCGTGTCGCGCCCCGCCGAACCCGCTTCGGACCGGAAGCAAGGGGTCAGGCCGGTCATGCGGATGGGCAGATCGGCCTCCGCCAATATATCTTCGCGCACGGCGTTGGTCAGGCTCATTTCCGAGGTGGAGATCAGCCAGCGGCCATCGGTGGTTTGGAACAAATCTTCGGCAAATTTCGGAAGCTGGGCGGTGCCAAAGGCGGCTTCGTCGCGGACCATCAACGGCGTGATACATTCGGTATAGCCGTAATTTTCGGTCTGGCGGTCCAGCATGAACTGGCCCAGCGCACGTTCGAGGCGGGCCATTTGGCCACGCAAGAAAGCAAAGCGCGCACCGGACATTTTCGCTGCCGTTTCAAAGTCCAAGCCCAAAGCAGGGGCGAAATCGGCATGTTCTTGCGGTGTGAAATCAAAGACGCGCGGGGTGCCCCAACGCGAGATTTCAACATTGTCATTTTCGTCGGCGCCAACCGGAACATCGTCGGCGGGCAGATTGGGAATGGCCGCCAAGCGGGCCTGAAGGGCGGCGAGTTTTTCGCGTTCGGCGCTTTCTTGGTCGGGCAATGTGTTTTTCAGGACGGCCACTTCGGCCTTTAGGCTGTCGGCCAAATCCTTGTCGCCCTTGCCCATGGCTTGGCCGATCAGCTTGGATGCTTCGTTGCGGCGGGCCAAAGCGGATTGAATATCGGTTTGCAGAGCGCGCAATTCGGCGTCTGCGGCCAATATTTCAGCCGAAAGGGGGGCAAGGCCACGGCGAGCGAGGCCAGCGTCGAAAGCGGCGGGATTGTCCCTGATTGTGCGAATATCGTGCATGTCGCCCGCTATGGCCCCGTGGGCCGTGGCGCGCAAGGGTGGCATGGGCAAATTGGTCGGCGTTTTGGTGTGGCCTTGGGGTGTTTTTGCGGGCGATGGTCGGCGCTGGGGTGCTGGCTGGGGTAGGGGCTGAAAGGTGGGGCTGGCCATGATGTTGGGCGTGATGAATATTCCAGCGGTATGGCCCTGTCATGCCCCAGTCATCATGGCGTGAAAATGGGCGATGAAATGCGATTTATCGGTCGGGTTTCTTGGGGTGATGTAAAATAGTTGTTAGTTGGATGAACAGTTTATGAACAGTGGTTTGCTAGGTATATTGCTGGCTGACCTGCCTGTGATTTGAATGAATTTTGGCTGCTGTTTAATATTCGGCCCATCTCTTCAGTGTGCATTCATCGGTGCTTAGGTTCAGGACTCATTGATCAGAGCCAGAAGATGACAGTTGCGGCGAGGG
>CAZIVW010000031.1:0-30139 GCA_964542975.1 uncultured Sphingopyxis sp.
CCTAGAGGCCGCATCGGGTGGAAACCTTTCCGTGATTGTTCCGACGATAGATGTTAGTGGATCGGAAATGTAATCGTGTGCGAATGCGTCGAAGTAGACTGTTCGAGCGATTCCGCCGTTTTGTAGACTATGCGCGCCAACCCATCGTGTGAGGAAATGCGTTTTTCCTGTGCCCCATGGGCCGTCTAAGGTGATTACAAGTGGATCGGTGATGTTATCTACGATTTGCGACAGGTGTTCGCTGAGGGGTTTGCGTTCCAATATGTCTTGGTCGTCGAATACGGAATTGTATAATACGACGTCTTCGTCAGGTATTCTAAAGTGTGACATTATTGAATCTCTCCCCAATTTGATATTTTTATTATAATTTAATTGGGATTTAGCAACGTCCGGTTGCAAAGCCCCGTTCAGGGTGACGGCCTTCACGCTTGCGCCGTTGCTAAGCGAGGTCTAATCTCGGCGTATGAGTGAATTTCGTTCTTTGACCGACGCGTATAGCGTGGCTCCGCAGATAAGCTTGGATGATGTGGCTGCGGCCAAGGACCAAGGCTTTGCTTTGATTATTAACAATCGGCCTGATGGCGAAGAGCTGGGTGCGCCGCAGGGGGATGCGATGGCGGCGGCTTGTGCGGCGGTGGGCATTGCTTATGCCGCTGTGCCGATTAGCCATAGCGGCTTTAGTCACGCGCAATTGGATGCGTTCGACAAGCTGTTTGCCAGTGCGACGGGACCGGTGCTGGGATATTGCCGGTCGGGCACGCGCTCGACGCATTTATGGGCTTTGGCGCGCGCGCGGGCTGGTGATGATTTGGATGCTATTGCCAATGCGGCGTCCAAGGGCGGATATGATTTGTCCGGCCTATATCCGATGATGGAGGCACTTGCGGGACCGAAATGATGGGGGTGCTGGTGCAAGCGGGGGTGTCGCTGGCGGCGGTCAGCGGCGTTGCATGGCTGGTGAAGAAATTGAAATTGGGCTTGGAACCGCGCATCGCGGATGTGGCCCATGCCTTGCGTTTGGCCGAAGAAGCCGAAGCGGGATTTGATGGTGTGGATGTGGCGCGCGACCGTGCGGGATATTCGGCACTGGTGCGCAATGGCGAGGGGCGGATGATGGTGATCCGCGCCCATGGCAATCATTTTGCGGCGCGTGCTATTGACAGTCGTGTCACCATCAGGCTGGATAAAGACTTTCTGATCCTGACGGTGCCGGAACGGCGCTTTGGCCCTGTGGCGTTGAAGCTGGGCAAGCAAGCGAGCGTTTGGGCGGCGAGGATGCGCGATTTGGTGCCGAGCAAGGGGCGCTGGAGGCGGATTGAAGCGGATGCCGCAGATGAGGTGGAGCAAGAGGTGGAGGGCGAGGCCGTATAAGGCCCGCGCGCATAAGCGGCGCGGCTGGCTGGGTGCGTGTGGGGATGCGCGGTGATGGAGACGCGCTTGGCCGATCCCATTTTATACGCCATTCCGATGTTCATCCTGTTGTTGCTGGTGGAAATTTTTGTCGCGGCGCGGCGGCACCCCGAACGATATGAAGCGCGCGATACATGGGTTTCGTTGATGCTGGGCGTGGGCAGCCAAGTGGCGGGCGGGATGACCGGCGCGGCGGTGTTGGCCATGGCGATGTGGGTCGGGCAGTTTCGCTTTTTTGATATTGGGCTGGATTTTCGGCAATTTTGGTGGGCATGGATCGCCTGTTTTGTGGTGGATGATTTGGCTTATTATGCCTTTCACCGCAGCGCGCACCGTGTGCGCTGGTTTTGGGCGTCGCATGTGATTCATTACAGCAGCCAGCATTATAATTTATCCACCGCGCTGCGGCAGACATGGACGGGCTTTATCAGCCTGTCATTCCTGTTCCGTTTGCCATTATTCCTGATTTTTCCGGTGGAAATGGTGCTGTTTTGCGGGGCGCTGAACCTGATTTACCAATTTTGGATTCACACCGAAATGATCAGGAAAATGCCCGCTTGGTTTGAGGCGGTGATGAATACGCCGTCGCACCACCGTGTGCATCATGGCGTCAACCCGCGCTATTTGGATAGCAATTTTGCGGGGGTGTTCATTGTGTGGGACCGGATGTTTGGGACATTTGTGCCGGAGCAGGCCGATGAACCCGTGCGATATGGCATAGTGCGGCAATTGGGCAGTTTCCATTTGTTATGGGCCGCCGTGCATGAATGGGTGGGGATTGCGCAGGATGTTTGGCGCGCACCGTGGCGGTATAAGCTGGCTTATATATGGAAAGAGCCGGGGTGGAGCCATGATGGCAGCCGCGCCACCAGTGCGATGATACAGGCGCGCGCGGGGCATAGGGCGGCGCGCTATGCGGATCAGAATGCGGTGTCGGGTGCTGTGAAGCTATAGCTGCGTTCGACGCGGCTGATTTGAACCGAAAAATCGCGGTAATAATGGCTGCGTCCCTTGGCCTGTGCGATGCGGTGGTCGGCCTGTTCGCGCCATGCGGCAATGGCGGCGGTGTCGCGCCAATAGCTGATGGTGATGCCGAAATGGGTGATGGGATCGCGCAGGCTGTGCAGACCCAAAAAGCCGTCCTGTTGCTGGGCGAGGGCCAGCATGAGGTCGGACATATTTTGATAATCTTGGTCGGCCATCGCACGGATGCTGGGGGCAGACATGTGCGTTTCCGCTGGAGCGGTGGCGCGGTGGGACGTGAAAATCACCGCATAATAGGGCGGTGAAAGCGGGGCACGTGGCGGTTCGGGGCTGATGGTCATCAATTCGCCTTTGGATGGTTTTTCTGCTTGCCAGCAACGCTAATGACAATAGGGTCAGTATCGAAACAAAATCTAATTGTTCGGGAGAGAGTGGGTGGATCAATTTGACGTGATCGTCATTGGTGGGGGCAGCGGCGGAAGCGCTGCAGCGGGGCGTTTGGCCGAAGATGGTCGCCGCCGTATATGCTTGATTGAAGCAGGCGGCAGCAATGATAATTTTCGGGTGAAAACGCCCGGATTCATGCCCTTCATTCCCGAGGCATCCAATTATCGTTATGAAACCGTTCCGCAAAAGGGGCTGAATGACCGTGTGGGATATCAGCCGCGTGGGCGCGGGCTGGGCGGGTCGAGCGCGATTAATGCGATGATTTATATTCGCGGCCACCAATATGATTATGACCAATGGGCTGCATTGGGCGCGCATGGCTGGAGCTATGCGGATGTTTTGCCTTATTTTAAGCGGTCAGAGGGCAATGAGCGGGGCGGCAATGAATGGCATGGCGGCGATGGGCCGTTGAATGTCATGGACCAGCGCTGGCCCAATGCGGGGAGCCGTGCTTTTGTCGATGCGGCGGCGAAGCTGCAATTGCCGCGCACCGATGATTTTAACAAGCCGGACAATAGCGGATTTGGCCTGTTTCAGGTGACGCAAAAGGCGGGGGAGCGTTGGTCCGCCGCGCGGGCTTATGTCGAGCCGTTGCGGGGCCGGGCGAATTTCGACATTCGCACCGATGCTTTGGTGGAGAAAATCATCATCGAAGACGGGCGCGCGGTGGGCGTGCAGATTCGCCGGAACGGGCGGACGGAACAGGTGCGCGCCAGCGGCGGCGTGGTGTTGGCGGCGGGGGCGTTTAACAGCCCGCAAATATTGATGCTGTCGGGCATTGGGCCTGCCGCGCATTTGGCGGAACATGGCATTGCTGTGCAGGTTGACCGCGCGGCGGTGGGCAGCGATTTGCAGGACCATATTGATTATGTTGCCAGCTATGAAAGCGCGTGGAACGGATTTTTCGGCAGCAGTTTGGCGGGCACATTTCGCATGGCGGGGGCTGTGTTGCAGCATCGGCTGAAGCGCACGGGCATTATGACCACGCCCTTTGCGGAATCGGGTGGTTTTTGGAAATCGCATGCCGATGCGCCCGCGCCGGATGTGCAATTTCACTTTGTGCCCGCCATGTTGGAAGACCATGGGCGGACCAAGTTGAAAGGCCATGGTTATTCCATCCACGCTTGTGTGCTGCGCCCCGAAAGCCGTGGCACGGTGCGTTTGGCGTCGGGCGATGCCGCGACGGGGCCGGTGATTGACCCCAATTTCTTGGATGATGACCGCGATATGGCGGTGCTGCGGGCGGGGGTGCGCTTGATTGAGCGGATCCGTGCTGTGTCGCCCTTGGCCGATTATGCGGGCGTGGACCGGCATCCGGTGAATTATGACGATGATGCCGCATTGGACCAAGTCATTCGCGAGCGGGCGGACACCGTCTATCACCCTGTGGGGACGTGCCGCATGGGCAATGATGCCGATGCGGTGGTGGATCCGACATTGAAGGTCAATGGTGTGGACGGATTGTGGGTGGCGGATGCCAGCATCATGCCGCGCCTTGTTTCGGGCAACACCAATGCGCCGAGCATGATGATTGGCGAACGGGCGGCGGATTTTGTGAAGGCGGCCCTGAGCGCCTGACCGTAGCGTCAATGGTGCAAAATGGTGCGCCTTGGGGTACATCATTTTAGCATGAAATTTTTTGATCCTGCGCGGCCGTGTTTTGGCATGGCGGCGCAGGATTTTTTTTGGCCCGCGCCGCATAGGAATCAGCCGATGGGAAGGGGCGTGTGGGCGATGCAGGATGGGCGTGCTGCGCGCTATTTGGCGCGCCAATGGCCGGACATTTGGGATGGGGTGGGCGCGATAGTGCGAGGGGGAAGGCGCGGAAAAGCGCATATTTTTGCCATATTTTCAAAAGGTAAAATGGATTAGGCAAAAAAAGAGGGTCGGAACTTTCGTCCCGACCCAGCCTTTCAGGCTCTCCCCTCCTGAAACTTGTTGAACAATGAATGACACATTAATCTGGGCTTGGAAAGAGGGAATTTGCATGCGGTGAAAATTGCTTTTTTGCATCTTTGTTGCGCAGCAATTTCAGCAGTTTATCCGGCACAAAAAAGGGGCCGGTGATAAACACCGGCCCAGTGGTTCGCAGGAGGAACCTGTGGAGGAGGGACCAAATATTGACCGTGATTCGGTCCGCCCCAATTTCGTTCCCATCTGGGGGCGGCTGGGTCTGGTCCGCGCCGCCCCCATGATGCTTAGTGGTTGTAGGCACGCTCGCCATGTTCGCCGAGGTCGAGGCCTTCGCGTTCCACATCTTCGCTGACGCGCAGACCGTTGACCGCTTTGGCGATGCTGAAGGCAATGGCCGAGCCGATGGCGGCCCAAGCAATGGCGACGCCGGTTGCGAGCAATTGGGTGCCAAGCTGTGCGCCAATCGAATAATCTGCATCGCCAGGGCCGCCGAGGAAGGGGGCATAGGTGATGGCGACACCGATGGAGCCGATGATGCCAGCGACGCCGTGGATACCAAAGACGTCGGCGGTGTCGTCAAAGCCCAGTTTCGACTTGAGCGAGGTGACGAACCAGAAGGCGATGACCGAGGCGATCGCACCCAGCAGGATGGCGCCGAAGGGACCCGCATTGGCCGCAGCCGGTGTGATGGCGACCAAGCCTGCGATAACGCCGGAGCAACCGCCGAGCAGGGTGGATTTGTGGCCGCAGGCTTTTTCCGCGACGAGCCATGCGATACCGCCTGCTGCCGTGGCGACCAGCGTGTTGAGCATGGCCAGACCCGCCGTGCCATTGGCACCCAGCGCCGAGCCAGCGTTAAAGCCGAACCAACCCACCCACAGCAAGCCGGTGCCGATCAGGGTCATGACGAGCGAGTGCGGTGGCAGGGCTTCTTTGAGATAGCCGATGCGCTTGCCAAGGATGAGGCAGCCGACAAGGCCGGAGATGCCCGCGTTGATGTGAACCACCGTGCCGCCAGCAAAGTCGAGGGCGCCCATTTCAAAGAAGATGCCGCCAGCCGACCAGACCATATGGGCCATCGGGAAATAGACGATGCTGAGCCAGATGACGGTGAAGATCATCAAGCTGGTGAATTTGATGCGTTCGGCCAGCGAGCCGACGATCAGCGCGCCGGTGATGGCGGCGAAGGTCATTTGGAAGCTGATGAACACATATTCGGGAATGGTGCCAGACAGGCTGTCTGGGGTGACGCCCGCCAAAAAGGCTTTGTCGAGATTGCCGATGAACGCGCCTTCGCCGCTGAAGGCCAGCGAATAGCCCCAGCATACCCAGATGAGCATCGCGACACAGGTGACGGCGAGCGTGTGGGTGAGGACGGAGAGCATGTTTTTCGAGCGGACAAGGCCGCCGTAGAAAAGCGCGAGGCCGGGCAGGATCATCAGCAAGACCAGCAAGGTCGAGGTCAGCATCCATGCGGTGTCGCCGCTGTTCAACACGGGTTGTTCGGCGGCCAGCGCCTCTGCCACTTGTTCTTGCGCCCATGATGGGGTTGCCGCGAACAGGCCGAGCATGGTGGCTGCGATGCCGCCGGACAGTTTAGAAAAATGGGATAAGCGCGGCACGGTAAACCGGCTGAGGGCGGCTAATGGGCCCTCCGCTCTTAGGGCCAAGCTATTGGATGTGGTCATATGTTCCCCCTTTCGCATTGTTAAAGAGCTGCATCGTCGGTTTCGCCGGTGCGGATGCGCACGGCTTGCGCCACGTCGAGGACGAAAATTTTCCCGTCCCCAATCGAGCCGGTGTTGGCGCTATGTTGCAGGGCCTCCACGACGCGGGGAGCCAAGCTGTCGTCGCAGACCAGTTCGATCTTGACCTTGGGGACCATGTTGGTGGCATATTCTGCACCGCGATAAATTTCGGTCTGCCCCTTTTGTCGGCCAAAGCCTTTGACTTCGCTGACCGTCATGCCGGCAATGCCGAGTGCAGTGACAGCTTCGCGCGCTTCGTCGAGCTTGAACGGTTTGATGATGGCTATAATCAGCTTCATATGGCCCCCTCTGTCGTGTTTCGAACAGATGCTTTGCAATGGCCGTGCCAATTGATGCTGCATTGCAAAAAAGGGCATTTTTTTGGCGAAAAATGCGCAGGGGGCCGTGGGGGCGTTCGAAAATTGGGCAGCGGGCAGCGGGCCGTGCCTAGAAATTAGGCACGGCCTTGTGGTTCCTATGGGGTGATGGCGGATTGGCGCGGGAAGCGCAGGCGCGGCTTATTGCGCGCGAAAGGTTGCCCAAATGGGAAGATGGTCGGAGGCGCGCGCGGCCAAGGGGCTGTGGTGCACGCCGCTGTCCAGCGCGGTCAGGCTGGGGGACGCGAAAATGCGATCCAGCCGCGCCAAGGGACGGCGCGACGGGAAGCTTTGGCCCGTGTCGACCAGCGGATGCTGGGTCGAGAAATCGTTGAGGCAGCCCGCCATGGGACGCCATTCATTCATATCGCCCATCAAAATGGTGGGCAAATCCTCGCCCAATTCCAGATGCGCCAAAATGGCCCGCGCCTGTTGGCGGCGGCGAATGCCGGAAATGTCGAGGTGCATGCCGACGACGCGCATGCGCGTGCCGAACAGATTCAGCGTCGCAGCCACCGCGCCGCGTGGTTCCAGCGTGGGGATGCGCAGCATATGGCTTTCCTCCACCTCTATGCCTTTGCGGACCAGCAAGGCGTTGCCGTGCCAGCCGAGGCTGAGGGGGCGGTTGTCCAGCGAGACAGGGACATAGTCGCTGTCGCTGGCCAGCATTTCGGGCGGAATGGCGCTGGCGCGGGTGCCAAAGCGGCGGTCGGCTTCTTGGAGCGCGACAATATCGGCGCTGATTTCATTGAGCACATTCAAAACCCGCGCGGGATCGCGGCGGCGGTCCAGACCAATGCCCTTGCGCATATTATAGCTGGCGACTTTGAGGGTCGGGGCGGGGAGGGGCGAGGCGGATGGCAGGGTTGGAAATTCTGGCATATGGGATTTTGACATATAGGATTCTGGCATAGGGGGGCTGCCTTATGATCTGTCGAAATTGGCCAGTGAAAGGGGATGGGGAGGGTCAGGCGCAGATAGGAGGCGAAAGGGGAGGGGAGAACCAATGCACTCGCTGCGCCTGACAGGAATAAGATGGGGAAGGGAAGGTAGCTTTCAAGAGGGGGGATGGGCGTGGGCCGGTGGATTGTTCCAATTTTTCCTTTATGGCATTGGAATATAATTAAAATAATTATCGGCTTTGGCCCGTGAACGGGACGGCGAAGGGGGAAACGAGGGGAGGGGGGGCGCGTTGCTTCCGTCCGACGCTTTGCCCCGGCTCTGATCCCCGCTGCTTACCAGTTTTTCCCCATTTCGATGGCATCGGCTTCGTCGGGGCGGCTTTGGCGGCCCAGCGCGTGGTTGCGGTGGGGGAAGCGGCCAAATTTGTCGATGATGTCGAAATGTTTTTGGGCGAATTCCATCAATTCCGGATCGTCCAATTGCGCGACGAGGCGCAGCGATTCCCGCTGATCCTCGATATGCTCGCTATGTTCGAGGGGGAGGTAAGCGAATAAGCGCCGATCCTTGTCCCATTGCTGGTCCCAGCCATAGCCGACGATACTGTGGGCGATGGCGACGGCCAATTCGTCGGTGGCAAAGGCATCTGCGCTGCCGCGAAACAGGTTGCGGGGCAGTTGGTCGAACAACAAGATGGCCGCCAAAGCGGTGTCGGGATCGGTCAGAAAGGATTTGGCGGGCAAGCTGCGTAAGCTGGGCCACCAATGGGCGGCCAGCGCAGCCAATTCATCGTCAAATGCTGGTCCACCACCAAACCAATGGGACCGATCATGGTCGCGGAACCAAAAATCCAGCAATTGCTGTGCCCAATCGGCGGGCGGCGGCGGGAAATTTACGTCTTCGTCGTCATAATCGCTCAACATCGTTGACCAACCTTTGCTTAGCCGCTTGGCGGAACGGACGTTGTTGCGGTGAGGCCGCCTTTATTCCGCTTTGCGATATGGGACAAATTCGCCAAGGCTGACGAACCCACGCCAAGAACGAGTGCCGCCATCCACAAGTTGCACGGTGTCGATGCTGCAAAGCTGGCTTCCAACCGTTTTTGTGACCATTGTATCGCGGTCATTCAGGCTGTTGGCACCGGATGCGGGGCGGTTGACCCAAATGGTGCGACCCGCGTGATAGACGATCGCGGTTTTGTCGATGATCTGGGTGTTGCTGACGCTATACATCGGAATGCAATTGCTGGGTGCGCCAGCGACGCGGCCATCGAGGATTTTTTCCAGCTTTTGTTCTGGTGTTTGCTTGGGCGCAGCCGCCGTGGCTGAGGCTGGAAGGGCGGCGATCATAGCGGCCCCGCACAGGGCCATGGTTACAGAACGGAACATGGTGAAATACTCCTTCCATCTTATTCTGATAATAACATCATAACGGAGTCCTCTGAACCAAAGCTTAGCCGAATATTTACGGTAGGTTCATAAAATGAGGACGGCGTTATAAGGCGTCACAGATGGGTCGTGCGGGGTTTAGGGGCCGGATCTTAGGCCGTGCCCCCGACGGTCAGGCCCGCAACCAGCAAGGTTGGTTGGCCAACGCCCGCAGGGACGCTTTGTCCGCCCTTGCCGCATACGCCAATGCCTTCGTCAATCGCCATATCATTGCCGATGCCCATGACCTTGGTCAGCACGCTGGGTCCGTCGCCGATCAAGGTTGCGCCCTTGATTGGATCGCCGATTTTGCCATTTTCAATCTTATAGGCTTCGGTGCAGCTAAAGACGAATTTGCCGGATACAATGTCCACTTGTCCGCCGCCGAAGCTTTTGGCGAAAATGCCATTTTTGACACGGCTGAGAAGCTCAGCCGGATCATCATTCCCGCCGCGCATAAACGTGTTGGTCATGCGGGGCATGGGGGCGTGGGCGAAGCTTTCGCGCCGACCATTGCCCGTGGGTTCCACGCCCATCAGGCGGGCATTCAGCCGGTCCTGCATATAGCATTTCAAAATGCCGTCTTCGATGAGGACGGTTTCGCCCGTGGGCGTGCCTTCGTCGTCGATGCTGAGCGAGCCGCGCCGACCGCCGCCGATGGGGCTGCCGAGGCTGCCATCGTCCACCACGGTGACGCCGGGGGCGGCCACGCGCTGGCCGATGCGGCCAGAGAAAGCGCTGGTGCCCTTGCGGTTAAAATCGCCTTCGAGGCCGTGGCCGACCGCTTCGTGCAGGAGGACGCCGGGCCAGCCGGGGCCGAGCAGCACCGTCATTTCGCCAGCGGGCGCGTCAACGGCGCGCAAATTGGTGAGGGCCTGTGCGAGCGCTTCGTCAATCGCGCGGTTCCATTGTTCGGGGGCGAACAGATGGTCGTACATATAGCGGCCACCAAGGCCGAAATAGCCGGATTCGCGGCGGCCATTTTCCTCGGCCACAATGGAGACATTGAGTCGCACGAGGGGGCGGATGTCAGTGGCGAGGAACCCGTCCGCGCGGACGATTTCGACGACCGACCAACTGCCCGCCAAGGCGACCGACACTTGTTTGATGCGCGGGTCGCGGGCGCGGGCGGCGGCGTCGATTTCTTGGCACAGCGCGACTTTTTTGGCGAAGGGGACGAGGTCCAGCGGATTGGCTTCGTCATACAGGCGCTGGTTGGTGTGCTGGGGCGGGGCGGCGTGGGCGCCCTTGGCAGGGTCGAGCAAAGCCAATGTTTCGGCGGCGCGGCGAATGGCGGGGGCGCTGATGTCGCTGGCATGGGCAAAGCCGGTCATTTCGCCGGACACGGCGCGCAGGCCAAAGCCCGCATCCGTGGAATAATCCGCCGTTTTCAATCGGCCATCATCGAAGCCAAAGCTTTCGCTGGCGCGATATTGCAGATAAATTTCCCCGTCATCGGCGCGGGCGAGCGCTTCTTTGGCCAGCTTTTGCGCCAGATCAGGGTCCAGTGCATCGGCGCGGTAGAGAAAATTACGGGGATCGGAAAATTGGGTCATGCCGCCGATATAGGCGCAAGCGCGCCGGACGGAAAGGGGCGGATGCGCGGTGTGGGCGCGCTGGGCAGCAAAAAGGCGCGGGATGAACCGCGCCTTGCCGTGAAAAACCGATGGGGTGAGGCGTTTAGGCTTGGTCCGCGACGCCGCCCGCCAAAATGAAGCGGCGGTCGCAATAGCCACAGTCGGCATAGCCTTGTTCGGGATCAATTTCGAGCCAGACGCGGGGATGGCCCAGCGCGGCATTGGCCAAGCCGTCGCCCGTACCGTCACAAGCGATACGGCTTTTGTTGGTGCGGATGGTTTCGGGCTGGGGTGCGCTGTCGGTAGTCATAATCGCGCCCATAGCAAGCCGCGCGGGGCTTCGCAATCCGGTGTGTGGGGGCGGGGGCAGGGGATAAGGCAGGGCCAGGCTGCTTTTTCAACTGGCGATCACGGGCGAAGCGGGTCTATGGGATAGATATGAATGATGCTGCAATCCGCATCGAGGGTGTTTCCAAGCTGTATAAAGGCGGGAAGCAGGCGCTTGATACTGTGAGTTTCGATGTTCCGCGCGGGCAGATTTTTGGGCTGCTTGGTCCCAATGGCGCTGGAAAATCCACCCTGATCAATATCTTGGCGGGGTTGGTGAACAAAAGCAGCGGGCGCGCCAGCATTTGGGGATTTGATATCGACGACAATCCCCGCAATGCCAAAAATAGCATTGGCATTGTGCCGCAGGAAATCGTCTTTGACCCATTTTTCACGCCGTTTGAGACGTTGGAGAATCAGGCCGGATTTTATGGCGTGCCGAAAAGCCAGCGGATTTCCGAAGAATTGCTGGCGGCGGTGCATTTGTCGGACAAGCGCGATGCTTATGCCCGCACCTTGTCGGGCGGCATGAAGCGGCGTTTGTTGGTGGCCAAGGCGATGGTTCATTCGCCGCCGATCATCGTGCTGGATGAACCCACGGCGGGCGTGGATATCGAGCTGCGCCAGCAATTATGGGAATATGTGGTCAGCCTGAACAACCGAGGCGTGACCGTGGTGTTGACCACCCATTATTTGGAAGAAGCCGAGCAATTGTGCGACCGCATTGCCATTATCAACCAAGGCAAGCTGATTGCGAACAAGCCGACCCGCGAATTGGTGGATATGGCGCGGGAAAAAATTGTTGTGGTGACGCTGGATCAAGATGTCACCACCCTGCCCCATCATGCCGCCTTTGATAAGGTGGAGCGGGAAGGCGAGCGGACCTTGGCCATCACTTATAACAAAGACCGCGCCAATGCGGGCGATGTGTTGGCCGCTGTTGGGGCCTTGGGGCATGGCATTGTGGATGTGTCGACCCGCGAGGCGGATTTGGAAGATGTATTTTTGAATTTGACGCGCGCAGCCCGCGTGTGACGGATAATTTGGCCGAAGGGCCGCGTTGTCACCCGATGGGGCAGCGTTGAGAAGGTTTTGCTATGTCGGATAGTCTGATTCATGACGTCATCATTGTGGGATCGGGTGCAGCGGGCCTGACGGCGGCGATTGCCTTGGCCGATCATTGCCGCGTGCTGGTGCTGGCCAAGGGGGATTTGACCGGTGGGTCGACCGCATGGGCGCAGGGCGGCATTGCGGCGGTGCTGGATGCGGGCGACACATTTGACAATCATATTGACGACACGATGGTGGCGGGCGCGGGACTGAACCGCCGCGAAACCGTGGAATTTGTGATCGAAAATGCGCCAGAAGCCATTCGGCGGCTGGTGGATATGGGCGTGCCCTTTAACACCGAGGCGGGGGCGCTGCACCTGACCCGCGAGGGTGGGCATAGCCACCGGCGCATTGTCCATGTGGATGATGCCACCGGATGGGCGGTGCAAGTGGCGCTGTTAAAGGCGGCAGAGGCGCATCCGAATATCACGCTGTTACCTGGCCAAGCCTGTATTGATTTGATTACGGGGCGGCACGAGGAACGTTATTCGGGGTCGGGCCATGTTTGGGGCGTATATGCGCTGGACGAGGCCAGCGGCAAAGTGCGCGCGCATATTGGCCGCGCGACGATTTTGGCGAGCGGCGGGGCGGGCCGTGTTTATCAATTTTCCACCGCGCCGCGCGGCGCGACGGGCGATGGTATTGCCATGGCTTGGCGGGCAGGGGCGCGAGTTTCCAATATGGAAATGATGCAGTTCCACCCGACCTGCCTGTATAATTTGGACGTCAAAAATTTCCTGATTACCGAGGCCGTGCGCGGCGAAGGCGGCATATTGCGTCATCCGGTGACGGGGCATCGCTATATGCCCGAATATGATGAGCGGTTGGAATTGGCCCCGCGCGACATTGTGGCCCGTGCCAATGATGACCAGATCAAGCGTTTTGGCTTGGATTATGTCCATTTGGATATCAGCCACCAAGATCCGGAATTTGTGAAGGGGCATTTCCCCAACATATATGAAAAGCTGCTGACCTTGGGCATTGATATGACCAAGCAGCCCATTCCGGTGGTGCCTGCCCAACATTATACATGCGGCGGTATTTTGATCGATTTGAACGGGCGCACGGATTTGCCGGGGCTATATGCTGCGGGTGAGTGCACGGAAAGCGGCCTGCATGGGGCGAACCGTTTGGCGTCGAACAGTTTGCTTGAATGTTTTGTATTTGGTGACGCGGCCGCGCGAGATATTATCGCCAATTGGGCCGATTTCCCGTCCCCGCCCGCCATTCGGCCATGGGATGAAAGCCGTGTGACCGACAGCGATGAAGAGGTGGTGATTAAGCAGAATTGGACGGAAATCCGCCGTTTCATGTGGAATTATGTCGGCATTGTGCGGTCGACCAAGCGATTGGAGCGCGCCCAGCACCGGATTAAAATGCTGAGCGATGAAGTGGGCGATTATTATGGCCATTTCCGCGTGACGACGGATTTGATCGAGCTGCGCAACTTGCTGCAATGTGCGGATTTAATCGTGCGCTCTGCATTGGAGCGCAAGGAAAGTCGCGGTTTGCACTATACGCTGGATTATCCGGATCTGTTGGATGAGGCGCGGGATACGGTGCTGGTTCCGTGATGAACCAGCGGGCCATTTTCGAGGTTTAGAGGACGGAGCGCACCACGAAGATCAGCGCGATGGCACCGAAGATGGAAGCGAGGCAGCCGGCGCGGTGGAAATCGGTGCGGCCTCGGCTGATGATGAAGCCTGACAGCAAGCTGCCGCAGATGCCCAGCAATATGGTGGCGGGCCATGTCATGGGGACTTCGCCCGGATAGAAGAAGCGGGCGAGGACGCCGATGACGAAGCCGGAAAAAAGCGCGCCGAGAAGATTGATCATGGCGCGCCTTTAGCGAAGATTATCCGGCAAAGCCATCTTGTAAGAAGCGTTCGGCCAAGGCGGCGTGGAGCGCGGCGCCGCGGGCCATGGCGGCTTCGTCGAGGACCATGCGGTTGCTGTGCAGGCCGCAGCATTGCCGCCAGTCGCTGCCCTGTTCGCTGACGCCCAGCCAGAACATCGCGCCGGGGACTTTTTCCAAAATATAAGCGAAATCTTCTGCGCCCATGACAGGGTTTTCCATCGTCACCCATGCGGATTCGCCAAAAGTCTGTTCCACCACGCGCTGCCCGAAATCGACGGCGCGGGTGTCGCAGATGGTGACGGGGAAGCCTTGTTCGATTTCTACCGTGGCGTTGCAGCCGTGGGCCTGCGCGATGGCGGGGGCGAGTTTGTGCAGTTCGCGGGCGACCATGGCGCGGCGTTCGGGCGACAAGGTGCGGATAGTGCCGAGCATTTCCGCCGTTTCGGGGATGATGTTGAAGGTGGTGCCTGCCGCGATTTTGGCGATGGTGACGACGGCGGGGTCGAACACATTGACGCGGCGCGTGACCATGGTTTGAATCGCGCTGACTATGGCGCAGGCGACGGGGATGGGGTCGATGGCGTCTTGGGGCATAGAGGCGTGGCCGCCTGCGCCCGTGACGGTGATTTTTAATTGATCGGACGAGGCGAGCAGGGGGCCTGCTTTGCTGGCGAAGACGCCGTGCGGGGCGTTGGGCATGACGTGCAGCGCGAAAGCGGCGTCGGGCAGCGGATTGAGGAGGCCATCGTCCAGCATGAAGCGTGCGCCATGATGGCCTTCTTCGCCCGGTTGGAACATGAAGATGACGGTTCCAGTGAGGCGGTCGCGGTTGGCGCAGAGCAATTTGGCCGCGCCGACCAGCATGGCGACATGGGTGTCGTGGCCGCAGGCGTGCATCATGCCGCTATGTTCAGAGGTGAAATCTAGGCCCGTGTCTTCGGTGAGGGGGAGGGCGTCTGTGTCGCCGCGCAGCAGGACGGTGCGGGTGTTGCCGCCATCCGCGCCGCCGCCGCGCAAGATGGCGATGAGGCCGGAGGTGCTGGGGCCTTCGCGAAATATGAGCGGCAGGCCGGCGAGGGCGGCGCGGATTTTATCGCGGGTTTTGGGGTTGTGGAGGCCGAGTTCCGGCTCGCGGTGGATAGCGCGGCGCAGATCCACGAGGGTGGGGAGGATGGCTTCGGCCTGCTGCGGCCATGGGGTGTGGGTGTTGGGCATGGCGGGGAGTGTGGCGTGGGATTGGGGGAATGGGAAGAGGGGATCGTTTGAAGCGTTATAGAGTTAAATGTTTTGATAATTAATTATTCAAATATAGAAATTGAATTTTATGTTGCTATTTATCAATTTCATCTGATGTATGTGCATGTAAATCATATATTAAGAGATGTGTATTTGTGGGGGTGGGTAATTGACTAGGGGAGCGAATAATAAACTTGAAAAGTGGGAGGTTGCAATTGTTAAAGCCCTGTTGGCTCGTAATTATGTTCCCCAAGACATTCAAGCCTACTTTTCCCGACCAACTCGTTCTATAAACCATGCTCGCATTTCAGAAATAAGAGATGGTCGGAAGCATAGATCCGTAAAGGTCGCATCTGACGATGAGTTAGATATTTTTCTCAATAATTGGCCAAATATCGATCCTGATACGGGGCTACACATTCAAGGCGACGAGCTTCTGATTAAAGCTCGTGAGGCTATGATTGCAGCCGTTCAGACTTTTAACAGTGGTGGGCTCTATTTTAGGGCTGAGTTATTTATCGTTACAGCTATCATTGGTTGGACTTATTTGATGCACGCCTATTACAAGCGCCAAGGCATCGACTACCGTTATATGAGAGGGGGCGCTATTGAGCGTACGCCCTCTGGAGCAGAAAAATATTGGGAATTGAGTCAGTGCATAAATACAGGAAGCTGTCCTTTGTCTCAAGGAGTTATTAACAATCTCAAATTCTTAATTGAAATAAGAAATGAGATTGAACATCGTTCGACCAATAGGATTGACGATGCTTTGAGTGCAAAATTGCAAGCCTGTTGCTTGAATTTCAATGATGCTATTAAGGACCTTTTTGGACGCGAATTTGCATTAGAAAAGCGACTGCCTATAGCCCTGCAATTCGTGACGTTTGACGGAGTGCAGCGGCAAAGCCTGATTGGCACTGACTTGCCGACAAATATTTCAACTTCCATGGATAACTTCCATAACTCCCTCTCTGACGAAGAGCAGAGAGATCCTAAATTCCGTTTCCGAGTAGCTTTCGTTCCAATGGTAGCAAGCAAACCTAGCAGGGCGGATGTAGCGGTTGAGTTCATTAAAGCGGATTCTGAGGAGGCGGAGGCTGTCGAAAGAGTTTTGTTAAAGGAAGTGGAGCGTCCGAAATTCCTGCCGAGCGAGATTGTCAGCCGTGTTCATGCGACAGGACATGCGAACTTCACTATGTATGATCACACAATACTTTGTCGGCAACTCGATGCGCGCGATGCAAATAAAGGTTATGGCGTGATGGTCGCAAATAAATGGTACTGGTATGAAAGATGGTTGGAAAAGGTAATTGAGAAGCTTAACGAAGGCTGGACGCGATCGTAAGTTTAGTTACCTTCCACCCCCAAATAACTGCCGTCCCGCCAAATCTAGCATGATTTCTTCGCTGCCGCCGCCGATGGCGTTGACGCGGACTTCTCGGTAGATGCGTTCGACTTTGCTGCCGGTGATGTAGCTGGCTCCGCCTAGGATTTGGGCGGCTTCGCGGGCGACATGTTCGAGCATGCGCGTGGCTTGGACTTTGAGCATGGCGAAGTCGGCGGGGCGGTCTTTGCCTTCGCGCACTTGCCATGCGCACAGGTCTAGCCATGCTTGGGTGGCTTCGATTTGGCGTTCCATGTCGGCGAGTTTGATGCGGATGCTTTGGTGTTGGACGAGCGGCTTGCCGAAGGTCTGGCGGTTTTGCGCCCATTCTGCGGCTTCGGCCATGGCGACGCGGGCGTAGGCGCAGCAGCCCATCGCCATGCCGAGCCGTTCGCCGTTGAAATTGCGGACGATGCCGATGAAGCCGCCATTTTCGGGGCCGATCAGATTTGTCGCGGGGACGCGGACATCGCTGAAGTAAATGGCGGCGGTGTCGGAGCAGCGCCAGCCCATTTTGTCGAGGCGTTGGCGGGTGATGCCCTCGCTATTCATGTCGATGAGGAGGAGCGAGATGCCGCCTGCGCCCGCGCCGCCTGTGCGGACGGCGCAGGTGAGATAGTCGGCGCGCATGGCGCTGGTGATGAACATTTTGTCGCCATTGACGATATAATGATCGCCATCCCGCCGCGCCGTGGTGCGGAGGTTGGCGACGTCGCTGCCGCCGCCTGCTTCGGTGATGCCCAGCGAGATGATTTTGTCGCCCGCGAGGACGCTGGGGGCGATGCGTTGTTTTAATTCTTCGCTGCCCAGCGCGAGGATGGGGGGGAGGCCGATGCCGTGGGTCATGAGGGACGCGCCAAGGCCGCCTGCGCCAACGGCGGCGAGTTCTTCGGTGACGATCAGGCTGTGGAAAATGTCAAAGCCATCGTCATGGCCGCCATATTGCGCGGGGAAGCGGAGGCCGAGGATGCCCGCTTCGGAGGCTTTTTTATGCAGTTCGCGCGGCAGTTCGCCATCTTGTTCCCATTGGTCGATATGGGGCGCGATTTCACGTTCCACAAAGCGGCGGACGGAAGCTGCGAGGGCGTCGTGGCTCTCGTCATAATAGGGCGAACGGGCGCGCCAATCGTCAAAAGCTGTCATGATGCGAAGCTGCTTTACCTTTACGGAAGCGTCAATAGGGAAGATGTAAAAAAGGTTTCTTTTCGAAATGCGGGGCGAATTGTGGGTCGATTTTTCGGGGCGAGGGATTTAGCGTTGGGGGTATGAATATGCTCTCGCTCTTTGCCGCTGGGTCGGCGCTCGCTTTGATGTTGGGTTCGGCTGGATCGGTGGCGGCGCAAAGCGTGTCGTCGCCAGAGAAAATGGCGCAGGAGGTGCTGGCCAAATCGCCCGTATTTGATGGGCATAATGATGTGCCTTGGGCGCTGCGCGCGCGGGTGGGCAATGTGATTGGCGATTTTGATTTTCGCGATACTAGCCAGCGCCAAGATGCGGGCGAAGGCAAGATGCACAGCGACTTGCTGCGGTTGCGGGCGGGGCGCGTGGGGGCGCAATTTTGGTCTGTCTATGTGCCGTCCAACGCCAACGAACAAATTAGCGTGCAGCAGACGATTGAGCAGATTGACGTCATGAAGCGGTTGATCGCCAAATATCCCAAGGATTTGGGATTGGCGCAGAATAGCGGGGAATTAGAAGCCCAGATGAAGGCGGGAAAAATCGCTGGCATGTTGGGGATTGAGGGCGGACAGAGCATTGGGTCTTCGCTGGCGGTGCTGCGCGAAATGTATGGCATGGGCGTGCGTTATATGACGCTGACGCACGGTAAGAATACGCCGTGGGCGGATAGTGCGACCGATGCGCCCCAGCATGGCGGCTTGACCGATTTTGGACGGCAAGTGGTGCGGGAAATGAACCGCCTTGGGATGATTGTCGACCTGAGCCATGTGAGCGCGGACACGATGCGCGATGCTTTGGCGGTCACTAAGGCGCCGGTGATGTTCAGCCACAGCGGGGTGCGGGCGGTGAATGACCATGTGCGCAATGTGCCCGACGATGTGCTGCCGCTGGTGAAGGCCAATGGCGGGATCATCATGGTGGTGTTTTTGCCCAGCTTTTTGGACAGCGAGGTGTCGGATTATGACTATCGCCGCGCGGGTGAAGAAGCACGGGTGAAATATCAATATCGCGGGTCGCCAGAGAAGGTGGTGGAAGCGATGAAGGCGTGGGATGGTGCGAACCCCTTGCCATTGACGGATGCGGCCAAGGTGGCGGACCATATCGACTATATTAAGCGCAGCATCGGTATCGATCATATTGGGCTGGGCGGCGATTATGACGGCATGGATAGCGGGCCGCTGCATATGGAAGATGTGCGCGGATATCCGGTGCTGTTCACCGAATTGGCGAAGCGTGGATATTCGGCAGAGGAGATGCGGAAAATTGCCAGCGGCAATATGATGCGCGTGCTGAAAGGGGTGGAGGCTTATGCCGCCCTGTCCGCCAAGCAAGGGGCGGCGGCGGAGGAAACGCCCGCCGTGCTGCGGTAGGGGTCTGACCCTAGCTTAATTCACGCTGACCTTTGCTGTATAGACTTGCTTGGGTTCGCCTTGGAAACGATAGGCGGGCGGGCCGAAGATCAGTTTATCCGCGGGGATGAGCCAGAATTTCAGCTCTGCCGTCCCTGGTTTCTGGGCGGAAAAGGTCATGGAGGTGACGCCCAAGGGACCCGCGCCATTCAGTGGGCCAGCGGTGATATCATCCAGCGTAAAGGGGGCAATGTCTGCCTCTTTTTGGGCCAATTGCCAAGCCCAAAGCTTGCGGCCATCATAGGGCAGTGAGACGGTGACGGTGCGTCCGTTGACCTGATGCGAGGGGGGCGGCACGGCCGCCGATGCAGGGGAGGCTGTGTCCTCTGCGCCGTTTGGACTGTCTGCTGATCCGCAGCCAGCCAAAGAAGCGGTCAAGGTGAATATGGTGCCAAGGGCCAGAGAATATATGATTTTTTTGCGCGCCGCCGCTGTTTTCGTCATTGGATAATCCCCGCGAGATGCTGTTCACCGCGATGATTGTGGGGGGATTGGGTGACGCCGTCTTGGATGAGGGCGACAGATAGAATGGCGGCAGAAATCTTTCTTGACCCGTTGAAATCAGAGGATTAAAGGCCAAGGCGATTGCCCCGTCGTCTAATGGTAAGACTACGGATTCTGATTCCGTCTATTGAGGTTCGAATCCTCACGGGGCATCCAGATCTTCCTGAAATTTTGATTTTTCCGCTGGGTTGGCCGTTGCTTTGTTCGTGCTGGGGCTGTTTAGCCGCCTCTTTTGCGGTCATGGCGCTGGATTTGCTCTGCCAGCGTGCGCGCGGCTTGGACATAGGCTGGGCTGCCACATACGGTCCATGCCTGCGGCACATAGATGCGCGGGATATTGGCGAACGCTGGATGGTGCAGCATTTCGCTGCCTTGGTCGCTGATCGTGGCGGTCGAGCTTTCCATGATGATGAAATCGGGCTGCGCGGCCACCATTTCTTCTAGGCTCACTTGCGCTAGGCTGGGTTTGCCGAGTTTGGATGCCAGATTGACCAAATCGCTGCGGATCATCAGATCGTCGATTAGGGTGCCGGTGCCGGTCATGAAACCGCGCCGCTGATAATAAGCGGCGACGCGGCCTTGGCCGACCGCGCTTATCGCTGCCAATTGATGCTGCATGTCGGCGACCATCTTGGCCCCCCGATCGGCATGGCCGATGGCGGCGGCGGTGGCCGTGATGGAGGCGGTAATATCGTTCAAATTGCGGGCGGTTTTCAAATCCAGCGTCGGGAAATCTTGGTCTTGCGGGGCGCCCAAGGCTGCGCTGCGGCGGGTGGGCATGCCGATGACCAAATCGGGGTGGATTGCCAAAATTTCCTCTGCCGCATTGCCGACTATGGGCAAATCGCCGATCTTTGCGGAAACGGCGGACATTGCAGGGTCATCGGCATTGCGGGTGAGGCCCGCAATTTGATGGCGGTCGGCCAGACTGACCAGCAATTGGTCCGCGCATAGATTGAGCGATACAATGCGTTGGGGCTGCGCTGGGGCCGCCTGTTGATCCGTGTCGGCCCGCATCCCTTGCCCGCAGCCTGTGAGGCTGAATAGGCAAGCGGAATGAAGGATGAGGCGGCGCAGGATCATGCCCGTGGTCCTAGCCCAAGATGGAGGCAAAACAAGGTTGAACCCCATGGCGGGCGGTAAAAACCGCCTGATTGGGGCCATGACGTCATGAGGCGGCAGCGATTAGAGTGCGGGCTGCCACTGTATGGGGGTGAGATAGAGTGGGGTGTCGTTGATGCTGACCATCACTTCGCCGTCCTGGATATTCACCTGCATTTTCATCGACCGATTGGCCAGTTGCGCGAGGTCGCGGGTGCTGGTGTCGGGGATGTTGATGATGTTTAAATTGGTGAAGCGCGTCAGGCTGCCCTTGATTTTGTCCCACCAAATATCGGCCGATCGGCCATAGGTGTAGATGATGACCGCATCGGATTTGGAGCAGGATTGGCGAATATTCTTCTCGCTTGGTTGGCCCAAGCTGACCCAAAGTTGCAATTCGCCGCTGAGGCTTTTCTGCCAAATATCCGGTTCATCTTCGGACGACAGGCCTTTGGTCATTTCCAAATGTTCATGGGCGTTGAGCGCGAAGGCGAGGAGGCGCACCATCAGCCGTTCGTCGGTTTCCGACGGATGTTTGGCGACGGTTAGCTTGTGCGTTTCATAATAGTGCCGGTCCATATCGCAGACCGAGAGTTCGACTTTATAGATTGTGGCGTTTTGCGCCATAAGTGCATCCCCGCTGAAGTGGGCTGCTGTTTAGAGCGTCTGCGCCGCATGTAAATGGGGAAGGCGCGCGCCGATGCCGGATGCGGTAGGGCGCGCGCATGATGGTCGGTTATTCGACAGCGCGTTGTTCGGGGAAGGGAATGAATTCGTCATGATCGGCGCTGGGCAATTTCATGCGGCCGGCTTTCCAATCTTCCTTGGCTTGTTCCAGACGGTCTTTGCTGGAGGAGACGAAATTCCACAGCATATAGCGTTGACCCACGGGGTCGCCGCCCAAGGCCATGACCTGAGAGGGTTGGCGCGCTGTGACATTGCCGCCGACGCCCGCATTTAGCACGGCCATTTGGCCTGCGGTCAAGATGGTGCCATCGACGTCAATTTCGCCGGTGGCGCAATAGACGGCGCGTTCGGGATATTCGGTGGTGACATGATAGCGGGCACCGGCTTGCATGTCCCAATGTTGGTAAAATTGGGGGGAGTGGACCAGCACCGAGGATTTTTGGCCATGGGCTGCGCCCGCGATCAGCCGGCCTTTGACGCCGTCTTGGTTCCATGATGGCAGGTCGTCGCCCGCGTGGTGGCGAAAGCTGGGGTCGGTTTCTTCGGCTTCGTCGGGCAGGGCGACCCATGCTTGGATGCCGTGCATATGCGCCCCATTGTGGCGGGCATATTCCAGACGCTCGCTGTGGGTAATGCCGCTGCCGCTGACCATCCAATTGACGGCGCCTGGTTGGATTTCCTGTTCATAGCCCAAAGAGTCGCGGTGGGTGATTTGGCCGGAATAG
This sequence comes from uncultured Sphingopyxis sp., assembly GCA_964542975.1. Lineage (GTDB taxonomy): Bacteria > Pseudomonadota > Alphaproteobacteria > Sphingomonadales > Sphingomonadaceae > Sphingopyxis. Next base: position 22,305 of record CAZIVW010000031.1, read on the forward strand.
AGATAGGTGACGGTGGATAGGCCGATATGGGGATGCGGGCGCACGTCGAGTTCGCGGGGGATGCCGGGGGCGAGATCGAGCGGGCCGAGATGGTCGAAGAAGATATAGGGACCAACCATGCGGCGGGCATGAAAAGGCAGGACACGGCCCACGACAAAACCGCCGCCTAAGTCATGGCCGCGTTTGTCGATAATGCGTTCGATGGTCACGATGATATCTTTCTTGATCCGGCGGAGGGTCCGCACCCTAGGCGCCATGATGTTGGCAGTTGATCCTATCATCCGTGTAGGGCGGGCTGGGGTCAAGAGGGGAAGGCGATACAGCAACGCTGGCCCCCATGCGGGAGCCAGCGCCGTGTCGATTGATCCGTTGGTGCGGTTTAGAAGCTGCCGCGCAGGCTGATGCCATAAGTGCGCGGGGCCGCCATATAGGCGTTTTCATCGCCCGTCTGGATCGGCGTGTTGAACGACAAAGCGACATAATCTTTGTTGAAGGCATTTTGGACCCAGCCTTCGAGCTGCCAGCCGCCGCTGGCTGATTTGATGCCGATATTGCCATTGACGATGCCAACCGCGCCGCGCTGGGCGGTGGAGGCGGTGTTGATATATTGGCTGGAGCTATATTGATATTGCACGCGGCCGGTCAGGTTCAGATCATTGGTTACAGGTTGATCGAGGCTGATGCTGGCGTTGCCCGAAAATTTCGACGCATAGCGGAAGCGTTGGCCGGACAGGGCAGGATCGAGATTGGCGTCCTTGCCATAGCGGGCATGGGGCAGCCAGATGCCGTCGAGGCCCAAGGTCAGCGATGGGGTGATTTCGAACAAAGATTCAAATTCTGCGCCATAGCTTTTGGCCGATGGGCTGTTGAGCACGGTGAATTGGAGGCCGACAAATTGCGCGACCTGCAGGTCCGAAATATCATTATAGAAAATGGCGATATTGGTACGGGCGCGGCGGTCCCAATAATCCAATTTCGTGCCCAGTTCGACGGAATTGACGGTTTCCGGCTTGAAGCGCGGGTCGAGCGGCACGCCGCCTGGGGTTTCGACTGGATTGTTGGCGCGAATGCCCGCGCCATTGGCGTCGATGTTGACGCCGCCTGCCTTGAACCCGCGATTATAGGTCAGATAGACCATCGCGCCGTCGCTGGGGCGGTATTGGATGCCAGCGGTGCCGGACAGGGCTTTGTCGGTTGTCGACGCTTGATAGGCTGGGCCGGGTTGAACGCCCAAGATACGGAAGGCGTCATTCGGCTGGCTGCGATAGAAGCTGTTGGCGAATTGGCCTTTCTTCTTTTCGATGGAATAGCGCAGGCCGCCGATCAGGCTGAGCTGGTCGGTGACATCGACGTTGAGATGCGCAAAGGCGGCATAGGATGTGGCGTTGCCGTCCATATCTTCGCCCGCCCAGCGGCCCGGCGCGGCATAAGCGGTGCCGGGGGCTAGGCCAGCACTGGCGTATAAAATGGCGTCGATATAGGCTTGGCCTTGGGACATCCACGAAAGATCGCGGGTCATGTCCAGCTTTTCATCGGAATAGAAAAGACCCAAGACATAATCGGCGTTAATTGACGGTATTTCGCCGTTATAGGTTAGTTCTTGGGAGAAGAACTGGCTTTTGAAGCTTTCGTCCAGTTCGAAAATATCGGCGCCCGAAAAGTCGCCGTCGGCGCGGTCTTGGTGCAAGTTAAATTCGCGTAAGGCCGTGACGGATTTCAACGTTCCGCTGCCCAAATTGGCATTGACATGCAGAGTCATGCCATAATCTTCGATGCGTTGGCGCGACGGGGCGCTGAGTATTTGTTGAAAGTCGCTGCGCTTTTTGGACGGCAAGGTGAGGCCGCGGGCGGCGGTCAGAGCATCGACGAGCGGTTGGGTTGGGCCGTCGATATAGTCGCTGGTCGCATAGCAGCAATCGCCCTTGGATTTGGAATAATCGGCGATGAGGCGCATGGAAAAATCCGAGCTGGGTTCGATCAGCAATTGCGCCTTATAGGCTTGTGCCTTGAGTTGGTTGTGGCGGCGGTCGGTGTTCGGGTCGCGCAAATAGCCTTCGTCTTCGCTATACATGGCGGACAGGCGCAGTGCCGCGACATCGTTGATCGGCACATTGACCGCGCCTTTGGCATCTAGGGCGCCGTAATTGCCATAGCCCAGTTCAACATTGCCCTGAACCTCGGCAGTGTTGGGGCGAGTGCTTTCGACCAAGACCGCGCCAGCCGATGTGTTTTTACCGAATAATGTGCCTTGGGGACCGCGCAGCACCTGAAGCGAGCCGACATCGAGGAAATTTTGCAATGCCGAGGCCGCGCGGGTGCGGTAAACGCCGTCGATGAAAATGCCGACGCCGCCTTCGAAGGTGCGGCTGTTGCCGGTGGTGCCGAGGCCGCGAATGACGACATTGGCGCTGGACGAAGAAATGTTGGACGCACGAAATTGAATGCTGGGCGAGATGTTGGAAATATTGGCGATATTTTCCACACGGGCTTCGGCCAAAGTTTCGGCATTGGCGGCGGTGATGGCGACGGGCACGTCTTGCAGCCGTTGTTCGCGGCGCTGCGCGGTCACCAATATTTCGTCGAGACCGTCACTGTTGGTGGCGGAATTTTTGCTGTTGTCCTGAGCAATAGCGGGGGTGGTCGCAAATGCCGCGCTGGAGAGCAAGAGTAGCGAAAAATAGCGCGCAGCTGTGGTGTTGAAACCTTTCAAATCATCCTCCCAGAGATATTTTAATTTTGTTGTGGGTGAATGAGTATATGGACGTCCAACAAGTGTCAATTGATTGTCGGAACGCTACTATTTTCCTGATTATCCAAAGTTATGCTGCGGATTTTATTTGAATTTATGGTGTTGCTTTGGCTGGGGCCGCAAGGCTGGCTTGGATGGTGGGCAGCGCCATGGCGCAAACTTGTCGCACATCAAATTGCGAATCAAGCAGGCGCTGGGTGGCGACCCCCAATTGGAAGGCACCGATGGACAGGGCGGCCGTGTCGGGGGCGAGATGAGGGTTGATGACGCCGCTGGCCTGACCGCGCACGATCATGTCGCGCAGGGTGCGTTTCACCCGTTCATGGGCGTCGACAAAGGCGGGATGGACCACCGATTTATTGGCGATGGTGGCGGCGAGCAGCACGAAATAGGACAAGGCCAATTTGTCGTCGATCACACGGTCAAAGAAGAAGCGCAGATAGCACATAATTTCTTCGAGCGGGTTGGGGGCGAGTTGAATATCTTGTGCATTGCTGGCGTCGATATTGTTGTTCAGAAATTCGACAACGGCCAGAACCAGTCCGTCTTTCGACCCGAATTTCTGGCTGGCAAGGCCGCGTGAAAAGCCCGACACTTCGCCCACGCGGTCAAAGGTCAGCGCGCTATAGCCTTCTTCGACCAAAATCTGCGCTGCCGCCGACAGCAGCCGAAATTCGGACTCGCTGCTGCGGTCGGCCTGTGATTTTCTGGGCCGTGCGGGGGCAGATCTTCGTGAGACAGTTTTTGCCATATCGGGGTTAAAGGCCAAGATAGGCGAAAGAAGCAAATGAATTTGACAGTTCAGTCCTAGTCAACCGGTAGTTCCGTCGTGCTTTTGATTTCAGATAGGGCGATAGTGGATTGAATTTCTTGGATGCCGTCCAATTTGCTGAGGCGATTAAAAAAGAAGCGTTCATAGGCATCAATGTCTTTGGCAACGATGCGCAGCATGAAGTCCATGCCGCCAATCAATACATAGGCTTCCAATACTTCGGGGAAAGCACGAATGGCTTGGCTGAATTCGTCCAAATTGGCGCGGCCATGGGCGTTGAGTTTGATCTGAGCGAAAATATGGGCGTTGAGGCCGATGGCGCGGCGGTCGAGCAGGGCGACGCGGCGCTTGATGAAGCCGTCGCGTTGCAAGCGGTCAATCCGCCGCCAGCATGGGGAGGGGGATAGGCCGACGCGGTCCGCCAATTCTGCGGTGGTCAGGCTGGCGTCGCGTTGCAATTCGCGAAGAATCTTTTTTTCAAATTCATCCAGATCGGTCATTTTATTCTCTTTTATAATGTTTTCGGGATAAATATTCCTCAGATTGCCAAAAATCGCAAGAAAGGAACGAAGTTTTGCCTGTCTGGCGCTGGCATAAGCGCGGGTGAGGAGATTATCGGCAATGTTAGTTCGGCATTATGGGCAGGCGCCCGCAGCAGAAACGATCCGTTTGGAGGACAAGTCTGTGGGTTTGGACGGGGTGATTGTGATTCACTCGGCAGTTCGTGGGCCTGCGCTGGGCGGGTGCCGGTTGTGGGACTATATGGACGTAGCCGATATGCTGGAGGATGCGAGCCGTTTGGCGGCCAGCATGAGCTATAAAAATGCATTGGCTGGATTGCCGTTGGAAGGCGCGAAGGCGGTGCTGCGCTTGCCCAACCAGCCTTTTGATCGCACGGCATTATTTGAAGCCTTTGGGCGGGCGGTGCATGAATTGCGCGGGCAATATGTCACGGCGCCGGATGTTGGCACCCATGGCGGCGATATGGAGGATGTGGCGCGCAGCACGGCTTATGTCGCGGGCTTGCCGATGCGGAGACATGCCGCAACGGAATTGGCTGGGGGAGACCCTTCGTCTTGGGCGGCGGACGGCGTGTTTGCGGCGATCGAGGCGGGCGCGAAGGCGACCTTTCAAGCGGATTTGAGCGGGATGCGCGTGGCTGTGCAGGGCACGGGCAAGGTGGGGGGCGAATTATGTCGCCGCCTGTCCGATGCGGGTGCTCAATTGGTGATCGCCGATAGCGCGCCGGGGCGGCGGGACCGCTTGGCGGCGATATTGAAAGCCCGTGTGGTGCCTGCCGAGCGAATCTTGGCGGAAGATGTCGATATTATCGTGCCATGTGCGCTGGGTCGGACGCTGACTATGGGTGCCGTTGAACAGATGAAGGCGCGGTTGATCTGCGGGGCCGCGAATAATCAATTGGCGGATATGGACGCGGCCCACGCCATGCACGAGCGCGGTATTGTGTATGTGCCGGACTATGTGGCCAATGCGGGCGGCGTCATCCGTGTGGCGGCGGAATATTTGGGCGAAACACAGGCGGATGTGGCGGCGCGTGTGGCGCAAATTGGCCCGCGTGTGAGCCGGATTTTGGCGGACGCACAGGCGCATGATCTGTCCCCCGCGATGATCGCGGACATGATGGCCGAGCAAGCGATGGCGGAACAGCGCCGTACGCTGCAGCAGCGCAAGGTGCAGAATATCGCGCCAGTTGGCGGCGACATGGTGCGGCGGGTGGCGGCCTGATGACGGTGCCGCTGTGCTTTACGGTCGTCACGAGCGCAGACCCGCAAGCGGTGCTGCGCATTTTGGGATTATTTGCCCAGCGCGATCAAGTGCCGCGCGATGTCGCTGCGCGGCGGGTGGGTGAGGAAATGCATATTCGCGTCGAAATGGAAGAGATGAGCGAAGAGGCTGCGAATATATTATGTTGGAAGATGCGGCAGATTGTGTGTGTTCGGCAGGCCGAATGGGCCGTGACCGACAATGTGACGCGGTTGATGGCGGGCGTGGGCGGATTGGGCTGAGTTGCTGAGTCTAGTTGTGCAGCCTGATCATCAGGGTGACAAAAACTATGTCTGATGATGTTTGGAATGCACAGGGGTGCGTGTGCCTGGATCTGAGTTGCCCGTTTTGGGGACGATTCTAGAAATTTGATGCCGTCTGGCGATGTGAAATTTTACTTAGGATATTTTATATTTCAGCCTATTTTTGATAGGCGCATATATTGAATATAAATTTCAAATTATATTTTGATATATCTATATCTTGTTGATTATGCTGGACCCTTTCGCCCTTAAGCGGAAGGGTATTTGTTTTTTTGAGTTTACGGGTTTTCGAGATTTCCGGTTTCCCGAGATATTATTTGCCGTTTATCCTCTCTTGACTCGCAAAGTGAACAAAAATTTATATTGATATTTGCCCATATTTGGTGGTTATTTGATTCCATCGATGTTTTGGATGAATTTTGCTTGTTGTTTTCTGTATTTTTTTGTTGCTGGGTCTGAATATTGGTAAAATTGCGCCGCGTGGGAACTATATTCAAACTATGTGCATTGTCAGCAGCATGTAGGACCTTGCTTGTGAGTGCCGTCCTTGAAGGAATATGGGTATGGAAGATGAAAATTTGCTGGTTACGTTGACGGCCGACATCGTTGCCGCGCATGTCAGCCATAATAATGTAGCGATGAGTGATATTCCGGTGGTGATCCGCTCTGTTCACGACGCTTTGTCCGCTTTGGGTAAAGAGGTTGTGGAAGAAGTGAAGCAGGAACCGGCTGTGTCGATCCGATCATCGGTGAAGCCGGACCATATTGTGTGTCTGGAAGACGGCAAGAAACTGACCATGTTGCGTCGTTATTTGATGACGCACTATGGCATGACGCCCGATGAATATCGGACGAAATGGGGCCTGCCGAAAGATTATCCGATGGTGGCGCCCAACTATGCCGAACGCCGCCGTGCTTTGGCCAAGGAAATTGGTCTGGGCGGTAAGGGCAAGTCGAGTCCGACGCGCCGCAAGCCTGTTGGTCGGCCGCCGCGCGCGAGTTGATTGTTCCAGCCTGAATGGATCGGCCCAGATATTTGCAAGATTCTGCGGACGATTTTGCAAAAAAAGCCGCTGCACCTGTGGGTGTGGCGGCTTTTTTATAAGCGGGTTATTATTGATCCTTGGGTTTTAGCGTGACCCAAATGCTGATGGGGGCGGCGAATTTTCCCGGTGCGGGTTTGCCCACGTCGATACGTTCGGCCGTGACCATTTGGCCGTCGGCAAGGGTGAAGCTGGCCCATGGTTTGGGCATGCGGTTGAAGCTCATCTTTTGGAGCGGTTGACCGGTGACGGTGTTCATAATCGTTGCAGTAATAGCCATGGCTGCCGGTTAGCGGGGCGAGTGGGCGATTGTCCATCCCAGAACAGAAATCTGTTCGATCTGTTCCGGTAAATGGGCATAAGGGCGGTTATGCAAAAAGATTTGTTTGAGATGAATGTGGTGGACGGGCGCACGCTGGGCCGCGCCGATATTGCGGCGCTGGTCGGGACGCCGCGCATCGTGCGTGATTGCGATTTGGACGATGCAGACCTGTCGGATTTGGACTTGATGGACTGGACCTTTGAGCGCTGCAGCTTGCGCCGCACCAATTTTGCATCGTCGCGATTGGAGGCCGCCAAATTTTTGTCGTGTCGTGGGGCCTTTGCGTCATGGTCGCGCTGTGACTTGGGTGGGGCAATCTTTCGTGCGACAGATTGCAATAATGCCGATTTCCGCCATTGTTATGTCGCCAATTTGCGCTTTGAGGGGTGTAAATTGACCGGTGCGAATCTGAGCGATGGTCGCGGCTTGGGTTGGTCATTTGAAGAGGTGTTGCTGGTCGGGGCGACGCTGACCGGACAAAGTTTTCGCAAAGCCAAGCTGCACCGTGTCGATTTTTCGCAAGCCGACCTGAGCAAATGTGACTTTCGCGGCGCGAGCCTGGTTAGATGCAACCTGCGCGAGGCGCGGTTGGAGCGGGCTTTGTTTGACGGAGCGGATCTGCGTGAGGCGGATCTGGGGGGATTGGCGGTGGCGGACCTGCGCATATTTCGCGGGGCGACATTTTCGATGGATCAGGCGGCGGATTTGCTGGCCGGATTCGGAATTAAGCTGGGGTGATGGACGCCATATCGGTGTAGGCGCACGGTGGGCGGGCGATCTGCACCGGTTGCGTCATATGTGCTGGAGATTGGCAGCAATGCTGGGCTTGCGCCGCGGTGTGTATGCTATGGCAGATGATGGTGGTGACCCCTACGGGACTCGAACCCGTGTTTTCGCCGTG
>CAZIVW010000032.1:0-26889 GCA_964542975.1 uncultured Sphingopyxis sp.
ACACTCCTTAACTCGCAACCTCAAATCTGTGCCATAGGCGCTGACGGGGGACACAGATTTTGGACTTTATGCCGATCATGGGGCCGGTGCTTGATGCTGTGCCGCGCCCTTGCCAAGGCGGCAGAGCCGCTTTATCCCGTCGATCATCGCATCGGGTGCATGCAAACGCGGACACCGCCAGCAAAGAATAATTCCGTTGAGCCTTGTCCAAAATCTTATGTCCCGCACCCAAAGGTCCGCCCGTCAATATGGTATTGGGGTGCGGCACCGGGCGGCAGCCATTGGATTGGCTTTGTCGATCACGGCCTTGATGCTGTTTTTGTTGATTTCTTTTGGTCCGCTACGCCCCGCTGAGAAGACGAACAACCCGATTAGCGTGGTCAGTATTTCGGCCAGCCCATCTGCTGAAGAAAGCGTAGAGGACAGCCAGCCAGAGCCCGCGCCCAGCCAGCAGCAACCACGCGAAACGGCGGATGTTCCGCCGCAGCCCAATATGCCGACATCGCCGGTGCCGCCGATTCCCGTCGAAACGCCCCAGCCGACCATGCCGACGCCGCCTTTGCCGTCCACCGCGCCGCCGATATCGGCGCCCGCCACACCCAAAATTGGTGTCCGTATCCGCGAAGGGGCCAGCGCGGGGCCAGCCAATCGTCAGTCTGCATCCGCTGGCGAGAGCGAACGTGTGGGCAATGCGCCCAATGGGGAGCCGATGTATAAGGCGGCATGGTATCGCGAACCCACGGACGGCGAATTAGCGGGATATTTGTCCACCGCCAACAGCACGGGCTGGGGCCTGATCGCCTGTCGGACAGTGGCGGATTTTCGGGTCGAGGATTGCGCCGCGATTGACGAATATCCTGCGGGTTCGCAAATCAACCGCGCCATTTTGGCGGCGGCGTGGCAATTTCGCGTGCGTCCGCCGCGCGTTGGCGGGCAGCCATTGGTGGGAAGCTGGGTGCGTATTCGCATCGATTATGGGCAAAAAAGGCGCTAGGGAGCTGACCCTAGGCGGCGCCCGTCCAGCGTGGATGCGGCGTTCAGCTTGATGATGGCGTTGTTGTTTTTGCCGCCAATTTCATTTGTTCGACCACGGCGCTGCAATGGTCTTCGTCCAATGTCCGCAAATGGGCCATGGCTTGTTTATAGGTTAAAAAGGTCTGTCCATCGGCGGTGATGGGCTGTGTGCGGCCATTATAGATTCGGCGTAAATAGCGTTTTTGGGCGCGGCTGGGCCATGCAAAATCATCTTCGGACATGGCCTTTCTTGGACGCTTGGCGGGCAGGGGGCAAGCCTTGGCTAACAGTCTATGTTTCTGATCTTTTCATAAGGGGGCATGGCTGGCAAAGGGGTTGCAAGCGCCGTTTAAGAAAGCTGTCATCATGTCATCCCACAGCGAATTGACCATCAGATCCCGCCGCGCGGCTTTTAACCAAGGCTTGGCGGCGGCGGACCTTGGGGCGATTGGGCCGATTTTGGCCCAGCAAGTCATCATGGTGACGGGCACCGACAGCGGCGTGATCGCGGGCCGCAAAGCGCAATTGCAAGCGTGGAAGCGTGAATTTGCTGTGCCGGACCGCTGTATATACACCCGCACGCCCGATCAGGTGACGGTGTCGGGCGTGGAACCCATTGCGATGGAGGATGGCCATTGGGTTGGGGTGTCGGCCAATAGCGGCGCGACGCTGGCGTCCGGACGCTATAGCGCCAAATGGCGCGAGATGGGCGGCGAATGGGTGATTGAGGCGGAGATTTATGTGACCTTTGGCTGATGCTGGCCGGAGCGGATCAGACGGCTCCGTTAAAATGTCGCGACCAGCGCCAATATCACACCCGCCGCGACCAGCATCAACCCGATGATTTCGTGTCGTTTAATGCGTTCGCGCAAATAGAAATGGGCAAAGGCGATGGTAAAGATTACCTCGACCTGCCCAACAACCCTCACCAGCGCAGCAGGCGCGGCGGCAAAGCCCGTATACCAACAAGCGGAGCCCAAGGCGGATAGCAAACCGACCTGACCCGATGTGCGCCATGACCGAAAGACGGGACCCAAGGTGGCGCGGTCGAAACAGATGATCCACGCCATATGCAGCAAGCTTTGGATCGCCATCACCACCGTCAAGGCGACAAAGGCGGAGCCGACCAGATCGACATGTGGCAGCGCTTCGGTGCTATATTTAACCGCAATGGCGGTGCCCGCAAACATGGTGCCAGCCCCAATGCCATAGAGGGCGGCGGGCTGGGTTAAGGACCGCAGCCATTGCCCGATGCTAAGGGATTGTCCGCTGGCGACCAAGGTGAAAACCCCTAGCACGCCGCAGAATATGCCAGCCCAGGCCAAGGGGGGCAGATGGTCCCCGAAAAACAGCGCCATCACCAACGCGGCTTGGATTGCCTCGGTTTTCGAAAAGGCCGTGCCAACCACAAATCCCCCATGCCCGAAGGAGGAAATGAGGAAGATGGTGCCCGCCATTTGGGTGATCGCCGCGACAAAGGCGAGGGCGAAGAAGCCCCAGCTCATGGCCGGAATGGCCATTTGGTGCGTCCACAGCCACAGGGCAGTGAGCAGCGCGGCAAAGGGCAAGCCATAGAGATAGCGCACCAAACCCGCGCCGCTGACGCTGAGCTGGGAGCGGATACGCTGCTGTATTGCCGTGCGCCACGCCTGAAATAAACCACCAAGCAAGGATGCGGGAAGCCAGATTAGATTCATGGATTCAGGCGGCTTTCGGTTGCGGAACAGGGGCGCTGGCGGCGAGGGCGTGTCTTGCCCGATTGCAAAAGCTTTGTCTATAACTTAGAATGCTAATGATTCTGAGGGCGGGCGTCGAATAGCGATATTTGGGGTTGTTCGGATAGAGGGGACCAATTTTGGGCGATGATGGGAAGCATGGCGGTGACGATGGCCTGCAGCCGGATCAGGCGGAGGGCAATCGGCTGATCGACGCACCGCAGACGCTCTATGACAAAATATGGGCCGCCCATGTCGTTGCCGAAGATGATGGCGAGACGTTGCTCTATATCGACCTGCATTTGGTGCATGAGGTTACATCGCCGCAGGCCTTTGCGGCTTTGGCGCAGATGGGCCGTCCTGTGCGCCGCCCCGATTTGACCTTGGCGATGTCTGATCATGTGGTGCCGACATCGCATCAGGCCGCAGGGCCGGCTGGCGTGCGCGACGAGGAAGCGCGGGCGCAATTGGTGGCGCTGATGAATAACACAGCCCATTATGGCATCCGTGCCTTTCCGCTGGGCGACCGGCGCAATGGCATTGTGCATGTAGTGGGGCCGGAGCAAGGGCGATCACAGCCCGGCATGACCATTGTTTGCGGGGACAGCCACACATCGACCCATGGCGCCTTTGGCGCGCTGGCCTTTGGTATTGGCACGTCCGAGGTGGAGCATGTGTTGGCGACCCAATGTTTGCGCCAGCGTAAGTCCCGCAACATGCGGGTTTATGTCGATGGCCTGTTGCCCCCGCATGTCCATGCCAAGGATTTGGCGTTGTATTTGCTGGGGCAAATGGGGGTGGATGCGGCGACTGGGCATGTGTTGGAATATGCGGGCCCAGCCATTGCGGCGCTGAGCATGGAAGGGCGCATGACCTTGTGTAACCTCAGCATCGAAATGGGCGCGCGGGCGGGGCTGATTGCGCCGGATGAGCGCAGCATAGCTTATTTGCGCGGACGTCCAGCAAGCCCGCGTGGGGCGGCATGGGAAGATAAGGCCGCGCAGTGGCGGCTGTTGGCAAGCGACCCAGACGCCGTGTTTGACAGTGAGCATCGCTTTCATGCCGAAAATATCCGCCCCATGGTCAGTTGGGGCACCAATCCATCGCAAGTGGTGGCGGTGGACGGCGAAGTGCCAGACCCCGCGACCATGGCCCGCGCCGAAGATCGGGCCGCCGCCATGCGCGCACTGGATTATATGGGCCTGCGCGCGGGACAGAAAATGTCGGATCTGCGTATCGACCGCATGTTTTTGGGCAGTTGCACCAACAGCCGGATCGAGGATTTGCACGAAGCCGCCAAGGTGGTGCGTGGCCGCCGTGTCGCGCCCCATGTGCGAGCGATGATCGTGCCGGGGTCGGGATTGGTGAAAGAACAGGCGGAGGCAGAGGGGCTGGCCCAATTGTTCCGCGCCGCCGGTTTTGACTGGCGCGAACCGGGCTGTTCCATGTGTGTGGGCATGAATGACGACCGCTTGGCTGACGGCGAACGTTGTGCCGCGACATCGAACCGCAATTTTGAAAATCGTCAAGGGCGCGGTGGGCGCACCCATTTGATGAGCCCCGCCGTGGCGGCGGCCAGCGCCATTGCGGGATATATTACATCCCCCAGCGACCTGCCAGATTAAGGTCGGGCTTCGAAGGCGCTGAGGGCATTGGCGTGACGCAGGGTGCGGGCAATATCGTCCAAGCCGTGGACCAGATTGTGGCGGTCCACTGCGTCGATTTGAAAGGCGATGGTTTCGCCTGACGACAAGATGATGCTTTGTGTCAGCAGGTCCACCGTCATCGGGGCATATTGGCTGCGGCCCGCAAATTCGCGCAGATGGTCACAGGTGGCGGCCGGCAAGCGGATGAGCAACAGCCCATTTTTTCGCGCATTGTTGAAAAATATGTCGCCAAAGCTGGGGGCGATGACACAGCGAAACCCATAATCCGTCAGTGCCCACACCGCATGTTCGCGCGATGACCCGCAGCCAAAATTGCGATCTGCGATCAATATTTGCGCTTTACGGGCGATGGGGTGATTGAGGATGAAGTCGGCGCGTTCGCGGCCATCGGCGGTATAGCGCAGCAGTTTGAACAGATGTTGACCCATGCCTGTTCGGGTTAGACCCTTCATATATTGGGCGGATATAATCATGTCCGTATCGACATTGGCCAAGCCCAAAGGCGCGGGGACGGCATGAAGCTGGGTGAATTTTTGCATGGCGCGCCTTTCGAAATACTTAGTATTTTAAGTATTATTGATCCCGCCTAGCGTCAAATGATAATATGGCTGCACAAGTGCGAATGCGAATCGCCGCCATGCGGCATCGGGACGCCAATAAGGGACATGATTTTGACGGAACCGAAGCAGCCTTTGCGGCACTCTGCGGAATATTACACCAACCCCGATAACAGCATCGGCTATTTGGCGCGGATTGTTTTTCGGTCCTTTTCCCGCATTTTGGAACGCGGGACGATGGAATATGACGTATCCGCAGGCCAATGGCGGTTCTTGCGGCAATTGTGGCGCGAGGATGGCATCACTCAGCGCGAATTGAGCGAGCGTATTGGAATGCGCGAGCCGACGACGGTGGTGGCCTTAAAGGGGCTGGAGAAATCGGGCCTGATTATTCGCAAGAAAACCGACGAAGATCGGCGCAAAACCTATATTTATCTGACGCCCCATGCCAAGAAATTGGAATGGATATTGGCCCCGATTAATGCCGAATTGCACGAGGTCGCGACAAGGGGCCTGAGCGACGAGGAAGTGGAAACGCTGCAATCATTGATGCGCCGCGTAATCGATAATTTGGCCGAAGATAGCGAGGGATTGGTCAAAGATAATCCGGCATGATCCAGCCATAAAATATTTGCCTTATCCGCCTGTTGTGAAATAAGTTAGAATACTAACTAATATCATAACAGGGGAAGCCATATGGTCGCCATTGCCATCATCGTCGGCAGCATCAGGGACGGGTCCTATAATCAAGCGTTGGGCAAGGCAGCATCGCAGGCGCTGCGCGCCCATGGCGCCAATGTGACATGGGTGGATTTGGCGGAATTTGACCTGCCCCTATATTCCGAAGCGCTGGAGAAGGACGCATTTCCACCCGATGCGCTGCGTTTGAAACAGATTTTGGCGGCGCAAGATGGGCAATTATGGGTATCGCCCGAATATAATGGCTCCATTCCATCGGTGCTGAAAAATGCCATTGATTGGGCGTCGCGTCCAACGGGCGACGAAGGGCCTTTGGCCTTGACGGCCTATCGCGGAAAAGCGGCGGCGATTATGGCGGCGTCGCTCAGCCCCTTTGGCGGCTTGCGCGGCTTGGCCCATTTGCGCCAAATATTGTCCACCATTCAAATGATGGTGATCCCCGAACAAGTGGTGTTGCCCAATGCCCATATCGCCTTTGACGCACAGGGGCAGTTGCAGGACAGCCTGCCCGCCAATTTGGTGGATATGACAGCGGGCCGGTTGGTCGCGGTGGCGCGCGCGCTAGCGGCTTAGGGGGATAGCCTTAGGATTGTTCGTCCGGCATAATCGCATTGTCGCCCCAGTCGCTTTCCAGCAGCGCCAGCAATTGCTGTAAGCGGTCTGGGCCCAGTTTTTGGGACAGGCGATGGCTGAGGATATCCATGGATGCTTGGGCATCTTGGCGCATATTGGCCCCCGTTTCCGTCAGCGATACGATCATATGGCGTCGGTCGGCGGGGTCGGGGGTCAGCGTGACAATGTCCAGCTTGACCATTTGATTGATCGTGGTGTGAATGGCTTGGCGCGACACGCCCATATTGCGGGCGATGTCGGATGGGCGCACGGTTCCGCTTAAAATATTGATCATCACCATGGATTGCGGGCGGCTGACATTGGGCCATCCTTTTGCCCGCAGGCGGGTTTGTAACCCTTCGTCCAGCCAGCAAAAGCGTTGGAGTAAGGCCATGATCAAATGGTCGGTCCGCATAAACTCCGTCATTTTCCTGATTGCAATCCATCTTCGCGTAGCGGCTGCGCTGCCCAAGTGCAAATTTGTTGATGCACGGATGCGCGGCGTTGCATCTTGAAAATGCTTAGTATACTATGCTTCTTAAGAAGAGAGGGAGAGGATATATGAACCCCAATGGGACCGACGGGCTGGATGCGCAATTCATTGGCCGCATATCGCCCACCGCGTCGCGTATTCATGCAGGCGGCCACCCGTGCCAAGGCATTTATTGGACGAAAAGCGGCACGCGGCCCAAGGTGGCGATTATCGCAACCCATTATAATGTCGATTTTTCCGAACATTATATTGCCCCTTATTTTGCGCGTCAGGGCTTTGGTTTTTTGGGGTGGAACACCCGTTACCGCGGGTTTGAAGACCAGTTTTTGCTGGAACATGCCGTGCTGGATATTGGCGTTGGCATGAAATGGCTGAAGGAAGAAGCGGGCGTCGAAGCGATTGTCATTTTGGGCAACAGCGGCGGCGGGTCGTTGATGGGCGCATATCAGGCCGAAGCAATCGCCCCGACGCTGACCGACCGTTTGCCAAGTGTGGGCCAAGACGCACTGGCGCATTTGGTTAAGGGCGACCTCTATATCAGTTTCAACGCCCATCAGGGCCGCCCCGAAGTGATGACGGATTGGATGGACGCATCGGTCGTTGATGAAAATGACCCTGTGGCGACCAACGCGGAACTGGACCCGTTCAACCCCGACAATGGCCCGCCATATTCGGACGAATTTATCGCCAAATATCGCGCCGCCCAGCGCGCGCGCAACCAGCGCATTACCGATTGGGCCAAGGCGGAACTGGCCCGTTTGAATGCGGCAGGCATTCCAGACCGGATTTTCCCGCTGTTCCGCCTGTGGGGCGATTTGCGCTGTGTGGACCCCAGCATCGACCCGTCCGAGCGTCAGGCCAATTGGTGCTATCGCGGCGTTCCTGCTGCGGCCAATCGCACGCCCAGCATTGGCCGTGCGAACACGCTGAAAACATGGCTGAATATGTGGAGCTTGGAAACTTCACCCTGTCAGGGGCAACCGCATTTGGCCAAGCATGATACCCCCGCTTTGGTGGTGCAAGGGCTGGCCGATACGGGGGTGTTCCCCAGCGATGCCCGCAAAATTTACGACTTTTTGGGCAGCCAAGACAAGCGTTTGGAACTGATTAGCGGTGCCCATTATTTTGAAGATAGTATCGCAGAGCGCAACAATGCCGCCGATCTGGTCGGCGCATGGATTAAGGAAAAGCTGTAAATGCCGCAGGCGGGCCAACCAACGGAGCCTGAATCCGCATTGGTCATGGCGCTGCGCGCCGCCGGATTGGTGGGGGAAGGGGATGTGACCCTGACCCCGCTGACGGGCGGCGTGTCCTGTGATGTGTGGAAAGTGGATGGGCCACGCGGCAGCATTGTGGTGAAACGGCCTTTGCCGCAATTGCGGGTGCAGGCGGAATGGCACGCCCCTGTCGAGCGCGGGATGAGCGAAATACGCTGGCTGCGCCGCGTGCGGACTATCCAGCCCGATTTGGTGCCAGAGGTTTTGGCCGAATTGCCCGTCGGCCATGCCTTTGCCATGCGTTTTTTGCCCGATTGTCCCGTTTGGAAAGACCAATTGATGGCGGGGCATGTGGATGGGGAATTTGCCCGCCAATTGGGCCGCGCGCTTGCCGCCATTCACAGCGCGACCGCCCATAATGATCAAGACCGCGCCGATTTTCCCAATGATGATATGTTTTTCGCGCTGCGGGTCGACCCATTTTTGCTGCATGTCGCACGGAACAATCCCGCCGTGGCACCGCAGTTGAACGCTTTGGTCGATGATTTGCGGGGCCGCAAAATGGCGTTGGTGCATGGCGATGTCAGCCCCAAAAATATCTTGGTTAGCGGCCATGGTCCGGTGATTTTGGACGCGGAATGTGCGGTTTATGGCGACCCTGCCTTTGATCTGGCGTTTTGCACCGCGCATTTATTGTTGAAATCGGTGCATTTGGATAACCCCCAACACCGCGATGCAGCCAGCGCCATGGTGGCGGCCTATCGCGCAGGGGTGGATTGGGAAGATGGCGAAGCCATGATGCAGCGGACGGGTGCGCTATGTGCGGCGTTGTTGCTGGCCCGTATCGATGGGAAATCCCCTGCACCTTATTTGACCAACACAGGGCATCAACATTGGGTGCGCGGCCAAGCCACCGCATTGATTGTATCGCCGCAGCCGCTGGATAAGCTGGTCGGCCAATGGAAGAGGATGAAGGCATGAGTGCGCGTATCGAGGCGGTGATGGGCCGTCAGATTTGGGATTCGCGCGGTCGCCCGACCGTTGAGGCGGAGGTGGTGCTGGACAATGGCGCAAAGGGGCGGGCGATTGCGCCAGCGGGGGCATCGCGCGGCGCGCATGAAGCCGTGGACCTGCGCGATGGCGGCACCGCCTTTGGGGGTTACGGCGTAACTGGCGCGGTGGCGGCGATTGCCCGCGAAATTGCGCCTGCCTTGATTGGCATGGACGCGCGGGACCAAGCGGGCATTGATGCCGTGCTGGTGCAATTGGACGGGACGGCCAATAAATTGCGCTTGGGCGGCAATGCGATTGTCGCAGTGTCCATGGCGGTGCTGCATGCGGCGGCGGATGCTGCGCGTGCGCCGCTGTGGCAATATTTGGCCAATGGGCGGCCTGTTCATGTGCCTTTGCCCGAAATTCAGATTTTCGGCGGCGGTGCCCATGCGGGCCGCCGCACCGATGTGCAGGATTTCATGATCATGTGCCCCAATGCGGGCAGTTTCCGCCGCGCTTTGGAAATCACCGACGATGTTTACCGCGCCGCTGGCCGCTTGATGGAAGAAAAAGGCCCGCTGACCGGCGTGGCGGATGAAGGGGGCTGGTGGCCCAATTTTACATCCAATGAAGATGCGCTGGACATGCTGACCCGCGCTATCGACGCCAGCGGGCACCGTGCGGGCGAGGATGTGTTCCTATCCTTGGATATTGCCGCCAATGAATTGGGCGATGCCAACGGTTATCATCTGGCCTTGGATGATCAACGCCTGAGCAGCGATGCGTGGGGCGAACATATCATCCAATGGGCGCGCACTTACCCCATATTGTCCATCGAAGATCCGGCGGGGCAGGATGATTGGGACATGATGAGCAAAGTCACCGCCGCCATTGGCGATCAGGTGCAGATTATCGGCGATGACGTGTTGGTTACCAATGCCGCGCGGGTGAATGACGCCGCTGCGCGCCATGTGTGCAATGCCGCGTTGATCAAGGTCAATCAGGTCGGCAGCATCACCGAAGCCAAGGCCGCATTGGACGCTGCCGCCGCCCATCAATGGGGGCGAATTGTATCGGCGCGGTCGGGCGAAAGCGAAGATGTCACCATCGCGCATTTGGCAACGGGTTGGAATGCGGGCCAATTAAAGGTGGGCAGCTTCACGCGGTCGGAACGGATGGCCAAGTGGAATGAAATGCTGCGTATCGAAGAAGCGATGGGCAGCGCGGCGCAATTTGCGGGCTTTGCGGCCTTTGCGCCCGCGATTGCGGGAGGCCGGGCATGATTGTGTTGCACGCCCGCCCCAGCCCCGGTTTTCGCGATGCGGTGGACCGGGTTTTTGGCAAGGACCGCGTCGTCCATGTCGATGAAGCGGCATCGCTGGATGATGTAGCCAGCGAAATCACTGCCTTGCTGCATGTGCTGACGCCGGTCACAGCGGACTTTATCGCCAAAGCGCCCAAGCTGAAATTGATTCAAAAATTGGGCGTTGGGGTGAACACTATCGCGCTGGATGCCGCCCGCGAGCACGGCGTGGCGGTGTGCAATATGCCAGGCACCAACAGTTCGGCGGTCGCGGAAATGGCGCTGTCGATGATGATGGCGGTGCTGCGCCGTACCTGTTTCTTTGACGCACGGACACGGGCGGGCGCGGGGTGGACCGCTGATCCGGCGGAATTGGACAGCGTTGGTGAAATTCGTGGCCGTACGGTGGGCTTGGTGGGCTTTGGCCATTCGGCACAATTGCTTGCCCCTGTGCTGGCCGCCATGGGGGCCAAGGTCGTTTATACGGCGCGCAGTGCGCGGGACGTTCCTTATGAATTTTGGCCGCTGGAGCGGTTGTTGGCCGAAAGCGATGCCGTGTCGCTGCACATCCCCTTGACCGACGAAACGCGGGCCAGCATCGACCCATATGCGATGAAAAAGGGCGCGGTGCTGATTAATGTCGCGCGCGGCGAATTGGTCGATGAAAAGCGCCTGATCGCGGCGCTGGACAGCGGGCATTTGCGCGGCGCGGGCTTGGATGTGTTTGAACAAGAACCTTTGCCCGCCGATCATCCCTTGCTGCGCCAAGCCAATATTGTGCTGGCCCCGCATATCGCGTGGTTGACCCCCGAAACATTGGAACGCAGCTTGGACGTCGCGCTGGAAAATTGCCGCCGCCTTCAGGCCGGTGAAGATTTGCTTTTTCAGGTGATATGATGGCAGACCCCATTGTTTTGATAACCGGTCAATTGCTGACCAATGCGGTGTGGCAAGATGTGGGCGCGGCATGGGCAGGGCGCGAGGTGATCTATGCCGATCACCGCCAAGATGACCGAATGGAGGATTTCGCCCAGCGCGTGCTGGATAATGCGCCGCCGACATTTGTGTTGGTCGGCCACGCCATGGGCGGCTTTATCGCCTTTGAGATCATGCGCCGCGCGCCGCAGCGCGTGTCCAAGCTGGTGCTGATTTCCACATTGGCATCGGCGGACGGTCCCGCCCAAACCGCCCGCCGCCAAGGCTATATAGATTTGGTGGAAAGCGGCCAATTTGACCAAGTGGTGGAGGAACGCATTCCTATGCTGTTCCCCGAAGAAAAACGCCAAGATCAACGGTTGATTGGTCTGGCCCGTCAAATGGCGTCGGACACAGGGGCCGATACCTTCATGGCCCAGCAGCGCGCGATTATGGCGCGCATCGACAGCAGGCCGATGTTGCACAAAATCACGGTGCCGACTTTGCTGATTTGGGGCGAGCGTGACGGCATTACCAGCCGCGCACATCATGAAGAAATTGCCGCTGAAATCGCGCAGGCCCAATTGGTGAGCTTGCCCGATGTCGGCCATTTACCGACCATCGAGGCCCCGCAGCAGGTCGCGCAAATCATCGCGAATTTTATCGCGGCATGACGTTGGCCGCTGCACCATCCCGCAGCGGCTTTTTGGACTAGCCAAGCCATGCGGACCGCTTAGTCTGAGACAGATAAGCGGAGCGAAGCCGCATGGAAAAAATAAGATGGGAGAGTGGCATGATTGATTTGGACGCCATCCGCACATTGGCTGATATCCCAGCGGCGCAGGCGCGGGTGCAAGGGGCGGCGGTCGCCATAAAATTTGGCGAGCGGGAAACCAGTTTTCAGGCCCTGAGCAGTGCATCCAATCGTGTGGGTCATGCGATATTGGCATCGGGCCTGTCGGCGGGCGACCGTGTGTCGGTGCTGACCAAAAATCATGATAGCTGGTATCCGCTGTTTTTCGGCTGTGCCTTGGCGCGGGCCTGTTTGGCGCCCATTAACAATCGCTTGGTCGCGGCAGAGGTGGCGTATATCCTTGACGATGCCGCGCCCAAAATCTTGTTTGTGGGCGAAGATTTCTTTGATTTGGCACTGGATGCGGTCGCGGATTTGGCGCAGCCGCCGCGCTTGATCGCCCTATATGGGTCGCATACCGACTTTGAAGATTTTGACCAATGGCTGGGCAATGCACCCGACCATGATTTGGCGGGGCCGGATATTGGTGATGATGTGCTGCAGCTTTATACCAGCGGCACAACGGGCCGACCCAAGGGCGTGGTGCTGACGCATTTCACCTATCGCCGCTTCATGGAAATGGCCGTGCATGTGGATGGATTTGCTTATGATCAGGGCCAGACGGTGATGATCGTCATGCCCTTATTCCATGTGGCGGGCACCAATGTCAGCTTTGCGGGGCTGGCGCAGGGATGCCGTCTGGTATTGATCAAAGATTTTGCCGCTGGTGATGCGCTGGATATCATGCAGAGCGAGCAAGTGGCCCATGCCTTTTTGGCACCAGCGATGATCCAAATGATGCTGACCCAGCCGCAAGCCCGAACCGGAGCCTTTCCGGATTTACGCTCCATCGCTTATGGCGCATCCCCTATCGCCGAGGATGTGTTGAAACGCGCCCGCGTAACCTTTGGCTGCAAATTTGTGCAATTTTACGGCATGACGGAATCGGCGGGCAGCGGGGCCTATCTGGCCCCTTCGGCGCATGACCTGCCCGGAAAATTGACATCTTGCGGCAAGGGCTGGCCCGGTGTCGATATGGCCATTTTGGACGGCGAAGGCCGCGAAATGGCGGACGGCGAAATTGGCGAAATTGCCATTCGCGGCGACATTGTGATGAAGGAATATTGGAAGCGCCCCGATGCCACGCGCGAGACATTGGACGGCGGATGGCTGCACACGGGCGATGTTGGTTACCGCGATGCCGACGGTTATTATTTCGTGCACGACCGGATCAAGGATATGATCGTGTCGGGCGGCGAAAATGTCTATCCTGCCGAGGTGGAAAGCGCGATCATGGGCTGCCCCGGTGTGGCCGATGTTGCGGTGATTGGCGTGCCGGATGCCAAATGGGGCGAAGCGGTAAAGGCGTTGATCGTGCCGATGGCGGGGCAGAGCGTCAATGCTGACGATGTGATCGCATGGGCGCGGCAAAAAATCGCGGCTTATAAAGCGCCCAAGTCCATCGAATTTATTCCGGAACTGCCGCGCAATCCGTCCGGCAAAGTGCTGCGCCGCGAATTGCGTGCGCCTTATTGGGAAGGGCAGGGCCGCGCCGTGGGGTGAAAAAAAAAGGCCCAGCGTGCTGAACGCTGGGCCTTTTTTCAGGGAGTGATACGGGATTTAAGCGGTGCCAGCATGGGCGGTGATCAGGCCCTTGCGCCGTGTGCCATCGGCTTGCATGGGGTCATGCGCCACATCGCTGGCGTCAAAATCCTTGGTCCATGCCGCCAGTTCCAGACAGACACCATCGGGATCGAAGAAATAGATGGAGCGTACGAAGACGCCGTCATGCAATTCTGCGGTCACTTGGGCTTCGCTGTCGTCATGGTTTAGGACGGCCGATACTTTAATGCCCTTGTCGACCAAGCGCTGGCAATATTCGTCAAATTTGTCGGCGTTAATGTTGAACGCAATATGGTTCATTGAACCATGGGCCGACATGAAATTGCCTTCGCCGGGCAGGGATTCGGGCGCGGAGATGCCGGGGACTGCTTTTGGCGCATCCTTGAACCAAAAAAAGGCCAGACTGTCGCCATTGCCAACATCAAAAAAGAAATGCTGGCCGCGACCACCGGGCAGGTCCAGCGTTTTGATCAACGGCATTCCCAGAATGTCGCGGTAAAATTCGACGGTTTTGGCCATGTCTTGGCATACCAAGGCCAAATGGTTGACACCGCGAAATTCAAATTCTGTGTTGGTCGCAGCCATCCTTGTCATCCTCTCTATGATTGGGTGCTGGGGCGGCTTTTCATCCGCTTATACCAGTTGTTGATATGGGTCAGATCGGGGGTGATCGCTTGGCCGACGCCCGCGCCGAAATCGACGAAAGCGAACAGCATGATATCGGCCAAAGTGAAACGATCCCCCGCGACAAATTCGCGTCCCGCCATCAAGCCATTCAACCAGTTTAGCCCGTCCTGCGCGATGGCCTTGAGGCCATCGGCGGCTTCGGGCAGGCAGCGTATGCGGCTGGAAAAGAGGGGCAGCCCCTCGGCATAGCGAAAGCCGTTGGTCAGGGGTTCGCAAATATTCAGGTCGATACGCCGCGTCCACATGCGCGTTTCGGCGCGTTCCTGCGGCGTGGTGCCGATCAAGCTGTTGTCGGGATAGATTTCGTCCAAATATTCGCAAATGGCGGTGATTTCGGTCAGATAGGACCCATCATCCAATTGTAGTGCGGGCGTTTGGCCCGCAGGGTTCACGTCGACATTATAAGGGGCGCGGCGATTTTCTCCGCCCCGCAAATCAACATCGACCTGCGGCAAGCTGATGCCTTTTTCGGCCATGAATAGCGCGACAACGCGCGGATTTGGCCCGACGGAGTGATAATATTTCATCCGTTCATCCTCTCCACTCTTCATTATCATGTGTTGGGACAATCGTCAATTTAATTGACAATAATCCCAGCGCTTAGATTTTATTGCTTGGGGCGCGGTGCGCTCAGGAAGTCGGCGGCGCTAAATCCTTCGGGGGCGGCGACTTCGACAATCGGGTCTTCGCGATCATCAAATTCCATGCGCAGCGCCCGCGTGATCACGGCATGCATATCATATAGGCAGGTAATATAGGTGAATTCGAAAATCTGTTCATCGTCCCAAAAGGTTCGCAACTTGTCGAATATCGCGGTCGGCACGCGGCCACCGGCTTGGGACAAGCAGTCGGCATAGGCCAAAACGGCGCGTTCTTGTTCGTCATAGCAATCGGCAACTTGCCAATGGGCGATGGCGGCGATTTTCTCCTCGCTCGCGCCAAGACCGCGCAGCGACTTGCAATGTTGGGAAAATACAAATTGGCTGCCCTTCACCCATCCGGCGCGGGTTTGGCCCAATTCGCGTAAAATGGGGTCAATTTTGCGCGCAGGGTGGCGATAAACGGCAAAGCCATCGACCGCATGTTTGAAAATATCGGGGGCTAAGGCAAAGACGGTCCACCAATCGCCGGGGGTGCCGGTTGCCGTGCCCGGTTCGGCCACAGGGTCACGGTCGCCAAACAGGCGGTTGTAATAGGCTTTGACAATATCGTCTTGGACATCGGCAAGTGGTATTTGGCGTAATATGGGCATCGATATTCCCCCGTTAATGTGATGTTTTGCGAAATTCGGCGACATGCGCGCTGTCGAAATATTCATCCAGCCGCGTGATTTTACCATCCTCTACTTGGCAGATAATGGCGCAGGGCAGGCGCACGGGGCCATCGTCAAAAACGCGGTTCCCCGTCAGAACATGTTGCTGGACAAAGCCGCCGTCAAAAATCTGGACGCGGCGTTGGTCATATTTGCGGTTTTTGATCCGCGCGACCATGCCGGTCAGCACCATTGCTGTCTGTTCGACGCTGGTGTCCAATTCGTCGCTATTGTGCCAAATGACGGCGTCGGGCGTGAAGCTGGCGCGCATGGTTTCGATATCGCCGTCTTCGATGGCGTCGAAAAAACGCTGGGCCAGCGCGGCGATGTCATCAGGCTTGGGCAACAGTCTGTCCTTTCTTGCGGAAAAATTATGCGGCAAAATCCTGTTCCAAATGGCGGGTCATCCAAAATTGCGCGATGCCAGCGGCGGCGGCAAAGGGCAGCAGGCCCAGCAGCGCCCAGCGCAAGCTGTCATCACCAAAGCTGGGCTTGAGAATATCGCTCAACATGCCGGTGAACAGAGGTCCCATGCCCAGCCCAATGATATTGAACACCAGCAGCAATAGGGCAGAAGCGGTCGCGCGCGAGCGCGGCGGGGTGAGATTTTGCACCAAGGCCAAGGCAGGCGGAATATAAACGGTGCATGCCGCCATCGGGACCAGCAACAGAGCAAGGGACATTTGCCAACTGTCCGCGAACAGCGCCCCCATAAAGGTTGGGATCAGCACCAAGCTCGCCAGTGCAGGGATGCTGCCATAAGCGCGGGGGGAGCGTTTGGCGCGCTGACTGACCAGCCAACCGCCGCCCAATATGCCGATGCCAAAGGTGATACCGGCGGCGGGGGCATAATAGCTTGCCATGGCATCAAGCGGCATATGGTGCGTCCGCATCAAAAAGGCGGGAATCCAATTTAACATGCCATAGCTGACAAAGGCCGCCAGCGCGCTGCTGATCAAGAGCATGCGAAGCGAGCGGCGGCGGATAAACAATGCGGCGCTTTGCGCGAAGGGAATGGCGTCTTCGGCCAGTTTTTCTGTGTCCATTTGGCCGCGCACCGGTTCGCGCACCAGCCACAGCATGATGGGCACAAAGGCAATGCCAATGGCACCAATGGTGATAAACGCCCCGCGCCAGCCCATATTAGCGGCGGCCCATGCCCCAAAAGCTGCCCCGACGAACACGCCAAAGGGGCCGTTGAGGGTCAGCAAACCAATGGCAAAAGGACGCTCGGCAGGCGGGTAATAATCGGCCAGCACCGACAAAGACGGCGCGGTCCCGCCCGCTTCGCCCGCACCCACGCCAAAGCGCATCAGCGCCAATTGCCAGAAATTGGACACCATGCCGCAGGCCATGGTGAAACCGCTATAGATGACGCAGGCGATCCCGATTAATTTCACACGGTTCCACCGGTCCGCCAGCATTGCGACGGGCACCCCCATGGCGGCATAAAAAAGGGCAAAGGCCAAACCGGTTAACAGGCCAAATTGGGTATCGGTAAAATGCAGTTCGGCGCGGACAGGCTCGACCAAAATGGACAAGAGCTGGCGGTCCACAAAATTGATCGTGCCGACCAAAAATAGCATGACCAGCGCCGCCCTGCGCCGCATCAACCAACGCGGATCCGCCGTTTCTGCGCCGAGCGGGGGGAGGGAGGCTGCTGCCTGTGTCATTGATGATCCATATTTTGGGGGCGGCGATGCCCCTGCAAAGCAAGCTGTGAAACACGGCTGCCGTCCGGGGATACGGCAGCCGTGCTGGCGGGGCGCGTGCCCCAGTTTAATCCATGCTTAGAAGCCCGCACCAAGGGTCAAACCAAAGGTGCGCGGTGCGCCATAGAAACGCTGGGTGAAATAGTTGGTGGTCGGTGTTAACGCCGCAATATAGGTGCGGTTGGTCAAATTCTTGCCCCATAATTGCGCGCGGAACCGGCCATCATCGCTTTCCCAACCAATCGACCCATCGACCAGAATGAAATCACCCGATTTGCCGGGGGCTTCGTTCAAGCCGCTGTTATAATAGGTGCTGCGATAGGAACCCGCCAAACGAAAGTTTAACTGTCCGCTATCGCCCAATGGGACCGCATATTCAGCGGCCAATTGGGTTTGCCATTTCGGCGCACGGGTCATCTTCAGATAGGTATAATCTTCGTCGACCAAATAGCTGGTGCCGCTGATTAACGACACGTCCCCGCAAGTGGATGTCGGCGGCGTGCTATAGTTGGAGGGACCGTTAATATCGGCGCAGAAGTCGGTGAATTTTGCGTCCAGATAGCCGATATTGGCGGATAAGGTGAGGTCTTGGGTCGGGCGCAGCGACGCTTCCAACTCAATGCCCTTGGTGCGCGCCTTGCCGATATTGCTGGCCGCGGTTTCTTGGCCGCTGGACACATCGGGGTTGGGGATGAAGATGCTGAATTCCAACTGCTTATAGTTGGTAATAAAGCCTGTCAGATTGAGGCGGAGCAAGCGATCAAAGAAATCGCCCTTCATGCCCACTTCGAACAATTCCGATGTATTGTCGTTGGTTGGGCCTGCGGTCAGCTTGGTGGCCGAACGCGCGCCGAAACCGCCGCCCTTATAGCCTTGGCTATAGCCGCCATAGAGCATCACATCGTCGGTCAGCTTATAGTCCACACCGGCCTTGAAGGTCATGCGGTTGCGCTTATACCCCAATGACAAAGCCTTACCGAGCGCGAGATTGTCGCGGGCGATATCTTCCATTTCGTCCAGCGGCAGGACGAAGGAGCGGTCCTTGAAATAGGCGGGCAGGATCAGCGTGCCCGTCGGGTCACGCAGATACTCTTTTTGCTCCCAGCTTTGACGTACACCAAAGGTCACATTCAGACGGTCATTGATTCCGTAAATGGCCTGCGCAAAAAGCGCGTGGGCTTTGTTTTTCTGGGAAACGAAATCCTGACTGCCGGCTTGAATATAATCCGGTGGCACCAACGCTGGCAGCGTTGGAAATGCCTGTGTCATTTCAAAGCTTTGATTCAAATAATAGCCCCCGAAGACCAAGTCCAGACGGGACAAAGCATCGTCGCGGTCCGAGAAGTTCGATTGCAGCCGCAATTCTTGGCTGAATTGACGGTGCGATTGCAAACGGAAGGTCGGGAAGAAGAAAATTTCGCTTTGGTCGAAATCGCTGTCGTTGAAATCGTCCGTTTCGATATAGCCCGTGATCGATTTCACATTCCAACTGTCGCCCAATTTCACGCTGATGTTGCTGATGAGGCCCAATTGGTCGGTATCGTGATTGCTCGGGAAATCACGGCCAATGCGGAAAGCGCCGTCATTGGGTTCTTCAAAGCCATAGACCAAATACAACAATTTTGTGCGATCTGGCACGGTGTCGCCGCCAGGCGCGCTAGACCGATCGCGAACCCAAAAGCCTTTCAGATTGATTTCCAAGGCATCCGACGGTGTGGCGACAATGGTGCCGCGCATGTTGAAACGGTCTTGGGCGCCGATGCGCTTGTTGTCGACGCGGTTGGTGTAAAAACCGTCATAGGTTTCTTTGTTGACCACCAAACGAGCGGCCAACACATCTTGGATGATTGGCACATCAAGCGATGCGCGGGCGTCCAACCGGCCATAATTGCCCATCGTGATTTCGGCGCGGGCCGACAGTTCGCGCCCGGGGTTTTTGGTGTGCGCCGCAATACCGCCAGCCAGAGAGTTTTTGCCAAAGGATGTGCCCTGCGGACCGCGCAGAATTTCAATGCGTTCCAGATCAAATGTGTCCAGCATCGTCGCGACCGGACGGGTCACAAACACGCCGTCGATAGAAATACCGACAGGGCTTTCGACGGTCGATTCAATGTCCTGTCCGCCCAAACCACGCATATAAATGGATGCGGAGTTTGAGAATGTCGCGACCGGTGTGATGCTGACGTTGGGCGTCGACGGCGCAAGGTCCGTAATGTCGCGCGCCGCGACGGCGCTGAGCGAGCGGGCGTCGAATGCTGAAATGGCTTGGGGCACATCTTGCAAGGTTTCGTTACGGAAACGGGCGGTGACGATGATGTCCCGGTCATCCGTATCACTGGCGGATGCGCTGGTGGAATTGTCTTGCGCCATGGCTGGCGCGGCACTGGCCATCAGCGCGGCGCAAGCCGCCCCCAATAGCAGAATCATGTTGAACTGCTTCATCTAACCCTCCCAATTTCTGGCGTTGACGATCCTGTTTTCTTGGCTCAGTCCGTCAATCTGCTTGACCCTTAGTATACTAATTGATTTACACTTGTCTAGCGTTTCGCACGGGAGAGATGAGATATGGAAAGAGAAAAAAATATAATTATAAGCAATGGGTTGAATGCTATTCCTTTATGCACGGCAGAGTTTGAAGTGGGCGGCGGGCTGTTCACAACCGGCCAGTCTCCCTTCGGCGAACAGCGAGTCGGCTATGTGACGGGCGGGCGATTTTTTGGCCCGCGTTTGAACGGCAAAATTTTGGCGGGCGGGGGCAACTGGTCGCGCGCGGGCAAGCTGGCCGATGGGCGCCATGTGGGGACATTTGATGCGCGCACCATGTGGCAAACCGATGATGGGGCGATGATCTCGATCATCTATCATGGGCGCTCTGCCTTGGGGGATGATGTGCGGGCCGATTTCGCCAATCCGACATCGCCTGCCGTCGATCCTGCGCGATATTATTTGCGGATCGCGCCGGTATTTGAAACACCCCATCCCCGCTATGATTGGCTTAACGCTGTGCTGGCGATTGGCGTGGGTGAACGCACCGACTTTGGCGTTCGGCATCAGATTTACGAGGTGTTGTAATGATTGACCTACATTATTGTGCGACCCCCAATGGTCAGAAAATCACCATCATGCTGGAAGAAATGGGCGCGGATTATCGGGTTACTGCTTATGATATTTTTCACGGCGACCAACTGACCGCCGAATTTGGCCAGATTAACCCCAATTTCAAATTGCCCGCCTTGGTCGATCATGCCCCAAGTGGCGGCGGGGCGGCGATTACGGTGTTTGAATCGGGCGCAATGTTGCAATATTTGGCGGAAAAATGCGGAAAATTTCTGGCCCCATCGGGGGCTGAACGCGCCAGCACTTTGTCTTGGTTGACGTGGCAAGTGTCCGCCATGGGGCCGATGGGCGGGCAAGCCAGCCATTTCATGCGCTATGCGCCAGCGGGGCAAGATTATGCCATTGCCCGCTATGCCAAAGAAGTGGGCCGTTTGTTAACCGTGATGGAAAAACGGCTGGAAAAATCGGCTTATATGGCGGGGGATGATTATAGCATCGCCGATATTGCTTTGTGGCCGTGCCGTGCGACGGGATTTTTCATGCAGGCGGGCGGCGAAAGCAAGGGGGCGGAGGAATGGCCCGCAACCTATGATTGGTATCAGCGCATCAGGGCGCGTCCGGCGGTGGTCACGGCGATGACACGGCCCGACTTGGTCGCGCCCGAAAAATATCTGGGTCGTCATCAAAAATTGAGCGATGACGAATGGTCCAATATGTTTGGCGATGCCAATCATGCGGCGGTGAAACAGGGCTGATTACCCCTGTTTTGCAGATGAATTTTATGGGGTTAACGCTGGCGGTGCTGGCGATCACCCCATAAAATGGCGCGATGTTCGTCGGTAAAGCCTTGCAGCCCGCCCTCGATGGTTTCGGCGCGGGCGGTGCCCAGCGCTAATCCTTCGGCCACGGCGGGGCGCGCCAACATGGCCCACGCCCACCGTTCAACATGCGGAAATTGTCCTGCCTGAGCGGACAGGATGCTGCGGACATAAGGCAAGGTCGCCATATCCGCGATGCTATAATGTCCGCCCGCCAGCCATTCGCTGTGTCCCAAGCGTTGGTTCAGCACCATCATCAACCGCTGGACCTCGCGCCCATAGCGTTGGATGGCATAGGGGTGGCGGTCCTTGGCATAATGGCTGAAATGCGCGGCTTGGCCGAACATCGGGCCAATGGCCGACATTTGAAACATCAGCCATTGCCAGCACAAAGCCCGCTCGCTGGGGTCGGTTGGCAGGAACTTCCCTGTCTTTTCCGCCAAATACACCAGAATGGCCCCGCTTTCATTCAGGGTGAAGGGCGCGCCATTTGGGCCGTCATCGTCGATAATGACGGGTGTTTTATTATTGGGGTTGAGCGCCAAAAATTCTGGCGTCAATTGATCGCCCGCCAAAATATCAATGGGTTCCAATCGCCATGGCAGGTCCATTTCCAGCAGGGCGATGGCCACTTTTCGCGCATTGGGCGTCGGCCCGCCATAAAGCGTGATCATGCGCTGCGCCCCAGCCAGCGTTGCAGCACATCTTGGGTGTCCTGACCCACATCAAGCGGGGCGGGGCGGCGCACCTGGCTGGGTGTGGCGGACAATTTGGGGAAGGGGCTTTGCATGGTCACTTCGCCAAATTCGCTGTCGGGGACCGTGACCAAGGCTTGGCGGGCGGCGAAATGCGGGTCCGCCAGCATATCTTCGGCATCATAGACTTTGCCAGCGGGAACACCGGCTGCGATCATCGCCGCTTCCAATTCCGCGATGGACAATGTCTGTGTCCATTCGCCGATCAAGGCGTCCAATTCCTCTTGCCGTTCGCCGCGTGCGCGGTGCGTGGCATAGCGCGGATCGGTCGCCAGTTCGGGGCGGCCCATGGCGGCGGCGAGCCGCGCAAAGACGCCGTCTTGGTTGGCCCCAATCAGATATTCCCCATCGCGGCACGGATAGACATTGGATGGCGAAATGGCGGGCAGGGTCGATCCGGTGCGGCGGCGCTTGGTGCCGCTGACGCTGTAATCCGCAACCGTGGATTCCATGACTTGCAGCACCGCTTCATACAGCGCGCTGTCGACAATCTGTCCTTCGCCGCTGACGCTGCGGTGGTGAAGCGCCGCCAAGGCCCCCATGCAGCCATAGGTGGCGGCCAGCGTATCGCCGATGGACACGCCCATGCGGGCAGGGGGCAGGTCGGGATAACCAACAATGCCGCGCCAACCGCCCATGGCCTCACCAATCCCCCCAAAGCCTGCACGGGACGAATAGGGACCCGTTTGCCCATAGCCTGATACGCGCACCACGATCAGCCCTTTGTTGCTTTTGCGTAGATCGGCGGGGTCCAGATTCCATTTTTCCAGTGTTCCGGGCCGAAAATTCTCAATCAAAATATCGGCTTTGGCAATCAGGTCGCGGGCCAAGGTTTGGCCTTCTTCGCTGCGCAAATCCACGGCCACGCTATATTTGTTGCGGGCAATGACCCGCCACCAACTGGGCTTGTCGCCTTGCCCCCAATGGCGCATCGGGTCGCCTGTCACGGGCGGTTCCAATTTGATGATTTCGGCGCCCATGTCCCCCAGCAATTGGCCGCAAAATGGCCCAGCGATCAACTGGCCCATTTCGACGACCTTAATGCCTTGCAGTGCGCCGCCTTGGCCGCCGTTGCCTTGATTTGTCATCATTATCCCCTGCCCATGAACGTCACGCCTGATTGATAATTATGATATACTTAGGATACTATCTATTTTTCAAGTGCCAAATTATCATGGGCGATGCCATCTGGCCCATGCAGAAAGATAGGCACAGCCAGCGGCAACGGCTATGGTGATCGGATGTTGGAACCAGAAGACCATGTCAGCCAGCCGATTTGTGTGGCCGCCCTCTATCGCTTTACATCATGGGATGATCCGTCCGCCATTCAAGCGGAACTGGCGACATTATGCGCGCAATGGGACATTCGCGGCACTTTGTTGCTGGCGCATGAAGGGATTAACGGCACGGTCGCGGGCACAGACAGCGCCATTGCCGCATTGATCGCGCATCTGCGCCAATTGCACGATTGCGGCGAATTGGATGTGAAATATAGCCGCGCGGCAAGCATGCCCTTTTGGCGCATGAATGTGCGGTTGAAATCCGAAATTGTGACAATGGGCGTGGCGGATATTGACCCGCGCCGCAGCGTGGGCCGCTATGTTGAGCCTGAAGATTGGAACGCTTTGATCGCGGACCCTGACACGATCGTCATCGACACGCGCAATGATTATGAAGTGAAAGTGGGGACATTTCGCGGCGCGATTGACCCGCAAACCGTGCGCTTTCGCGACTTTCCCGCTTGGTTTCGCGACCATCGAGCGGAATTATTGGGGGATGGTCCCAAACGCAAAGTGGCGATGTTTTGCACGGGCGGTATTCGCTGTGAAAAATCCACGGCCTTTTTGATGCAGGAAGGGGTGGAGGATGTTTTCCACCTGAAGGGCGGTATTTTACGCTATTTGGAACAGGTGCCACCGGACCAAAGCCTGTGGGAAGGGGAATGTTTCGTGTTCGACCAGCGGGTGACGGTTGGGCATGGTTTGGTGCAGGGAGCCTATCAGCTCTGCTTCGCCTGCCGCCGCCCCGTCAGCGCCGAGGATATGGCCTCGCCGGACTATGAAGAAGGCGTGAGCTGCCCTGCTTGCCATGGCGAACGCACCGATGCCCAGCGCGCCGCCTATCGCGAACGCCAGCGCCAAGAAGAACGGGCCGCCGCACGCGGCGAAGCGCATATCGCCGCCAATCTCGACGAGCTGCGCCGTTCCAAGGCTGCGCCGCTGGCAGAGGATGGGCCATGGGATGGTTCCGATGCGCAGTCGGATCGGGATCAGGAGGCAAGCGGTCATGACTGATCCTATCCTGTATAGTTTTCGCCGCTGTCCCTATGCCATGCGGGCGCGTTTGGCGTTGGCCATCAGCGGCCAGCGATGCGAAATAAGAGAGGTGAAATTATCGGCCAAGCCCGCCGAGATGCTGGAGGCATCGCCCAAAGGAACGGTTCCGGTGCTTGTGTTGGCGGACGGTCAGGTGGTGGCCGAAAGTTTGGATATTATGCGCTGGGCCTTGGATCAAAACGACCCAGAGCAATGGCTGGCGGGCGACGACAAGGATTTGATCGCCCAAAATGATGGTGCGTTCAAATTTCATTTGGACCGATATAAATATCCCCAGCGTCATGACAGCGATGCCCATGCACATCGGGCCTTGGCGCAGGATATCTTGGCTGGGCTGGATGCCCGTTTGGCGGCAAATGGCGGTCAATTGACCGGGCCGACACGCGCCTTGGCGGATATGGCGATTATGCCCTTCATTCGGCAATTTGCCGCTGTCGAACCATCATGGTTCGCCGGCTTAAATATGCCGCATTTACAGCAATGGTTGTCGGATCATATCCAGTCGCCATTATTGGACCATGTGATGAAACGCTGGAAGCCTTGGGTGCAAGGCGACGCAAAGCTGCTTTTCGGAGCGGAGTATAGGGCATGATGACGCAAGAATAATGGCGAAGATTCATGCTGCACTGCAACATTAATGCGATAAAATGCTGTTTTGCGCATGATCGGCAACTTTTTTTTCTTTTAATCACTCTGTAAAAAAGGACGCTTTCCGTAAGGGGAAATGACACTTTTATCTTTTAAGATAGTTAGATTGAATTTCAATGGGGTTGCGGTGAGATATTGAGAGTTGGTAAGCGCCGCCCCGAACCGAATTTCCCTGTCAAAGGATGAACCAGTGACGACCAGTCGTATTGCGATGCCAAGCTTGCACAAGAAGATCATGAGCGCTGCCGATGCCGCGCGATTGATTGGCCATGGCACCACCGTTGGTATGAGCGGATTTACGGGGTCGGGCTATCCCAAAGAAGTGCCGCTGGCGCTCGCCGCCCATATTGAGGATGAGCAGGCCAAGGGTAATCCCTTTCGCGTCAAAGTATGGACGGGCGCGTCCACAGGTCCGGAATTGGACGGCGCTTTGGCCAAGGCGGACGGCATTGAATTTCGCTTGCCCTATAATAGCGACCCGATCGCCCGTGAAAAAATCAACAATGGCACGATGAATTATTTCGACATGCACCTGAGCCAAGTCGCGCCCATGGCGTGGCAGGGTTTCTTGGGGCCGCTGGATACAGCCGTGGTCGAAGTCACAGGCATTACCGAAGACGGCGGACTGATCCCATCATCGTCCGTCGGCAATAATAAAACATGGCTGGACCGCGCTGAGCGTATCATTTTGGAAGTGAATAGCTGGCAAAACCCCGCGCTAGAGGGGATGCACGATATTTACTATGGCACGCAATTGCCGCCCAATCGTGTGCCCATCCCCTTGGTGCGCGCCGATGACCGCATTGGCCAGCCATTATTCCGCTGTGATCTGGATAAAATTGCCGCGATTGTGGTGACGGATACACCGGACCGCAACCTGCCCTTCAGCGCGCCTGACGCATCGGCGTTGCAGATTGCAGGTCATTTGATCGAATTTTTCGAACATGAAGTGAAAATGGGCCGGATGCCCGAAAATCTGCTGCCCATTCAGTCGGGGGTTGGCAATATTGCCAATGCCGTGCTGACCGGTTTGGTCGACAGCCGCTTTGAAAATATGACCTCTTATACTGAAGTGATTCAGGACGGCATGTTGGACCTGATCGACTGTGGCAAATTGCGTGTGGCATCGGCCACCGCCTTTTCCTTGTCGCCGGACGCCGCGCTGCGCATTAACGCGGATATGGAACGCTATCGTGATCGCATGATTTTGCGTCCGCAAGAAATCAGCAATCATCCCGAATTGATCCGCCGTTTGGGCTGTGTCGCGATGAATGGTCTGATCGAAGCCGATATTTATGGCAATGTGAACAGCACCCATGTCATGGGGTCGCGGATTCAAAATGGCATTGGCGGATCGGGCGATTTTGCGCGCAATGCCTATGTTTCCATTTTCGTGACGCCATCGACGGCCAAAGGTGGGGCGATTTCCGCCATCGTGCCGCAGGTCAGCCATGTCGACCATATTTCGCAAGATGTGCAGGTGATTGTGACGGAACAAGGCTTGGCCGATTTGCGCGGTCTGTCGCCCAAGCAGCGCGCCGAACTGATTATCGAAAAATGCGCCCATCCGAAATTCCGTCCGATGCTCGCCGATTATTATGCCCGCGCGTTGAAGGATAGCTATGGCAAGCATTCGCCATCGCTGCTGAATGAAGCGCTGTCGTGGCATCAGCGGTTCGTGGAAACCGGATCTATGGAAGCCTGAGAAAGGGGCAGGGGCGTCCGTCTGACGTCGCTCTGCGCGGTAGAGAGAATGAAGAGCCATTCTGCATCGGCAGAGTGGCTCTTTTTTTGGGCTATACGTCCATGAAATGGGCATGAATGTTGGTCTAGGTCACAGAAATGTAAAATAAATTTGAAAATTATCAATTTAGCACTTGCGCCCATCGGGGTGCGAACGTAAAGGGCTCTCACAGCGCACCCGTAGCTCAGCTGGATAGAGCATCAGACTACGAATCTGAGG
>CAZIVW010000033.1:0-6233 GCA_964542975.1 uncultured Sphingopyxis sp.
GATAATTGGAAGTTGCGACAGTTTAGGGTGTAGCGCGCGGGGAGATGGGGCGGCGCGGCTTGGCGGGGACGCGGGATTAGTCTGGGGCGTAGTGGATGGGGTGGTTGATGAAGTCGCGCCCTGTTTGTTCGGCGGGGGAGGTGGGGAATGCTGGGGCGGAGGCGGCGGCGTTCGTGGGGGATGGGGCCGTGTGCGACGTGCCCGCTGGATGGATGCCGGATTGATAGAGGGCGGCGGCGAGCAGGCGCGGGTTGGGCGGTGCGGGCGTGCCGCTGTCTTCGCCATCAAAGGCGGCATCGGCGGCGAGATGGGCCATGCGGTTGAGGATGAGGGCGGGGCCGTCGAAATGTTGCACGGCTTCGCGGTCTTCGCGCCATTTGCCGAAGCGGGCGGGGTCGCGGGTGCGGAGGATGAATTGAGTCAGGCGTTCGTCGAAGATGCGGCGTTCGCCCAATTGTTGGCCGCGATAGAAAATGGGTTCGGGGACGCCGTGGATGGCGCGCGAGAGGGCCGCATCGGCCAAGCGGCGCACGGCGAAATCCAGCGCGGCATCCCATGCGAGACGGAAAGCTTGGGCTTCGGGACGGCGGCGCAGATTATAGGCGGCGGTGATGGAGAGGCGGACGGATTTCGCAGCCTGTGTCACGCAGCCAGTTTCGGCGAGCGCATCAATGAAAGCGATTTGCCGTTCGGGCGTCCAGCCATCGTGGCGGGGACGCAAGGGGATGGGGGGGAGCGCAGCGGATGTGTTCGCCGCGCCCTTGGGTGAAATTTTCGGTTGTTTTGCCATGGATGATTATGAAGCATGGCGGGGGAATGTAGGAAAGCTATTCTGTTTCGGAGCGGAGCAGCAGGTCCATCAGCGGGGCATTGATGAAATAGACGTTGCGGCCCGCTTGATGTTTGGTGAGTAGGCCATCCGCCGAGAGTTGATCGAGATATTTCGCCGCTGTTTGGCGCGAAACAGCCAGTTCATCGACCAGATATTCAATGCGGGTATAAGGGTGGCGGAACAGGTTGTTGAGCAAGTCTTGCGAATAGATTTTGTGGTGATGGTCGCGAATCCGCTGTTTATATTCCGCCATCAGGCGGCGGATGGATTCCACCAAGTCGGTAGTTTGTCGTGCCGTTTCGGCGACGGCAGAGAGCATGTAGAGAATCCAAGCCTCCCAATCATCGTGATCCCTGACCCGTTGTAAGAGGCGGTAATATTCGCCCTTGTTGGCCGTGATGTAGCGGCTGAGGTAGAGGATTGGGATGTCGAGCAAATCTTGTTGGGTGAGGTAGAGGACGTTGATGATCCGTCCCAAGCGGCCATTGCCATCGGGGAATGGGTGGATGCTTTCAAATTGGTGATGGATGATGGCCATGCGAACGAGGGGATCAAGGTCGCTGTCGCCGCTATCGTTCATGAAATTTTCCAAGGCGGCCATGTGGCGTTCGACATCCTGTGGATGCTGCGGCGGGACGTAGACAATTTCGCCGCTTTGTTCGTTTTTGAGCGCGGTGCCGGGGTTGGTGCGAAAGCCGCTGTCCGTTCCTTTCAGCAATTGGAACATGGCGATGAGGATATTGTTGCTGAGAATATGCTGCTTTGCCGCCATTTGGCGCAGGCCCAGATGCAACGCATCGCGGTAGAGCGCGACTTCTTTTGCAGCGGGTGAGGCGGGATTTTCGGGGAAGAGGGTCGATTGAAATAATTCGTCCTGTGTGGTGACGATATTTTCAATTTCCGAGCTGGCTTTGGCTTCTTGCAAGGACAGGGTGTCGATCAGGATGCCTTGATTTAGGATGGTGGCAGCGCGCCCCTTTAGCTCCGCCAAATGGCGGTGGGCGGTTGCGGCCAGTTTGAGGACGGCTTTACTCTCTAGCTCGCCAGCGGGCGGCAGGGGCGGAATCGCGTAGGTTGGCGTGAGCATGAGGCGTCCTGTGCAAAATATGCACATTTTTTAACAGATGGACGGAATGTGTTAAAGAAATTTGATTTTCTTAACATATCAATGTGGTGATGCTCTCTTGGCGCTGGGATTTAGCGCAAGACGAACATGGTTCGACACACCTACCGATGCTCAGCGTATATTGTTGAGCGATTCCGAAACACGTCCAGGATTGACCTTAAAGATGTGCGCAATCTCGTGGTTGGCAGCGTCAGGATGCGCAGCTTTGTACTCTCTAATTTCTTCGGCCATTTCAGGGGTGCACTGAGGACTTTTTTTTGGAGCCATTGGATTTTTTCTATTCTTTTTAGTTAATTCGGCAAGTTCCGAAAGTTCTGGTATATCGTGATCCTCTGCTAGTTGATGTAATCTATTCCTAATTTCTGCCATTGTTACGCGAGGATTTTGGTGATTCTGAGTCACTATTATTCTCCACGAATCGAAAGTTCATAAGCTGTTGCTTATTAATTACTTCGGGATAGTCGTGATCTCTTTCAAGTAACTTTCTGCATGGCGGAACCCAAGATATTGTTGGAATGTTGGAATTTCTTTTTTTCCATACGATCCATGCATATCCAGTCGCTGTAGTAGCTTTTGGATCTACCCTTCCTTTAACCATAGGTACACGTTCAACAAATTGAGCAAAAATTGACGGAGGTGATGGCTGGAAAAGTCGTTTGTATCTTCCGACGCTTTCTAGAAATACTGTTCTGACTAGCATTGCTACGCCGTAATCTGCTATTTCTAAGGATTTTTTCACAAATTCCTCGGCTAGCTTGAATGGCGGATTTGTGATCACCCAATCAAACTCGCCTGCTCGATAATCAGAAGAAAGATATTCCTTGATGGTGCCATATCCGTAGTCATGAGCATCGGAAGAGCGTACGGTTCTGAAGTACTCTTTGAGCGGTTCGGACATGTGTCCTCCACCACAAGCAGGCTCTAAGCAAGATGAGTTCTTTAAATTTTCATCGCCAATGATGTATTCGCATAGTGCGCGCGTTGCCCATGGCGGAGTGGGGAAGTAGTCCGTGCTATCGCTTGGTTCAGACCTTTGAGCCATTACCGCATGAGATTTGTTCTGCATTTCGTACCCCTTTTGATTTTTGATACAAAATGAAAGAGGGTAGGGAAATGCAGAAATAATATATTTAAATTATCTAAATTAATTACATGCTTGCGAGGGAGGGTTTGTATGAATTACCTAAATTCACTCACTCACTCACTCATTCCTCCCCGCGCGCCTCACTGCTCACCGTGATGTGTGTTGCGCCGTCGAGGGTTAGGCGTTCGATTAGATCGATGAGGGCTTCGGCGGGGGCGGTGCCAAAGTCTAGGGTTAGGGTGGAGATGGGGGTTTCTTCTTCGTCGAAATGGCTGGCGCGGGCGGCGTAGAGGTCGGTGGAGCGGCCGTGTGCGCGGGCTTTGTGCGCGCTTTCATTCTCGCTGTTTTGCGGGGTGATTTGCTGGATTTGGGTGGCGGAGTGGATGGCGAAGGCGAAGGGCTCGCCATTGTCATAGGCGCGATCTTGAGGGTCCATCCATTCTTCGAGATAGTCGGCGATGAGGCTGTCGTCACTGAGTTCATGGTCGAAGGTGATTTGCGCGGCGCACCATGTGAAGGGGTGGATTTCGACTTTTACGGTGCCGAGATCGAAGGCGTAGGCGCGGGCTTCGGGGTCATGGTCTTCGTCACTGGGTGGGTCTTGCCATAGTTCGACGGCGCGGGTGTTGTCGTCTTCGTCTTCGCCCATCAGGTCGGCGCGGAAGTGGCGGTAGGGGAAGGGGATGCTGTCGTCGGAGAGGGGGATGAGAAATTCGCTGACGAGATCGGGATTTTCGGACTTTGCGCGGGTGACGGCGTCCATGAAATATTCGGTGTAGCGCGCATGGGCGCTGTCGATCAGCGAGATGAGAGAGATGGTCATGATGGCGTCATGGCGCAAATGGCGGGATTTGGATAGGGCGGCGGGTTGATGTGCCGGAAAAGGGGTGGGCTGATCTGGCGGGGGGGGGCCGGATCAGCCCGCACCGCAGGCGCGGAAAAAAGAGGGGTTGCCTGCGGTGTTTGGGGTGGAGGCCTGCGTTAAGAAGCCTGATCTTTTGGGGGAGACTTAGTCATGTTCGCGGTCGCCAGCGCCCATATAGAGTTCGCTGCCCGTGGCTTTGAAGATTTTGGACATTTCGGCCATGCCGGCTTCGGCTTCGGCGGTCGCGGATTCTGCTAGAGCATTTTCCGCGGCGATGAAGGCGGTGGCGGGTTGGTTTTGCTTGGCGGCGAAAGTCCCGAGCTCGGGACCGCGTCCTGCCCCCAGCAGGCCGCTATTTGCTGCTCTAGAAGCAGCAAATTCTCTCACTTCCTGACTGATTTTCATCGAGCAGAATTTGGGACCGCACATGGAGCAGAAATGCGCGGTTTTTGCGCCTTCGGCTGGCAGGGTTTGGTCGTGGTAATTTTCTGCTGTGTCTGGGTCTAAGGATAGGTTGAATTGGTCGCGCCAGCGGAATTCAAAGCGGGCTTTGGAGAGGGCATCGTCGCGGACTTTGGCGGCGGGGTGGCCTTTGGCAAGGTCGGCGGCGTGGGCGGCGAGTTTATAGGTGATGACGCCGACTTTGACATCGTCGCGGTCGGGCAGGCCGAGATGTTCTTTGGGCGTGACATAGCAGAGCATGGCGGTGCCATACCAACCGATCATCGCCGCGCCGATGCCGCTGGTGATATGGTCATAGCCTGGTGCAATGTCGGTGGTCAGCGGGCCCAAGGTGTAGAAGGGGGCTTCGCCGCAGACATGGAGCTGCTTGTCCATATTTTCCTTGATTTTGTGCATGGGGACGTGGCCGGGGCCTTCGATCATCACCTGCACATCTTGCGCCCATGCGCGCTTGGTGAGTTCGCCCAACGTATAGAGTTCGGCGAATTGCGCTTCGTCATTGGCGTCCGCGATGGAGCCGGGGCGCAGGCCATCGCCCAAGCTGTAGGCGATGTCATAGGCCTTCATGATTTCGGTGATTTCGTCGAAGCGTTCGTAGAGGAAGCTTTCGCGGTGATGGGCGAGGCACCATTTGGCCATGATGCTGCCGCCGCGCGAGACGATGCCGGTGACGCGATTGGCGGCTAGCGGGATATAGGGCAGGCGAACGCCCGCGTGGATGGTGAAATAATCGACGCCTTGTTCGGCTTGTTCAATAAGCGTGTCGCGGAAAATGTCCCATGTGAGGTCCTCGGCGATGCCGCCGACTTTTTCGAGCGCTTGGTAGATGGGGACCGTGCCGATGGGGACGGGGGAGTTGCGCAAAATCCATTCGCGCGTGTCGTGGATGTTGCGGCCCGTTGAGAGGTCCATGACCGTGTCGGCGCCCCAGCGGATGGACCAGACGAGCTTGTCCACTTCGGATGCCACATCAGAGGCGACCGCGCTGTTGCCGATGTTGGCGTTGATTTTGACGAGGAAGTTGCGGCCAATTGCCATGGGTTCGGATTCGGGGTGGTTGATGTTGTTGGGGATGATGGCGCGGCCACGGGCGATTTCGTCGCGGACGAATTCGGGGGTGACATAGTCGGGGATGGCGGCGCCCCAATCTTGGCCGTCGCGGATATATTCGCGCAATTTCTCGCGGCCCAGATTTTCGCGGGTGGCGACATATTCCATTTCGGGGGTGATGATGCCGCGCCGTGCATAATGCATTTGGCTGACATTATGGCCCGGTTTGGCGCGCAGCACTTGTTTGCGGACATTGGGGAAAGGGGGAACGCCAGCTGACCTGTCTGGGCCGAGTTGGCCATTATCCTCGGGCCGGACTTCGCGTTGGGTGACGTCTTCGACGTCACCGCGTGCGCGGATCCAGTCGCGGCGGAGTTCTGGGAGGCCGAGGGCGATGTTAATTTGGGCGGTGGCGTCGGTGTAGGGGCCAGAGGAATCATAGACGCGGATGGGTGGTTCGCCGGATGAGGGGTCTTGGTGAATCTCGCGCATGGCGACGCGCAGGCCGCTGGGGGTTTCGACGTGGATTTTGCGGCTGCCGCGAATGGGGCCGGTGGTGACGCCGATATTGTTTTTACCGATAGTGGAAGCTTTGGTCATCTCTACTCCGCTTTCATTATCGGAGTGAGAATACGGGGTTCCGGTGGAGGTTTATGCGCCGGTCGCCGTCCCTCCCTCCGCCCGCATTACCGGGATCAGGTTCAACGGGTCGCGGGATATTCCGCTCTCAGCCGACGATTTCACGCCATGCTCCCCGGGGTATGTGGGGGTGGCTAGAGGGGGATGGGGTGGGGCTTGTCCAGGGTCCTGATTC
>CAZIVW010000033.1:6243-26026 GCA_964542975.1 uncultured Sphingopyxis sp.
TCCCCCCCCGGCCCCCCGGGGCCCGGGGGGGGGGCCCCCGGGGGCGGGGGGGGGGCGTGTCTCGGGTCCGGAGGCGGGGGGAACGGCTTGCGGGGGCGGAGATTTGCTTTCATGGGTTGGGGGCAAGGCCGAGCAGCGGTGGTTTAGGGAAATGCGCGATATGACAAAAGCATGGCGGTGGGCCGGATATGCGCTGATGGTGGTGACGGTGGTGATCGCTTTGGGCGCGAAGCAGGGGTGGATGGGCGACTTTGGCCCTGTTCCGGCGGTGGCGGTGGCAATTGTGACTGGCGCGTTCGGGGTTGTGCTGGTGTTCACAGATATGATGGTCCGCGCGCTTTATACGCAGACAGCGAAGATGGCTCAGACTCAGGCGCAGGCGGATGCTGAGGCGGAGCGGGCCGCAGCCGATCAGGCGGCGGATGCACGGCCTGACGCATAAAAGGAGTTTGGACGGGATATGGCGACGATCGGCATGGCGGTGAACAAGGCTGGGAAATTGGCCGCGCTGGTGATGGCGGGGGCAGCGATGACGCCGCTGGCCGTGCAGGCGCAGGATGCGGCCCCAGAAATGGCAAAGGAAATAGCGCAGGAAAAGGGCGGCGCTGATGGGGCGGGGGCCTTTTTGGACGATGCGCGCTTGGCGTGCCGTCATGGTGACTTTTCGACCTTTTTGTTCAGCTTTGCCGCGGATGATGTGGTGCAGCAGCGCTATAGCGCGGCGGAAATCGCCTTTGCTTCGGTGGATGACCGGACGCCGCGCCCGATGGCGTTGGAGCGATATTTGGACCTGTCCGCCTTTCCGCTGCGCCCCATGGATACGCAATTATATACGCGGGCCTCGGTCGACACGATGCGCGGCCACCATGGGACCCATAAGGATTTGGTGCCGGTGGATTTTACGGTGGAGGATAGCGATGCCAGCCGCCGCACCGTGACATGGGTGTGGGGACGCTTTGTCGATACGGATGATGATGAAGGCATGGGATATGAATTTCAGCCAAGCGGTGCAGGCGGGACGTTAATTTTTCGTGCGAAAGAGGGGTGCTGGCAACTGGAGAGCGATATCAGGCATTGAGCAAGGGAAGGGCCGAAATCGACCACGGTTTCTGTTCGACTTATTGAATGCTTGGGATTAAG
This sequence comes from uncultured Sphingopyxis sp., assembly GCA_964542975.1. Lineage (GTDB taxonomy): Bacteria > Pseudomonadota > Alphaproteobacteria > Sphingomonadales > Sphingomonadaceae > Sphingopyxis. The sequence continues at coordinate 7,384 of CAZIVW010000033.1, forward strand.
ACCGCCGCATGACTGAACGCCCGCATACGCCGCTGCTGGACACGGTGGATGTCCCTGCTGACCTCCGCAAATTGAAACCCGAACAGCTTCGCCAATTGGCCGACGAACTGCGCGCCGAAATGATTTCGGCCGTGGGCACGACGGGTGGCCATTTGGGGTCTGGATTGGGTGTGGTCGAATTGACCACCGCGATTCATTATGTTTTCAACACCCCCGATGACAAATTGGTGTGGGACGTTGGGCATCAATGTTACCCGCATAAAATATTGACCGGACGGCGCGACCGGATTCGCACCCTGCGTCAGGGCGGGGGCCTCAGTGGTTTTACCAAGCGGTCGGAAAGCGAATATGACCCCTTTGGCGCGGCGCATAGCAGCACGTCGATTAGCGCGGCGCTGGGTTTTGCCATTGCCAGCAAGCTGAAGGGCGAAAAGGGGCGCGGCATTGCGGTGATTGGCGATGGCAGCATGTCGGCGGGCATGGCTTATGAAGCCATGAACAATGCCAAGGCGGCCGGAAATCGTTTGATCGTTATTTTGAACGACAATGATATGTCGATTGCGCCGCCGGTCGGCGGGCTGTCGGCTTATTTGGCGCGGTTGGTGTCGTCGCGGCCCTTTATTGGACTGCGCGAAGCCGCCAAGAAATTTGCCAAGCGTCTGCCCGAACCGCTGCAAGTCGCGGCGCGCAAGACCGACGAATATGCGCGCGGCATGGCGATGGGCGGCACTTTGTTCGAGGAATTGGGCTTTTATTATATCGGCCCCATTGATGGCCATAATTTGGACCATCTGATTCCCGTATTGGAAAATGTGCGCGATAGCGACCATGGGCCGGTGCTGATTCATGCCGTGACCCGCAAGGGCAAGGGCTATGCGCCCGCCGAAGCTGCCGCCGACAAATATCATGGCGTGCAGAAATTTGACGTGGTGACCGGGGAGCAGCAAAAAGCGCCGCCCGGACCGCCCGCTTATCAAAATGTCTTTGGCGATACGCTTGCGAAATTGGCCGATAGCGACCCGCGCATTGTGGCGATTACCGCCGCTATGCCGTCGGGCACAGGCGTCGACCGTTTTGCCAAGGCGCACCCCGACCGGACATTTGACGTCGGCATTGCCGAACAACATGCTGTGACCTTTGCCGCCGGACTGGCCGCCGAAGGCTTGCGGCCCTTTGCTGCCATTTATTCGACATTTTTGCAGCGCGCTTATGACCAAGTGGTGCATGATGTGGCGATTCAGAATTTGCCGGTGCGCTTTGCGATTGACCGCGCCGGTTTGGTGGGGGCCGATGGGTCGACCCATGCGGGGACATTTGACATCACCTATTTGGCGACTTTGCCCAATATGGTGGTGATGGCCGCCGCCGATGAAGCGGAATTGGTGCATATGACATACACCGCCGCCGAATATGATGATGGGCCGATTGCATTCCGTTACCCGCGCGGCGGCGGCATTGGCATGGATTTGCCAGAGGTGCCGATCAAGCTGGAAATCGGCAAGGGCCGCACGGTGAAGCAAGGCAAGACGGTGGCGATATTGTCGCTGGGCACGCGCTTGGCCGAAGCGTTGAAGGCCGCCGAAGATTTGGAAGCGCGCGGCCTGTCGACGACGGTGGTGGATTTGCGCTTTGCCAAGCCGCTGGACGAAGATTTGATCCGCAAGACCTTGGCCAATCACGAAGTTTGTGTGACCGTCGAAGAAGGCGCGATTGGCGGCATGGGCGCACATGTGCTGACCATGGCCAGCGATTTGGGATTGATTGATGCGGGGCTGAAGCTGCGCACCATGCGCTTGCCGGACGTGTTTCAGGACCATGATAGCCCGCAGGCGCAATATGATGCCGCCCGTTTGAATGCGCCGCATATTGTCGAGACGGTGCTGACCGCGCTGCGTCACAATAGCGCGGGCGTGGCGGATTCGGCGTAAAGCGTCCGCAGAGTTTGGCAAATCGGGGTTTGGCAATTCAGGGCTTGGCAATTGCGCCGGAGCAGGTCAGCCTAGGCAATATGGTCGCAAAAGACGCGCAAAGCGGAATGAGAGAGAGGCGTGATGAACGGTTATGTCGAGTTTAAGACGATCGACGGGGAATATGTGGCGATTAATGCCGACCGTGTGAATTATGTGCGCCGCTATCGCGGCGGTGAAGATGCCAGCGCCGTGAATTTTGAAAAAGGCCATTATGTGGTGGTGCAGGGCAATTTGGCGGATGTGACGGACGCCCTGTCCAACGCTTGAGCTGGGCCGTAGCCGTAGCCCTAGGGCATGAGCGGGCTGCGTCCTGTATGCGTTGCGGATGATGGAATGAAACAAAAAGGCCCGCCGGTGATGGCGGGCCTTTTTGTTAGGAAAATTCGCTAGGAAAAACCAAATCGCACGGCGCGATTAGGCGCCTGGAATGGCGGTGCGGGCTTCGCGGCCATCGCCTTGGGGGGCGGCCAAAATGTCGCGCACGGTGCGGCCCTTGTCCACAACCTCTGTCTTGGGGCTGCCGACATTGCTGCGGATGCCGGGGTCGGCGCGTTCGCCATCTGCACTGCCGATGATGGCATTTTCGGTCGCGCTGCGCGGGGCGGGGCCACCGAACAGGGTGCGCAGCGTTTGTTCCGCCGTGCTTTCGCCAGCAGGGCGGGCCGAGCCGGGGGCGGGAGGCGTCAGCGCATATTCGGGCGGCACGATCAGCGGTGCTTGGCGCGATACGGCAAATTCGTCGGGACGGTCGCGATTGAACAAATTGTTCGATCCGCAAGCCGACAGACTGAGGGCCAATAAAGAGGCGGAGAGGATGGCTGTGTTACGCTTCACGGGAAAACTCCTGATACGCCCCATTGAGAAATTTATCATTGGCCAAGCGGATTGGCGTCTGCGGGCTTTTTTTCGCCCAAAAAGAGCGCGCGCGCAACCAGCAAAACCACGCCGATGGAAATACAAGCATCGGCGATGTTGAAGATCATGAAGGGACGGAAGGTCCCAAAATGTAAATCGGCAAAGTCCACGACATAGCCGAAACGGACTCGGTCGATGATATTGCCCAGCGCGCCGCCCAAGATGAGCGACAAGGCGATGACATCGCCCTTTCGCTCTTCCTTGGTCATCCAAAAGGCGACGGCAGCGGCGACAAGGCCGGTGACGCCGACCAAGGTCCAGCGGGTGGTGTCGGTGCAATTGGCGAACATCGACAGCGAAATTCCGCAATTTTCCGCCCATGTGAGGTTGAAAATCGGCAGAATTTCGATGAATCCGCGCTGTTCCAAAGCCAAGGGCGAAATGATGATCCATTTCGTTAGCTGGTCCAGCACAAAGGCCAAAAGCGCATAGGCCAAGCCCGTGCGGAAATAAGATGGGGCGGCTTTGCTCATGCGGTTTTTAATACCGTGTCGCAGCGATTGCACAAGTCACCATCGCTGGTGACTTCGGGCAAGTGACGCCAGCAGCGGCCACATTTGTGGTTTTCGGTGCGGGTGACGCTGAGTTCGTCGCCTTCGCGGGCCACGGAGACGATGAACACTTCCTCGAGCGCCGCAATGTCGAGCGCGGGGTTGGGGATGGTGATTTCGGCTTCGAGGCTGGAGCGAATGGTTTTTTCGCGGCGGAAGGGTTCGATGGCGTTGGTGACGCTGACCCGTTGTTCGCGGACCTTGGCCCATTTTTCGGCCAAAGCGGCATCGGCTTGCGTGGCGATTTCGGGCCATTCGAGCAGATGGACGCTGGTGGCGTCTGGGTAGCGGGTGGTCCATACTTCTTCGGCGGTGAAGACCAGCACGGGGGCGGCGTAGCGCACAAGGGCTTGGAGCAAGGTGTCCAAGACCGTGCGATAGGCGCGGCGTGTGTCGGTGCCCAGCGGCGCGGCGGGGCCGAGGTCGCAATAGAGCACATCCTTGCGGATGTCGAAGTAGAAGGCCGACAGATCTTCGTTGCAGAAATCGGCCAGCAGGCGCGTGTAGCTGTTGAAATCGAAATCGTCGGTGGCTTGCGACAGCTTGGCATCAAGATCGGCCAGCAGGCCCAGCATATAGCGTTCGAGTTCGGGCATCGCGGAGACGTCCGTGATACGTTCTTCGTCGCTGAAACCGTCGAGCGCGCCGAGCAAATAGCGGAAGGTGTTGCGCAATTTGCGATATTGATCGGCCACGCCAGCGAGGATTTCCTTGCCGATGCGGTGGTCTTCGGTGAAGTCGACGCTGAGCGCCCAGAGACGCAAAATGTCCGCGCCATAATCGCGCATCAAATCAATGGGGCTGATGGTGTTGCCCAGCGATTTGGACATTTTGAAGCCCTTGGCGTCCATGGTGAAGCCGTGGGTGAGCACGGCTTTATAGGGCGCTTGGCCGCGTGTGCCGCAGCTTTCGAGCAGCGAGCTTTGGAACCAGCCGCGATGTTGGTCGCTGCCTTCGAGATAGAGGTCCGCAGGGTGGCTTGCGCCGTCGCGGCGGACGAGCGCGGGCCAGCGGCCGCTTTCCAGCACAAAGGCGTGGGTCGAGCCGCTGTCGAACCAGACGTCGAGGATGTCGACGATGCGTTCATAGTCGGCGATGTCATAGCTATCGCCGAGATATTCTTGGGCGCGGGCATCGGACCATGCGTCAACGCCTTGCTCGGCCACCGCGGCGATGATGCGGGCGTTGACGGCTGGGTCGTTCAGATATTGGCCGGTTTGGCGGTTGACGAACAAAGTGATCGGCACGCCCCATGCGCGTTGGCGCGAGAGGACCCAATCGGGGCGGCCTTCGACCATCGCGCCGATGCGGTTGCGGCCCTTTTCGGGGACGAAGCGGGTGTCGGCAATGGCTTGGAGGGCGGTGGCGCGCAGGGTGCGGCCATCAAGATGGTCCATCGCGCGGTCCACCGGCACGAACCATTGCGGGGTGCAGCGGAAGATCACCTTGGCCTTGGAGCGCCAGCTATGGGGGTAGCTGTGGGCATAGTCTGCCGAGGCGGCGAGCAGCGCGCCTGCTTCGCGAAGGTCGGTGCAGACGGGGCCTTCGGGGGCGTTGAATTTGGGGTTGATGACCGACATGCGGCGTTCGTCATGCGCGCCGAGCCAGAGCCAATCGTCACGGTAGCGGCCATCGTTCATGACCGCGAATTGCGGTTCGATGCCGTTTGCTTTGCACAGGTCGAAATCGTCTTCGCCGTGATCGGGGGCCATGTGGACGAGGCCGGTGCCGCTGTCGGTGGTGACGAAATCGCCAGCCAGCAACGGACGCGGGCGGGCGTAGAAATCGCCCAATGCGTGCATCGGGTGGCGGGCGATGGTTCCGGCGAGGTCAGAGCCTTTGAAGGTGGCGACGATTTCAAAGACAAGCTTTGCGTCCGTTACCTGCTCCTGAGCAGCATAAGCCTTGGTTACACGGCTCGCGAAATCGCCAGCGAGAGCTTCGGCTACCATGAACTGACGGTCGAGCAACGATGCTGGGAGCGGCGAACCGTTTTGCTCAACAAAACGAATGCAAGCGTAGTCAACCTCTGGACCATAAGCCAAGGCTTGGTTGACGGGGATGGTCCAAGGGGTCGTCGTCCAGATGACGGCATAAGCGCCGACGAGTTCTGGGCGGGCGCTCTCGGTGATTTCGAACGCTACGTCGATTTGGGTGGAGGTGATATTTTCATATTCCACCTCGGCTTCGGCGAGGGCGGTTTTTTCGACCGGCGACCACATCACGGGCTTGGCACCGCGATAGAGCATGTTGTTTTCGGCGAATTTTAAGAGTTCTGCGACGATGGTGGATTCGGCGGCGAAGTCCATGGTGAGATAGGGATGGTCCCAATCCCCGCCGATGCCGAGGCGTTTGAGCTGTTCGCGCTGGGTATCGACCCAGCCGCGCGCATAGGCGCGGCATTCAGCGCGGAATTCTTCGACGGGGACTTCGTCTTTATTCTTCTTTTTCTTGCGGTAAAGTTCTTCGACTTTCCACTCGATGGGCAGGCCGTGGCAGTCCCAACCGGGGACGTAGGGCGCGTCTTTGCCCTTGAGGGTTTGGGTGCGGATGACCATGTCCTTGAGGATATGGTTCAGCGCATGGCCGATGTGCATATCGCCGTTCGCATAAGGCGGGCCATCATGCAGAATGAATTGCTCGCGGCCCGCGCGGGCGGCACGGATCTGTTTTTCCAGATCTTGCTCGGCCCAACTGGCCAAAATTTTGGGTTCCTTCGCGGGCAAGCCGGCTTTCATCGGAAAGTCCGTCTTGGGAAGGAAAACAGTATCGCGATAATCGGGCGCAGTGTCGGTCATGGTTAGCGCGCTTAACGCAGTTTTGCGCCCGAGCAAAGCGCGCGATGCGCCCAAAAGCCGGAATTTTCTTTAAAGTGACGCCAGCAGGGCGCGGGCTTGATCGCAATCGGCGGCGATTTGCGCCATCAGCGCGTCCATCGAGTCAAATTTCGCTTCGCCGCGTAAGAAATGGCGAAATTCCACGTCGATGGTCTGGCCGTATAAATCTTCGGAAAAGTCGAAGAAATGCGGTTCCAGCAATTCCTTGGGCGGGTCGAAGCTGGGGCGGATGCCGATATTGGCGGCGCCTTTCAGCAGGCGGCCATCGGCCAAGCGGCCCGTGACGGCATAAATGCCATAAAGCGGGCGGACATAGCTGCCCATATCGACATTGGCGGTCGGAAAGCCCAATTTTCGGCCATTTTTATCGCCATGTTGGACAATGCCGCGCACCGTGAAGGGGCGGGTGAGCAAGCGCGCCGCCGTGTCGCAGTCGCCCGCGCGCAGGGCATCGCGGATGCGGCTGGAGGAGATGACGCCTTGGCCATCATCCACGGGGGCGACCATTTCAGTGAAAAAGCCGTGGCGGCGGGCATGGTCGGCCAAGGTGACGACATCGCCGCTGCGCCCGCGCCCGAACACAAAGTCTGCGCCCGTGACAACACCCGCTGCGCCATAGCGGGCGAGCAGCAAATCGGTGATGAAATCTTCGGCGCTGGTTGCCGCCAATTGGGCGTCAAAGGGCAAGACCAGCATGGCGTCCGCGCCCGCAGCGGCCAGATAATCTTGGCGTTGATTGAGCGTGGTGAGGCGGAAAGGTTCGGCGTCGGGTTTGAAATGGCGGACGGGATGCGGGTCGAAGGTGGCGACAATCGCCGGACGGCCTTCGTCGCGGGCGTGGAGCACAGCGCGCCCAATGACCGCCTGATGCCCGCCATGCACACCGTCAAAATTACCAAGGGCAATCACCGCGCCGCGCAGCGTGTCGGGAATGGGGAGATGCCCGTCGAGGCGAATCATGGGGCCGTGCTTTCAACAAAATAGCGGAACAAAGGGACTGGTTGCATTAGCCCTGCCGCGTGAAGGTGACAAAATCAAAGGCCGGTCGTGTCCCCTCGCTGGGGTGTGCGATTCGCGCGCTTTCGCGCCAGATTTGCGGGTCGGGATAGGCAATGCTGGCGTCGCCATGGGGCGTGATATGCACTTCGGTCAGTTCGATGCGCGTCGCGAGCGGCAGGAAAAGCTGGTAAATTTCCGCGCCGCCAATGACCATCACTTGGGGGCTGTTGGCGCTTTTTAAGGCTTGTTCGACGCTGTGGACGGGTTCGGCCCCTTCGTCTTCCCAGCCCAGATCATGGGTCAGCACGATATGGCGCCGTCCTTCGAGCACAGCGGGCAGGCTGTCGAAGGTTTTGCGGCCCATGATCATCGGGCGATTCATGGTCAATTGTTTGAACCGGCGCAAATCGGCAGGCAAATGCCATGGCATTTTTCCATTCACGCCAATCACGCCATTGTCAGCACGGGCCAAAATTAGCGTGATATCTGGTCGGTTCATCTGGCATCCCCCAAGGAATAAACATTCGTTATTGCTGTATTAGTCAGCGCCCTGATCGTCGCCGACCCATGTGACATGGCCCAGCTTGCGACCATCGCGCACTTGGCTTTTGCCATAATGGTGGACATGAGCAACGGACTTTTCCAAAAGTTCGCCGATGGCGTGGATTTGATCGCCGATCAAATTGTTCATCCGCACTGGCAAAATCGGCACGCTGGTGTCGCCCAGCGGCAATCCGGCAATGGCGCGGATGTGATTTTCAAACTGGCTGGTTTTGGCCCCTTCGATGGTCCAATGGCCGCTGTTGTGCACGCGGGGGGCCATTTCGTTGAAGATGGGGCCGGTGGCGGTGGCGAAAAATTCGCCCGTCAACACGCCGACATAGTCCAGACCCTCTGCCACTTCGGCCATCATGGCGCGGGCGGCGGGTTGTTGGTCGAGGATGATTTGCGGCGGCGGCAGCGTCGATGTGGCGAGGATGCCGTCTTGGTGGATATTCAGGCTGCTGTCCCAGAAGCGCATTTCGCCGTCTTGACCGCGCACCATGATGACGCTGAATTCATGGTCAAAAGAAACAAAACCTTCGAGAATGGCGGATTGTTCGCCAATCGCTGTCCATGCGGCATCCGCGTCCGATGGCGATTGCAGGCGAAATTGGCCCTTGCCATCATAGCCCATACGGTTGGTTTTCAAAATGGCGGGGGTGCCGATTTTGGCAATGGCTTCGTCCAGCGCGGCGCGGTTGGGGACGGCGGCAAAGGGGGCGGTGCGGCCGCCCATATCGGCGACGAACTGCTTTTCGGCTAAGCGGTCTTGGGCGATTTCCAAGGCGCGCGCGCCGGGGTGGACCGCGACATGGCCGGACAAAAAACGGATGGTGTCGACGGGAACATTTTCAAATTCCAGCGTGACGACATCGCATTTCGCGGCGAAACCGGCGAGGCGTTGTTCATCATCCCATGCGGCGCGGGTGTGATGCGCGGCAACATGGGCCGCCACCGATTCGGCGTCGGGGGCGTAAATATGGACTTGATAGCCCAATTGCGCGGCGGGGATCGCCAACATGCGGCCCAATTGGCCGCCGCCCAAAATTCCGATGGTCGATCCGGCAGGAAGCATGATGTTTAACCTTCGATAGGGGCGCGGGTGGGAATGACGGCGACGCTGTCGCTTTGTGCGCTGCGCCAAGCCTGGAGATGATCGGCGAGGGCGGGATTTTCATTGGCCAGCATGGCGGCGGCGAAAAGGCCCGCATTTTTCGCGCCCGCCTTGCCAATCGCAAAGGTGGCGACGGGGATGCCGCCCGGCATTTGGACGATGGAATATAGGCTGTCGACGCCGCTGAGGGCGGCGGTTTGCACCGGAACGCCCAGCACCGGCAGCCGCGTCATGGAGGCGACCATGCCCGGCAAATGCGCCGCGCCGCCTGCGCCCGCAATAATGGTTTTCAGGCCGCGATCCGCCGCCGTTTTGGCATATTCGACCAAACGGTCGGGGGTGCGGTGGGCGGACACAATGCGCACTTCATGGGGGATGCCAAATTCTTCGAGAATCTGAACCGCATGTTCCATGGTCGGCATATCCGACTGGCTGCCCATGATGACGCCGACAAGCGGTGCGCTGGCTTGCATGATGACCTTTACCCCTGATGCTCTGACGATTCACTCCGCCAGCTATGATCGTCTCCCCCTAGCGATTCGTGGGCGCGCGGGCAATGTTGGGAAGGAAACGGACAAAATACAGCCAAAATGAACCGCAATTGGGGCAATTTACCTCTTGCTAGGGAGTGGGGTGGTAATGGCATAAAGGGTGTCATTAGTGGTGCTGGGGGGACCGGACGCGATGGGAGGCGAGGCGTTGGACATAGAGCGGGGGGCGGAAGGCGAGTATAATGCTCTTGCTGCGTCCATCGCACGGGCCCAGCAGGATGGCCGCGCGCGCATGGACGGCACCGCGCCGCAGGACCGGATGTTCCAACAGGAATTGGCGGCGCTGCGGCAGCTATGTGCCCAGTTGCAGCAGGAAAATAGCCTGTTGCGCGCAGCGATGAGCGAATTGGAACGGGTGGCGCAGCGCGATACATTGACGCCGCTGTATAACCGCCGTCATTTCTTATCTTGTATTAAAAAACAATTGGTTGCGCTGGATCCGGCAGAGGAGCGGGGCGCGGTGCTGTTCATGGATATGAACCAATTAAAGGCGATTAATGATCGCCATGGTCATGCGGCGGGGGATTTCGCCTTGATGGAAGTGGCGGGCCGTGTGGCCGCCTTGGTCGGCGCGGGCGATATGGCGGCGCGTATTGGCGGCGATGAATTTGGCTTGTTGTTGGTCAAGGCAGATCGCGATGAGGCGGGCGAGCAGGTGCGGCGGATTGCTGCGGCTTTGGCGGAAAGCCCCGCGATGTTTGAAGGGCAGGCCATTGCCCTGTCCGCCTGTTATGGCGTGGCGATGCTGCGCGGGGGCGAGAGCGGGGTCAGCATTTTGGCTGAGGCAGACCGGGATATGTATCGGTCGAAACATAAGGCACGATCCCAGCATCGGCCATGAAAACAATGGGCGGGAAGCCGCCGGCCCAGAAATTGGTCCGTTCTGACGAATATTCGGACCGTTTGGGCGCTGTGTGTAAGCGAGATTTCATAAATTGCGATCATCTTGGCTGGTGCCGCGTCAATTGGGGCGGCTTGTCCGGAGGTTGATGTGATGCCTGTCGCTTTGGCGGAAAATATTCGGGACGCACAGGGAATGGCGGAGCCGATTCGGCGGCTGCGTGACCGGTTGGGGCAATTGGGTCCGGCGCAGATTCGCGTCGAGGCAGGGCATTTGCACCAATATGCGGGGGAGCAAGGCTTGGCCTTGTTGGCGGGATTGGCGCAGCAGATGATTCGGCATCTTGGTCCCGATGGAGCGCGCGGCATTGCGTCGGTTTATCTGGATATGATGGCGGATGCGGCGCAAATGCCCGATTTGGGGGCTTGTGATCGCCATGTTGACCATTGGCTGGCGTTGGTCGCGGTGCGTTTGGGCGCATAGGCGGCGGTCGGATGATCTGAATTTTGTAGATTTCTGATCTATTTTGCCAAATTGATTGATTTTGTCGATTTGTGTCAATCAGCCTTTTGACGGGCAAAGCCCGTTGGGATGACCTATATTCCATGTCTGACAAAGATGATCGCCATGAGAGCGGTTGTGCTTGCCCTGAGGCGCGGTGCGCGTCAGACTAAGGCATAGAAGCGGAAAGGAATTTTTACATGTCCCATGATGAAGGCAAGAATGAATATTCGGTGGTGGACGCCCTGAATGCGGTGTTGGCCGATAGCTATGCCTTGTTTTTGAAAACCAAAAATTATCATTGGCATGTGTCGGGCCCACGTTTCCGGGATTTGCATTTATTGTTCGACGAGCAGGCCTTGCAGATTATGGCCAGCACCGATTTGATTGCCGAGCGGGTGCGGAAAAATAGCGCCCCGACCTTGCGGTCGATTGGCGATATTGCCCGTCGTCAGACCATTAAGGATGATGACGCAGGCAGCGTGAGCGCCGAGGATATGGTGCGCAATTTGGCTGCGGATAACCGCATTTTGGCGGACCAGTTGCGAGTCGCCAAGGCGGCGGCGGAGGCGCAGGGCGATATTGCGACCAGCGGTCTGGTCGATGGCTGGGTGGATGAAGCCGAACAGCGTATCTGGTTTTTGGAAGCCACGGCAGCATAAGCCTGAGCCGGTTCGGACAGGCGCAAGACGCCAGAAGGAAGATATAGAAAAAGGGCGCCGGATTACCGAGCGCCCTTTTTTGGGGTCTGATTCGGGCGGAAAGGCGGCGGATGCCAAGCCTGTTCCATGCCATTGGGGTGTTGGCGCGAAAAAATGTAAAAAAAATGGAGCCGCTAAGCGGCCCCATCTTTTAAGCCCAAAGGGGCTGATTAGTCAGCCGAAGCTTCGATGTTGACGGCAGCAAATTTGCCGCGATCGTCGACTTCGATATCGAAGGCAACGCGGTCGCCTTCTTCGAGGCCGGTCATGCCAGCGCGTTGAACGGCGCTGATGTGCACAAAGGCGTCTGCTTGGTTGTCGTCACGCGCGATGAAGCCGAAGCCCTTGGTCGCGTTGAAGAATTTCACGGTGCCCGACGTGCGTTCGCCGGTCAGTTGACGGCGACCACGTGCGCCGCGAGGGGCGTCTTCGCGTGGGCCACGGTCGTCGCGGCGCGGTGCGAATTCTTCGACCGGCATAGGTTCGCCGTCGATCTTGAGATCGATGGCCGAAATCTTGCCATTGCGTTCCACCAAGGTGAAGCCCAGCGGTTGACCCGATGCCAGACCGGTCAGGCCGATTTGTTCAACAGCGCTGATATGCACGAATACGTCTTCGCCGCCGTCATCACGAGCGACGAAACCGAAGCCCTTGCCAGCGTTGAAGAATTTTACGGTGCCGGTGCCTTCACCAACAACCTGAGCGGGCATGCCGCCGCCACGACCGCCGCCGAAGCCACCGCCACGGTTGCCGCCGCCGAAGCCGCCACCGCCGCTGCGATCGCCGCCGCCGAAGCCGCCACGGTCACCACCGCCGAAACGGTCGCCGCCGCCGAAGCCGCCACGGCCCCCACGGTCATCGCCGAAACCGCCACGGCCACCGCCATAGCTGTCACCGCCATAAGGTGCAGGTTCGAAACCACCGTCGAAACCACCACCAAAATCATCGCGCCCGCGGCGTCCACGGTGACCACGGCGATCTTTGTTGAAACTCATTGGCTACTATTCGCTTTCAGCACGTCCACACCCCATTCGACCGGCAAATGCGCCGGACGGGAGACGCAGTTCACCATGGACGCGGACTCGCCCACGCCACTAACAAAACAATATATAAACTATTCGTTCGCGTTACGCGAATAGAAAATGCATCCGCTGAGCAAGGGATAAATCACGGCTCGTCGCAGGGCTGCGTGGCGGGTGGGGGCGTTGTTTTTTACCATATCGGAATTTGTCACAGCGAAGCATTGAGCAGCGCGTCCGCTTGCCCTAAGACAATCTGCTATGAGCGTATATTTCCACGAAGAAGATCTGCCTGAAGGCGTGTTAGCTGACGGGCCTGTGGCCATCGATACCGAAACGATGGGCCTTAACCCGCTGCGCGATCGCCTGTGTGTGGTGCAGATTAGCGACGGGAAAGGAGACGAGCATTTGGTGCGTTTCGGCCCGAATAGCCAATTTGACGCACCGGTGCTGAAGGCCATTTTGACGGACCCAGCGCGGCTGAAGCTGTTTCATTTTGGTCGATTCGATATTGCCGCCATGCAGCAAGCCTTTGGCGTGGTGACGGCCCCTGTATATTGCACCAAAATCGCATCGCGGCTGGTGCGGACCTATACCGACCGGCACGGGTTGAAAGAATTGGTGCGCGAATTATTGGGCCAAGATGTGTCCAAACAGCAACAGTCCAGCTATTGGGGGGCGGCGGAACTGACCGACGCGCAAAAGGATTATGCCGCCAGTGACGTGCGATTCTTGCACGCCATGAAGACCGTGTTGGACGAACGTTTGGTGCGCGAAGGCCGGATGGAATTGGCGCAGGCCTGTTTCGATTTCTTGCCGACCCGTGCGGCATTGGATTTGGCAGGCTGGCCGGAAACCGATATTTTCGCCCATAGTTGAGCCAAAAGTTGAGGAAGTAGATCGTGTCCGAACGCGCCGAGAGGCAGAGGCAACAGCGCAAGAATATGGCAAGACGCGGGTCCGCATATGACCGGCTGATTGCGTCTTTGCGTCTGATTTTGCCTGTGCTGATTGGCGTGATCGCCGCGATTTTGCTGTTTTCCCCCTTTACCCAGCGCAGCGAAATTAGCTTTTTGCTAGCCAAGGATAAGGTGGAAGTGGCGAAAGAGCGGATGAAGGTCAGCCGCGCTGAATATCGTGGGCAGGATAATAAGGGCCAACCCTTTGCCTTGATCGCGGGGAGCGCGGTGCAGAAAAGTTCGTCGGAACCGGTGGTGCGGCTGCAGGATTTATCGGCTGCGATCAAATTGGATAGCGGACCAGCGACATTGGCCGCCAAGAGCGGCGCCTATAATATGGATAATGAGCAGGTCGACGTGCCCGGTTTGGTGCAACTGCGCACCAATGAAGGCTATATTATCGACGTGACCAATGTCGCCATTGATATGAAGAATCGCAGTATGGCTGGGCGCGGCGGTGTTCAGGGTCAGTTGAACGTGGGGCGTTTTTCCGCCAATGAAGTGCAAGCAGATTTGGATGCACGAACGATCAAGCTGACCGGTAACGCACGGCTGCGGATCAACCAAGGAGTGTTGAAATGAACCGCAAGATGACGCCGCGCGGAACCGCGCGCCGCAGCATGGCCTTGGGCTTGGTGGGTTTTGGCGTGGCGAGCGCCGCGATTTTGGCCAATGGCGTGGGGCATAGCGCGCAGGCGCAGGCGCTGGCCAATCACAATAGCAACGCCCCCGTGGATTTTGCCGCCAGCAGCATCGAAGTGCAGGACCGCGCCGACCGTGTGGTGTTGGCGGGCAATGTGGTGGTGAACCAAGCGGGTTTGACCGTCACGGCCCCGCGCATGACGGTGGCTTATAACCGCGACGGCGGCATATCGGTGAACCGGCTGGATGCGACGGGCGGCGTGACCGTGACCAAGGGCACGGAGCAAGCGCGCGGCAATGTTGCCATTTATGATTTGGACCGCAAGCTGATTACCATGGTGGGCAATGTGCAATTGCGCCAGCAGGGCAATAATTTGAGCGGTGGCCGTTTGGTGATCGACTTGAACAGTGGCCGTGCGACGGTGGATGGCAAGGGCGCGGGGCGCGGGCCGGACGGCAATGCCGTGCAGGGCGGCACCGGTGGCCGTGTGACGGGGACCTTTACGGTGCCGAAACGCGATTGATACACCGCCTTGGCGTTATGCGCTGGTCCGAGGGGCTGGTGGATGACCCAAGCGGATATAGGGGGCTTGCGCCGGACCGTGCGTAGCCCCATTTCCGAGATAGGCGGCTGACCATGGGGTTGGGCCGCCTGTTTTACAAAATAAACATGCCAGTGATTTTGCGAAGGAGCCCGACATGCCACCCGATCATCATAGTTCGGCCATGGGCGGGCAGGAGCCAGCATTATGGCCCACGCTGAAGCGCTTTTTACCCTATTTATGGCCAGCGGGGCAGCGCGAGCATAAGCTGCGGATCATGGGCGCGGCGCTGATCGTGCTATTGTCCAAGGCCGTGCAGCTGAGCATGGGCTTTGTATATGGCGCGGCGATTGATCGCATGGTGCCGGGCATGGAAGCGGGTGTGGCGCTGACCATTGGGTTGGTGGTCGCTTATGCCAGTGCGCGTTTCTTTGGCGTGTTGTTCGATAATTTGCGCAATGTTGTTTTTGAGCGGGTGGGGCAGGATGCGACCCGCGAATTGGCGGTGCAGACCTTTACCCATTTGCACAGCCTGAGTTTGCGGTTCCATTTGGCGCGGCGCACGGGCGAAGTGACCAAGGTGATTGAGCGCGGGACCAAGAGCATTGATACGATGCTTTATTTCCTGTTGTTCAACATTGCGCCGACGATCATTGAATTGACTGCGGTGTTGGTGATTTTCTGGATGAAATTCAGCTTTGGGCTGGCCAGCATGACGGCGTTGATGGTGATTTTATACATCATCTTTACGCGCAAAATCACCGATTGGCGCAATGCGCTGCGGATGCAGATGAATGATTTGGACACGCTGACCGTGGGGCGCAGCGTGGATAGTTTGCTGAATTATGAAACCGTCAAATATTTCGGCGCGGAAGAGCGCGAAGCGTCGCGGTATCGCGATGTGGCGGACCGTTATGCGCGCGCCGCGATTAAGAGCGAAAATAGCCTTGCTTGGTTGAATATTGGTCAAAGTTTCATCACCAATGCCGCGATGGCGGCGGCGATGGGGTATACGGTGTGGGGCTGGTCACGCGGCGAATTTCAGACCGGCGATGTGGTGTTGGTCAACACATTGTTGATGCAGTTGTTCCGGCCATTGGACATGCTGGGCATGGTGTATCGGATGGTGCGCCAAGGCGTGATTGATATGGAGGCGATGTTCCGCCTGATCGACGCCAAGCCCGAGATTCAGGATATGCGCGGCGCGGCCGATTTGCGGGTTGCGGGCGGCAGCGTGACCTTTGACGATGTGCGCTTTGGTTATGATAAGGACCGCAGCATTTTGGACGGGGTGAGCTTTGCGGTGGAGGCGGGGCAGACTCTGGCCATTGTTGGTCCATCGGGGGCGGGCAAATCGACCATCGCGCGGCTGTTGTTCCGTTTTTACGACCCGACGGGCGGGCGCATCTTGATTGATGGGCAGGATATTCGCGCCGTGACGCAGACCAGCTTGCGCGGGGCGATTGGCATTGTGCCGCAGGATACCGTGCTGTTTAACGACAGCATTGGCTATAATATTGCCTATGGCCGCGAAGGGGCGGAAGCGACTGAGGTTGTGGAAGCGGCCAAGGGCGCGGCGATTGATGGCTTTATTGAAGGCTTGCCGGCGGGATATGAAACGCAGGTGGGTGAGCGCGGGCTGAAGCTGTCGGGCGGGGAGAAGCAGCGGGTGGCGATTGCGCGGACCTTGCTGAAAAATCCGCCGGTGCTGATTTTGGATGAAGCGACCAGCGCGCTGGACAGCCGCACGGAAGCAGCGATTCAGGACACGCTGGAGCGGATTTCGAAGCGGCGCACGACCTTGGTGATCGCGCATCGCCTGTCGACCGTTACCCATGCGGACCGCATCATTGTGCTGGAAAAAGGCCGTGTGGCCGAGACGGGCACGCATGAGCAGTTGCTGGGCATGCAGGGGCTGTATGCCGATATGTGGGCAAGGCAGCAGGCGGAGAAGGAAGAGGGGACGGACTAAACGCCTTTCGCTGGTCCGCCATCCCCCCTATGAGCTTGAGCATGTCTGCTTTCCCTGATGCTGATGCGTTGTTGCCGCTGTTAAAATCCACCTTTGGTTATGATGCTTTTCGGGGGCGTCAGGCCGAGGTGGTGGGCCGCGTGATGGCGGGGCAAAGCACGCTGGCCGTGATGCCGACGGGGGCGGGGAAATCGCTGACCTATCAATTGCCGGCGGTGGCCTTGAACGGCTGTGTGATTGTGGTGTCGCCGTTGATTGCGTTGATGCACGACCAATTGCGCGGGGCGCGGGCGGCGGGGATACGGGCGGCCAGCCTGACCAGCGCCGATGTGGATCAGGCAGAGACGCGACAGGCATACCGCGATGGTGCGCTGGATTTGCTATATGTCGCGCCGGAACGGGCGACGGGGGATGGGTTTCGGGGCTTGTTGGAAAGCAACCCGCCCGCGCTGTTCGCGATTGATGAGGCGCATTGCGTGTCCGAATGGGGGCATGATTTTCGGCCCGATTATCGGCTGTTGCGGCCTTTGTTGGACCATTTTGGCGATGTGCCGCGCTTGGCGTTGACCGCCACGGCGGATCGGCACACGCGGGCCGATATATTGGTGCAATTGGGGATTGACCCCGATGGGTTGATTTTGGCCGGATTTGACCGCGCCAATATTCGTTACGCCATACGGCCCCGCGTGGGGATGGCGCGGCAATTGAAGGAATTTATTGAGGAAAATCCCGGAGCGGGGATTGTTTATACGCCGACGCGGACGGGCGCGGAGAAGCTGGCGGTGCAACTGGCCGAGATGACGGGGCGGAAGGTGGCGGCTTATCATGCGGGGCTGTCGCCGGAGGTGCGGGCGCGGGTGCAGAGTGAATTTGTGGCGTCCGAGGATGGTATTGTGACGGCCACTGTGGCGTTCGGCATGGGCATTGATAAGCCGGATGTGCGCTTTGTTGCCCATGCGGGGCTGCCGAAATCGATTGAGGGCTATTATCAAGAAACGGGGCGCGGGGGGCGTGACGGCGACCCTGCTGAGGCGCTGATGCTGTGGGGCGCGGAGGATTTTGCGCGGGCGCGGATGCGGCTGAATGAATTGCCGGAGGCGAGGATTGCCAGCGAGCGGGCGCGGTTGGAGGCGCTGGCGGCGCTGGTGGAAACGGTGGAGTGTCGGCGCGCCTTGTTGCTGCGCCATTTTGGCGAGACGCCCGCCGAGACATGCGGCAATTGCGATATCTGCTTGGACCCGCCGCGCCAGATTGACGCTAGCGTGTTGGCGCAAAAGCTGCTCTCCGCCGTATATCGCACGGGCCAAAGTTATGGCGCGGGGCATATTGAGCAGGTGTTGCTGGGCAAGGCCGACGAGCGGGTGACGGCGCGAGGCCATGATAAATTGTCGGTTTTTGGCATAGTTGGCAGTTATGAAGCGCGGATGATTAAGCCGTTGGTTCGCAGCCTTGTGGCGCGG
This sequence comes from uncultured Sphingopyxis sp., assembly GCA_964542975.1. GTDB lineage: Bacteria > Pseudomonadota > Alphaproteobacteria > Sphingomonadales > Sphingomonadaceae > Sphingopyxis. The sequence continues at coordinate 25,501 of CAZIVW010000033.1, forward strand.
GATGCCTTGGCGACGACCGAGCATGGTGGGTTGATGCTGGGCACGGCGGCGCGGCCCATATTGAAGGGCGAAAAGCCGGTGTTAATGGCGGAACCCCCGCTGAAACGCACGAAGCGCGAGGGATGGACGGCATCCGCCGCCAATCCTGTGGGCGACCCGTTGTTCGACGCACTGCGCGCGCGGCGGCGCGAGTTGGCGGCGGAGGCGGGTGTGCCGCCCTATGTGATTTTCCATGATGCGGCGCTGCGCGCGATGGCCAATGAACGGCCATCGACGCTCTATGAGATGGCGCGCATTCCTGGGGTAGGCGCGAAAAAGCTGGAAGCTTGGGGGGAAGAGTTTTTGGCGGTTATTGCTGGCGGGTGATCTATATTCGCCCAATTTTAGAAATAAATTCTCTGTGTAGTTCGGGTATAAAATCCTCTCGTTCCCAGCTGTCATAAATTTGGAGGTGAGCAAACGCTTTATCGTCCAGAACGCTAGTTCGCGCACCATGGTTTGAATATTGCCAGAAAATTGCCATTAG
>CAZIVW010000034.1:0-23101 GCA_964542975.1 uncultured Sphingopyxis sp.
GGCGCAGAGCGACAGCCTACCTCTGACTGCCGCCAATCTTTGCAACAGAGCCCGTAACATAGCTCATTGCCACCTAGGCACCGCACTCATGGCCAGGATGGTTATTCCTAAACGCCAGGCTGTCCAAGCAAAGAAGGAACAAACATCCACTAATGCGAAAGCAAGAGTTTCATGGATTTTTCATGGAAACCGCCATGCATCAACATAAGTTATTGAAAACATGGTGGGCGCGACAGGGATTGAACCTGTGACCCCACCCGTGTGAAGGGTGTGCTCTACCGCTGAGCTACGCGCCCATCCGGCTGGGCATCTAGGCCGCAGCGAATGTAGGGTTTCCAATACCGCTTATGCGCGTGATTGCAATGGGGTTTTTGCGGGAATTGCCATTTCCCCAAATGAAACGGGCCGCAACTTTCATTGCGGCCCGTGCTTTTCAAGCGGAATAACGTCAAACTTAGTTGACGGCATCCTTCAGAGCCTTGCCAGCCTTGAACTTGGGCTGGTTCGACGCTTCGATGGTCATCGTTTCGCCGGTGCGTGGGTTACGGCCGGTCGATGCCTTGCGCTGGCTAACAGCAAAGGTACCGAAACCAACCAGACGAACTTCGTCGCCCTTCTTCAGCGAAGCCGTGATCGCCTCGAACACGGCCTCTACTGCTTTGCTCGCGTCAGCCTTGGTCAAACCGCTCGAGTCAGCGACGGTGGCGATCAGGTCTTGTTTGTTCATGCCTAAGGAACCCCTGCATTGGATAAAGTAAATGATTCATGGTCAGGCCATGTGGCGACACTAACGCTGTTTCCCCGCATATTGTCAAAGCAAAAAGCGCGGAAAGCGACCAAAAAACTAGCTTTTTGCGACGAATAAGGAGTGGATTACAATCCACTCCTCAATTTCATCCACTTATGGAATTAATGGCGAATCGCCTTTTCCGTGTCCGTCGATCCACCCGCAACCGGTGAAGCGGCCAATTCATCGGCTTCGGTCCACTCGATCGGTTCCAATTTGGATACCAACGCACCGGCCAAAACTTCATCGACATGGGACACCGGAATGATGGTCAAACCGCTGGTGATATTGGCGGGAATATCCGCCAAATCTTTTTCATTTTCTTGCGGGATGAAAACCGTGCTGATGCCGCCGCGCAGCGCCGCCAGCAATTTTTCCTTCAACCCGCCAATGGCCAGCACACGGCCACGCAATGTGACCTCGCCCGTCATCGCCACATCGCTGCGCACCGCGACACCGGTCATGGTCGAAACCATGGCCGTCACCATACCAACGCCCGCCGATGGGCCGTCTTTGGGAACCGCGCCTTCGGGCAAGTGAATATGAATGTCCTTGCGCGCAAACAGGCTGGGCTTGATCCCATAAGCCGGTGCGCGGGCTTTGACGAAAGACAGCGCGGCTTGCACCGATTCCTTCATCACATCGCCCAATTTACCGGTGGTCTTGATCTGGCCCTTACCCGCCGCTGTCACGGTTTCGATGGTTAGCAATTCGCCGCCCACCTCTGTCCATGCCAAGCCGGTCACCGCGCCGACCTGATCTTCGCGGTCAGATTCGCCGTGGCGATATTTGCGAACACCAGCAAATTCGGACAGATTTTCAGCCGTCACCACCACGCTGGTCGCTTTGCCTTCCAAAATCTTGCGCAGCGCCTTGCGGGCCAAACGGGCAATTTCCCGTTCCAGCGTCCGCACACCCGCTTCACGGGTATAATAGCGGATCAGGTCGCGCAAACCTTCGTCGGTCAGCTCAAACTCACCCTTTTTCAGGCCGTGCATTTCAATCTGCTTGGCGATCAGGTGAAGCTTGGAAATCTCGACCTTTTCATCCTCGGTATAGCCTTCCAGACGGATGATTTCCATCCGGTCTAGCAAAGGCTGAGGCAGGTTGAGCGAATTGGCCGTGGTGACAAACATCACGTCAGACAGGTCGACATCAACCTCCAGATAATGGTCCTGGAATTTATTATTCTGTTCTGGGTCCAACACTTCAAGCAGCGCAGACGCCGGATCACCCCGGAAATCCTGACCCAGCTTGTCGATTTCATCAAGCAAGATCAGCGGGTTCATCGTGCCAGCCTTTTTCAGGTTGGTGACGATTTTGCCTGGCAACGAGCCAATATAGGTGCGGCGATGGCCGCGAATTTCGCTTTCATCGCGCACGCCGCCCAGCGACTGGCGAATGAATTCGCGTCCGGTCGCTTTGGCAATGCTGCGGCCCAGCGATGTTTTCCCAACACCCGGAGGGCCGACGAGGCACAGGATCGGCCCCTTCAGCTTGTTGGTGCGCGCCTGCACGGCGAGATATTCGATGATCCGGTCTTTGACCTTTTCCAAGGCATAATGGTCGCCGTCCAGCACCGCTTGCGCCTTGGCGATGTCGCGCTTCAGCTTGGATTTTTTGCCCCAAGGCAAGCCAATCAGCACGTCCAAATAATTGCGAACCACCGTCGCCTCGGCCGACATAGGGGCCATGGCGCGCAGCTTTTTCATTTCCGCTTCGGCTTTGGCTTTGGCTTCCGCGCTCAGCTTCAGCTTGTCGATCTTGGCTTGCAATTCCGCCAATTCGTCGCCGCCGTCGCCGCTGTCATTGCCCAATTCGCGCTGAATGGCTTTCAACTGCTCATTCAAATAATATTCGCGCTGGCTCTTTTCCATTTGGCGCTTCACGCGGCCGCGAATTTTCTTTTCGACCTGCAAGACGCCCAATTCGCCTTCCATGAAGGCGAAGACCATTTCCAAACGCTTGGACGGTTCGCTTTCGACCAGCAAGGCCTGACGGTCGGCGACTTTGATGTTCAAATTGCCTGCCACGCTGTCGGCCAAGCGCGATGGATCGGTGAATTCCGCCAATTGCGACGCCGCATCGGCGGGCATTTTCTTGTTGAGCTTGGTATAGGATTCAAATTGATCCATCACCGAACGCATCAACGCAGCCGTATCCTTGCTGTCGTCCACAACATCTTCAAGAATTTCGACATTCGCGATCACGGCTTTGTCTTGGGACGTCAGCGATTTCAATGTCGCACGGCGTTTCCCTTCGACCAACACGCGCACCGTGCGGTCGGGCAATTTCAACAATTGCAGCACGGTCGCCACAACGCCGATATCATAAAGATCGTCGCGCGCCGGATCATCCTCACCGGGATCAAGCTGGGCGACCAGAAAAATTTCCTTGTCGCTTTCCATGGCGACTTCCAGCGCCGCAACCGACCGGTCCCGCCCAACAAACAGCGGAACGATCATGTGGGGGAATACCACAATATCGCGAAGGGGAAGTAAGGGGAAAGATTGCGTCATTAGGGCTCCTAGGACGGGCATCTTGCGCGATGCCGCGTCCTCTGCATTACGGATTTAAACGCTAATATGGCGCAGTTCGTCCGTTGTTCAATAACGGACCGATGCAAAAAGCTGTGGAAAGGGCGCGCCAATGTCGCGCACGGCCCATCAAAATGGCAGCTTGAATCCAGGAGGAAGCGGTAAGCTGCTGGTCATGCGGCCCATTTCTTCGTTGCTCACAACGTCGGCCTTTTCCCGTGCATCGTTAAATGCAGCAGCCAATAAATCTTCCAGCATTTGCTTTTCCGACATCACCATCAGGCTGTCATCAATTTGGATGCTTTTGATGCGCCCTTTGGCGCTGGCCAAAACTTTCACCAAGCCGCCGCCAGAAACGCCTTCCACCTCGACCGTGTCGAGCTTGGCCTGCGCTTCTTGCATTTGGGCCTGAACGGTTGCGGCGGCTTCCTGAGCAGCCTTCATCATCTCTTCAATCGATTTCATAAACCTGCCCTATGCTGATTATTTTGGCTCTTCAAGACTGGCGTCGGGAAAAGTCGCCAAAGCGGCCTTTACTACAGGCAAATCCCGCACACGCGCGTCATTGTCCGCCAACTTGGCTTTTTCCATATCCAACAGGCTGGGCCGCCCATGCCCCACGTCATCGCGCACGCGCCAACGGCTGCCTGTCAGTTCGAACAAAGCATCGCCCAAGCGGCGCGGAAACTCGTGCGCCAGCGCATCACAGGCTTCATAGCAGATCAACCCTGCTTCCAAGCTGATCGGGCGCATATGGTCATGAATCAGCCCCGCCAAAACATGGCGGCCATTGCTGTCCATCAAATGATGCAATTGGGCGATGGTCAGGGCCTCCGCCGGAGCTTCCTTCGCGTCCTGCCCCTCTGCCGCAGCGCGCGCGGGTTCGCGGGCATCGCTATGGGGCGCATCAAACAATGGAGCCGTTTCGCCGTCCACGGGCCGCAACGCGCTGTCATCCACGCTCGGCTCCGCGATCAGCGGCATCTCAGCGCCAACACTGTCTGCCGGTGCCAGCAAGCTGGGCGGATCGCGCATGACCTGATCTTGCGGAGCGGGAGCGGGAGCAACCTCAGGTTCAGGCCCAACTTCAACTTCAACCTCAACCTCAGGCTGATCATCCCATGGCGCGACCTCGGCCAAAGACGGCGCGGCGACGGGCGACGGCGCATTCTGGTCTGCGGCTGGGGCCGCTTCCTCCGCCATGCTGCTGGCCTCGGCTATCGGCGCATACTCGGGCACGGGCGCAGGGACTGGCGCAGCCATTTCGGCGACAACGGGTGCAGGATCGGGCGCGGGCGCTGGAACCGGTGCAGATAGCGGCGCCGGTGCTAGCGGCGCGGCGGCCACGGGTGCGGCCATGGGCGTCGGCGCGGGCAAGCCCGCAAAATTGGCCTGCGCCAACAGCTTCGCCAATTCGCCGGGGTCTGGCATGGTGGCGGCATAGACGACGCGCAGCAACAGCATTTCCACATGTTCCAGCGGCTGGTTGGCGCGCAGCACCTCGTCATGCCCCGTCAGCAGCAATTGCCACAGGCGATTAAGCGGCGCAAAGCCCATCGCCTGCGCCCATGCCATAATGCGTTCGCGGTCCTGAGGGGCCAAAGCAGGGTCATCAAAGCGCGACAATTTCGCCAGCGTCACCGAATGGACCAAATCCATCAGCCCGCGCACCAAGGTGATCGGCTCAATGCCCAGCGCATATTGCGCCCGCACCAAATCAATCGCCGCGCCCGCATCGCCTTCCAATATATGGGCCAGCAAATTGGCGGTGACGCTGCGGTCCGACAGGCCCAACATATGGCGCACCTGATCGGCGCTGATCGTGCCGCCGCCGTCCAAATCGGCATGGGCAATGGCTTGGTCCAAAATCGACAAGCCGTCGCGCACCGACCCTTCGGCGGCATGAGCGATCAACCATGTCGCGGCGTCTTCGGCGCTAACCTGTTCCTTCGCCAATATTTGCGTGAAATGGTCGAACAGCATATCCGGCGTAATACGCCGCAAATCAAAGCGTTGGCACCGCGACAAGACCGTCACCGGCACCTTATTCACTTCGGTCGTCGCGAACAGGAATTTCACATGCGCGGGCGGTTCTTCCAACGTTTTCAACAGCGCATTAAACGCGTTGCGCGTCAACATATGCACTTCGTCGATAATATAGATTTTATAGCGCGCCGACACAGCGGCATAGCGCACCGCCTCGATAATCTCGCGCACATCATCGACGCCGGTGTTCGATGCGGCATCCATTTCGATAACGTCGATATGCCGGCCTTCGGTAATCGCGCGGCATGGCTCGCACACGCCGCATGGGTCGATGGTCGGGCCGCCCTGTCCATCGGGGCCGATGCAGTTCAGCGCCTTGGCAATCAAACGCGCGGTCGATGTTTTGCCGACCCCGCGAACGCCGGTCATCAAGAACGCATGGGCCAAGCGGTCGCGCGCAATGGCATTGCCCAACGTGCGAACCATCGCATCTTGGCCGATTAACTCCGCAAAGGTTTGCGGGCGATATTTGCGGGCCAATACCCGATACGGGCCGTTATTGGGCGCAGTTTGCGGCTGAACAGGCTCATCAAGGCCCAGCCCATTCATCGGCATATCGTCGGTCACGGAATCATTCATGCCCACTATGTAAGGGGCGCAGCCCATCTTGTCGAAGGGGATTTGAGCCAATCTTTGGCCCTATTCGACAATATATTTTCAGATATATTTTGATGGGGTGGGAGCCGGAACGACCCGTAGCGAATTCGTTACGGCTGCTTCCTTCCGGACCTGACCGGGTTGGCGAAGACTACGTCCGCCCGACTCCCACGGCGCATATGGCGGGGGATTTGCGATATTGCAAGCACAGCGCCGAAATATTGTTCAAATCCTGATATTTGAGTGCTTTGCGCTTGCCATATCTAGGGTCAGGTCCTTGGCGGCGTTTACCGCCCTGTTTGCATATTGCGGCTTTCGGGCGGAATTTTCACCACCAAGCCATCCAATTCATCGGTCAAGATAATCTGGCACGCCAATCGGCTGGTCCGCCGCACGCCAGCGGCCAAATCCAGTATATCTTCTTCCATATCGCTGGCGATGGGCAGGCGATCAAAATATTCCTTGTCCACAATGACATGGCAGGTCGAACAGGCCATCTGCCCTTCGCAGGTCCCCTCCAACGGCATCAGGGCGATTTGCGCAGCGTTCAACAATGTGTCGCCAGCCGCCGCCTCTGCATGGGTTTCGCCCTGACCATCGGCGTGAAGAAAGGTTATGCGCATCAATTCACCCCTTGCAACAGTGCCGCTTGTCGGATCGCATCTAGCGCCGAACGCAATTCTTCTTCGCTGGTATAACGCCCCCAGCCCAATCGGATGGACGAACGGGCTTCGCCTTCGCTCATACCCATAGCGCGCAGCACATGGCTGACCTTGCCCGACCCGCTGCCACATGCACTGCCCAGCGAAAAGGCAATATTGCGCGCATCCGACATCAGGCGCAGCCCATTCACCCCGTCGCGGCGAATATTCATATTCCCGCGATAGCGTTGATCGACCGACCCGTTGATCGTCCATTCCGGCAACATCGCCCGCGCCACATCCCATAAATGGGCGACATGCTTAGCATCCGCGTCAAAATTCTGCGCCGCCAAGGCCGCGGCCGCGCCAAATCCGGCACATAGCATCGGCGACACGGTGCCCGACCGCATTCCTTGTTCCTGCGCGCCGCCCAGCATCAGCGGCGGCAAATCCACCCCATCCCGCACCCACAAAGCGCCAATGCCCTTGGGTCCATGAATTTTATGCGCCGACACAGCCACCATATCTGCGCCATCCGGAATGGCGAAACGGCCATATCCCTGCACCGCATCACAGAGCAGCAAGCTGTTCTTGGCATGGGCGGCGGCGGCAAAATCCTGCACCGGCTGAATCGTGCCAACTTCATTGTTCACCAACATCATGGCGACAAGGCCATGTTCGGGGATCCGCGCATCATCGACCGGCAAAGCCACGCCCGCCGCATCGACGGGCAAGATCGCCGCTTGTAATTTTTCCAAACATTGCAGCGTGGCGGCATGTTCAATCGCCAGACCAGCAACACCGCCCGAATATTCGCGCGACGCACAAAACAGCGCCCAATTCAGCGCCTCTGTCGCGCCCGATGTAAAATAGACCCGCCCATTTTCGGGCAGCAAAGCGGCCACTTGGTCCCGCGCCACTTCGACCATGGCGGCGGCGGCGCGCCCTGCGCGGTGGGTGCTGGCGGGATTGGCAAAGGCGGGAACATCATCCGCCGCGCCCATCCATTTCAGCATGGCGTCCTTGGCCTCGGGTGCCAACGGGGTTGTCGCTTGATAATCAAGATAGATCATGGCGTTCCCATCTGCCTTGGAATCCGCGACCTGTCGAGAGCCGAGCGCAGCAGATCGCGTAATTCAATCTAAACCGACCCAAGAATTGGGCATTACTGAGAATGATTCGCAAAATTTGCATTTTCCCTGCGCATTCGCATATAGGCAGCAAAGATATTTTCTGCCCGCCCATCAACACCCGCCGAACCACGGATGGTGACGAACAAGCGGTCCCCATTTTAATTGCGAAGGTCCACGATGCCTGACGTCATTTTCCCCGGCCCCGAAGGCCGTATCGAAGGCCGCTTTTCCCCCCCGCCGCGCCCGCGCGCGCCGGTCGCGCTGATCCTGCACCCCCACCCACAGGGCGGCGGCACGATGAACGACCGCATCACACAGGCCATGTATAAAAGCTTTGTGGCGCGCGGTTTTGCGGTTCTGCGTTTCAACTTTCGCGGCGTTGGCCGCAGCCAAGGCACATTTGACAATGGCATTGGCGAATTGTCGGATGCCGCATCGGCCCTCGATTGGGTGCAAAGCATCCACCCCGAAGCGCAAACCACTTGGGTTGCGGGTTTCAGCTTTGGCGCATGGATCGCCATGCAATTGCTGATGCGCCGCCCCGAAATTCGCGGCTTCATCTCGGTCGCGCCGCCCGCCAATATGTATGATTTCAGCTTCCTTGCCCCCTGCCCATCATCGGGCATTTTGGTGGCTGGCGGCGGCGACGAAATCGTACCGCCCAGCGCCGTGCAAAAATTGGTCGACAAATTGCGCACGCAAAAGGGCATCACCATCGAACATGATGAAATTCCCCGCGCCAACCATTTCTTTGAACATGAACTGGACCAGTTGATGGGCAGCGTGAACAAATATCTGGACATGCGCTTGGCACCAGATTGCCCGATCCGCTAAGGCCAAGGCATCACCAAAATCACGAAAAGGGCTGCTTCGGCAGCCCTTTTTTTATGCCCTTATATTCAGGGGTTAACAGGCACCATCCATATGGCAACATTGGCAAAAACCACCAATGCCGCGATCAGCATCAACAGGCTATGTTTGCGGTCACCGCGCCGAAACACCAGCACGGACCCGATCAACAAAGCAAAGGCCCCCAGCATGGCGATTGATAATAATATGTCACCCATGGCCGCCGTGCCTAATTCAATCGCGCTGCATCGTAAAGCAGCGGGCGAATAAAAAGCCGCTCTGCTTATGGCCTTTTTGGGGGTGATCGACTAAAGCGCCCCGCATTGATTCCCTTCACCCTTGCGGGAGGCGCCCGATGCGCATCGCCATTGCATCCGACCATGCTGCCATTGACCTGAAATCCACGCTGGTGGAATATTTGCAGGGTCAGGGCCATGACGTCCAAGATCTGGGGCCCAACACCCCCGACAGCGTTGATTATCCCGATTTTGGTTACAAGCTGGCCAACGCCATTGCCGACGGCAGCGCCGATCGCGGCGTCGCGCTATGCGGTTCGGGCATCGGCATTTCGATTGCGGTGAACCGCAACACCGCCTGCCGCTGCGCGCTGGTGGGCGAGCCTTTGTCCGCCAAGCTTAGCCGCGAACATAATGACGCCAATGTCATTGCGATGGGCGCGCGCCTGACCGGTGTCGATATGGCAAAAGCCTGCCTCGACGCCTTTTTGACCACCGAATTTGGCGGTGACCGGCATGCCCGCCGCGTTGCCAAGCTTTCCAACCCCGCCTGATATCAACAGGGAGAACAGCCGATGACCAACACTACCTCCACCCCCATCCGTTCGGCAGGATTTTTCTCCGATGGCGTGGGCGTGTCCGACCCTGCCGTGGCCGCTGCCATGGGCAAGGAATTGGAACGCGAACAATATCAGATCGAACTGATCGCTTCGGAAAATATCGTCAGCCAAGCCGTGCTGGACGCCCAAGGCAGCGTGTTCACCAACAAATATGCCGAAGGCTATCCGGGCCGTCGTTACTATCAAGGTTGTGGCCCTTCGGACGAAGTGGAACAACTGGCCATCGACCGCGCCAAGCAATTGTTCAACGCTGGCTATATCAATGTTCAGCCGCATTCCGGCGCGCAAGCAAACGGCGCTGTGATGCTGGCGCTGACCAAGCCCGGCGACACCATCCTCGGCATGAGCTTGGATGCTGGCGGCCACTTGACCCATGGTGCCAAGCCTGCCCTGTCGGGCAAATGGTATAATGCCGTGCAATATGGCGTGCGCGCTGACGATCATTTGGTGGATTTCGACCAAGTCGAAGCGCTGGCCAAAGAACATAAGCCCAAGCTGATCATCGCTGGTGGTTCGGCCTATCCCCGCACGCTCGACTTCGCTCGTTTCCGTGCGATTGCCGATGAAGTGGGCGCATTGTTGATGGTCGACATGGCGCATTTCGCTGGCTTGGTTGCTGGCGGCGCGCATATTTCGCCGATGGAATTTGCCGATGTTGTGACCACCACCACGCACAAGACCCTGCGCGGTCCACGTGGCGGTATGGTGCTGACCAACCACGAAGATATCGCTAAGAAAATCAACTCGGCTGTCTTCCCCGGTCTGCAAGGCGGCCCCTTGATGCACGTCATCGCAGCCAAGGCGGTTGCTTTTGGCGAAGCCCTGCGCCCAGAATTTAAGGATTATGCCAAGGCAACCATCGCCAACGCACAAGCCTTGGCTAATCGTTTGAAGGCGCGCGGCGCGGACATCGTGGCTGGCGGCACCGACACGCACCTCGCCCTCGTCGACCTGCGCCCCTTGGGCATCACCGGCCGCGACGCCGACGAAGCGTTGGAACGCAGCGCCATCACCTGCAACAAAAACGGCATCCCCTTCGATCCGCTGCCCCCCATCAAGACCAGCGGCATCCGCGTGGGTTCGCCAGCGGGCACGACGCGCGGCTTCGGCGTTGCGGAATTCGAAGAAATTGGCGATATGGTTGCTGACGTTCTGGACGCGCTGCGCGAAAAGGGCGAACATGGCGACGCAGCGGTGGAAGCCGATGTCCGCACCCGTGTTCGCGCTCTGTGCGAACGCTTCCCCATCTATCAGGGATAATATCTATGGCCCGCCCCAACCCCGAAGAACCCACATTGCTCGAACTGTCGATCGAGGAAGCAAAGGCAATGGGGCGGCAGGGGCTGGCCCATCCATCCACCAAACCCGTCATCACGGGCGGTATCGTTGGCGGCGTTGCCGCCGCGATATTGCCCGTTGTGACATGGCCCGTTGGTCTGGCCGCTGGGGCCGCTATCGCGCTGGTCATGCGGGTCAAGCGGTAAGCCGATGCGCTGCCCCTATTGCGGACATGAAGACAGTCAGGTCAAGGACAGCCGCCCGACCGAAGACGCCGCCGCCATCCGCCGCCGCCGCCAATGCGAGGCTTGCGGGGCGCGCTTTACCACCTTTGAACGCATCCAATTGCGCGAAGTGATGGTGACCAAGGCCGATGGCCGCCGCGAAGCCTTTGACCGCGAAAAATTGATGCGCAGCGTGAAAATCGCCTGTCGCAAACGCCCCATCGACGAAAACCGTATCGAACGATTGGTATCCGGCGTTCAACGCCAATTGGAAACATCGGGCGAAAGCGAAGCCGCCGCCCATCAAATCGGCGGCATGGTGATGGAGGCGTTAAAGGGCGTCGACAATGTCGCCTATATCCGTTTTGCCAGCGTTTACCGCGACTTCACCGAAGCCAAAGATTTTGAAGAATTTGCTTCGCATATCGCCGAAGCCGTCCAGAAAAAGCCGTAAATTTCTTTATGACCGACAGCCTATCCCCCGCGCCGTCCGCCCCTTCGTCGGATTTGGCACCGCCCCCCGTGATCGTGCTGGTGCGCCCGCAATTGGGCGAGAATATTGGCAAAGCCGCGCGCGCTATGCTCAATTTCGGTCTCACCGAACTGCGCCTTGTTAGCCCGCGCGATGGCTGGCCCAACCCCGATGCCGGCCCTGCCGCCGCTGGCGCGGATGTGGTGCTGGGCGAGGCGCAAGTCTATGAAACGCTGGCCGATGCCGTGGCCGATTGCACCCATATTTACGCCACCACCGTGCGCAAGCGCGGCGTCACCAAACCCGTGCTGACGCCCGAAGCGGCGGCAAAACAAGTCCACGCCGCCCCAGGCCGCTCGGCCTATGTCTTTGGCGCAGAACGGTCCGGGCTGGACACCGATGATGTCGCCTTGGCGCACAGCATCATCACCGTGCCGATCAACCCCGAATTTAGCTCGCTGAATTTGGCGCAGGCGGTGATCCTGCTGTCTTATGAATGGTCCAAGGGCCGCGCCTTGGCCAGCCCGCCGCAGGTCCCGCTCGACCCGCCATCCCCGCACGAAGAGTTGGAAGAATTTATCCAACATCTGGTGCGCGAGTTGGAACCGAAAAATTATTTCCATCCCGTGGCGCGTTCGGTCGCCACGATGCGGACGCTGCGCACGGCGCTGACCAAGACCGGATGGTCCAGCAATGATGTGAAGATGATGCACGGCATCGTCGCGGCGCTCACCAAGCCCCCCCGCCGCACCAGCCGCTAAGCTAGCCATAACAAGGGACGGGTCATGCCCGCACCAACGCGGCTTTAGACGCGCGTTGCGTCCCACCAGCGCGTATTTAGGCGGGCGTAGCGTCCCACCAGCGTGGCTTTAGACGCGCGTAGCATCCCAACGCCCCAGTTCATGGGCGATGGATTGTTCCACCAATTCATTCCACACAGCGCGGATACGCCCCGCATCCAAACCCAAAGCCGCGGCTTCGCGGGCGACATTATCAATGACTTGGGCCTTGCGCGCTTCGTCCCGCACGGCATCACGGCTGGGTTTAATCCGCGCTGCGGCGTCCATATAAGCAAAGCGGCGCACCAACAGCGCGACCAATTGCTTGTCCACCTGATCCACGCCTGCGCGCACATCCAGCATGGTTTCACAATCTTGGGGAAGCTTGGTTTGGGTCATATGCGCCCCTTAGCGAGACCATGCTCCGCTGTCGAGCAATGGCGGACCCAATCGGGCGCAAATGTTCATCCAACGGGTGCAAAATCAACCAAAACTTGACTCTTCCCCATGCTTTGGATAATCGCGCGCCTTCGCAATGGACCCCGCATCCCGGTGAAGCGGCGGTCGCATAGGGCAGGTTTTCCTCGTCCCTATGGTGCGACCCGGGAAATAGGCCGAATTTTTCGGCATAGCAAATTGGAGACTAATATGTCTAAGCGTCAGAGCGCTAAGTACAAACTCGACCGCCGGATGGGCGAAAACATCTGGGGTCGTCCTAAGAGCCCGGTTAACCGCCGTGAATATGGCCCCGGCCAGCACGGTCAGCGTCGCAAGAGCAAAGTGTCGGACTTCGGCATTCAGCTGCGCGCGAAGCAAAAGCTGAAGGGCTATTATGGCGACATCACCGAAAAGCAGTTCAAAAAGAACTACTTTGAAGCGTCGCGCCTAAAGGGCGATACGGGTCAAAACCTCATTGGTCTCCTCGAGCGTCGTCTGGACGCCTTGGTTTACCGTGCAAAATTTGCACCGACGATCTTCGCTGCTCGTCAGTTGGTAAGCCATGGTCACGTCTATGTGAACGGCGTGAAGTGCAACATCGCCAGCCGTCTTGTAAAGCCTGGCGACGAAGTCACCTTGGGCAAAAAAGCACAAGAAATGGCGCTGGTTGCAGAAGCACAGACCCTGCCGGAACGCGATCTGCCAGAATATATCTCGGTTGATGGCACCAAGGTTACCTACATCCGCGTTCCGACGCTGGACGAAGTGCCTTATCCGGTGAAGATGGAACCAAATCTGGTCGTCGAATTTTATTCGCGTTAATCCGTTCATTCGGAACAGAAAAGAAAAGGCGGGCCGCATTGCGGGCCGCCTTTTTTCTTGCCCAGGGCCCCACCCTATGCCGTGGTCACGCTGCCCCGCCACCGCCGACCAACGGCCCCATCATGATCCATCCCCTTGCGGGCAAAGCGATTTTCGACACGCATTTCCAAACTTAACCGCCCTTGTTGGGTTGCGCGGTGGGACCGCTGCTGGCACTATGCTTGGAAAATCCCAATCCAATTAAGGAAAGCATATGCTTCGCAAAACCGCCGCCTCACTGGGAATCATCGCATTGTTGCTGGTCGCGGGATGTGACGGCAGCAACAGCGCCAAGACGGCACAAGCGGAACAGCAAAGCATTCCTGACATCACAATTCCCGACATCAGCTTGAAAACCATGCAAGATGTTGTGGGAAAATTGGCATCGGACGAATTTGAAGGCCGCGCACCAGGCACGATTGGCGAACAGAAAACCGTAGATTTTCTGATCGAACGCTTCCGTAAAGCGGGCTTGGTGCCGGGTAATCATGGCAAATGGACCCAAGATGTTCCCTTGGTGGAAATCACGTCCCAAAATCATTCGCCGCTGACCTTTACGGGCGGCAAAACCCCGCTCAGCCTTAATTTTGGTTCGGATTATGTCATCGGCAGTTACCGTGTCACCCCGAAATCCCATGTCGCGGACAGCGATGTGGTCTTTGTCGGCTATGGCATTAACGCGCCCGAAAAAGGCTGGAATGATTATGCCGGTCTGGACGTCAAAGGCAAAACGGTTGTCATCCTGATCAACGACCCCGATTGGCAATCCAAGGAACCCCGCGGCGAATTTAATGGCCGCGCCATGACCTATTATGGCCGCTGGACCTATAAGTTCGAAGAAGCCGCGCGCCAAGGTGCCGCCGCCGCTATCATCGTGCATGAAACCGAACCTGCCGCTTATGGCTGGAATGTCGTCGAAAGCGGCTGGTCCGGCACGCAATATTTGGCCGACAGCACCAATAAGGGCGCCGACCAAACCATCGCCAATGGCTGGATGCAATTATCCAAGGCCCAAGAATTATTCGCTTCGGCGGGGCAAGATTTTAACGCGCTGAAAGAAGCCGCGCGCAAAAAAGGCTTTAAGCCCGTTGCCCTCAGCGGCATTCAGGCCAATGTCAGCTTTGACAATAAAATCGGCCATAAGAAATCGCGCAATGTCGTGGCCGTTCTGCCCGGTGCCAAGCGCCCTGACGAATATGTGCTTTACACCGCCCATTGGGACCATTTGGGCAAATGCCAGCCAGTGGACGGCGATGGCATTTGCAATGGCGCGATTGACAATGCCACGGGCACCGCAGCCTTGGTCGCCTTGGCCGAAGCGCATAAAAGCGTGGGCGCACCCGACCGCAGCTTGGTCTTTTTGGCTGTAACGGCCGAGGAATCGGGCCTGCTCGGTTCCAAATATTATGCGGAAAATCCCATTTTCCCGCTGGCCCAAACCGTGGGCGGCGTGAATATGGACGCCTTGACCGGCGCTGGGGCCGCCCGCGACGTGGTGGTGCTGGGCCGCGGCAAATCCGAACTGGAAGCCTATCTAGAAAAGGCTATCCGCACCGAAAACCGTACGATTGTGGACGACCCCAACCCCGAAAAGGGTTTTTATTATCGCAGCGACCATTTCAGCTTTGCCAAGCTGGGCGTGCCGATGATCTATTTTGACAGCGGCGAAAATCTGGCCAATGGCGGCGTTGCGGCTGGCAAAGCATGGGCCGAAGAATATACCGCCCGCCATTATCACGCGCCATCGGACGATATGAAAGCGATTGTCAGTTGGGATGGCATGATGGCCGATCTGCGCCTATATTATGCCGTGGGCCGTATGTTGGCGATGACCGAGGCATGGCCCAATTGGCTGCAAGGCGATGAATTCCGCAAAGCCCGCGACGACAGCCGCGCGGCGCTAACATCTGCGGCCCCCAGCGCCGCATCGAAATAATCTGCGTAAGCAAGAGGATCAAATGACCGTAAAAATGCCCGCCGAATGGGCCGCGCACAGCGCCGTTTGGATTGGTTTTCCGCATATGGCCGACGAATGGTCCGGCTATATTGACGCCGGACGCCGCGACCTTGCCGCCTTTGCCAATGCTGTTTACGACAATGGCCAAGGCGAAGAGGTGCGCTTGGTAGTCAATGACGCCGAACAGGCCGCTTTGGCCGCGTCGATGGTCGATGCTGGCGTCACCATCATCACCCATCCCTTGGGTGACATTTGGCTGCGCGATACTGGCCCGATCATCGCGGGCGTTGGCGCGGCGCGGCGCGCCCAAAATTTCCGTTTCAACTGGTGGGGTGAAAAATTCATCATGCCGGGCGATTTGGAAATTGGCGGCATTTTGGCCGAAACCACCGGCTTGCCTGTCGATCATCATGAATTAATCTTGGAAGGCGGCGGCATTGATGTTGACGGCACCGGCCTGTGCGTCACCACCGAAGAATGCTTGCTGAACCCCAACCGCAACCCCAGCCTGAGCCGCGAAGAAATTGAGGCTGTGCTGGGCGCTTCCTTGGGAATAGAGCGGACCTTGTGGCTGGGCAATGGCTTGGTGGGCGACCATACCGACGGCCATGTCGACAATCTCGCCCGCTTTGTTGGCGAAAATCTGCTCGCCTTGCCGGTGGCGGCGGGCAAAGACGATCCCAACGCCCATATTTATGCCGACGCCCGCGCCCGCACCTTGGCCTTTGGCGGGGTGGATATTTTCGACCTGCCCAGCCCAGGCCGTGTTGAAATTGACGGCGAATTGGTCGCCGCCAGCTATATGAACTTCTATATTGGCAACAGCGTTGTGGTCGTGCCCACCTATGATGTTCCCAACGACCAAGCGGCGCTGGACGCACTGGCCACGGCCTTTCCAACCCGCCGCATCATTGGGGTGCCAGCATTGGGCATTATCGCAGGTGGTGGCAGCTTCCACTGTTCCAGCCAACAGCTTCCGGCTTAAGGTTTCGCTATGACCAACCGCACCATCACTGTCGCCGCGCTGCAGCTTCCCCTGCCTGGCCCCATCACCCCGAATATCGAGGCGGTGTCCGCCTTGGTCGAACAGGCCGCCGCCAAAGGCGCGCAAATCATCCTGCCCCCCGAACTGTTCGAAGGCCCCTATTTCTGTCAGGTCGAAGAAGAAGAGCTGTTCGCCAACGCTCAGCCGACCACCAGCCACCCCAGCGTGCTGGCGATGCAAAATCTGGCAAAAAAGCTGAAGGTCGCCATTCCGACCAGCTTTTTTGAACGCGACGGCCACCATTATTACAATACGCTGGCGATGATCGACGCGGACGGCCAAATTATGGGCCAATATCGCAAAAGCCATATTCCCGATGGTCCGGGTTATGAGGAAAAATATTATTTCCGCCCCGGCAATACGGGGTTCAAAGTGTGGGATGTGTTCGGCACCCGCATTGGCGTGGGCGTCTGCTGGGACCAATGGTATCCCGAATGTGCGCGGGCCATGGCGTTGATGGGCGCAGAAATTTTATTCTATCCCACCGCCATTGGGTCCGAACCCTATGACCAAGATTTGGACACCAGCCGCATGTGGCAGCGCGCCATGCAGGGCCATGCGGTGTCCAATTGCATGCCGGTCATCGCCGCCAACCGCATTGGCCATGAAGGCGACGCCAATTTCTATGGTCACAGCTTCATCAGCGATGAATGGGGCGATTTGACACAAGAATTTGGCGCATCGGAAACGGGGGTGTTGGTCCAAAAATTGGACTTGGACCGCGCCGCCAAGCACCGCGCCGGCATGGGCTTTTTCCGGGATCGCCGCCCAGAGCTTTATGGCCGCTTGGTCGAGGATATTTAACCTAGCAGCGCGCGCATGACCTGCGCGCGCGGAATGGACTGGGCGCGCTATCCGCGCGCCGCTTCCAACAGGCTGACACTTTCCAACTGGCTGTGGGCCAAAGGCTCGGTCAGCCACAATCCCCCTTGGTTGCCGCGCATCCAGCGCACCACCGCCGTGCGCCGCACCTTATCCGGCATCATCAGCCCCAATGGCTTGCCAACCTCTAACTCGCCATGAAAGATGAAACCGACGCCGCTCTGCGACAGGTTCACCAACTGAATGTCGTGCGGTTCGCCATCGATAAAAAGCTGGGCACCATGTTCAAAGGGCAAACGGGGTTGGCGATACCCATTTTCGCGCTGCTCGCTGGCAAGGGATTTTAACACCTGTTCCACGTCAATGGCTTGGTCAAAGGACACGCCGCAGCGCCCTTCTTGGGCCCAGACAATGGTCCCCGTCATGCGGATATTATCCGACAGGCCGATCACCAAATTTTCACCGATTTCGACGGCGACATCGACCGCCAACATCATGCCATTGGCGGAAATATTACGCACCCGCCACAGGCCAATATCATGGTCACGGGTAATTTTGGCGATACGCCACACGGAACGATAACGCTCCCCGCTCCGGCGTTCAGGTCCGCCGAGCGCGTCTTTGTCGCTATCATCGGCAGATCGTTGATCGCTCATCTAGGCTCCCATCCCATGGCCAATATTCGGGACACAGGCCCCGCTTCCGTCCCCATCCGAAATGCACGGGCCCCTCAACCCAACAGCGCATTTCCACAAGAACGGACTCTTCGTTTCTTTTTCCGCCGCTCGCAAGAGAAAATAGACAGAATAGTCACCACTCTCGCGCCAATTTATACCATCAGAGTGATATAGAACATTGCCCCGTTCCGCCGTTGGTCAGCCCATCGGTCATCAACCCGCCCCTCGATCAACGACAGATCTACATAATTTGCCTATAGATAGCGGATAAACGCCCAATCAAAACGAGATAGATTATTTGCAGGGCGATCCCAACCGCTGACATATTGGCGATACAGGCGCGCAAGATGGGGCGGCAGGGCGCGCGGCCCCGCCCGTTAAATTCGCCCCGCCCGATAAACCAGCCCCGCCCGTTAGAATCGCATGTCCCATTGTACACCAATTTGACGACCCTTCATCATCGGGGAAAATGTCCCCGCCGCTGGGCGCGGGTCAAAGGGGCGGTCGTTTCCGTCCGAATTGGGTCCGCCCACAAAGGCCAATTGCGTGTCACCACCAAATTGCACCTGATCCAATAAATTACGGCCATAGAGGCTCAATCGCATGGCTGGCTGCGGGAAATCCAACGCAATGGATGCGTTCCAACTATCGATGGCGTCGACCCAGCCATAATTATTGTCGGTATAGGCATAGCGGCTGCGGTGTTGAAAATCGCTTTGCAGCGACAGCATCGTGCGGCCCAGCGCATGGTGCCATTCCGCACCGCCGCCCCATGTCCATGTCGGCACACGGGGCAAGCGCAGCGTCCGGTCCGCCGCGTTAATCAAGCCATCGCCCGATATGTCATAAAATATGCGTTTATAATCCGCATCAATATAGCCGATATTGGCGCGCAGACGCAGCGCCTTGCTGGGAGAGAACTCCCCTTCCCACTCCGCGCCCCGAATGCGCGCATCGGCGGTATTATACACCGATTGCGCCAAGCCCGATGTGCTGCTGGCCATGCTAATCTCGCGCTGCATGTCGCCCACTTCGGTCCAGAAAATGGCGCCGGACAGATGAATCTTGCTATCGCTGGACCGCCATTTCACGCCCGCCTCAATATTGTCCACCCGCTCCGCGCCAAAGGCTGGCCCGCCATTATCCGCCGCAATTTGTTCAAAGGCCGCGGGCTGGGTAATCCGCAAATTATAGCCGCCCGATCGCTGCCCCCGCTGCCAATTCACATAAATTTGGGTGCGATCCGCCGCGCGCCACTGAAGGCCCAATTTCGGCGACCAAGATGTCCAATCGCGCTTGTCCCGAAAACCATTATTCTCGCCGTCCACCCGTTCGCCATCGACGGGACAACTGCCCGCAATCGCCGAACAGGCATCACGGGGCCGGACATAGGTGATCTGCGCTTGCTTGCGTTCATAGGACGCCCGCAGGCCAGCGATCAATGTCAGGCTGCTCGTCAATCGAATATCCGCGCTGCCATAAAGGGAATAAAGCTGATGCTGTTGACGGCCACCGCCATAATTTTTGGGTTGGCCAAAGCCCGCAAGATTGCGGTCCTCATCATAGCCTTGCTTCTGACCAAAGGCATAGGCCCCAATCAACAGATCATGCCCATCCACCTGACGGGAATAGAAAATCTCCTGCGACCATTGCTCTTGCTGGGTGCCCGTGTCGGAATGGAAAATCGTGTCGGGCGATGAATCAATATCATTACGCGTCCGTAATTTATAATCGCGCCACGCACTGATGCTGGTCAATTGGCCATCCCCCAATTCCCATTCTGCCGCCAAGGATAGCAGATGCGATGTGGAATGATGAAAGCCCCGTTCATTGATCGACAAACGAAAATTATCACGCGGGAACAAGCCATTATTATGGCCCGCTGCCCCTTCGCCATCGGCCTTCATCCATTCGGCCTTCAGGTTCAACGTCAAGCGATCGGTCGCCCGCACCAATAATTTCCCGCGCAATATGCTGGTATCAAATGCCCCAAAAGGCTGGCCATCATAATCATTACGAAAATAGCCGCCATCGCTGGATTGCAGCCCCGCCAAACGGATCGCCACCCGATCACTCAATGGGCCAGAGGTCACAGCCCGTATCGTCGCCGTGGGCGCGCCGCGCCCCTTGGCCAAAGGCGCTTCGAAATTCAGCCGCGCGCTATTTTGCCATGTCCATGTCGGTTCGCCCGTTTTGACCAACACCGCGCCGCCCGTGGTGTTGCGCCCAAACAGCACCGATTGCGGCCCCCGCAACACCTGCACCGTTTCCAAGTCCAACGCGTCATAAAGCGTGCCCGCGTTAATCCCCATAAAAACATGGTCGACAAATAAACCAACGGCGGGGTCTATCGACGGAATGGAGCTGTTCACACCCAATCCGCGAATGGCAAAATTGGCTGTTCCGCGAAAGGTGCCAATATCGTCCAAGGACACATTGGGAACCGCGAAACTCAGCGCGCTCAGCGTATCCACATGGCGCGCCAACAATTGATTTTGGTCGAACACCGCCGCGCTGCCCGCATAATCGTCCAACGCCGTCGCGGCTTGTTTTGCAGTCACGACAATCGTGTCGGGGGATGACTCTTCGGCATCAGCGGCGTCAGCAGCATAAACCGTTCCCGCCCCACCACAGGCGGCAACCATCATGAAACTGCTATAAAAAATGCTACGCAATATCTTTTCCATCCCCGACAATCATTCCTGCCCCGCGCAGAACCGGCTGCACGGGGCGCTAGAACAATTCGGGTGGCGGAGAAAGAATGTTTTCCGGTCTGCTGCATGTTAGGCACGGCCGCCTTCACCTAAAATGGCGGACATATGGCGGCGAAAGCGAGACAGGCCATGCTCTTGCCTTGCCATGTTGGCATATTCGACCAACAAGATCGAATTTTTCGTCACAATCCCCATCAGCATCAACAAGCCAATCATCGACGGCATGGAAAAGCGCATGTTAAACATCGCCAATGCAATCAATGCGCCGCCCAAAGAATGCGGCAAGGCTGACAAGATCGTCGCTGGCTGAAGAAAATCATGGAACAACAACACAAGCTCAGCCCCGATACAGAAAATGCCCATGGCGATTGCGATTGCAAAGCTGCCCATCATCTCGCTGGTTCCTTGTCATTCTCCGGTTTCGACCAAAGCCATGCCTGCTGGCAAATTGCGCAAGGTCGGCAGTTGCTTAATTTCGTTCATCACGTCGCTTAAGGCGCGGCCGTTGAGTTCGACGGACAGCGTGACGTTGCGCGCACGATCAAAACGGTCGATTTGCGAAGGGCTGCTGCCAAAGTTGATGTCGCCCAGCGCGGCGAGCGCGACAGAGCCATGGGTGCCATTGACACGCAATTGGCCAATGGCCGCAAGGTCGTTCCGCAGAGCGGGGTCCATTCGCACCCGAAAATCCGCTGTCAGCGTCAATCCATCCCTACAAAATCAGGGCTTTTTTTTGGAGGTTGTTGATAATGGACCGGGGATAGCGGCGGACATGCTCGACAATATCTTTGACCGTTCCAGCCTGTTGACGGAACGGATAGTGTCCGCCCAACGGGATTTGGGCTCGGCCTTGCGATCTCTAAGGTCGCGATGGCCAGTCATCACGGCACCGTAACAGCACGGCGGCCCGTCGATCAGACTGGCCTGATTTTCGAGATTTTCCTGCCCAATCGATCGGCGGCGTAACAGGCGCTTTATCCGCATCGTCTTATTCAAATTGACCGCAAAAATTATCAGGCAGTGCGAAGCATCATATTATAAGACCCGATAGGCGGCGGACAACAATGCACCTCCATTGCCATCGAAAGACTTAGGCATCGGCTCATGTAGGTTCTTTGTGGTTGATCCCATGAGCGACCCGCCCCCAGCGGGCACCGCCCGCATTATGCTTTGAAACTTTTTACCCTTCCCTATACGGGCACAAAATCGGTTGCTTCGTTCGGTCACGTTCAGCTTCCGCGCTCCAAAGGTCGTGCACAGACAGATCGCCAGGATTTTTAATAGCAATGAATTATCGCCATTCCTTCCATGCCGGTAACAGCGCCGATGTCGTAAAGCACAGCCTGCTGATCGCCCTTGTGCGGGCCTTGCAGCAAAAGCCCGGCCCCCTGACTTTGATCGACACCCATGCGGGCTGCGGGCTGTACGATCTTGGCGGCGACGAGGCTCAGCGCACCGGCGAATATGTGCATGGCGTGCTGCCCGCCTTGGCTGACCCAAACCCCTTGTTAGACGACTATCGCGAAGCCATACACGCCGTAAACGCTGGCGACGATCTGCGCCTCTATCCGGGGTCGCCACAAATTTTGGCGCAATTGCTGCGTCCACAAGACGTGCTGGTTCTCAATGAAAAACACCCCGCGACCGCCTATGAATTGCGCGGCGTGATGCGTGGTACACCGGCTGCTGTGCATGAACGCGATGCTTATGAGCTTTGGCTGGCGATGGTACCGCCGCGTACCGCACGCGGCGTGGTGGTGGTCGACCCACCTTATGAGCAATTGGACGAACGCGCGAAAATCACCGCCACACTGGCCAGCGCATACCGCAAATGGGGGCATGGCGTGACGGTAATCTGGTATCCCCTGAAAGACCGCGCCGCACATTCACGCTGGAAAGGGCAGTTGCGCAGACTAGGCATCCCGAAATTTTTGGTGGTGGAACATTGGCTATATGATCGCGATCAGCCCGATATCTATAATGGTGCAGGCCTCTTTATCATCAACCCACCCTATGCCTTCACGCAATTGCTGTCGCCGTTGCTCGAGGGGCTGCGCGCCGCGCTGGCACCCAAGGGACATAGAGGGCAGATTCTAACTGACTGGCTGGGTGAATAGCGTCGTACATCCTGCCCCCCCGAAGCACGAACCGCAGAATTTCTGCCTAGGGAAAGCCAAGGCCGGCGAACCAACAGCTATATTTTCAAACACATTGCTCGTGCGCCCGGACGATTGCGTTTTGCATCTGCGCGAACGACCAGATTATTTCAGGTCGCCCGCGCAGATGTAGCCTCGTCACATGACCGCCTTCCTTGTCGAATAGGATGCCGCAATTGGCGGGGGGGGGGGGGGGGGGGGGGGGGGGGGGGGGGGGGGGGGGGGGGGGGGG
>CAZIVW010000035.1:0-21552 GCA_964542975.1 uncultured Sphingopyxis sp.
GGGCGTATAGCTCAGTGGTAGAGCACTATGTTGACATCGTAGGGGTCGCAAGTTCAATCCTTGCTACGCCCACCATTTTAAAAACCCGCCCTCTCTTTGAGACGGCGGGTTTTTTAATGCCTGTCGCCTGTCATCCGGCCATGTGCGCCATTCTGGCACCCATGACTAGACGATCGGTTCTTATGCCATGCCCCGTGACAAATCGGTGCGCGATGCGTCGCCAATCTGGCTGCCGCCATCGCAATCCAAGATGGTCCCCGTAATATAGCTGGCAGCGGGAGAACAAAGGAACAAAGCCGAATCCGCCACTTCGTCGATCAAGCCCCAACGTTTCATGGCGATACGCGCATAATGCGCATCCCGCGCCGCAGGGTCTGGCGACAAGCGCTTCATCCCTTCGGTGTCCGCTATGGGACCCGGCGAAATACCGTTGACCCGCACGTCTGGTCCCCATTCCAAGGCCAAAACGCGAATCAATTGGTTTATCCCTGCCTTGGCTGCACAGGCATGGGCTTGCAGCGCAGAGGCATTCACGGCCTGCCCCGCCGAAATCGCGATCAACGATGCACCGGGCTTGTTCAGCAAATCATGGCTGCCGCGAAACACATTGAACGTCCCATTCAGGTCAATATCAATCACGGTACGAAAGGCATTGGACGACATGCCATTGACGGGGGCCAGAAAATTGCCCGCCGCGCCGGAAATCACAATGTCCAGCGGACCAAAGGCCGACGCAACATTTTCCATCGCCCCGCGAATCGCATCATAATCGCGAACATCGGCCGACAGGCCCATGGCATTATGGCCAATTTCTTGTGCGGCATGGGCTGCTTTGTCGGGATTGCGCCCGACGACAGCGACATTTGCCCCATATTCCGCAAATTTTTTGGCGATACCCAGATTGATTCCACTGGTCCCGCCCGCAATGAACGCATTTTTTCCGGCCAGTAAATTTTCACGAAATGTCTTCATTTCCAACTCTCTCCTGTTCATTATTATCATTATGGTCGTGGACCATTGGGACGCCCCGCTCTTGACGAAGCGACAATCCGTGGCCTTTTGAAACGGATAGAAACAACAAGGATGGCAAAATGGCAAGCACCGGCCCCACATCAAACAGCTATATTTCCCAGCGCATGAAGCTGCATTATATGGATTGGGGCAATGCAGGTGCTCCGCCCTTGTTGTTAATCCATGGTGGCCGCGACCATTGCCGCAACTGGGACTGGACCGCCGAACGCCTGCGCGACCGTTTTCACATCATTGCGCCGGATTGGCGCGGCCATGGCGACAGCAGTTGGGCGGCTGACGGCAATTATGACATGCCGTCATATATTTATGATCTGGCCCAACTGATCCACCAATTGGACTTGGGCCCCGTGTCCATTGTGGCCCATTCTATGGGCGGAAATATCGCGCTGCGTTACACCGGATTATTCCCCGACAAGGTCAAAAATATCGTCGCGATTGAAGGCCTTGGTCCATCGCCCGATGTTCTTGCAGAGCGGGCAAAGAAAAATTATGCCGAGCATTTTCGCACATGGATGGCCGACAAACGCCAAGCGGCGGGACGGACCCCGCGCCGTTATGCCAGTTTTGAAGAGGCGCTCGGTCGCATGATGGCGGAAAATGCCTATTTGACCGAAGATCAGGCCCGCCACCTGTCCATTCACGGCATTAGCCGCAACGAAGATGGCAGTTGGAGTTGGAAGTTCGACAATCATCTGAACATCTGGCCCAATAATGATATTGCAGAGGCCGATCTCCATGCGCTGTGGGGGGCCATCACTTGCCCGACGCTCTTGCTCTATGGCGCGGATAGTTGGGCATCCAACCCCGAAAGGGACGGCCGCATCCGCCATTTCAACACCGCAAAAGTGATGGAATTTGAAAATGCGGGCCACTGGCTGCACCATGACCAATTTGAACGGTTCATCTCAACGTTAGAAGCCTTTCTATAGAGTAGCGCCATAGATTGGACCCATCGGCCGCGAAGCGCGGCCCAACCAACAGGAGCAGCACGGACCGGACATGGCCTATCGCGCATCATTGAACCGACAGGAGCATATGACCGCAGCGGGCCTGACCATCATGGTCTGCGCGGCCATGGCGTCATGGCTGATCTGGGGGCTGAATGTCGACAGGCTGAAAAAAGTCGGTGATTATATCAAGGTGGTGAATATACAGGCCCCCTCGCCGCCAGAGGTCCCATCCATTCCCGCCGAAACCCACAACGATAAAGCCGCCGGAAAAGCCGCGCCGCCCAATATCCGATCCAAAGCATCGCCGGTCGCCGCGCCCAAGCCTGTCCTTCCGCCCCAAGCGCCCACCATCACGGCGGCCCCCATTGCGGGCAGCGGGAATGAGCATCAATCCGGCGCGGCCCCAACCATAGGCGCAGGCAGCGGCGCTGGCGGTCAGGGACAAGGCATGGGTGCCGGTGGGTCCGGCGCAGGCACGGGCGGCGGCACGCGCCCTGTCTGGCAAAGTGGCACCATCCGTGATCGCGATTACCCCCGCAGCAGTTCCAGCGCCCAGCGCGGCGGAGAGATCGAGGTTCGCTTTACCATCACGCCCAGTGGGCGTGTGACATCCTGCCATGTTACAAAGTCCAGCGGCGATGGCGATTTGGACCGCACGACCTGCGCGCTGATTGAGCAACGCTTTCGCTTTCGTCCCGCAACCAATGCGGCTGGCGAGGCGATTGCAAGCACCTATGGGTGGCGGCAAAGTTGGTGGCTGGAACGGCGGCGTTGAGGGTTAAGCCAAGGCCATAAGGTTGCGGTATAACGACAGCCTATCGGCGGCAATCTATTCCTGCGCCGGTTAATCCAGCATGGCGCGCCATGCGGGGCTGGTCCATTCGCGGTCCCCCGCCACAATGCACACCGCCAAATCATGCTGCGCGGCAAGTTCCATCGCCTCCCCCGCTTTCATGACGGTAAACGCCGTGGCCCACCCGTCCGCCATCATGCAACTGCGGTGAAAAACCGTCACCGACGATGTGCCATGGGCAATCGGCAATCCGGTTCGCGGGTCGAAACTATGGCTATAATCTTGATCGGCGATTGTCACATGACGCCGGTAATTTCCCGATGTCGCAACCGCCATATCATGCAGCGCCGCGCGATAGGGCAAGACCGCACTGGTCGGCGGCATATCAATCTCAACCCACCATGGTTGCCCGCTGGGTTCTATGCCCTCGCCGCGCAATTCCCCGCCGATTTCGATCAAAAAATGGCGCATCCCTGCCGCCAACAGCCGTTCCGCCACAAGGTCCACCGCAAAGCCTTTGGCAATGCCCGACAAATCCAACAGCGCCCCCGCTTTGCGGCATAGGCGCGCGCCATGCGGATCGACCATTATCGCATCCATAGGAACAAGCGGACGCGGTGTCGGCGTAGGATGGTCGGCCTGACCTGCAGCGTCCACCGCTTGACCGATGGTGCACGGTGACGCCCCAAATCCCCACGCCTCACTCCATTCACCAAGCGCGGGGTGAAAAGCCCCGCCACTTTGTTCGGAGATTTGCTGGGCTGCCAGCATGACCCGCAGAAATTCGGGCTGAATGTCGAACCATGTGCCAGCATCAGCACGGTTGAACTGGGACAAATGGGACCGTTCGTCCCATTGGCTCATTTGCGCAATAACCCGCGCAAATATCTGTTCTGCGGCGGTCCGCATATCGAAACCAGCGGCGACCCCATGCAGCGACCAACTGGTGCCCATGGTATCGCCGACATGGCTTTCAACGATCCCCGCAGGGTCACGCTGTGCAAATGCCGCGGGCGTCAACGCCCGCGGTATCAATATCCGGTCGTCGCTCAGAGTTCGCTCACCTCAAAGGTGCCGACATAGGATGCACGGCTAGGTGCAGGGGCAGCGCCCTCTTCCCCGCGCGGGGTGGTGACATTGATCCAATACATGCCCGCCATGGTCCAGTTGATCACAACCTTGCCTTCGGCATCGGTTTTCAAATCCTGTTGGCCCAAATCGTTGCGATAGCGAATGCCGCCCGGAATAACGGTGACGTTCAAACCAGCAACGGGCTTGCCATCCAACAGAAATTTAAAGGTCGCAGCCTCGCCATTCACCAAATCATTGGGATGGGTGACGGGCACAAATTCAATGCCCTTATTTTCCAGCTTGAACACGTTCAACGTCGGTTCGCCAACGGTCACATAGGTTTCGTTGCGATTGACCGACACGCTGGTTTTCACATCGGTCGCGCCAGCCGGAAGACGCTCTGCCAAATTATCTTTGGTGACGCCGCGCGGCAGCCGTTCTTCCTTGCCATTCAGCATATAGCTGCCCGACAGGCTTTCCATCATCGACGCAATGCGCCACGTGCCGCGCTTGTCGAGTTGCAAGTCAAAGGTGCTGCGATAGCGGCCCGTGGCTTTATTCTTCAGTTCCGCTTCCACGCCGTCCGGCGCGATCGCTTTCACACCATCAAGGCGCAGCGGTTGATGCTGGAAATAGAAAACGTCGTTGGATACAGCCGCATCGACGGTCACCCAAACATCATCACCCGACAAGGTCGTCGACGATGGCAGCATCCATTGACGGTGCGCTTGGGCCGGCTGGACGGAGAAAGCGACAATCGCCGCCGTCATGGCAAGCCCCAAAATTCCCTTTTTCATGACTGATCCCTCTTTACCCGAAATATGGCTGATATGAAAAATAGCGGATGCGATTAACGGAAGGCGACGGACACGAGGCCCAGTTCGCTCTGGCCTTGGGCGCTGCCGCCATTTCCGGCGCGCGCGGGCCAAGTGAAGGGAATGCGCAGCAATTCGCGTCCACCCACTTCGCGGGCGGCCTCGACCACCAACACATAGGCCCCCGGTGCCGCCGCGCCCAATTGTGCGCGCGTGAAGGAAATTTTGTGCGAACCCGGCGCGCGTGTCGCGCTGCTGATACCGCGTGCGGGGAAGGTCATGGTACGGCCCGACACACGCCACCATTGACGCATATCGCGCAGCCATTTTGTGCCTTCATTGGCTTTCAAGTCCACATCATACCAAACGCCAACGGTCTTTGGCGTCTCGCCCTGCTTTTCCACCCAAAAGGCGACATAAGGACGGTGATATTCCGCCACCGTCAGACGCGGGATGTTCACCGTAACGTCCATGGTGGTCGGGGCCGCTGCCATAACGGGCGCCGCAAATACGGTTCCCAAACCGGCGGTTCCACCGATCAGCAAAGCACGAGGTTTCGAAGTCATGCTGTGTCGTTCCTTAATGAATGAAAATGATGGCAATGGCCGACGGAATAGCCAGCCCCAAGGCCACCAAAGGCCAAGTGCTTTTGCGTTTCGCGGCATGAAGCTGCAGCAAAAACAATCCCGTGATCGCAAAGACCAAGGATGCTGCGGCAAAAATATCAATAAACCATGACCATGCGGTTCCGCTGTTGCGCCCTTTGTGCAGGTCATTAAGATAAGCGATGCTGCCACGGCTGGAAATTTCGCCAACAATCGCGCCGGTTTCGCGGTCAATCGTCACCCAAGCATCGCCGCCGGGACGCGGGGCGGGCAGATAGACTTCGCCCTCCGACCATTCCGCCTCGGCGCGGGCGCGCAGCGGCAAATTATCCTCGATCCATGCGGCAACGGGCATGGGCAATAAGGCTTTGTCCGTCTGCGGTGCAGCTTCGGCCAATTTGGCGACCAGCACCGGCGGCAGCTGCGCTATGACTTCCTCGGACTTGGGTTGCCCCTCAATGTCCGCCGCATGGTTCAGGGTGAAGCCCGTGATGGTGAACAGCAACAAACCAATCAGGCAAACCGCCGAGCTAACCCAATGCCATGTATGCAATTGCTTCAGCCAAAAGGCTTTTGCGGCTTTCTTGGTCTTTTTTGGGGGAAGCGTGGCGTGCATTGGACCTTCAGACTCTCTCGGCTATGCAGCGCCAATATCGAGAACGATTTGCAATTGCAAATATGAAACATGCGTTTTCCGCTTCCCCGCGCATTTTTTTTGCGAACATTGCCGCCCGTTCGCATCGGCCGCTTTCAGGTCCTGCCCCTAAGGCGGGCCGCCGCTTGCCGGTCCATCGCGTCCACCAAGCAACGGGCGGAACGGGCGGACAAGGTTAGTCCGCCGTGCCCCCACACGGCGGCGGCGGCGCTATCCAAGGAAATGGGATAGCGCGCCAATGGATAGGCTTCCTGTTCTCGGATTGCAGACATGATTCACTCCTGCCGCCCCATGGACGGCGAACAAGGTTCCAGCGAACAGCACGCAGCCGTCCACGAACCATCTTTACTATGAGATGGACTGCGGCGGGGAGATGGAATGCGGCGGGGAGATGGAATGCGGCGGGCTTTCGCCCCAAGCCGCTGACCAGCGCCAGCATCTTGTGAAACCGCTCAGGCCGTCAGCCTGTTTGTTTATCGCTTTTTGTGCATCATCATAGGCATTGTCAGACCCCTTATATGGAGGGGAACGCAACACTTGGCGCTGTCGCCCGAGTATTACGCGCTTTAGCCGTTGGTCACGCGGAGCAAGCTGCTTTCCCGATCAAAAGCCGCGGGCTGAAAGAGAGATATCATGCGGCCAGCCACGCCGCATCACATTCTCTACTTAATGAATTGACTTACGTCTCGTCAACTGCCGCGTGTGGTTGCCGGATATAGAAAATCTTATTGCGGGAATGGAGCAGCTTACTCTCATCACCGCCAATCATAAATATGGCGCGGGGCCAAATCACCCTCGTTTTCCGCCTAAAGCATGATCATTGCCCGTATATTTATGGCGACAAGCGCGAAAAAGGGAGAAAAAAATTCTGCGGTGGGTTGCCCGATGGGCCATGCCTTTCCATAAGGGCTTGGCTTACCGCGCACCCTTAATCCATGGAGAACCCCCGCAGCGATGCAGAACAGCCCGCTTTTATTGATAGCGCTCGCCCTTCCCTTTGTGGGCAGTCTTATCGCGGCTTTTTTGCCATCGCGCGCGCGAAATGCGGCCTCATCGATTGCCGGATTGCTGGCGGTGGCGTCGGCCTTGCTGCTCGCCACCTATTTCCAAAATGTGCTGAACGGCGAAAAACTGCGCTATGTCAGCGAATGGCTGCCGTCGCTTGGCTTGAATTTCTCGCTGCGGCTTGATGGCTTCACATGGATGTTCGCGACGATGGTGTTGATCATCGGGGCGTTGGTCATCCTTTATGCCCGCTATTATATGTCGCCAGAGGACCCTGTTCCCCGTTTCTTTGCCTTTTTACAGGCATTCATGGGGTCGATGCTGGGTGTTATTTTGTCGGGCAACCTGATCCAACTGGCGTTTTTCTGGGAATTGACCAGCATCTTCTCCTTTTTGTTGATCGGATATTGGCACCACAACCAAGGCGCGCGCGACGGGGCGCGCATGGCCTTTATCGTCACCGGCTTTGGCGGCGTATGTTTGCTGGTCGGCATTTTGTTGCTGGGCCGCATCACGGGAAGCTATGATGTCGACACGGTCTTGCAATCGGGGGCCATTATCCGCGCCCATGACGCCTATGTCCCAGCCTTGATCTTCATCCTGTTGGGGGCCTTTACCAAAAGCGCCCAATTCCCATTTCACTTTTGGCTGCCCCACGCCATGGCGGCGCCCACGCCTGTATCCGCCTATTTGCACTCCGCAACGATGGTCAAGGCCGGTATTTTCCTGATGATCCTGTTGTGGCCCGCCTTGGCGGGCACGACCGAATGGTATGTCATTGTAACATCGGCGGGGCTTGCGACCTTGGTGATCGGGGCATGGGTCGCGATTTTCCAACAGGATATGAAAGGTCTGTTGGCCTATTCGACCATCAGCCATTTGGGCCTGATTACGCTGTTGCTGGGCCTCAGCAGCCCCTTGGCCTGTGTCGCGGCGATTTTCCACACCATGAACCATGCAACGTTCAAAGCATCGCTGTTCATGGCCACGGGTATCATCGACCATGAAACCGGAACGCGCGATCTGCGCCTGTTGTCGGGGTTGGCGCGCTATATGCCGATCACAGCGACATTGGCGATGGTGGCAGCGGCGGCCATGGCGGGTGTGCCGCTGCTGAACGGCTTTATTTCCAAAGAAATGTTTTTGGCAGAGGCTTTGGACGCGCAAAGTGGGACGTTGATCGACGTCATCCTGCCCTTTGCCGCCACCATTGCCAGCGGTTTCAGCGTTTTTTATTCCATTCGCTTCATCCATCAGACTTTCTTTGGCCCCGCCCCCACAAACTTGCCGCGCCAACCGCATGAGGCCCCGCATTGGATGCGCTTGCCCATCGAAATTTTGGTCGTCGCCTGTTTGCTGGTCGGCATTTTGCCCGCCATCACCATCGGCCCCGTGCTGCGCATGTCCGCAAAGTCGGTGCTGGGGGATCAGATGCCAGAATTTAGTCTGGCGATATGGCATGGCTTTAACGCGCCCTTGCTGATGAGCTTGATGGCATTGGTCGGCGGTGCATTTGCTTATAAGAAATTTGGTGCCCGCCTGAATGCGGTCGAGGAAAGCCCCGTTATCGGCCGGTTGAAGGCGCGCCGGACGTTTGAAGCGGTGCTGGCCGCTGTGGTCGACGCTGCTCGCGTGCTGCACCGCGTCACGGGCACAGCCAAATTGCAAACGCAGCTGCGGCTGTTGATCGCGACCGCCCTCTGCATGGCGCTGACGCCCTTTTTGTTCATGGGCTATAGCCGAGGCCCCGAAGCCGACACGTTAATTGACCCTATTTTTGCGTTGCTGTGGATCATCGGCGGCCTGTGCGCCATTGGCGCTGCATGGCAGGCGAAGTTCCACCGGCTGGTCGCGCTGATCTTGCTGGGCGGGTCGGGATTGGCGACCTGCATTTCCTTCATCTGGCTGTCCGCGCCCGATTTGGGCCTGACCCAATTGTTGGTGGAGGTGGTGACGCTGGTGCTGCTGTTGCTCAGCCTGCGTTGGCTGCCGCAGCGCAAGCCCGAAATTTGGGTCCAAGAACGGGTCCCCGCATCGGTGCGTCTGCGCCGCTCTGGCGATTTGCTGTTGGCCGTGCTCGGCGGATTGGGCATGGCGCTTTTATCCTATGCGATGATGACGCGCCCCATCCCGCCGACGATTTCCGATTATTTCTTGGACAATGCTTATTCCGGCGGCGGCGGAACCAATGTCGTCAATGTCATTTTGGTCGATTTCCGCAGCTTTGATACATTGGGCGAGATTACGGTCTTGTCGATTGTGGCTTTGACCATTTTCACCTTGCTGCGCCGTTTCCGTCCATCACCCGAAAGCGTGGAACGCCCGCACCAGCAACGCCGCCAATCCAAATTTGACGAAGAACAAGAACATCGCAGCGAAGGCGATACATTGGAACATTATCTGTTTGTTCCCCGTATCATTATGCAATGGATGTTCCCCATCATCATCACCTTGGCGCTCTATTTGCTGGTGCGCGGGCATGATTTGCCGGGCGGCGGCTTTGCGGCTGGCATCACGGCCTCCATCGCCATTTTGCTGCTTTATATGGCTGGCGGCACCCGCTGGGTGGAAGCGCGGCTGAATGTTCAGCCCGTTCGCTGGATATCGCTCGGCTTGCTGAGTGCGGCCTTGACGGGCGTTGGGGCGATTGTCGCGGGCTTCCCGTTCCTGACCACCTATTTCAACTATTTAACCGTACCGATTATCGGAGATATTCCCATTGCCAGCGCGCTCATCTTTGACATTGGCGTGTTTGCCGTGGTGGTCGGAACGACCGTGCTGATGCTGATCGCCATTGCGCACCAAAGCATCCGGTCCCCCCGCACGAAAAAGCCCGCCGAACCCGCGGCTTCCACCATGGGGGACGCTGGCTGATGGAAATTGTCCTGTCCCTCGCCATCGGTGTGTTGACCGCATCCGGTCTATGGTTGTTGTTTCGCCCCCGCACCTTTCAGGTGATTTTGGGTTTGGCCCTCCTGTCTTATGCCGTGAATTTGTTCATCATTGCGTCTGGCAGGCTGCGTTTGGACGCCCCGCCAATTATCGGCAAATCCGCCGAGGTTGACCCATCGGCCTTCGCCGACCCCCTGCCCCAAGCCTTGGTCCTGACGGCCATTGTGATTTCTTTTGCCACCACCGCTTTGTTGCTGGTGGTTCTGCTGGCGTCCCGCGGGCTGACCGGCACGGACCATGTTGACGGAGAGGATGGCGAACTGTGAACGCATTCATGCAACATCTCATCATCATTCCGATCCTGTTACCGCTGATTGCCAGCGCCGCCATGTTGGCTCTGAACGAACGGCGGCGGATGGTGAAACGCGGCATCAGCCTTGCCACGGCCGCGCTGTTGGTGGCGACGGCGACGGGCTTGCTCTGGTCCGTGTCGCACAGCGCCGACAGCGGGCCGATGGTCTATCGTCTTGGCAATTGGCCCTCGCCCTTTGGCATTGTGTTGGTGGCCGATCGCTTGTCGACAATCATGCTGTTGTTGACCAGCATCTTGGGTTTCACATCCTTATTTTACGCCACCGCGCGGTGGGACCAAAGCGGCCCGCGTTTTCACAGCTTGTTCCTGCTGTTGTTAATGGGTCTGAATGGCGCGTTTCTGACCGGCGATATCTTTAACCTATTTGTTTTCTTTGAGGTTTTATTGGCAGCCAGCTATGGTCTGATCCTGCATGGATCTGGCACGGAAAAAACCAGCGCCAGCCTGCATTATATCACCATCAACATCACCGCATCCTTGCTATTTCTGATCGGCGTGGCGCTGCTTTACTCGGTCGCGGGCACGCTGAACATGGCCGATCTGGCCGTTCGCTTGGCTAATACGCAGGCCGAAGATTTGGCGGTTCTTGAGGCGGGTGCCGCCATATTGGGCGCCGCCTTTTTGGTGAAAGCGGGCATTTGGCCCTTATGCTTTTGGTTGCCGCGCACCTATGCCGCCGCCGCCCCGCCTGTGGCCGCCATTTTCGCCATCATGACCAAGGTCGGCATTTATATCATTTTGCGCTTGTCCTTCTTGCTGTTCGGCAAGGGGTCGGGCGGCGCGGCGGGATTTGCCAATGACTGGTTGATGTATGCGGGCCTTGCCACCATGGCCTTTGGCACCATCGGCCTGTTTTCGGCCCGCCAATTGTCGCGGGTTGCGGGCAATTATCTGTTGGTATCGTCGGGCAGCTTGCTCGCTTCCATCGGGATCGGCGGGGAAAAGCTGACCTCCGCCATGCTATTTTACATGGTCAGTTCGACATTGGCGGTCAGCGCGCTTTATTTGATCATCGAACCGGTTCAGCGCAACGCCGACGATGATGACAAGATCGAAGGATTGTTGGAACCGGTTTTCGACGATGAATATATTGGCACGGCCAAATATGAAGAGGATGAAAATGAAGTCGGGGTCGTCATTCCCGGCACCATCGCCATTTTGGGCGGCGGCTTTATCTTTTGCGCCTTGCTGCTGGCTGGATTGCCGCCTTTGTCCGGCTTTATCGCGAAATTTGCGATCATTGACGCTTTGTTCGGCAATGTGGTGATTACGCCGCCGCATTGGACGATGATTGGCTTGCTGATTTTGTCCGGCTTGGGGACCATGATGGTGATGACCCGCGCGGGCATTGATTTGCTGTGGACACCGGGTGAAGATAGCCCGTCCCACCTCAGCATCATCGAAGTGACCCCGATTGCGCTGTTGCTGAGCGTTTGTTTGGGCCTGATGATCGCCGCCGGTCCGGTGATGTTATTCATGGAAGCGACGACCAACGCCTTGTATAACCCCGCCGATTATATCAGCAGTGCTGGCCCCGCGCCCGAACCATTGCCGATGGAAATCACGCCTGCGCCCACTTCCCCCGCAATCGCGCCCGTCACCCCGCCCAACATGTCTGGCACAGGGGCAAGTCCATTATGATCCAAAGACTGATCCCTTATCCCATTTTGTCCATCTGCATCTTTTTCATGTGGGTGCTGCTGACCGGATTTTCGCCCGGCCATATTTTGTTGGCCAGCGTCATCGCCATATTGGTGTCGCGCACCATGTTGTCCTTGTTACCGGAAAAACCATCGCTGAAATTGGGATGGGCGATACCGAAACTGGCCTATTATGTCGCGTTGGACATCATCCAATCCAATATCCTAACAGCCCGTATCATCTTATTTGGCCGGAAAGACCACCAAGCGGATTTTGTGCTGTTGCCGGTGCAACTGCGCAGCCCCTATGCGCTCGCCACCCTGTCGATCATCCTCACCGCGACGCCGGGAACCTTGTGGATCCAACATGACCCCAGCCGTCATATCATCCTGATCCACATGCTGGACCTGTCGCAAAAAGATGCATGGATGGCGCTGGTGAAGGAACGGTATGAGCCTTTGTTGATGGAGATTTTCGAATGAGCAGCCTGCTTTTCGCGCTCGTCATCACCTCGGCCCAAATCTTGCTGGGTCTTGCCATGCTATGCGGT
The DNA here is from genome assembly GCA_964542975.1 of uncultured Sphingopyxis sp. GTDB lineage: Bacteria > Pseudomonadota > Alphaproteobacteria > Sphingomonadales > Sphingomonadaceae > Sphingopyxis. The sequence goes on from CAZIVW010000035.1 coordinate 12,383, forward strand.
GCCTATCGCATGTTGCGCGGCCCGCGCGCGCAAGATCGGGCCTTGGGGCTGGATTCCCTCTATGTCAGCGGCATGTTGTTGCTGATCACCTTTGGCGTGCAAACGGGCCGAACCTTATATTTTGAAGCGGCCTTGGTCATCGCCCTGCTGGGCTTTACCGGAACCGTCGCGATTGGAAAATTCCTGATGCGTGGGGAGGTTATCGAATGATCCAAGCACCCAACCTGCCCGGCTGGGCCGCCCTGATTGTCGGAATATTGCTGTTATCTGGCGCGTCCTTAACCTTGCTCGGCACCATTGGGCTGGTCAGCCTGAAAAGCTTTTATGAACGCGCCCACGCGCCTGGCCTTGGAACATCCATGGGGTCGATCTTGGTGCTGATGGCGTCGATGATCTGTTTTTCGGTGCTGCAAACGCGGCCCGTGGTGCATGAAATTTTGATTTTCATCTTCATCACCATCACCACGCCCGTCACGCTGATGCTATTATCGCGGGCCTCTGTTTACCGTGACCGTGCAGAGGCGATCCCCGGTCAAGAACCACCGGACTTGGCCCGTTTCCACCCCAATGCGGCCAATAATAAGGATGGCTAGGGCGAAAAAATCATAAAAAAGGCCGGATCACCTAGGATGATCCGGCCTTTTTTTTCAATTCTGTCCCATCAATCAGTCGGGCAGCACCAATTGTTCAAAGCGGTCCATATGATAATCATGGCTGCCAAATTGGCCTTCGATCAAGGTCGCGCGTTTGAAATAATGGCCAATGGCCAATTCCTGCGTAATCCCAATACCGCCATGGGTTTGAATGGCATTTTGGCCCACAAATTTCGCCGCACGGCTGACCTTGGCTTTACAGGCTGACACGGCGGCCTTGCGTTCATTGTCGGGCAAAGCCAGTTTCAGCGTCGCCATCAAGGTCATGGATTTGGATTGTTCCCATTCCATGAACATATCAACCATGCGGTGCTGCAGCACTTGGAATTTGGAAATCGGCACGCCAAATTGCTTGCGCTGCTGGGTATATTCCAACGTCCCTTCATGCAATTTCTGCATCACGCCCACAGCTTCGGCGCAAATGGCCACGGTGGCTTCGTCCATGATCTTTTCGATCAGCGGCAAAGCACCGCCTTCCGCGCCCAACAGGGCGTCTGCTGGAACAGAGACATTTTCAAAATACACCTCTGACGCGCGATTGCCGTCAACGGTGGGATAGTCACGGCGCGAAATGCCAGTCGAATTGGCGTCGATCAGGAACAGCGAAATACCGTCCCGTTCGCTTTGGCTGCCGCCCGTGCGGGCCGTGACCAGAAAATGGCTGGCCCAAGGCGCGGCATAGACAACGGCTTTATGTCCGTTCAGCGCATAAGCCCCGCCCTCTTTCTTGGCGGTGGTCCGCAAATTGGCGGGATTATAGCGGCCCTGCGGTTCGGCATAAGCAAAAGCCACAATCGCTTCGCCGCCGATAATCGCGGGGATCATTTGCTCTGCCAAAGGTCCGCCAACGGCGGTCAAGGCGCTGCCCGCCACAACAATGGTGGGAATATAAGGCTCTACGGCCAATACCTTGCCCATTTCTTCCATGATGATGGCATGTTCCAACGCACCGCCGCCAAGGCCGCCTTGCTCTTCGGAAAAGGCAGCGCCCAGCATACCCAAATCCTGAGCCAAGGCCTTCCAAACACCGGGGTCGCGACCCGCGTCGCTGGCGATCAATTTCTGGCGATGTTCGAAATCATAGCTATCGCTTAGAAAACGCGACAAAGTATCGCGGATCATATCCTGTGTTTCGGTATAGGTGAAATCCATCTTACGTCCCTCTTCCCATCAGCGTCAGCCAATCGGTGGAAATGATTGCTGCATTTCCGTTCCGACCGGCCCCGCCATCTTTTTGTCTGTCAAAGGCCAAGCACCATCTTTGCAATAATGCCGCGCTGGATTTCATTCGACCCGCCATAAATGGTAGTTTTTCGCATGTTGAAATAGGTCGGCGCAGCGCGGTGGGCATAGTCCGGCCCAATGGGGTGGGCATTATCCCCTTCGTCAAAGCCGCGGAAATAAGGCGCGCCATAATGGCCCACGGCTTCCAGCGTCAATTCGGTCAGCCGTTGCTGAATTTCGCTGCCCTTGATTTTCAGCAAGCTGGATTCCGGACCGGGGCCCTTATTGGCATTGGGACCCGCCAAGCTGCGCAATTCGGTAAATTCCAATGCGGTCAGGTCGATTTCCAGTTCCGCCACTTTGCGCTTGAAGAAAGCGTTGGACAGCAAAGGCTTGTCACCATCCACTTCGGTGCGGGCGATGTCCTTTACCTGTTCCAACCCGCGCTTGGACGACGCCACACCGGCAATGCCCGTGCGTTCGTGCGCCAACAGGAATTTGGCGCAGGTCCAACCCTTATTTTCTTCGTAAATCAGTTGGTCCGCCGGAACGCGCACATTTTCCAAAAACACTTCATTCACTTCATGCTCACCGCCCAAGGTAATGATCGGGCGTACGGTGATGCCAGGTGATTTCATGTTGATCAGCAGGAAACTAATGCCTTCTTGCTGCTTGGCTTCTTTGTTGGTGCGCACCAAGAAAAAGCCCCAATCCGCATGCTGGGCCAAGGTCGTCCATGTTTTTTGCCCATTGACGATATATTCGTCGCCTTCGCGAACCGCAGCGGTGCGGAGCGATGCCAAATCGGACCCTGCGCCCGGTTCGGAATAGCCCTGACACCACCAATCCTCGCCTGACAAAATGCGCGGCAAGAAGCGGGCCTTTTGCTCTGGCGTGCCGAAACTATAGATGACCGGACCCACCATGGTCAGACCAAAGGGCATCAAGCGGATGCAGTCCGCGCGGGCGGTTTCTTCGGAGAAAATGAAACGCTGGGTCGGCGTCCATCCCGTGCCGCCATATTCCACGGGCCAAGCAGGGGCGATCCACCCTTTTTCATAGAGAATTTTGTGCCAAGCGAGGAAATCCTCCTTGCTCAGCTCTTCCCCTTCATCCTGCTTGCCCCGCAAATGTGCGGGATAATTTTCAGCAATGAAGGTGCGGACTTCTTGTTGGAAGGCGAGTTCTTCTGGGCTGAACTCCATCTCCATTTTCATTCTCCCATCGACCGTGATATTCTGTGTTTACTGTATCAACGACTATCGTTTACGTAAACGGGAAGATGCGCAGAAAAAAGCTAGCAAATCTGTCGGTTTCTGGCGGATTTATGGCGCGCCTTAACGCTACGTCATAGCGGATATCTGCGGACGAGCGAGCCAAAAGAGCGGACGGTCAGGGTCATCATGTGGATGATGGGCGTCCATCGCTGTGCAACCGATATTGAATAAAATGTCAATGCGGCGGGCGTTCGTCACGCCCGCCGCATATAGTGATTCTTGCCAGCATATTCGCCCGCCGAAATGCGGGGCCAGCAACCCGCCTCAACCTTCGTCGGTCAGCTTATCTTGGGTGCGCGTGTCAAAATCCGATGCGTCATGGCGTTCGCGCAATTGGCTGGCGGGGTCGCCTTGCACACGGTTCACCATACGGCCCCGACGCACGGCGGGACGCAAGGCTAGCTGGTCCGCCCAGCGGTTCAGATGCTCATATTCCTGAACCTGCAAAAATTCACCGGATTCATAAGCCAAGCCTTTGACCGTCAAACCATACCAAGGCCAAATCGCCATGTCGGCGATGCTATAATCTGCGCCAGCAATATATTCCCGATCCGCCAAATTGCGGTTCAGCACGTCCAGCTGGCGCTTCGCTTCCATCGCATAGCGGTTGATCGCATATTCAATCTTGATGGGGGCATAGGCATAAAAATGCCCGAAACCGCCGCCCAGAAATGGCGCGCTGCCCATTTGCCACATCAACCATGACAAGGTTTCGGTGCGCGCGCGGGTTTCGATCGGTAGAAAAGCACCAAATTTCTCGGCCAAATAGATCATGATCGACCCGCTTTCAAAAACCCGCAGCGGTTCACCAACGCTGTGATCCACCAAGGCCGGAATTTTGCTATTGGGGTTAATGTCCACAAATCCGGACGAAAATTGATCGCCCTCGCTGATGTTAATCAACCAAGCATCATATTCCGCGCCGCTATGGCCTGCGGCCAGCAATTCTTCGAGCAAAATGGTGACCTTGACCCCATTGGGCGTGCCCAAGGAATAAAGCTGCAAGGGATGTTGGCCAACGGGCAGCACCTTATCATGCGTCGGCCCCGCTATGGGCCGATTAATTTGGGCGAAACGCCCACCGCTTTCTTTGTCCCATGTCCAAATTTTGGGTGGAACATATCCAGTTTGATCGGTCATCAACGGCTCCTTAAAAATATCGGCCTCATCCAAAACGATAATATGTCGCGGCGTGATCCGGCCACCAACATATTTGATTTTGTGATGCTGTCAGCCATGCTTTCTGGGTATATTGCACAAGGTCACACGACATCCGCTTGGATAAAGGCTTGAATTTCATCGTCGCTATATCCCAAGTCCCGCAAAATCTCTTCCCGCCCTTCCCCCAACATCGGGGCTGCGCGCAAGGCTTGTTTGGGGCTGTCCGACAAATCAATTGGCGCGCGGACGATGGGCGCAGGCTGTGGCATATTCGGATAGGCCATCGGTTCGGCCAGTGCCATCGCTTGCACCTGTGGGTGGGATAATATTTGCGATGGTTTCAGCACGGGGGCCGCAGGAACACGCGCTTGGCCCAAGCCCGCTAGCACGCTTTCATTATCCTTGTCTGCGCACCAGTCCTGCATGATTTTGCACAAGATCATGCTGTTGGTCCCCCGATCAATATCGGTCAAAAAGCGCGGGTCCGCCTTTAATTCCGGCGCGCCCACCATATCTGCCCAGCGCGCAAAAATGGCGTTGCCCGCAATTTGGGTCATCACCCAGCCGTCGGTTGTTTGGAACAGGTCCGTCGGTCCCGACCCAAAGCCGCGATTGCCCATGGGCGGACGATCCGTGCCCCGCACCTGCGCATCAATGGTCAGGGAATTGCTGTAAGCGACAGCGGTCCCCAACAAAGATGCCGAGACACGTTGCCCCTTGCCTGTGGCATCGCGGTGGCGCAGCGCGGCCATGACGCCAAAGGCCAAATGTAGCGCGGTGCCAAAATCCACGTAGTTGATCTGGCTGCGTGACGGCTGATCCTGTGTTCCGCTGATATAAACCGCGCCGGACATCGCCTGCCCCACAGCATCAAAGCCCACATGATTGGACAGCGGCCCCACGGAACCAAAGGATGAGACGGTCGCCAAAATGATGCGCGGATTGACGGCGCTGACATGCGCATAATCCAGTTCCAACTTTTCAAGGACTTGATCAGGCAGATTGGCAATAATCACATCAACAGATTTCACCAACCGGCCCAGAATGTCCCGACCTTGTGGTGTAGAAGGGCGCAACGTCAGGCAGCGCTTATTTCGGGCCATTTGCATAAACATACCGCCCGATCCATCGGGGGCAGCGGGCACATTATAGCGGTCATCATTGCCATCCGGCGATTCTACACGGATGACATCGGCGCCATAATCGGCCAGCAACGTCGCACAATAGGGTCCCGCAATATAGCGCCCAAAATCGAGCACTCGCACTCCAGTCAACGGCATAGGCTCTCTCACCCACAGATATTATTTTATGCCTAAGCGGTAGCATCCCATGGCGCAGACAGCCACATTCATTCCCGTCGACCGCTTAAATAGGCCGCTTTTGACCCAGCCCATTCAGATCATGCGATTTTTATTGTAATTTTTTTGAAAAAATCGCTTGCCAGAATCTGTCACCCCCATTAGAGGCGGCCTCCTCAGCGAGGAGAGTTGGCTGAGTGGTCGAAAGCGTCGCACTCGAAATGCGAAGTGCCGGCAACGGTACCGAGGGTTCGAATCCCTCACTCTCCTCCAGTTTGCTGCCAGCAGCAAATCTGATCCGACCACAATATTCAAACATCAAAACCACCCCTTTTGGGGGCACCGACTTCGTTAGCCATCGGCATCGTCGCCACCCCTCGTCGCGCCAAGCAGATTGACGCCCATGACGGACCTGCAGCTTTATGCATATCCCCTTCAAAAAACCGGCGCAGGCAGGGCCATCCACCCCATCCGATGCGCCCACCAGCATTTTCCGCACCCAAAAATCAGATGGATTAAAAAAAATTTGAACGGCCGCGCAAATGGAATTGCGGGACGCAGGTCAGCGCAGCAATAGAATTGCATCACCTACGCTTGGCTTCACATATTATTACAACAGATAGGTGGGCACATGAGAAAAAGAAAAAATATATTTATATATTTCACATAATAATGAATGACTTTTAAGAAATTTTTCCCATCTGCGGACCAATATTATATCGCCCCATGCAACCTTCATCTGCGCTTCATGTTAGAGCGACCAAAGCCCCTTGATCTCCCCATTCCTAATCATAGATATGCAAGACGATGCCCTATAAAGCGAACCATATTCATGACAGCGGCGAATGGAACGCCGCACCACTGATCGGCAAAGCGAATTTTGCACCCGGCGACATTGTGCGTCACCGGATGTTTAATTTTCGCGGCGTGATCTTTGATGTCGATCCTGTCTTTAACAACAGCGAAGAATGGTATGACGCCATTCCCGAAGCGATCCGTCCATCCAAGGATCAGCCCTATTATCACTTGCTCGCGGAAAATGAGGACAGCAGCTATGTTGCCTATGTCAGCCAGCAAAATCTGATCGAAGACAGCCGGTCCGGCCCCATTGACCATCCGCAAATTGATGCGATGTTCGAAGGGTTGACCAAGGGCCGCTACCGCGTGCGCAATATACACCGCCACTAAATATCATGGCTGGGCGGCAGCTCAGCTAGCACACAATATTATGTGCGATGATCTTAGGGCTTTGAACATGAATAGGGCGCGCCAGACCGACTGAGCGCGCCCTTATGATCTTTATATGATCTTTGCCGTTGCAAGCCAATCAGGCTTTGATCTTCCATCCTGATTTCAACAACGCATAGGATATAGCGGCCAACAACAAATTGGCCCCAGTCAACACGATGATCGCCACCATGATCGGATTATGGATAGTCGTGTCGACCGTGCCGACAAAGGCATAACGAAAGCCCATAATCGCATAATATACGGGATTGGCATGGGCGATTTGCTGGAACCAGCCCGCCAAGCTTTCAATCGAATAAAATGTCCCCGACAATAAGGCCAAAGGCGTGACGACAAAATTGGTGACGGCCGCCGCATGGTCAAATTTCTCGGCCCATATCGATGTGATCAGGCCCAGAAACCCAAAGAGAGACGAACCCAATATCGCAAACAGTGCCAGCGCCCACAAATGTTGCGGCATGACATGCACACCGGGCCAAGCGAGCATCGCCAGCCACAAGGCCGCGCCAACCAATAAGGCACGGGTCACAGAGGCCGCCACCACGGCCACCATCAATTCGCCCGTACCAATTGGCGGCATCAGATAGTCGACAATCGTCCCTTGCATCTTGCCGACCAACAAAGAGAAGCTGCTGTTTGCAAAGCTATTTTGCAGCATCGCCATCATAATCAGGCCTGGCGCAATAAAGTCCGCAAAGGGCACGCCAATCACTTGTCGGTCGCCGCGCCCCAGCGCCACGGTAAATATCACCAGAAACAATAAAGTGGTGATCGCTGGCGCCCAGATTGTTTGCATCTGGACCTTGAAAAACCGCTTCACCTCCTTGACATATAAGGCCTGCAGGCCAGATAGGTTCAAGGATCGAATTTGCGGCACCCCCGGTTCCGGAAAATGGAATGAATTTTTTTGAGCCTCATTGAGGTTTTGCGGGTCGGGCGTCGCAATTTTGGGCTGGTTGTTCATAAGAAACTGGCCTATCGCCTCCCTGACCTTACCGCAAGATGGGCCTTCATTTATGGCATATCACATGCCAAATAAATATTGCGCCGTCCTGGGTGAGAAGATTGAGGAATAATGTATGTCATGGACTGATGAGCGCATTGATAGTTTGCGCGCCATGTGGGAAAAAGGTCTGACGGCTAGCCAGATCGCCGAAGAGCTGGGTGGTGTCAGCCGCAATGCCGTGATCGGCAAAGCGCACCGCTTGGGTCTGAAATCACGTCCGTCGCCCGTGAAGTCGGCGGATAAGACCAAGGTGGCCAAGGCCCCCGCTGCGCCCAAGGCCGCACCCGCGCCCGCCGCCCCTGTTGCGGCGACGCCTGCCCCCATTCGCGCTGTGCCGCCGCGCACCGTGGCCCCAGCCCCGCGTCCCGAGCCCAAGCCCGTCGCAGCACCCCCCGCGCCGATGGCTGCCGCAGCCGATACCAGCGAAGCACCGCCAAAGCCAGAAGGCCCGCGCATTGTTTCCATCGGCCCAGGGGGCTTTATCCGTCAGGGACCGGGCGACCAACAGGCCCCCATTCCTCCGGCCCCGCCGCGCCGCTTGGTTCCCGCCAAGCCCAGCCCCGAAATTGCGGACAAGACCAGCCTGCTGGACTTGAACGACCGCATTTGCCGCTGGCCGATGGGCCACCCTGGTGAGCCGGACTTCCATTTTTGTGGTGACGCGGTAAACCCCGGCTTCCCTTATTGCGTGCAGCATTGCGGCCGCGCCTATCAGGCGCAATTGCCGCGCGGCACGCGCCGTCCGCCGCCGCCGCCACCCTTTGGCGGCCCTCGCGTCCGCTAAAGGTGCGGCCAATAGGCCCTACATCCTAACTAGGTCGTCCTATGCGAAGCTTTGACCCTGATTTTGCATTTGGACGCGCGCTGGGCCTTGAAATGGTCCAGCGCGGCGATGGCCGCTGTATCATGGCCATTGATATTAACGCCGAACAGCATTTCAATCCCCAACATGCCGCGCATGGCGGGGTGGCCTATAGCTTGGCAGACACGGCCATGGGCGCAGCCTTAAGCAGCGTCCTGCCGACGGACATGTGGTGCGCCACACTGGAAATGAAATTCAACTATCATGTCAGAATTTCCGAAGGCCGTTTGACGTGCGAAGCATCGGTGCTGCATCGCGGCAAGCGCATCGCCAATATCGAGGCCCGCCTATATCAACACGAAAAATTGGTTAGCAGCGCCAATGGGAATTTCGTGATTTTCTCGGCCCCTAGCGCAACAGAACCGGACCCCGCCGAGCCAACCGCCCCCTAGGTAGCGTTTACATTCATCGGCACCATTTGAGAGCGGCGACGAGGTTGAG
>CAZIVW010000036.1:0-20741 GCA_964542975.1 uncultured Sphingopyxis sp.
CGACCGGAATATTCCATACAGGAAGGGTCACTTGGCCAGGGCCAGGCAAGCGGCCCACATCGACATCATGTTGTTGCAAAACGGTGGCGTCGCCATCATAGCGATACGCAATACGCAGACGCTGCCAGCTAAAGATATTGCGCAGCGTGATCGTGTCGCCCAGTTCAATATCCGTGCTGTTGTTAATGCCCCAATGCTTGGTTTTCTGCATAACATCGATGGAAAAAGCCGTTTTACGCGGGCCGAGTTCATGCGCATTTTGCGACACTTCCCGATACAGGTCGCAAGGCACTTGCAGCCCCTCAATCGGAACCCCATCAGTACAAAAGCCATTAACGCCTGCCATGACAGGCACGGCTTTCAATCCATCAATGTTGAACGCGCGATGGATTAAGCCCGCTCCATTGGTATCGCTGTCACCGATATAAGCCATGGTGTAATTTTCGACACCTTCAAAGGGACGCAACGTGATGCCCAAACGGCCTGAATACCAGTTTTCATTGTCCCGATATTTGTTCCAGACCACATCTTCAGTAAAGCCACGGCGGCTGTGATAAGCAGCCACCGCGCGGACCAGCAGCTTATCCTCAACCACGGGAATGTTGACCGCACCTTCCATATAGGCACGTTTATAATTGCCCGTTTCGGCCTTGAACCATCCACCAAATTCGTCGGTCGGTTTTTTCGCCGTTAACAGCACCGCGCCGCCGGTTGTGTTACGCCCAAAAAGCGTGCCTTGTGGGCCTGACAAAATTTGTAGATTTTCCAAATCGACAAAAGCACCCGGTCCGCCTTGTTGGCTGATGGTGATGGCGGCCACCAGTGGCACTTCATTCTGATAAACGACAACACCCGGCGACGCTTGGAAGGTTGCCCCTTGCCCGCGAATGGTGAACGACTGCGCCTCGCGCGAGCCATTGCCGTTGGGGCCGACAACCAATCCAGGCACGCTCGCTTGCAAATCTTGTTCTTTAGCGATGCCTTGTTGTTCCAGCCGCTGTGGTGACATGGCGGTTATCATGATCGGCACGTCTTGGCTGCGTTCCGCGCGGCGGTTAGCGGTCACAATGATTTCGGACAGGCCGCTATTTTCAGCGATGCCATTGTCGCTGCCGATGCTGCTGCTGCCGCTGCTGCTTTGCGCCATGCTGGCCGGGGCCAAGCAACCAAGCGCAACGCTGGTGAAAAGCAGGCTGGAAACGCGTGTAGAAAACACGCTCCGCACAGGTAGGTGATTAATCAATTTCCCTCTCCCCTTTTATATAATTTCACACCAAGCCGGCCTCGCCACCAAATGCTGCAACCCATGACGCAAAAGCAGCGAAGCAAATGCTTCATGCAACTATGAATTCGCTTTTCAAAAAGTGAAGTTACGTATTTTTTAATTTTTAATTCAAAATATCAGATTGATGCGTAATTTTTGTAATTTATATAACGCATATCATTGATCTTGAAAAAGCATCTAAAGCACGGGTGATCCACGATGATCTCGCCGCGAAAAGCGAGCATCCCGGATGCGTCCTTCGGCCTTCTATCAGCGCAACACCATCTCCCCATAATTGCGAATAAATTTATAAGTAAGTGCATACTATCTTTTCGATAGGATGCAATAGGCCTATCATCCTGCTCGAATCAATTGGATGCGGGTGGGCTATTAGGGCCGATGCCATCAGGCAGCACACCGCAACGGTTCGAGTATAAAAGGAGCTAGATTGGGATGAGCCTGTCATCGATTTTCCGCCCTGTTGCGGAACCCCGCATTATTGAAAATGCCTTCACCCCCGACCAACATGCCCGCATGTTGCAAGCGGTGCGCGAAAACGGCCCTTGGTCGCTGATCCTCGCCCAGCATTTTAAATCGCCCGAAGAAGTGATCGCCACCACCTCTGGCAGTATCCCCGAAGGCTTTACGCCCACTTGGGATATGTTCCTTTCGCCCGTTTTCCGTGGCTATTTCGCGCAAGCCTCCACGGCGCTTTATCCTGAAATCGAAGATTGCTTCCTCAACAGCAAATTTTTGGATTTGGTGCGGGGTTATTGGGGCGCGGCTTATGCGACGCCGGAAAATATGCTGTTCAACATCCAAGGCCCCTGTAGCGCTGGCGGCAGCCCGCATGTGGACGCCACCCGTTTTCGCGGCGTTTCGATGCACAACAGCCCCGTCTGGTTGATGAACACGATGGTGAAATCGGGCCTGTTCAAACATTGGCAAGCCCGCAAAGCGCAAGTGATTAGCTGGTATTATAAGGGCCAAGTTGGCGGCGGCTTTAACTATTGGCCCGATGGTCCGCAGGGCCAGCCCAAGCAAATCCAAGCGCCGATGTGGGGCCGCGCCGTGGTGGTCGAAAATGAAATGATGTACCACGCCGCAGAATCCAATGGCCCCAGCCATTTGCGCCGCCCCGAAGGTTTGGCGATTAACTCCATGATGCAGGCTGACCGTAATGATGCCGGCGCATGGCAGATCACCACAGACGGCCAAGTCATTCAAAATGTGCCCGAAGATGAGTTTCGCTTCCTGATCCACTGGGGCGCGGACATTTACATGGACTATGCCGAACTAAAGCGCGCTTTGGACCATAGCGATGACATCACACACGACCAGGTGTTTGACATGTTTATCAAAGATTTGCGTTCTCGCGGACTGGAGTTTGAAGTGCCCACGGATCCGATGGCGGACAAGGCCTTCATCGGCCTGCTCACCCGCACCTATGATCCGGGCGTGCCCAGCATCTTCCCGCCTGAACCCGAAGAAAAGCTCGCCGCTTAATCGACGTTTCATCCGATAGTCCGCTGGCCGTGGGGGCGCTTCACAAAGCCCCTCGCGGTCGGCGGCGCATCCACCTTTTCACCCCCAATCCTATCGCGGGACCTTTTATGACGAGTGACACGCTGTTCATCGGGCAAAATTACATCGACGGCGCTTGGCGCGATGGCGATGCGCCTTTTGAAACTTTCAACCCATCGGATCTGGATGAACAAGTCGGCCGCTATAGCAAGGCCAGCCCCGCCGATATTGAACAGGCCATGGATGCCGCACACCGCGCCCTGCCCGCATGGCGCAGCTATAATATGCAAGCCCGTGCCGACCTGCTCCGCAAAGTCGGCGATCTGCTCATGGAACGCTCGGCCAGCATTGGCCGCCTCTTGGCCCGCGAAGAAGGCAAAACCTTGGCCGACGCCACAGGCGAAGCCATCCGCGCCGCGCAATGTTTCCATTTTTACGCGGGCGAAGTTTTGCGCAACCCCGGCCAATGGCATGATAGCATGCGCGATGGCCATAATATCATCGTCAGCCACGAACCGGTGGGCGTGGTCGCGGCGATTACGCCGTGGAATTTCCCCATAGCCCTTCCCGCATGGAAAGTTGCCGCCGCGCTCGCGTATGGCAACAGCGTGGTGCTGAAACCCTCCAGCTTTGTTCCGGCCGCCGCGATTATTCTGATGCGCTTGCTGGAAGAAGTGGGCATCCCCAAAGGTGTGGTCAATCTGGTGCTGGGTGAAGGCCGCGTTGCTGGCAATATCATGATCGACCGGGCCGATGCGTTGACCTTCACCGGCGGCACCGAAACGGGCCGTGCGGTATTGCAGCGCGCCGCTCAAAGCATGACCAAGGTGCAATTGGAACTCGGCGGCAAAAACCCGCTGATCGTGCTGGACGATGCCGATATGGATTTGGCCGTCAGCATTGCCGCCAATGGCGCGTGGATTCAAACGGGCCAGCGCTGCACCGGCACGGAACGCTTCATCGTTTCTGCCAAAGTGCATGATGAATTTGTGGAGCGGATCGCGAAGGAAGCCTTATCCTATCGCGTTGGCCATGCGCTGGACGCCGATACGCAAATTGGTCCTGTCGCCACCGCCCCGCAATTTCGCGCCAATTTGGAATTCATCGCCAAGGCCAAGGCCGAAGGGGCCGACCTCATCGCAGGCGGCGGCGAAGTGGAATGCCGCACACGCGGGCTGTATCTTGCGCCCACTCTATTCGCCAATACACGCAATGATATGCGGCTTAACCGCCATGAAAGCTTCGGCCCGATTGCGGCGGTTATCAAGGTCGCGGATTTGGATGAAGCCATCGCGGTCGCCAATGATTGTGACTTTGCCCTGTCCGCTGGCATCGCCACACAAAATCTGCGCGCTGCCGAACAATTCCGCCGCCAATCTAAGGCTGGTATGGTGATGGTCAACGCCCCCACGGCGGGTCTGGAATATCATGTGCCGCTAGGTGGCCGTGCACCATCCGGCTTTGGTCCCCGCGAAACGGGCACCGCCAGCGCCGCATTCTTCACCGAAATGAAAACCGCCTATATCCACCATGGTGTGATCTAACGGCCTAAAAAATTAGCGGGATAGGATTATTATGACCCAGAAAATTGCCTTCATCGGCCTTGGCGCGATGGGCCTGCCCTTGGCGAAAAATTTGCAGCGCAAGGGCTTTGCCTTGCAAGCCTATGATATTGACGCCGCGCGCGTGGCCGCCCTCGCGGAATTGGGCGCGGTCCCCGCCAACAGCATCCAAGAAGCCGTTGCGGGCGCGCATATCGTCATCACCTGCTTGCCCGCCACCGTGCATGTCGATGCGGTCGTTTTGGGCGCAGACGGCGTGCTGGCCCATATCGAGGACGGCGCGCTGCTGATGGAAATGTCCACCATCGACGCCAATGCGACCGACCGCGTAGCCAAGGCCTGCGCCGCCCAAAATATCGCTTTCGTCGATAGCCCCATTGGGCGCTTGGTCCTTCATGCCGAACGCGGCGAAAGCCTGTTCATGGTCGGCGCTTCAGACGCCAATTTTGCGCGCGTGGAGCCTCTGCTAAATGCCATGGGCAGCACCATTTTCCGCTGCGGCGCAGAAGGCATGGGCAGCCGCATGAAATTGGTGAATAATTTCCTGCTGCTCACTATCGCCGAAGTCAGCGCGGAAGCGGTCGCCTTGGGCACAAAATTGGGTCTTGATCTGGAAACCATCCTTAACGTCACGGGCGCGACCACGGCGCAAAATGGCCAGCTGCACACGCTGATGGTCAATAAGGTGTTGAAGGATGATATAACCCCCGGTTTCACCATCGATCTGGCGCATAAGGATCTGACGCTGGCGATGACCGCCGCCAATGAACAGCGTTTGGGCTTGCCCGTCGGCTCTGCGGCCCATGCGGTGTATAGCGCCGCCCGCGCCACCCCGCGTGCAAGCCAAGATTATAGCAGCTTGCTCGATTTCGCTTGCGACAATGCAGGCGTGACGCCACCTCGTCTATAAACCTTCGCCTTTCGCAAGATCAGAATAGGAACATTCATGTCATCAGCCGATCTGTTTCAGCCCTTGGAATTTCGCCATGGGAAAGCCATGAACAATCGGCTGATGCTAGCCCCGCTCACCAACCAACAAAGCCACGCCGATGGGATGTTATCCGAAGAGGAGCATCATTGGCTCAGCCTGCGCGCGGCCGGCGGCTTTGGCTTGGTGATGACCGCCGCCGCGCATGTGCAAGCCAATGGGCAAGGCTTTCCGGGCCAGCTTGGCATTTTCGGCGATCAACATTTGCCCGCGCTCATACGGCTTGCCGATGATCTGCGCCGTCAAGGCGCGCTATCGGCGGTGCAATTGCATCATGCGGGCTACCGCGCACCCGCCGATTTGGTGCGCGACATCGTCTCACCCTCCGGCGATGCCGACAGCGGCGCACGGGCGCTCAGCTTTGATGAAATCCATCAGCTCCGCGATGATTTCATCGCCGCCGCCAAACGCGCCGAACAAGCGGGTTTTGACGGGGCCGAAGTGCATGGCGCGCATGGCTATATCCTCAGCGCCTTTTTATCGCCGGAACTCAACCACCGCGAGGATGATTATGGCGGCACGCCGGAAAATCGCGCGCGTTTGCTCATCGAAATATTGGACGGCATTCGCCAACAATGCGGCCCAGATTTCCAATTGGGTGTGCGCCTATCCCCCGAACGCTTTGGCCAAAGCCTGCCGGAAATCGTCGCCCTCACCCGCTTAATCTGCAACAGCGAGCGGGCCGATTATGTCGATCTGTCGCTGTGGGATGTGCGCAAGCGCCCCATCGACGCGGCAGAGGATGACAGCAAATTGCTGATCCACCATTTCACCGATATTGCACGCGGCCCAGTGCGCCTAGGCGCGGCGGGCAAGATTATGGACGGCGAAACAGCCCGCTGGGTGCTCGATCAAGGCTGCGATTTCGTGCTGCTGGGCCGCGCCGCCATCATCGAGCATGATTTTCCAAAGAAATTACAAGCCAACGCCGGTCATGCTGCGCCATCTTTGCCGGTCACTTCGGCGCATTTAACGCAGCAAGGCGTATCCCCGAAATTTCAGCAATATCTTTCGGGATGGCCCAATTTTATCCAAGATTAAGACCTGAAAAAACATAAGAGAGGAATAGCTTTAGCCATGAAACGCCTAAATGGGAAAGTCGCGATCATCAGCGGCGCAGCGCGGGGTATGGGCGCGGCAACAGCACGCATTTTCGTGGAAGAAGGCGCAAAGGTCGTCATCGGCGATATTTTGGAAGCCGAAGGTCAAGCCTTGGCCGCCGAACTGGGCGATGATGCGGTGTTCCACAAGCTGGACGTGCAATTGGAAAGCGATTGGGAAGCCGCCGTCGCCTTGGCGCAATCGCGCTTCGGCAAGCTCGACATTTTGGTCAACAATGCCGCCATCGTCCACTTCTCCGCTGCCGATCAAATGGTGCGCGCCGATGCCGAACGCGTTTTGTCGATCAATGTGCTGGGCGTTATGATGGGCGTGAAACATGCCGTGCCCGCGTTGAAAGCCAGCGGCAAGGGCGCGATCATCAATATTTCGTCCGTCGATGGCCTGCGCGGCTGCAATGGCCTCACCGCTTATACCGCCAGCAAATGGGCGGTTCGCGGCATTACCAAAAGCTATGCCTATGAATTTGGGCCTTATAATATCCGCTCCATCTCTATCCACCCCGGCGGCGTCGATACGGTGATGGGCAATCCCTTGGGCCAAAGCTTGGAAGAACTGAACAGCAGTTACACCCGCGTTCCCTTGCAACGCATCGGCCTGCCCGAAGAGGTTGCCCGCGCCACCCTGTTCGCGGCCAGCGACGAAGCCAGCTATATCAATGGCGCGGAAATCGCCGTCGATGGCGGCTGGACGGCGGGCCTGTTCGAACCGGCTTTGCCCAATGGCGCGCCCGAATAAGCGGATGACAAATACCGAAAAACTGCTCGCCATCGAAGCGATCAAGACACTGAAATCCCGTTATTTCCAAACGATTGATGGAAAGGATTGGGACGGCTATCGGGCGCTGTTCACCGATGATCTGGTCGCCGATATGCGGGCCTCTGCGGGCCAATATGATGAAAGCCAGCTTTTCCATGGGGCCGACGCCTATGTCTGCTCTTTAGCCCCAATGCTGAACGGCATCACCACCGTCCACCACGGCCATATGCCGGATATCACTATCGAAGATGACAATCGGGCGCATGGCATTTGGGCGATGGAAGATAAATTATGGGTGGCAGAAGGCAACGCTCTGCCTTTCCGCTTCCTGCATGGCTATGGCCATTATCACGAAGATTATGTCTGCCAAGACGGGCAGTGGCGCATCCAGCGCATCCGCCTCACGCGGTTGCATGTTGAACTGCGCTAAATAAGGCGGATAAACAGGTCATAAAAAGGGGCGGCGATGAAACCGCCCCTTCCCCCCAAGCCGATCAGGCTCGCATCGACTGCAAGCGCTGATCCAAAATTGCTTCGGCATCGCGGATAATGCGGCCGATTAATTCCGCGCAGCTTGGCACATCATGGATCAGGCCCTGCACCATACCGGCCCAAAAAATACCCTTATCCATATCGCCCGTTTTCAACATCTCGCGCCCGGCCGCGCCCGCCACCAATTCGGCGACATCGGAAAATTCGGCATTGGGATTGGTCAAACGGCGCGCCACTTCTTCGCTGACGCTATTCTTACCGACACGCGCGGTATTTTTAAATTGGCGGAAAATCAGCACGCTGCCGCGCTCGTCATTCTCGACATAGGCTTGTTTCACATTGTCGTGAATGGGCGCTTCCTTGGTCGCGCAGAAACGCGTGCCCATATTGATGCCTTCCGCCCCAAGGCTTAGCGCCGCAACCAGCCCGCGCCCATCGCCAAAGCCGCCAGACGCCAGCAGCGGAATTTTCACCTTGTCGGCGGCGGCGGGGATTAAAATCAGGCTCGGAATATCATCTTCGCCCGGATGGCCCGCACATTCAAAACCATCGATAGAAATAATATCCACGCCCGCGCGCTCGGCGGACAAAGCGTGGCGAACGGCGGTACATTTGTGCAGAATTTTAATGCCGTGCGGCTTCACCATCTCCCAAATTTGGCGCACGGCGGGCGATCCTGCTGTTTCCAAAATCTTAACGCCGCTGTCGATCACCGCCTGCGCATAGGCGGCGTAATCGGGTGCATTTATGGTCGGCAAAACCGTGACATTCACGCCAAAAGGCTTGTCGGTCAGGGTGCGGCAACGGGCGATTTCAGCGCGTAACGCCTCTGGGCTAGGCTGCGTCAGCGCGGTAATAATGCCAAGACCGCCCGCATTGGAAACCGCGCTCGCCAGATCGGCGGTCCCCACCCCCTGCATGCCGCCTTGCACAATCGGATGCTTGATACCCAAAATTTCGGTGATGCGCGTTTGAAATGCCAAATCCGCTTCCTCTTCTTCTGATTGTACGGGCTTCAGACCAAAAAAAGGCGGGCGGTCGCCGCAGCAAACCACCCGCCTAGCCCCCCTCCATTCCCCAACGGGCGAATGAATAATATAAGTAAATACTTACCAATGTAAAAATTTCAACAAGAAAATATATATTTGATGCCATTTCCCATGAGCTAGCATTCCCTCGTCCCTCCCCGCTCATCAGACGAAAAGCGCTCGCGGTGCCTTCCCGATCCGCAATCAAATGATGCAAAGTCACGCGGTCACAGCAGCCAGCTGCGACGTAAGGAAGCGGCACAATAACCATCACAACTAGACGTTAATCCCATGGCTTCAGTTGATCACAGCGCCCCCCAGATCGCTTTCACCCATCCTCGAACCGCTATTGTTGCCACCCCAGCGTTCCGACAAGTCCACCAGCGTCGCTTGTCAATTCTTCCAGCAGCTTGCCATGCAAAAGGGCACGCATCGGTCCTTCAGCACCATAGACGGGCCGTCAACGCATGCCCCAGCGTCACGCGGCGATCTTTGCGAGATGTACGGCGAAAGGGCAAATCGAGCCAATAACGCGCCAAATTACCGTGCCCACGTGTCTTGACCGGGCAAGTAGTAGAGGCGCTTGGCAAGTCCAAGCATCAGCCCGTGGATACTTCGTAATAAATTTTGGCATAAATTAGCACAAACGCAATTTTTTATTAAAAATTCTTGCATTTGCGTAAATATTTTCAGATCATATGGCGGAATAATATGGGGTAAAAAGTCGGTGGGCTATATGCCATCATTAACCGGAAAGATCATATGGGTGACCAGCGCGAGTCAAGAGATTGGCTGGCCCGCACCCATGACCATGCCCCATGTTATAAGCCAGATAAGCGCTTCCCTCATGCTAGCAAAACGCCGCTTTTGCAAAAACGGAGATGTAGCGCAGCAGCTGGACAAGAAATTAGTAAACCGCTCAAATATAATATTTTTATTAGACAATATGTTTTGCGGACATTCCAAAAACCTTGGACATGAAAGAAGGCGGACAGGGCCGGCTTAGCGCCGCAAAATGCTAGACACAGTGCGCCCGAAACATCTCGTTACTGTTTATTAAACACTGACAATTTTCTCTGACAGCCTTTTCCCAAAAGGATATTCATGTGACGTTAAATCCACAAATTTCCGGTCTTTTGGCTGCCATGTCCAATGCACCCGCCATTGATTTTTCGACCATTACCCCAGAAATTTTGCGCGATATAATGGATATAGCTGTGCCCGTGGGCAATCCGCCTGAGGTCGCCTGCGTCATGGACATCAGCCTGCCGCTGGCAGAAGGCGAAATCCCAGGCCGCTTGTACATTCCGATGGATAGTGGAACAGAAAAGCCGCCTCTGACAGTCTATTTCCATGGCGGCGGATGGGTCGTTGGGACGCTGGACACCCATGATGCCACGTGCCGCGCAATCGCTGCGGCTAGTGGTTCCGCAATCTTGTCGGTCGGCTATCGCTTGGCGCCTGAGCATCCCTTCCCGACCCCGTTGGATGATTGCGTAGCGGCTGTACGCTACGCCGCCGAAAAGGGAAGCGAATGGGGTGTCAACGCCGCCCGCCTAGCCGTAGCCGGCGACAGTGCTGGTGCCAATTTGGCAGCGGCCACCGCCATTCGCCTACGCGACGAAAATGGCCCGAAGCTGCGGCATCAATTGCTACTTTATCCTGTTACGGACCGCGATTTCAGCCGCCCCAGTTATCAAAATAATGGCGGCGGCGGATATTTCCTCACCACTCAGATGATGCAATATTTTTGGGATTGCTATCTTCCCCAAGGTCAATCGGATGATGGTTTGGCACGGTTGGTAACAGCCAAAAACCTGTCAAACCTGCCGTCAACGACATTGATCGTCGCGGAATATGACCCATTAGCGGATGAAGGCTTGGCCTTTGCAGAACAGCTTAAGCAAGCGGGAAATGACGTATCTTATAGCAATGCCTCCGGCATGATCCACGGTTTTATCAGCCTGTTTTCAATGATTAGCGACGCCCAAATATGGATTGAACGCGCCGGCGCTCGCTTACGAAATGCACTCGCATAATGGATGAAGGACCAGCGAAAATGCGCGTAGGCCAGCTTGACTGCGACACGATGGAAAAGACCAATCTCGCGCGCAAAGCATCCCCCCCTCCTCGGGGGACGCCACGAAAAAGAGGGCAGATGAAATCGCATGCCGCGCTAGATCCGACAGATTTGGCTATCGTGAATTTGCTGCGACAAAATGGTCGCGCTACAAATCAGCAAATCGCTGAACATCTGAGCCTGACCGCGACCACCGTTTCCAGCCGTATTCGCCGCATGGAGGAAAGCAATCAATTGCGCGTCGTGGCTGTGTCAGATTTCACGGCCCATGGTTATGATTTATTGCTGCGCATCAATATTGATGTCGAAGGCCGCGCGGCCTCTGAGGTAGCGGAAGAAATCGCTGAACTGCCCGAAGTATTCGCCGTGCATTTGGTCACGGGGCGGCACGATATCGACATGTTGGTGGCGATGCCGAAATTCAGTGACCTGAACCATTTTCTGAACCAACGCTTGGCCAAGGTCGCGGGCATCGGGGCAATGTATCCGGCCATTTTCGTAGATATCCAAAAATATCAATTCGATGTCGCGCCCATTGAATCGCGGGAATAAGACATGACCTCTATCCAACTCGACGAACTCGATGAACAACTCGTCGCCTTGCTGTCCCGCGATGCGCGCGTTTCCAACCGTAAAGTCGCTGCGGAATTGGGCGTCACCGAAGGCACGGTGCGGGGACGTATCAAGCGACTACAAGCCGATCGGTTGATCGCTTTTACCGCGATCACCAGCTTTGATCTCGCCGAAAATTCACGCTTGGCCTTCTTCAATATCGAAGCTGATGTCGCCAATGTGCATGCGATTGCCCAAGAAATTTCAGAATTGCCGCACATCAATGCCGTAATGCTCATGCTAGGAAAATTTAATATCTTGGCGATGTGCCTGTTCCAAGACATTGATTTGATCGTTGGCATCGCATCTGATCAAATTTTGCCGATCGCGGGCGTCAATCATGTAGAAACATCCATTGCGGTCCGCACCATTAAATATAACAACCGCATGGCAAAAATCACCGCCCCGCAATTGCTGAACGGCGAAGAGGAATAACCCTTATTCTATCGCGGCGGCTCGCTTGATGGCGGGCCGCCGATATTCTAAATGCCAATTCAATCGGTCAAATCATCCAGCCAATTAAAAGGCCGTCGCACCGCCATCCACCACCAGCGCATGGCCGGTCACAAAACTGGCGCCGTCACTGCATAGCCAGAGCACGGCAGCCGCAATTTCATGGGCCTGCCCCATACGCCCCATGGGTGTCATGCCATCGACGACTTTGCGCAAATCAGGATTTTTGGCCACCACATCGGTCATCGGCGTTTCAATCGCGCCGGGGCATACGGCATTGACGCGAACGCCAGCCTTCGCCCAGCGCAGCGCGCCATGGCGTGTCAGGCCCACCACGCCATGCTTGGTCGCCGTATAGGCCGCTTGGCCACCATTGCCCACCAAGCCGTTGATCGACGCATTGTTGACAATAACCCCCCCGCCATTTTTCAGCATCACTTCGCTTTGCTCGCGCATACAGCGCATCACACCGGTCAAGTTAATATTAACGCAGCGATCCCAAACGTCCGGCTGATATTCATCTTGGCCCAGAACATTGATGCCAGCATTGTTAAAAGCAAAATCTAGGCCACCAAAGGCCTGAACTGTGGCGGCGACCAAGGCCTTGACCTGGTCATCATTGCCCACATCAGACTTGAAAAACTGTGCTTGTCCGCCCGCTTTTTCAATCAAATCCACGGTTTCGACGCCGCCATCGGCGTTCACATCGCTGACCATGACCGCCGCACCAGATGCAGCAAAGGCGAGCGCGGTCGCACGGCCAATACCGCTACCCGCACCGGTGACCAACGCCGTTTTACCATCCATTTGATAGTTCATGCTACCACTCCCATGTAATTCGCACTATTTTTTCTATAGAATGACGCAATCAATGCACATATTCACAAGCAATTGCAATAATGCGAATGAAATCGAGACTCCCTTCCACTAAATTAACTGCGATGACTAGGGATACCCACACGCGGATGCTGCAGCGAATGGCTGATCGCGCCGCGGTGAAACAGGCGCCTCGGGGCCGTGAAATAATGCGTCAGAAGCATGCACGACAAACAGCGGGCACCCCACCCCTCGGCAAATCATTCCATCAAAATATGGGTTTGCACCCACCATCTTTGAAACCGAGATCGGCAGTGAAATGGCAGCGACGCCAGAGCATAACTCCACAATCGACGTCTAAAATCTCATCACATCAACACGCCCCCTGCCCTTGGCTGGCGATGGCCACAAAATTGCGGACAACCGCAGCGTCGCAGTGACGGGCGGTAACACAGGCGGATTCAATAACAACCGGCTTTTCCAAGGGAATGAGGCGCACGCTGGGCGGCAGAGCCCGCGCAGCACGCGCCGGAACCAAAGCCACACCCAAGCCGCTACGTACCAACGCAAAAATGGCGCTTAACTGTGTCGCCTCTTGCGCCACATGCGGAATAAAGCCTGCATCATGACAGGCCGCCAAGGTCGCGGGGTGCAACACGCTGACCGGTGATTGGGTGATGAAATTTTGATCTTTCAGCTGCTCTAGCGCGATCATCGGCATTTTCGCTATCGCGCTATCTTCATTCACGGCGACATGAAATTCGTCGTTATCGATGATATGCGTTTGCACGGGTGCGGCCTCCATCAACGGCACACGCACCAAGCCGACATCCAAATCCTTACGCGCGATCGCGCGCACCACATCGGTGCTGGTCGCTTCTTCTAAAATCAAGTCGACGCCCGGATACAGCCGACGATATTCGGGAATGATGCGCGGGATCAACTCAAAGGTGGCCGAGCCTATATATCCAATGCGCAGCCGCCCCCGTTCCCCAGCCAGAACCTCTCTCACCGCCGACTTGAACTTATCGGCGTTGCCCAATGTTTCCCGCGCCAAATTCAACGCCCCACGCCCTGCGTCGGTTAAGGTCACGCCCCGCGTTCCGCGAATAAACAAAGGCGCGCCCAATTCCTGTTCTAATTTACGAATAGCCACCGTCAGGGGCGGCTGCGCCATATGCAGTCGTTCAGCGGCACGATGAAAATTCAGCGTTTCCGCCAAGGCGACAAAATAGCGCAAATGCCGAAGTTCCATGATATCCCCTGAGTATCACAAATATTCCAATCAATATTAGTGCGAACTTATCGGCGGGATTAGGGCTTGTAAATCATAATAAAGTGGAGAGTTTCATGGAACCATTCCTACATGTCGAACGCGATGGCCCAGTGGTGACCGCAACGATCAATCGTCCCGATATGCGCAACGCCATCACCACCCAAAGCGACATGGATTCCATCACCCAATTCTGCCGTGAAATGACGGCGGATCACACGGTGCGCGCCATTGTGTTGACGGGTGCAGGATCCGCTTTTTGCGCCGGCGGCAATGTGAAAGATATGCAGGCAAAGCAAGGTATTTTCGCCGGCGCGCCTTTTGAATTGCGCAACAGCTATCGCACCGGCATTCAGACCATTCCTATGGCCTTGCAAGAATTGGAAGTGCCCGTGGTAGCTGCGGTCAATGGTCCGGCGGTTGGTGCAGGACTGGATTTGGCCTGCATGTGCGACATCCGCATTGCATCGGACAAAGCGACTTTTGCCGAAAGCTTTGTTAAACTGGGCATCATTCCGGGGGACGGCGGCGCATGGTTTCTGCCGCGCGCGATTGGACTGGGGTTGGCGTCTTTGATGACGCTGACGGGAGATGCCATCGACGCTGCCACGGCGCTGCAATATGGCTTGGTGCAACAGGTGGTGCCGCACGATCAATTGCTGAGCAGCGCCCAAGCGATCGCCCAGCGCATCGCGGCCAATCCGGGTCATTCCACCCGCATGGCGAAACGCTTATTGCGCGAAGGGCAAGATATGAAACTGGGGCCGCTGCTGGAACTCTCTGCCGCCTATCAAGCCTTGGCACATCATACGCAAGACCATGAAGAAGCGGTCAATGCGATGCTTGGCAAACGTGCGCCGCATTATAAGGATTGTTGATAATGGTTCCAGAAGATCAAGGTGTTGCGGCCACAGGCCCTTTGGCAGGCGTGAAGGTGCTAGATCTTTCCCGCGTGCTGGCGGGGCCATGGTCGACGCAGATTTTGGCGGATTTGGGCGCGGATGTGATCAAGGTGGAACAGCCCGGTCAAGGCGATGACACGCGCCGCTGGGGTCCCCCATTTTTGGACGATGGGTCGCGGGACAGCGCTTATTATCTGTGCGCCAATCGCAACAAATATTCGGTCGCGATCAATATGGCCGACCCACGCGGGGCAGATCTGATCCGCGAACTCGCCAAAGATGTGGACATTGTGGTCGAAAATTTCCGGGTTGGCGGCCTTACCAAATATGGTCTGGATTATGCCAGCCTATCCGCGATCAACCCACGCCTTATTTATTGCTCGATCACCGGTTTCGGCCAAACGGGGCCTTATAAAGATCGCGGCGGCTATGATTTCCTGATCCAAGGGATGAGCGGGCTGATGTCAATCACCGGACGACCGGACGACGAGGATGGCGGCGGACCAATCAAAGTGGGCATCCCCATTTCAGATCTGGTCACAGGGCTGTATTCGGCCATCTCCATTCTGGCGGCGCTGAACCATCGCGCTCGCACAGGCGTTGGTCAACATATTGATATGGCGCTGCTTGATGCCCAGCTAGCGCTGCTGACCAATCAGGCGTCCAATTATCTGAACGGGGGCATGATCCCACGCCGTTTGGGCAATGAACACCCCAATACCGTGCCTTATCAAGATTTCGCCTGCCGTGATGGCGATATTTTGGTGGCGCTGGGCAACGACCGCCAATTGCGTGCTTTTTGCGACATCTTGGCCCGACCTGACATCCCCGACGATCCGCGTTTTGTGGACAATGCCGCGCGCAACGCCCATCGCGCCGCTCTGCAAGCGGAACTCCGCCCGATAATCGCACAATGGGCGTCCGCCGACTTGATCGCCGCAATGGAAGCCGCCAAATTACCAGGCGGCAAAGTCAATGAAATCCCCGAGATTTTGGCGGACGCACATGTCAAGGAACGGGCCATGGTGCATGACATTGCACGGTCAGATGGCACCGCGGTAAAATTCATTGGTTATCCGGCGAAATTTTCGCAGACCAAGGTAAATTATCGGAAAGCCCCGCCGCGCACAGGCGAGGATACAGCCTATATTCTACGGGATCGACTATCGCTGAACACCATGTCTATCGCCCAACTCATGGACGACAAGGTCTTAGAATGTCACAATAATCAAAACCTCTGAACTTTGCGCTATCCATCTCCTTCATCCCCAAATTTTTCGGCCACATCGATGACGATGTGAGCGAAGATTTTTGGGGATGAAGGGAATATCCGTACACCAAGCACAGGGTTTTACCGTGCCTATATGTCGCTCCTCAAGGCTTTACATCACCATAGAAATCCGCCGCACCCATATTATGATGCTGGCGACTGCATAAGACTCTCAATGCCGCTATCTATGGAAAACTCCAGCGCAACTCGCTTGCCAATACCGCCAGTCAAGAAGCGACCGCGCCTACGCTGAAATTCCCACCCTATATTACTATATTAGTTGCCTTTCGGCGCTATTATAGCGTCAATTTTCCCTTTATCATTTATAGACATAGGCATCAAAATCTGGTTCCGCCATCGCCGCGGCAAAGTCATGATAGCTCCAAGGCCAGGTCGCTGGAACACCATTGGCGTCCAAATACCAACTGGTGCAGCCAGACCCGAAAATCGTTCGGCGAGCCGCTTCGGCACGACGTTGTTCAAAATCCTGATGCGCCTCGACCGTTGGCGCGACAGCGCGCGCTTTGCCGGCGCGCAAAGGCGCGATAATTTGTTCAATATAATCCCATTGCCGTTCAGCAATATCGATCAGCGAAAAATTGCCAACTGGTCCAGACGGGCCATTCAGCATGAAAAAATTAGGGAATTTGGGCAAGGTCACCGCATAATAGGCGGTCGGTGCGGGATGCCAAAAATCGTCTAGCAACAGTCCGCCTTGCCCAAAAACCTTGGTCGGGCGAATAAAGCGATCCGCTTGGAAGCCTGTGGCCAACGCAATCGTATCCAGTTCGATCAATTCGCCATTTTTCAGCCGAATACCCTTTGGCTCGATATGGGAAATCCCCTCACGTTCCACCGTCACATTCGGCTGCTGGACCGCATCATAATAGCACCAGCTATAAATCAACCGTTTGCAACCAACGCGATAATCTGGGCGCAATTTTTCCCGCAACACGGGATCGTGCACATTATTTTCCAAATTATCTTCGCAAATTTTGTGGATTTCTGCCAGTTCCGCGCTGTCGGCATTCATAATCGCGCCCGTGAAACGGTGAATAGATGCCCAATATTGCTCGTCAAAACGAATGGCATCCATCAGCGCAGGATTTTCGCGAAACGCTTCGCGTTCTTCATCGCTATACGCAAATTGCGGGACCGGCATGATCCATTGCGGGGAACGCTGAAAATGGACGACATGCGATGATGTTTTATGCAAGGCCGTCACCAATTGGACACCGGTTGAACCATTGCCGATCACACCCACGCGTACGCCGTCAGTTTTAACGGCATCATCCCAGCGTGCGCTATGCACGACATCACCGGAGAAATCCGCCAACCCTGCAATATCGGGCATTTGGTGATGGTGCAGAACGCCCGTCGCCGCGTGGACGATCTCCGCTTCATGGGTTTCACCATTGGCCAAACCTACGCGCCATAGCGAAGAGGCGTCATCCCAGACGCAGCTTGTCACCTCGCAACCAAAACGCATATGCTGCCGCACATCATATTTATCCGCTACTTTTTCGAAATATATGCGGATTTCTTCGCCTGTCGCGTAAAAATTTTGCCATTCTGCATAGGGTTCAAACTGATAAGTATAGGCATGAGCCGGCACGTCACACGTCAGGCCCGGATAGCGATTATCGCGCCACGTACCGCCCAAATGATCGGCCTTTTCAAAGACAAGCAAAGGCTCTCCCGCGTGTTTGATTTTGATGGCGGCGAGCACACCCGCCATGCCCGCGCCAATGACAATATGGCGCAACTTTGATGTTTCTGTCTTATGATCCTCTACCACAACTATCCCACTCCCTGCCGTTTTGGGCTGTTATCATCACTAAAAATTCTCGGGCGGTTTCGGCCAGGTGGATGCGAGCAATCGGCCCCACCCTTCACATAAGACGGCTGGTCAATATTCGACATGCCATCCGTCAGACCACAGCGCCCCTACCGTCACCGTAGTTATCCATGCCCGGTCGAACGTCGTCGCCACACAAGCCTTCACTGTGGCTAGACCAATGTCCCTTGGCTTATCATCTCAAAGAAAAGTCTTATCTTGTAATCGCATGCCACTCTCCCACAGCGATATCACCCCGCTATATCAGAGGTTAGCGCTGCACCATGAGCGCGCTCAGCCCCTGCCTTGACGCGATATTAGTCGGCTTGTGACCATAAATTTCTTGGACGCGCAAGATTGGTTTTACGCTTTTTATTTACGTATAATAATTTAATTGATGAAAACGTATTTCAATGAATATATATCTACGCATTATAGAAATCCAGCTAAACAAGAAATGGTCAGCGGCCTAGCCCTACGAAGGATAGGGGGAAGGCCCGACATGAACGTTAAAAGCCGGTACTATGGGGAGAGAATGTCGTGGCCGTACAAGAATATTCACACCTGCTTTCATCCGGTCGTCTCGGTTCGATGGAATTGCGCAATCGCATTGCAGTGACCGCCATGGGCGTATCATTTGCCGAAGCTGACGGCAGCGTCGGCGAACGCTTAATCGCCTATCATGAAGAACAAGCTAAGGGCGGCGTCGGCCTGATCATTTCCGGCGTAACTGGCGTGGCATGGCCCGTAGGTGCGGTGGCCAAAAACCAAACCGCGATCAGCGATGATCGTTATATGGATGGCCTGTCGGAACTGTGCGCGCGCGTTCACGCCCATGGCGCGAAAATTGCCGCTCAACTGCATCATGGTGGCCAAGTCGCGGTTTTCTCTCACGCGGCCTTTGGTGAGCCTTTATGGGTTCCCGCTGTTCCGCCTGCACCCAAGGGCAATTTCACCGATTATTTCTTGATGGAAGAATTGGCAGGCATGGCAGGCATGAAGCCGCCCACCCTAAAGATTTTGGAACAGGCAGATATTGATCTGGTCATTTCGCAATTTGCGGCTGGCGCCCGCCGCGCCAAGGCGGCGGGTTTTGACGGGGTGGAACTCCATGCAGGTCATGGCTATTTGCTGTCCTCCTTCATATCCCCTATCAGCAACACGCGCACGGATGATTATGGCGGCAACTTGGAAAATCGGGCGCGCTTACTGCTGCAAGTGATCGCTGCCATTCGCGCCGAGGTGGGCGATGACTATCCCGTCTGGGTCAAGATGGACAGCCGCGAGGTTGGCAAGCCCGATGGCATCACCACCGAACTCGCTGTTGAACTCGCCAAATTGCTGGAGGCAGCGGGCGTCGATGCACTGACTGCCACCACCTATCATGAAACGGGAAAAGGCAAGCTGCACAGCGCATCCCACACCCCACATGACGAAGGAAATAATATTCCCGCCACAGCGGAAATTAAAGCGGCCGTAAAAATTCCGGTGATCGGTTCGGGCCGCATCACCGCTGAACGCGCCGACGAAGCTATTTCAGGCGGGGAACTGGATTTCGTCGCTATGGGCCGAAAATTGCTGGCCGATCCGCATCTGCCGCGTAAGTTGACAGAGGGGCGCGCCGACCAAGTCCGCCCCTGCATCTATTGCTATACCTGCATCAGCGCCATTTATATGGGCGATATGGCACGCTGCGCCGTCAACGCCGATTTGGGGCATGAATATAAGGGGCCAGTCAAACCTTGTCAGCAGGCCCAACAACGCCGCCGCTATGCCGTGATTGGTGGCGGACCAGGCGGGATGGAAGCCGCACGCCGTCTGTCGCAGGCAGGCCATCAAGTGATTTTGCTAGAAAAATCAGATCGTTTGGGCGGAACTTTGCGTTTCGCCAGCCTCGCCTATGAACCCAATGAGCATATTTTAAACTGGCTTCAACGCCAATTGGAATCCAGTGATGTCGAGGTACGCCTGTCCACCGCCGCCACGCCAGAATATATCGAAAACCTGCAGGTTGACGGTGTCTTTGTCGCCAACGGCGCGGTGCGCGGCATGCCTGCTTTGATGGGTAATAATCACGCCCATGTGTTGTCCGGCGACGATTTACGCGGAATGATGATGGGCGAAAGCAGCGCAGAAATTAAGCGCAAAACTGGCATCTTCACCCGTATTGCTACGAAAATTGGTGCTGCCACAGGGGCGACCGCGAACCTTGGGCTTGTCCGCACTGCAACGAAAAGCTGGATGCCCTTGGGACAAAATATCGTCATCATCGGCGGGGAATTGGTCGGCATCGAACTGGCAGAATTTTTGCTGGAACGCGGCCGCACCGTGACGGTGGTCGATGAAGCGCCTCGCTTTGGCGCGGGGCTGACCTTGGTGCGCCGGATGCGAATTTTGGATGAACTGGTTGAACATGGAGTCGATTTACAGCCAAATGCGCAAGATATCGCCATCGACGAAAAAGGCGTTTCCTTTGTGGATGCCCAAGGTCAAGCACAATATGTGCCCGCCGATCATGTGATCGTTGCCAAAGGCGCAACCAGCAACCTGGGGCTAGCCGAAAGTTTGGAGGCCAAAGGCATCACCGTCTATCGCATCGGTGATGCGCGCGGCGTATCTTATATCGAAGGGGCCATCCGCAGCGCGACCGACGCGGTGCGCGCCGCGACATGTAGCGAGGCGATTGATCCACAACGCTGAGTGGAACAACCAAGCTGCACAGAGTTTATTATCTGTGCAGCTTGGGGTTTGTTTTTAATTCC
>CAZIVW010000037.1:0-18356 GCA_964542975.1 uncultured Sphingopyxis sp.
AGCGGCAGCAGATTTTGAAAGCGGAAGGCGTCTAGAAAACTAGGGGCTATTCAGTCATCCAAGGACGGCACCGTCCCACGCGGGAGCCCATGTATGTTGAACACTTCGTCTGACCAAAAGATCGCTTGGGTCTTGAGGTCAAGGCGCCAGTGCCCAACATTTGCGAAATGCTCAGACATCTCCAGCCAGCGCTTACCCCTCGTGATCGTCTTGGCGTCCAGTGCTCGCGTATACTGAAGAGCGGCCAATGGCAGGGCCACCAATATATTCACAAGCATGAAAAACTGAAAAAACAAAACGGAAGAGAATTCGGTCACACCCGCAATGACATAGGTTGGCCCCGTCCCCATGACCGTCCCGATCGTCCCGATCACGGCGACCAGAATGATACTGCCGGCCGCCACATTGGGACCGCCCAAATAGGTGGCAAAGACAACCGCTAGCAACGGCAGAAATAACAGTGGATAGGTCGTCTGACCGAAGACCATAGCCGTGATGGCCGCGACAACGGCCAAGGCTAACGTCGTCTGCTTCCAATGCGTAAATTTCCGCTCCCCCCGACGCAATTCATAAGCGATGTTGATGATGGGCGGGACAACAACCATGATCCCAAGGCTGACCGTCGTTATCCATGAGATGAGGGACGAGAAAGAAGCTCCGCCACCCCAAATCGCTAATGTGGCCGAGGCAATTAAGCCGCTCGCGCTAGCAGCAACAAGTGAGGCGCCCGCAAACCGCAAAATGGCTGTTGGCGTATAAAAGGAATCCACCCCGCGCGTGGCCTCAACGATCAAGCGCGCAGCAATGGCGGCTTCGGCGATATTGGCACATGTATAACCAAGCGCGTTCGGCCAGGCCGCCCCACCGACAATGTTAGCGGTCACGCTGGCGACTGAGGCTGTGAGCAGAAACCATGGCCGCCGCTCCGGCGTGGTAAGGAGCAACGCTGCGACAAGAATGCCACTAGAAGGCCAAAGCGTGGCCATGCCATCCGCACGCTGCGTCAAGACAAGTGCGGCCGTGGCAAGAACGCAATATGCTATGGCGGAAACCAACGGCCAGAGGGCCTTTGAAAGGAATCTGCGGATTCGAAAGGTCATAGCCTCATGTAAATCTACATGGTGAAAGATATATAAATAATTCTAAGAGTAGAAAATTCTTCCGAATATTGGCAATCGCCGATGGCTCAATTTTGACACCGATACGATCAACGCGGTTGTTCGTTATGTGGTTCAGATACTCGGCTCGCGTTGCGCGCCTTTATGGTTTCAGATAGGTAGCGCCGATGACCGCGTCTGTTCGTCATTTGTGGGAACGATATCGAGCGATCGATCCCGATGCCCCCGCCAATGTGCCAATCAGTTTCCATTTCTGTGACAATCAGGTGGATGCAGATATATGTGCAAATCTGGTCGTGACAGGACGTAAGCGAGCGACGGCACCGAGCATCGCCGAATTGGAGCTTGCTGGCGCCCCATTACCACAGGTGGGGGACTATGCGATTGTCACCGACTGGATAGGACAGGCGATCGCGGTCATTCAAACGACGCGCGTTGAGATAAAAAAGTTCGGTGAAATCGATGAAAACTTTGCTCATATGGAAGGCGAAGGAGACCTCACGCTTGAGTGGTGGCGAGCAGCGCATCGGGCCTATTATGAAAAGCTACTGGCGGGTTCCGATTATGCGGTTGACGACGACCTCCTTATCGCCTGCGAGTATTTTGAACTAAGCTTCAAGGGCTAATCCCCACCCCTTGCCAAAATCTCTGATAATATCCCGTCGTACAAATCCATGACGCATAGCGATACGGCCCTACCCAGCGCGCTGCAAACCCCGCGCGGCGCAATCCCCTTCCTCCCTGAGCGCTTTTGGGGCCGATTTTCGTGCAGCAGCGCAGTTCCCTCACGCAACGCCAAAAAGGGTTGGCGAAATAGTGGAAATCATAAGCCACGCAACTCAACTATCGTTTCCAGCCCAAGAGTAGTACCACATGGCACAAGAGCTAGGCGCGCGGTTTCCCTGTGAACCACCACCGTTCTGAATGTGCGACACAATCGCATAACCAGTTTTAGGCCCCTTCCTCTCCCCCCCTTATCCACGACTGACATTCACGTTCCAAACGTCACTTCTTCAGCTTAATCTTTTTCTCAATCTTCGCGGCCGCTTTTTCTGCCTTTTTTCGCTGATCGAAAAACCGACGCATATATTTTTCATCAGATGCACTCAATCGCTTCTCGGCAGCGACAAATTGCTCCGTCTCTTCCTCTTGAATATGGTGGAGATATTCGTCCTTCAGCGCCGCAAAACGCTTAATCCAGCCAGATGAGGCCATGTCCCGCGCGGCAAGATCGGCCAACATATCGTCGATCTCTTTATGCTCGGACACGGCATGGCGCGCCACGTCCGTGGTTTCGGGATCGCGCATCACACTCGACCACAAGGCTTGCTCTTCAGCGGCCGCATGGGCCTTCAACTCTTTGGTCAGTTCGGTAAAC
Organism: uncultured Sphingopyxis sp.; assembly: GCA_964542975.1. Taxonomy (GTDB): domain Bacteria; phylum Pseudomonadota; class Alphaproteobacteria; order Sphingomonadales; family Sphingomonadaceae; genus Sphingopyxis. The sequence goes on from CAZIVW010000037.1 coordinate 2,497, forward strand.
AGAATTTGCCGGTCTTGTGACTTACCTTGGGTCGCCTCGATCATCGCCAACAAGGCGCGATGACGATCATGATCTTCGACTAAGCGACCAAATAACGCCGGATCCCCGCGAAATTTGGTTTTGGGCACGCTGCCAATGCGGGCCGGAACGTCGGGTGCCACCTGCTTGGCCTTGGCGACGCCAGCCGCCTTTTCCGAGGCGGGCGCGCCACGCTTGGAACGCGTTTTGTCCATCTCTACTTTCGCACCTTTAGCGCTTATCGTTGATCGAGTGGCCATGCAATCCTCCCTTTCCGCACCCATAGCAGGCCGCTCAGCACTGCATCGGCCCTACCTTCTGCTGAACTAATGTTTGGAGAGCCATAACGTTGCAGCCTGATCAGCCCTATCAGACAAGCCCATTGCACATATGCAAGGAGCCGCCCGGCGGAGCTTCTCGAAGCCGCCCTGACCAATGCATAACATCGCAATGAACGTGGCAAAACATCCCGCCCCCCCCCCAATATTATGGTCACCTTACGGTCCTGCCGAACGATGCGCAGTCTCCGGAACAATCTCGTCATCCATAGAGCCATTGGCATCCGGTAGAAAAGGCACACAAATCGGCGCTTTTGTCCGCACATTGACTGCATCGACCTTCGTGTCAGTAAAATACCAAAATCACGATTTCCTGTCGATGCGCCCCCCCCAAATATAGATTTCGGTTCATCGCCTATAAAACCCATAACACCTCAAATGAATTATCATTCGAAAAATATCTGCAACAGTCCATCAGTGTGTTGAATCCCATTGCGCCAATCGAAATAAATTCGATTTTTTTGCATGCATCAACATATGATATATTCTAAGAATAAAGTAATAGATTGGAATTTTATGCGTAAAACTGCACTTCTAGCTGCCGCAACTGCGGCTTTTCTGATTGCACCGTTTGCTGTCGCACAAGAAACCCAACCAGAAGCTCCCGCCCCGACCGAAGAGCCCAGCAAGGATGAGCCGGTCGCTGCGCCAAACGAAGAGCCAGCCCCTGCCCCGACCGAAGAGCCCGCACCAGAAGCGCCTGAGGCCAAATAAAAACGGGAAATCCCAGACAAGAGGGCGGCAGAACAAGCTTCTGCCGCCCTTTTCTATGCGGTCATCACCGCGCCCTATGCCCGCACCTCATCAAAATCTGCGAAATCAAAATATTGCGCCATCAACCGAGCGATGAGCACCTCAAAAGCCGCCCACGCAGCAACATAAAAGGCCACCGAAGCATCGCTTCGATGGCCCATATAAGCGCCGCTATAGCATGGTTGAAACCAAGCACTGCCCCGCCTTACAGTACAGGAAGTTCACGCACTGTCCGCTCCGCGTCGCGTTTCAGGCGATCTCGCTCGCTTACCATCAAACGTTCAGCCATGGCACGCCACGCACGTTCGGCACGCAAACAACGGTCCCGAACGTTCGGCAAGGATGCGGCCTTTGCATCGCGCTCGCTTTCCGCTGCACGTGCAAGGTAAAATTCGCTGGTAACAGACATTCGGACGCTCCTTGATGTTGTGCGTAACGGGCCTATGGGTTCAGCCCAGCATCTCGGCGACCACGCGTTGCAATTCTTGCTGAGAAAGTGTGCCGCGCATGGGCACTGATTTGGGCCAAATACGGCCATTAACGGATCGTGCTGCTGTTTCGAATAATTTGGTTTTAAAATTCATAAAGTTCCTTGCACGCGCGTGATGCGGTGCATTAATATTTTGGTGGCGAGCGCACATTGGCGCAAACTCCACCCACGCATGCCCGCGTCGCGGGACTGTTCTGGAATTTGGTTGCGGCTTGGGAAAATCGTCCCGACCCGGCTATGCTAGTATTACAAGGCATAAGCTTTGCAGGTCAGCAAAAGCATAGGCTTCAGCGCCGCATTGTTTCGCGATAGAAAAGCGAAGCAATCATCAGGTTCCAGATGAACACTTTAGTGCCCATCTGGAAATATCTCGTCGAGTTTGGCCATCAAGCGCGCAGGCGCGCCGCGTTGGCCGCCAAATGAGATTAAGCCGACGCCAAATTGACGGCAGACGATTTGCCGCGCTGATCGGTTTCGATGTCATAGCTAAGGCGCTGTTCCTTTTGGAGCGTCGCAAAGCCAGCGCGTTCTACGGCGCTGATGTGAACAAAGCTGTCCGTGCCGCCATCTTCGGGAGCAATGAAGCCATAGCCTTTGTCGGCATTAAAAAATTTTACGGTGCCAATTGGCATGAGCGTTTCCTTTCAAGAAAACACGAGTACCCACCGGCAAAAGCACCGGTAGAGCTGGTAGCGCAATACGAGAAAGGAATATCAACCCGAAGGCCTTCAAATCCGTCGAAGGCGACGTTAGCGAAGCAAAGGTGGGCGTTATGGCTACAAAAGTCAAGGGCTGCACAGATCACGCCCCAAAACGCCAGTCCCCGCCGCGGCGGAACAGGGAACCGCTCGTCCCCGTCATCGCTCATCCAATATCGGACAGTGGACCAACCAAAACCCAATGTTCCGTGAACCGCGACGCCGCAATCACCCCGCCCTCACGGACGCCATCGTTATGCGCCCCACAACCCCTATAAATTGGCCATTTTCCGGCCGTCCACAGGTCAACACCAATCGGCCAAACGCCCGCTTTTCCGGACAAATCCATAGTGGCACCGACGGATGAACGCAGCCTAGGTCCACCACCATTGGCGAACTTGGCCCAAGTCCTATGCACCATATGAAAGCAAAAAAGGCCCGCACCGGCGGAGGGGAAACCGGTGCGGGCCTTCGGGGGTGTTGCTATGCAGCGCCGATTAACGGTCCGCGTTCATCACCTTGGTCCAAGCTGCGACAAAGTCCGTCACAAACTTGTCTTGCCCATCCGCCGAGGCATAAACTTCTGCCACAGCGCGCAATTCATTATTCGACCCAAAGATCAGGTCAACAGGGGTCGCCGTCCAACGGGCGGCACCGGTTGCACGGTCCTTGCCTTCATACAGGCCTTGGGTCGACGATTTGCTCCATGCCGTGCCCATATCGAGCAGGTTAACGAAGAAGTCGTTGCTCAGCGTGCCCGGGCGTGTGGTGAACACGCCATGCTTCACGCCGCCGGTATTGGCGTCCAAGCTGCGCATACCGCCAACCAGCACGGTCATTTCGGCAACCGTCAAGTCCAACATATCCGCCTTGTCAACCAGTGCATCGGCAGGCGAGAAATAGGTGCTTTCCGAATAATAGTTACGGAAACCATCAGCCATGGGTTCCAAGTGCGAGAAGGAGCTTACGTCCGTTTGCTCTTGGCTGGCATCCACACGGCCTGGCGTGAAGGGAACGCTGATCTTGCGTCCTGCCTTGGCTGCGGCATCTTCGATCGCAACCGAACCACCCAATATGACCAAGTCGGCCAGCGAAACCTTCTTGCCGCCCTTTGCCGAGGCATTGAAGCTTTTCTGAATAGCTTCCAGCGTGGACAACACGCGGGTCAGTTCTTCCGGATTGTTCACCGCCCATGTGTTTTGCGGGTCCAAACGAACACGGCCACCATTGGCACCGCCGCGCATATCCGTCGCACGGAAGGTCGAGGCCGAAGCCCATGCCGCCCGCACCAGTTCGGGCGAAGTCAGGCCCGAAGCCGCAACCTTGGCCTTCAACGCCGTGACATCCTTGTCCGCGATGACCGCATAATCAGCCTTGGGCAGCGGATCTTGCCACGTGAAGGTGTCGCTTGGCACCTCATTGCCCAGATAACGGGTTTGCGGCCCCAAATCACGGTGCGTCAGCTTGAACCACGCGCGGCCAAAGTCGCGGGCGTAATGATCAGGGTTCTTCTGCCAATCTTCCAAAATCGCACGGAAAGCAGGATCTTGCTTTAACGCGATGTCGGTCGTGAACATCATCGGCGCGTGACGCTTGCCTTCAACATGCGCGTCAGGAACCAATTCCGATGCCGCGGGGTCCGTCGGCGTCCATTGCTTTGCGCCGCCTGGGCCGGTGATCAACTTCCAGTCATAGCCCAGCAGATTGTTGACGAACTGCAGCGTCCAACGTGTGGGAGCCGCCGACCATGCGCCTTCCAGACCCGATGTGATCGTGTCTTCCGAATGGCCCTTGCCGCATTTGTTATTCCAGCCAATGCCTTGGTTTTCGACGCCAGCACCGGCAGGTTCTTTGTCCACGCATTCCGAGGCCTTGTGGGCACCATGCGCCTTACCAAAGGTGTGACCACCCGCGATCAACGCCGCCGTTTCGGCGTCATTCATGCCCATCTTGCCAAAGGACAAGCGAATGTCCGACGCAGCAGCGATGGGATCAGGCACGCCATGCGGACCTTCGGGGTTTACATAGATCAGACCCATTTCAATGGCCGCCAATGGTCCCTTCAGGCCAGTCTTGGCATCACGGCGCTTGTCGGTCAGCATCTTGCTTTCCGGACCCCAATAGATGACGTCCGGCTGCCATGCGTCAACGCGGCCACCCGCGAAACCGATGGTCTTGAAACCCATATCTTCCAGTGCGACGTTGCCCGTCAGCACCATCAAATCGCCCCAGCTAATCTTGCGGCCATATTTTTGCTTAATCGGCCATACTAGGCGACGCGCCTTGTCGAGGCTGGCGTTATCAGGCCAGCTGTTCAGCGGGTCGAAACGCTGTTCGCCGCCATCCGAACCGCCACGGCCATCACCAACGCGGTAGGTACCAGCGCTGTGCCATGCCATACGGATGAAGAAGGGACCATAATGGCCATAGTCCGCTGGCCACCAAGGCTGCGATGTCGTCAAAACCTTACGGATATCTTCTTTGATCGCCGCCATGTCGAGCGATGCAAATTCCTTGGCATAGTCAAAATCCGCGCCATAGGGATTATCTTGCGCTTCTTGCTGGCGCACGGCAGTCAGGTTTAGAGTTTCTGGCCACCAATCGGCATTGGTCAGCCCCGTGCTAGCAACCGCCGTGCCATCTGCCTTGGCGGTATCCGCCGCATGGGCCGGAACGGCCATGGCCAGCAGGCTGCCGCCCAGCAGAGCCGATATCATCATCTTTTTTGGCTTAAACGACATAAATTGCGTACCCTGTTGTTACACCAAATGTGATTACTGAGGGAGCCTTAGCTGCGGCCGGACCCAAAAACGAAACAGGCAAAGCTGCTCATAGAGATCGAAATTTTCGATTTGTATGAAAATAACGCTAAAATTTATCGATTATGTAGAATGAGAGATGCATGTGCAGCCGCCACTGCCCTACATATCCCGACTGTCATAGGCCCATTGCAGCAAGGCTTGTCGCTGTTTGGGGCGGCAAAAGGGGTCGCCTGGGTTACAGTTTTTCACGATCTGGGCGGCGTGACGCCGGAACGCTTTCCAACGCGCAATTTGCCGCGCATCCTCTTGGGGCAGCCTGCGCCCCGAATAATAGCGGCAATACCATTGGAACCATCCACGTGGATCATCGGGGTGGATCCACCCCTTATCCCTCCAAACCTGCAACGGAACACTGGCCCGCACGCCATAATAGTTCAGCGAACAATCCGCACCGCGCGGCGATAATTTGGCATTTTCAAACCAATCCGCCGGAAATTCATCTTGACAGTCCGTCATATATTTCCCGCAAAACACCCCAAGAGCGAGCATTTGCGCGGGCGTTAATTCCGGTTGGAAGGCGGGATCAAATCCCTGTCCCACGGCCTCGGATCGCGTATAGCGATAGCCGCGCTGCATTTGATCATTCACGATGATTTCGGCATTAGATTTCATCGGGCGAATTTACCAGACACACCAAGCTTCTCAAGCCCACAGTTGTTCGAGCCATTGGTCGCTTGATGAACGACCTGACGCTAAGCGGTGCGGGTGCTGATGCTGGCTACCGAATCGGATCGGTAATGGAACCGGAACCGGAAGCGGAGCCGGAAGCGGAGCCGGAAGCGCCCTCCGCCTTTCACCCGCGCTGAAGCGGCACGCTAATCTCTATCTCAAAACCTTCCGGTCCCGCTCTGCGTTGGAAGCGGCCTTTCATCTGCCGCTCAATCAACAAGTCGATCAAACGCGAACCAAAGCCAGTGCCACCATTCTGAGTGTCACCATTCTGAGTGTCACCATTCTGAACGCGCGGCGTGATGCCCATATGTTCCGTCCATTGAACCACCAACCGACCGTCCGTCACCGAAGAACGAATATGCAAGCTGCTGCCTTGCCCAGCCAGCGCCCCATATTTCACAGAATTTGTCGCCAGCTCGTGGAAAACGAGCGCGAAATTTGTCAACTCGCGCTGATCAAGCAGCACATCTTCACCAGCTGTAATAATATGACCCTCTATATTATCCGTGGTGAAGGGTGCCATGACCCGCTGCACCAAGCGGTGCAATGTTCGCGTCCCTTGCTCCAGGCTTCCATTTTCCTGCGCGATAAAGCTGTGCGATTGATGCAGGGCCTGCAGCCGTCCACGCAAGCGGTCCGAAAAGCTAGCGACATCATGATCTTCATAGGAAGTCAGTCCGACCAAACCTTGGGTCAGCGCAAAGAAATTTCGGATGCGATGGTCCAACTCTTTGGAAACCAAATCTTTTTCTATTTCCAACATTTTTTCGTCATGCACATCGGTCAGCGTGCCAATCCAACCCGTAAATTCTCCGTCGCCATCAAAGATCGGTGACGCCGCAACACGCAACCAACGATAGCTGTCTGAGTGGTGCAAATGACGAGCTTCAAAGGAAATTTTACCCCTGCTTTGCAAGGCGCTCTTCCACCGCGCGCACACCGCCTCTGCATCATCGCCGTGCACAAAGCTGCGCCAATCCCAAATTTGGGCGTCCCCTTCTGCTAGCCCCGTAAACTCATTCCACCGGCGGTTGGCATAGATGGCTTGGCCGTCCGCATCCCAACCGAAAATAATATGGGGCAATGTTTCCGCATAGGTCCGGAACCGCTTCTCACTTTCCGCCAGAGCGGCTGCAGAGGCGACTTGATCGGTCACATCAACCGCCGTCCCGACCATCGTATATGTTGTGCCTGATTTATCTTTCCGCATCCGCCCCGACGCCAGCACCCAGCGCACCCTGCCGCCGCCGATAACGCGATGCTGCGCGTGAAACGGTGCGCCAGCTTTGGCTTGTTCCAATGCTTGCAAAACCGGCTTTCGATCATCCGGATGGATCGCCGCCATAAAGGTTTCAAGCGAAATGCCTGCGGCCGCCAATTGCGGGTCGACATTGTGTAACATGGCATGGCGGGCATCCGCCTTTATCATGTCATTGACACAGTCCATTTCCCACACGCCAATGACGCTACCCGACGAGAGAGCCAAATCCAGCCGTTCCTGCGACAGCTCCAAGTCCAACAAGGCTTGTTTACGATCGGTTGTTTCAACACAAATCACCATAACCGCAATGATTGCGCCCGCCGCGTCCACGATGGGTGTAAAATCCAAGTCAATCCATGCGTCGCGCTTGCCGCCAACAATCCCAAATGGCGCGTGCATGTCTTGGATGCGCGTCGAACGCCCCTGCCGTGCGCGCGCCAAAATCTCGTCCGCAAATGGCAGGTTATGCAACAGGATATCCCGCACCGATTGCCCCAAGCCATGGTCATAATCCGGTCCAAACAGCAAGCGAATGGCATTGTTCGCGAACACCACCCCATCATCGCCAATCAGCACCGCCATCGGGGTCGATGACAAGAGCACCGTGCGGCAAATGGAGCGCAATTCGTTCGGCCAACGGTCAACCGGTCCCGCTGGGGTTTGCGACCAGTCTAAATCCCGAACACGTTCGAACATCGGATTGCCTGCCAATATCTGCCGCTTTGCCTCTTCGCTATCGGACAGCAGGTTCATTGGCATGGTCCATCTCCATCGCGGCAAGTCCAATGGCAACAATTCGCCGCCAATAATTTTGCGCTTTATAGGACAATATTTCCACTAGGCCGACCAGAGGCAAGAAAAACTTTAGCGCCTTAGTCTTTCTTTACCGCAGCAAATGGAGGGAATACTAACTTTCCCAAACAAGTTTTTAAGAAATTGAAATTTTACAGGCTGACCCACTTCGATACAATTTTCCTCATATGAACGTTATAAGATGTTACCAATTAAGCTGCGTGAGCATTGTCCGCTTGGCCTTTGGTGGATGGCAACCATAATGATGCCCGCAGGCCCCCTTCGGCTCTGTTTACCAATGCGATGCGCCCGTTCAGTCGCACCGCGCTTCGCTTAACAATCGCCAGTCCCAATCCGACTCCGCCAGTCTCACGGTTGCGGGACGCTTCCAGCCGCGTGAACGGTTCAAACACGCGGTCCAACTGATCCGCATCAATACCCGCCCCATGGTCATCGACCCAGATTTCCAAACCGCCTGCACTTTCCTCCGCAAATATATCAGCAGATCCCGCATGACGCACCGCATTTTGCACCAAATTGCTCACCACGCGCTGCAGTTTCACCGGTCGGGTGAACAACTCCAATTGGTTGGACCCATGATAGTGGACCTCTCGGCCCATATCCTGTTCCGCTTCGGCTATCGTCGCCAACAAGGACCCGACATTGACCAATTGCTCTGCTTCCAAATCCTCCCCGCTCAGATAGTCGAGCACCGCCCCGATAAAGGCGTTCATCTCCGCAAGGTCGGATTCCATTTGCGCGCGCAGCAGCGGGTCATGCACCTGCCCTACCCGCAGGCTCATCCGCGCAATCGGTGTGCGAAGGTCATGCGACACCGCCGCCAAACTTTGCAACCTATCCTCAACCTCCGCAGCCATACGGGACTGCAAATCATTATAGGCCCGCGCGACCTGCCGCATTTCATAGCTGCCCGTTTCCGGAAACGGCGCGTCGTCCGCACGCCCCACGCCGTCAGCATGTTCGGCCAGCAATTGCAGGGGGCGTGAAATCTGCCGAACCACCAACATCAAAACCAAATTCAAAATCAGAATAACAATCACCACCGCGCCCAGATGACGCATAGTGACCGCCTTCAAAAAAGGCCGCGAACGATCCGTAAAGCGGACCCACCCGCCTTCGCGCAATTGCCAGTGGCCTATGATATCCCCGCCCACCCTAGTCAGCGACAAATGGCGCAACCCGGCAACTTCCTGTTGCTGGACCATGTTAAGGACGATCGCATTTTCTTGGGCAGGTGGCCGATCCACGCTTGGCTTGCTAGGCTGCCACTGCAAGGTCAGTGATGCTTGCTCTAACCACCGCAGCCGTTCCGCCCGACCCACAATGGGGATGGTTGACAGGATGTGATCGACCCGCCGCAATTCCGGTATCAAATCATCCAACTGCTGTTCAGCCATGCGTTGCTGCTCATATCGCTGCAACAGCCACTCACTGCCCACCAATTCCAACAACAACGCGGCCGCCACCAACAAGGCAATTTGGCTGCCAAGCCTATCCGGCCAAGGCCACCGCATTTTCATTGGGCGACAACATCCGCCATCAAAATATAACCATGTCCCCGGACGGTGCGGATCAGCGGCGCATCATTTGCGTCACCCAATTTCCCGCGCAGCCGACTGATGATGACATCGACGCTGCGGTCCGAACTGCCGGGCACACGAAAACGTGACAGTTGCAACAAGGTATCGCGCGTCACCACTTGCAATGGATGGGCCGCCAAATTGGCCAACATGTCAAATTCGCCGGCTGACAAGATAATCGCTGCACCCGACGCGGCGAACAACTGGCGGCGGCGCTGGTCCAACCGAAACCCCGCGAACGACAATATATCGCCTCGCGGCGATTGCCCTGCCGCCCGCAAGACAGGCGATGTCGCGTCGGCTTTGACGTCGGTTTTGGTATTGGCATCTGCTTGAACGGAGCCAGTAGGCGCGGCAGCAAATGGGGATGCCGCGGTGCGGCGCATCACCGCCCGAATGCGGGCGATTACCTCGCTTTGGCCAAAGGGTTTGCTAATATAATCATCGGCGCCCAATTCTAAACCGACGACCCGATCAGCCTCCGTGCCGCGGGCGCTAATCATGATGATTGGCAAATGGCTGCTGCGTCCAGCGCGCAATTGGCGGCAAATATCAAAACCGTTCATGCCCGGCATCATCACGTCCAGCAACATCAGCCGCACGTCATGCTTTGCCAGCTTTTCCTGCATCTCGTCGCCATTGGCGGCGACGTCCACCACATAACCATTATCGCGTAGCAGCGCAGCCAACAGGGTTCGCATCTCGGCATCATCATCGACCACCAAAATGACAGCATCTTGATCTGTATCGGACACAATAGCCAATCCATCCCCCATCATGTCAGCGCAGATATCGTTCTGGGATCAACGTACGATATCTTCTTGATCCCCTATTCTGGTCGATAAGCAACAGAAAGAAAATAGAAAACATCACCCCCAACATTGCTGTCAGAAAATATTTCAGCAACAATCTAGAAAAATATCTTGCAGCAATCGAGAATTATTCTCAATAGCAGCTCCAAGAAATTCGGACTCGCATGTCATGCTCAAGGGGAAAATAGTGTCTCGGAAGAAGAATCGCGCCGCCAGCCAAAACGCGGCCTATCTCGCGTTAAGCTGCGTCAGCTTGCTGGCTGTTCCGGCCGCCGCACAAGATCAGCAAGACGACACCAACGCGCCGCGTTTGGGCGGCGTCACCGTCACGGACACCGTGCTGGACGAGCAAGGCTATAAAATCGACAAGACCGCATCGCCCAAATATACGGCGCCGCTGGTCGACACACCAAAATCCATCACCATTTTGCCGGCTCAGGTCATTCAAGAAAGTGGTTCGACCAGCTTTGTCGAAGCATTGCGTACCATCCCCGGCGTGACCTTTGGTGCAGGCGAAGGCGGCAACCCACAGGGCGACCAGCCCATCATTCGCGGTTTCAACGCGCAAGGCAGCACCTATTTGGACGGCATCCGCAGCGTCGGTGGCCAGTCGCGTGAAATTTTCGCCATCGAACAAATTGAAGTCGTCAAAGGCAGCGATTCCACCATGGGTGGGCGCGGCGGCGCGGGCGGCAGCGTCAATTTGGTCAGCAAATTGCCACATTTGGGCAATGATGGGCGCTTGGACCTTGGCTATGGCACCGCCGATTATAAGCGCGCGACGCTCGACGCGAACATGCAAATTGGCGAAACCATCGCCGTGCGCTTGAACGCAATGTATCATGACGCCGACGTTGCGGGCCGTGATGTGGTGACCAATCAGCGCTGGGGCATTTCGCCCTCCATCGCCTTGGGCCTTGGTACAGCGACCCGCGCTTATTTAAACTATTACCACCTGCAATCCGACGACATGCCCGATCCCGGCATGCCCTTTGAACGGGCGACGAGCAATCTGACGGCGACCGCCGTTGCGGCCGACCCCAGCATTTTGCATGTTGGCCCAGCCGAAGTCGTCAACGGTCAAAAAGTATCGCGCCGCAATTTCTATGGTCTTGCCAACCGCGATTTCCTCACCACCAATGTCGACGAAGCGATGTTCCGTTTTGAACATGACATCAGCGATACATTGCGCGTTCGCAACACTGCAAAATATGCCAATGTGCAGCAAGCCTATATCCTGACCCAGCCCGACGACAGTCAGGGCAATGTCGCCAATGGCAAAGTGTGGCGCCGTGCCAACACCCGCCATTCGACCGTTGACAGCTTTGCCGATCAACTGGACCTGTCTGGCGAATTTGAAACGGGCAGCATCCGCCACAGCTTCTCGGCTGGGCTTGATTTCAGCTGGGAACAATCCAAGCGCGGCACCTATTCGGTGAACACGGGTGTGACCACCTACGCGAATGGCTCCAACCCCAGCTTCACGTCGCGTCGTTGCAATAACAAAGATGCTGCTGCGGGCCAGACGACCGAAATCGGCGCAGGTTCCAATTATAACTGCACCAGCCTGTTCAACCCCAATCCTTATGATCCTTGGGTCAATTATGCCGCCGACGGTGTAACCCCAACCCCGATCACCAAAAATGCAGCCAATAATTTCAACACAGCCACCACCTATGCTGTCTATGCCGCCGATACCATCACCATTACCGACAGCTTGCTGTTGAACTTGGGGGCGCGTTACGACTGGTATAGCTTGCGCAGCGTGACGGTTGGCGGCGCCGATTTGTCGTTGAAGGACGAATTCTTCAACTATCAAGCCGGCCTGGTCTTCAAGCCGACACCGAACGGCAGCATCTATGTCAATTTTGCCAAATCCACCACGCCCGTGGGTTCGATGATCGGCGAAAGCACCGATGGGAATAATATTGGCGTCACCGCTGGCAAAATCACGCTGGATGATCTGAAGCCCGAAAATAGCAAATCCTATGAAATCGGCACCAAATGGGAATTGTTCGATGCAGCCTTGGCGTTGAATTTGGCGCTGTTCCGTACCGAAACAACCAATGCCCGCACCACCAACAGCGATGGTTTCTTGGAATATGTTGGCGAACGCCGCATCGACGGTGTTGAATTTGGCTTTAACGGCAAGCCTTTGCCGTTCTGGAACATCTTTGGCGGCTATACCTATATGGATGCCAAAGTTCGCTACGCTGGCCCCAACAATGTCGCCAACGGTCGCCCATTCCCCAACACGCCAAAGCATAGCTTCACGGCATGGACGACCTTTGACCTGACCGATCAATATCAAATTGGCGGCGGCGCTATCTATAACAGCCGTCAATATGGCAATTTCCAGAACATCGCCAATGTCGGCGTGGCGGACCGTAGTGTCCCCGGTTACTGGCGCTTCGACGCCACGGCCTCTGCGAAATTGTCCGACCGTGTCGAACTGCGGGCCAATGTGCAAAATCTGACCAATAAGCGTTATTATGACCGCACTTATGGCACACACTTTGCGCAAATCGCCGCTGGACGTTCGGCTTTTGCAACGCTCAGCTTGAAATATTGACGTCTGTCAAATCGTGACAGGTCTCGACCGAATATTGAGCCCTGTCACACCATAGCAAACGGCAACCTGAGGCATGATATGCCTTGGGTTGCCACATTTAGTCGGACAATTGGCAATGGGCACAATCAAGCCTCGCAGCAAAATGATGACGTCTGACCCTTGGTCCGCGTCCCGCGGAACAGGGCATCCGAAGGCGGAATTGCCCCCTGTGCCAACGCCCGACCATCACGCGAAAACTGCTGCGTCATGGGCGACGCCCAGCCCCGCCGCCGAACCGCCACGCATGCTTGCCCCTTCTCGCTATGGCGCGCATCGGCGTCCAAATTTTCCGGCGCTCACCGCATCCATTGGCATTGCAGCCTTGGCTTTTTCTGCGTTGATGGCCGGACAAGCCATCGTCACAAAAACCAAAATCGAACGGCTGAACGTGCTGTCCATCGAAGCGCCCCCGCCGCCACCGCCGCCACCCGAACCACAGACGCCGCAGCCCATCTCTCCGCCGCCCGTCACCCTGCCACCCACCCCCTTGCCCCCGCCCGTTGATGCCCCGCGCATCGACGCCGTGATATCCGTCCAAACACCGCCTGCCCCCGCAGCCGTGGCCGAGCAGAACGACCGCCCAACATCCCCGTCGTCGGCCGCGCCCAGCAATGCCCCAAGCCCGCCAGCGGTCGAAAATGCGGGCGATATGTCCAGCACGATGATTTCGGCAACGCCGCCGCGTTACCCATCGGAATCGCGGCGATTTCGGGAACAGGGTGTGGTCGTTTTGCGCGTCATTTTGGGATTGGATGGACGGGTTTCGGACATTCGCGTCAGCAAAAGCAGCGGGCACCATCGGCTGGATCAAGCCGCCCTATCGGCCGTCCGCCGCTGGCGCTGGTCCCCGACAAAGCGCAATGGCGCCCCTGTGATCGTTCAAGGGTTGGTTGAAATTCCCTTTATTTTGCAAGAAAAGCCTTAAAGTCGACACAAAAGCTATGCCCGGTCCTGTGGGACGATGGGCCGCCAAGCAAAGGTCGCCAAGCAAAGGAAGCAACGCCCATATGATCGTGAAAATCCCGTCCCTGCTTTCGGCCGACGATTTGCGGGTCATTCGCGAAAAATTGGCCGCCGCCACTTGGCAGGACGGACGGGCAACCGCTGGTCACCAAGCGGTGCAGGTGAAACAAAATCAGCAATTGGCACTGGACGATCCGATCGCCAAAGAGGTCGGCCAAATGATTATCGAACGGCTGGGCCAAACGCCGCTCTTTTTGGCATCGGCGCTGCCCGCCCAGCTTTTACCCCCGCGCTTCAATCGGTACACGGGCGGCGGCACCTATGGCAATCACATCGACAACGCGCTCTTTCCACTACCCGACAACAGCGGCTATGTGCGCACCGACCTGTCCTGCACGTTATTTTTGAACGAGCCTGACGAATATGATGGCGGCGAGTTGGTCATCACCGATCACGCCCATGACACGCGGATCAAATGGGCGGCGGGTGACATGGTCCTCTATCCCAGCACCAGCCTGCACCGCGTGGAGCCCGTAACGCGGGGCGAACGGCTGGCATCCTTTTTCTGGGTCCAAAGCCTGATCCGCAATCAAGACCAGCGCGACATGTTGTTCACCATGGATCAGGCCATCCAATCCCTGACGCAGGATCAGGCCGATGATCAAGCCATTGCGTCCCTGACGGGTGTGTATCACAATCTGATGCGGTCATGGGTCCACAATTGACCGTGGACACCGCCCCTCGCCCGCCGCTGGACCACATCCCCCCGCATATAGAAACGCTGGCGGATTATGAACGCTTGGCTGTGCATCATATGGACGCAGCGACTTGGCAGCATATCCAATCCGGCGCGGGATACGGCCAATCCTTGGTCGACAATCGCACCTGCTTTGACCGCTATCAGCTTATTTCCCCTATGCTGGCGGATATGACGGGCGCATCCACCCGTATCAATTTCTTGGGCCACAGCTATGCCAGTCCGCTGTTTCTTGCGCCCATCGCTTATCATCGCTTGGCCCATCCGGATGGTGAAATCGCGTCCATCCGCGCGGCGACCGCCATGGGCGTGCCGATGATCGTCAGCACCCTTTCCAGTTACCGACTAGAAGATATTGCCGATGCCGCGCGCGATGCGGCCAAGGCGCTCAACCGGCCCTGTCCCCCCTTATGGTTCCAACTTTATTGGCAGAGCGACATCAACGACAATGAACGCCTCATCCGCCGCGCAGAAGCCGCGGGCTATGGCCATATTATGTTGACGGTCGATGCGGCGATCAAACGATCCACCTTTGCGCTGCCGCACGGCGTGATCGCCGAAAATCTGCGCGACATGCCACGTATCAGTGTCAGTTCCACCCCCGATGATGGTCACATATTATTGGGGTCAGCCCTGATGCAATCGGCGCCGACATGGGACAGCCTGTCGTGGCTGCGCCAAGCCACCCAGCTTCCCCTGATTGTCAAAGGCATTTTATCCAGTGACGATGCCCGCAAAGCATCGGACCATGGCGCCGATGCCATTGTCATTTCCAATCATGGGGGCCGTGTCCTTGACGGCTTGCTATCCCCCCTGTCGGCGCTGCCCACCATCCGACAAGCGATAGGGCCAGTTTACCCCTTGTTGATCGACAGCGGGTTTCGCACCGGAACCGATGTGGTCAAAGCCTTGGCACTGGGGGCCAATGGGGTGTTAATTGGCCGCCCACAAATCCATGCCCTGGCCGTCGCGGGGATGCAGGGCTGTGCCCATATGCTGCACCTGCTGCGCGCCGAATTGGAATTGGCCATGGCCCAGCTTGGCCGCCCATCGCCCGCCCAATTGGGACCCGATCTGCTGTGGGACCGAAACCAAGGCTGACCCTTGCAGCCCAAGGCAAAAGCCCACCATCCCAGCGCCCACAACGAGATTTCGTCATCGCACGAAAAAGGCGGTATGGCCCATTGGCCCATACCGCCTTTTTCGCATCTGGTGATCCTAGGTAGCGTTTACATTCAGGGTTCCCAAAGCCGTGAAAGTCTGATTCAAGCA
>CAZIVW010000038.1:0-16708 GCA_964542975.1 uncultured Sphingopyxis sp.
CACGAGCACGCGGTCGAGATTAGTGCTGCTGTCGGTCATCCGATTGTCTCCGTTCGTCATTCAGGCACGTCATGGCCATTTCGGCACATGGGCTGTGGTAAACTGTCTGCCGCGCCATAGGTAGGCGTGGCGATTTTGTCGACCATTGTTGCGCAATTTGTCGGCTTTATCGGTGTGTTTCTTGGCCATATAATGGGCGATATTGTGCGTGTTGGCTGAATTTTGTTTCAAAGCGATGATGCGCCGACCGGCTTGGGCCTAGTGGGGAACGCAAAACGCGAAAGAGGCGCTGATCCGAGTCGGATAGCGCCTCTTTTGCGTTTTGCGCCGCTGGGGTGCGGCGGGAAGGGGATTAGAGATTCAAAATGGGTATCAAAATGGTGGGGGCCATAGTGAAGTCGGCTTGGTTCAATTTATCCAAGGCCTGTTCAATGTCGCTGGCGGGACCAGCATGGGTGACGAGCACAATCACCACGCCTTGATCCGACCCATTGCCGCGTTGAATGAAGCTTTCGATTGAAACACCGGCGTCGCGCATGGCGGTGGCGATTTCGGCCAGCACGCCGATGCGGTCTTGCACCACCAAGCGGACATAATGTTTGCCATGGCGCGCGCCAGCATTCGCAATCGGGGCCTGATGCAGCGCGTCGACGGGCATCGCAAAGGCGGGGCCATATTCGTCGCGGGCGATGTCGATAATGTCCGCGACAATCGCGGAGGCGGTGGGGCCTTCGCCCGCGCCCGCGCCTTCGAAGAACAGGCGGCCAACGAAATTCCCCTCTGCCACCACGGCGTTGAGCGCGCCGGGGACATAGGCCAGCGGATGGTCGGCCGGAACGAGGCAGGGCTGGACGCGCTGATAGAGAGCGCCGCTGGCGTCGCGTTCGGCCATGCCGAGCAAGCGAACGCGGTGGCCCAAAGCTTCGGCCTCGCGGATATCATCCGCGATCAAGTGACGAATGCCGTTGGTGGTGACCGACGCGATGTCCAATTTGGTGCCGAAGCATAAGGACGCCAGAATCGCCAATTTATGCGCGGTATCAATGCCGTCGACGTCGAAGGTGGGGTCGGCTTCGGCATAGCCCTTGGCTTGAGCGGCGGCGAGGGCGTCGCCAAAGCTGGCGCCTTCGCGTTCCATCAGGGTCAAAATATAATTGCAGGTGCCGTTCAAGATTCCATAGACGCGGGTGATTTCATTAGCCGATGCGCCTTCGCGGATGGCTTTGATGACCGGAATGCCGCCCGCAACGGCCGCTTCATATTTCAGCGGCGTGTCTTTTTCTTCGGCGATGCGAGCCAGATCGACGCCGTGATGGGCGATCATGGCTTTGTTGGCGGTGACCAAAGCCTTGCCAGCGGCCAAGGTGCGGCGGGCCAAGGCCAAGGCTGGGCCATCGGAACCGCCGATGACTTCGACCACGACATCGACATCATCCATTTCCGCAAATTCGGCCATATCATCCACCCAGCGATAGCCGCTGAGGTCGATGCCCCGATCTTTGTGGCGGTCGCGGGCCGATAGGGCGACGATTTCGACGGGCCGCCCTGCGCGGCGGGTAATCAGTTCGCGGTTGGCTTCCAAAATTCGCATGACGCCGCCGCCCACCACACCAATGCCCGCCAGCGCCACGCGCAAAGCTGGGCGTTGAGCGTTGTGATTTGGTGTCGTCGGCATGATCGTCTCCGTGAAATATACCAGCGCAGAGGCTGGCCAAGTGTGAATCATTGTTGCGGCAAAGCGTGTCGCCCCGTTCGCCCTATCGCTTTTTGCGATGGACACAAGCGCAGGGCGGCTTTTGGTGGCGATGCTTTGTCTTTAGCCGCGTAAAAAAGAAGCGCCGTGTGCGGCGGCGCTTCTTGTGGTGTGAGAAAGCGGTGCCTTAAATGGCGGGCGGCGCTTTGCGGGTGCGGTTGCAGGGACCGATGTCGCGCAGCACCAGTGCATAATCGGCGGCGGCTTTGCGGCGGTCGTCGGGGGCGGTGCCAGCCAGCTTGCCCATCGGCAATTGACGCGGCAGGCCGCAAGCGAGGCGATACCAGCCCAAAGTGCCCCGAGCCGGAACCGCTTTATTGGCGTCGACCACTTCGCCAAATGCTGCGCTCCACCGGCGCGAGCCATCGGCAGCCGTGAGGATGGTCAAGGACACGGGTTCGCCGGTTGCGGTGTCTAGGAATAATTGGGTTTCACCTTCGCCCGGCAGGGTGCCCGCCACATGGAAACCATTGGCGATGCCGGTGATGGCAGGGGGTGATTCGGGGTCAACCAATTCCGCCAAAATGCTGCGCAACATTGATTCGGTTGCGGGGTCCCAAGCGAGTTGGGCGTCGGGGGCGGCCAGACGAATATTGTTGGTGCTGAAGGTGCCAGCGCGCGAGCCTGCGACAGGGTGAGCGAAAAGTAGGACGGGCTGTTTGCGCTTGAGTTTCGGCGCGCGGCCAGCCTCGGTGAGTGGCAAATCGACCAGATATTGAACCCGTGGAGCCATGGGTCCAACGGCGCGAATCAGGCTGATAATATCCACTTCTACAAAGAATCGCGCATGGCCAGCGGCGAGGCCAGGAGCCTGTTCGGCCTTGATTTGCTTGGCAGAACGGATGGCACCATGAATATTTATGGGGGCCACGCTGGCGAGGTCGGCCAAATCAACATAGGTGTAAGCGCTGCTGGTTTGCCCGATTGCTGCACTGGTTTGTGCAGCGGAAATGCATGGGATTCCAGTCATTCCTAGGGCGAGTGCGGCCATGGTGAGAGAAAGGCGGGGGCGCATGAAAATGTCTCTTTCTGTCATTGTTTTGTCATGAATGGAGCCAATTGGGCGGCAGAGGTGTTTGATAATGGGATCATCCACATTAACCCTTGATAAAGGGTTTGCGAACTGTGTGCCAGCGCGATAGACGGTAAGGCTGAAGCGTCTGAGCGGAATTGTAATCCGATTGGAAGCTACACCTTCGGGTGTGCTGGGAAGCATCGGACATATCCGAGCATGTCATGGCCGCTCCCGTTGGAACGAATTGGTGTCAGGATGATCTAGCAAGGAGCGTCGTCCCTGAATGGCTTATGGTGATACGACAGACCCTAAAAGTAGGGTCGTTTCGATCGTCTTAGTCGGCCTGTTCACGGTTACACTGGGCTATGGCTTGGTGAATGGTCTGAACATTAGTGTCGTTAAGAAGATCGCTGAAAAATTGGATGTGGTGGATGTAAACGAACCACCGCCGCCGGATGAGCCGCCGCCGCCGCCGCCAGAGAATGATCTGCCGCCGCCGCCGCCAGTGGTTACTCCGCCGTCGGTGTTTCCGCCGCCGGTGCAGACGAACGTGGTTCAGTCGGTTCCGACTCCTCCGCCTGTGGCTCCGCCACCGGTTTATGTGCCGCCGGCACCGCCGGTTGTGACCCCGCCACCGACGCCTGATCAAAGCCAGGCTGGTACCCCACGCGGGAACCCCGGCCGCTGGGCAACCAATGATGACTATCCGGCACGCGCTATGCGTGATGGCCGCGAAGGCACCACTGGTTTCCGCGTAACCTATGGCGTTGATGGCCGTATCACCTCTTGTGATATTACGTCGTCGAGCGGGCATGACGATCTGGACGCCGAAACATGTAAGCTGATCACACGTCGTGGTCGCTTTAATGCTGGCAAGGATCGTGATGGCAACCCAACGGGTGGTACATATTCCAACCGCATTCGCTGGCAGATCCCGCAATAAGCGGACGGTCGCCGATTATAAAAGCGAATGAATATCCAAATTTTAAAGAATTCAGTTAGAGGGAAGAACCAGTATGTTTAATCTGATCGCGAGTGCCGCGGCCGCTGATTCCCATGGCGGCGGTCTGTCTTTGATGCCAGCAGCAATGTGCGTTAAAGAAGAAGGCGCAAACCCCTATGGTATGATCCCCGCGCTGTGCGACGGTGGTATTGTTGGCCAGCTGACCTTCATCGTTTTGATGATCATGTTCATCGGCACCCTGTACATCTTGTTCACCAAGCTGATCGAACAAGGCAAGGTTATGAAGCAAGGCCGCGAAGTTGACGCAAACTTCTGGCGCGCCGCAACGCTGGCCGAAGGCGCAGCAAAGCTGGAAAAGAACAGCGCCTATCGTCAAGTTGTTGAAGACGGCCTGCTGGCCAACGAACAGCACACCAAGCTGACCGACCCTGTGGAAGCACATGATTGGATGCACGGCACGCTGGAACGTTCGCAAAGCCACATCAACTCGAAGCTGAATGGCGGCCTGTCCTTCTTGGCAACCGTTGGTTCGACCGCTCCTTTCGTGGGTCTGTTCGGTACGGTTATCGGTATTCTTCGCGCTCTCGTGAAGATCGGTGCATCGGGTCAAGCTTCGATCGACACCGTTGCTGGTCCTGTGGGTGAAGCGTTGATCATGACCGCTGTTGGTTTGATCGTGGCTGTTCCTGCCGTTCTTGCCTTTAACTGGCTGCAGGGTCGTAACAAGTCGATCGCTCGTAGCCTGTCGACCTTCTCGAATGACGTTCTGGGTCACATCATGTCGAACGGCCAAGTGAAGCCTGTTGTTGCTTCGAAGGCTGCTCCGGCTGCTGCACCTAAGAAGGCTTAATCGCCTTTTGGGACAATCCCTGCCGCCCATGCGGCAGGGACAGTTTCCGAGCCAGAGCTGATGAATATATGAAAATGCATTCGGACAGACTTTGGTAATAGAACGTAATTTTGTGACAGGATGCTAATCCTATGGGTATGAGTGTAGGGGATAAGGGCGACGACGCCCCAATGTCCGATATCAACACGACTCCCCTCGTGGACGTCATGCTGGTTCTGCTCATCATCTTCCTCATCACGGTTCCCGTGGCGTTGGAGACGGTGGATGTAGAACTGCCTGAGGTCGTTTATGAACCAACGACGACTAAGCCGGAAAACGTGCTGCTGTCGGTTCGTGGTGGCACGACGGGTGGAGCGTGTGATGTCTATTGGGGTACGGCCCCAGTAGATTCGTCGCAACTGTTGGATCGCGGCCAGAAGAAGCTGGAAAAGCTGATCGAGGACATTGGCGGTGTTGACAATATTACGGAAGAAAACTTCCCTGAAGTTCACATCCGTGGTGACATCAACACGCCATATCAGTGCATTGGTGGTGTAATTTATACCATGCAGTTCGCTGGGTTCCAAAAGATCGGCTTCATTTCGCAGCCGGCAGCTGGTTCGGCCACACTGGGCCGCATTTAAGCGCGGCCTGGCTTTAGCAACGAAGGAATTATCCTATGGCCATGGCCGTTGGTGATCGGGACGATAATGAACCGATGATGGACATGAACACGACGCCGTTGATCGACGTCATGCTCGTGCTGCTCATCATGTTCATTATTACCATTCCCGTCCAAACTCACGCTGTGAAGATCGACCTTCCTGTGCCGACCGACAATGCTGCAAGCAATGTCGATCCGGTGAAGAATAAGGTGATGATCGATTCTGCTGGTACCATCACGTGGAACGGTACGCCGGTCGATTTGGCACAGCTTTCTGTGTTCTTGGATCAGACGAAAGCGCTGCCCGTGGAACCAGAATTGCAAATTCAGCCTGACCCCTATGCCCGCTATCTGGTTGTCGACAATGTGTTGGCAGTTGTGAAGCGCAGCGGCGTTGGCAAGCTGGGTTTTGTTGGTAACGAACAATATGCTCGCGTTTTCTGATTTTTGATCAGGAGAAAGCGTAAGGTCAGGGGCCGCGAAGCAATTCGCGGCCCTTTTCCTTTGGGCCGAAGCACAGTAAGACGCTGACAGATTGTGGCGCTTTGCGGGGACAACCCGCCTGCCGACCAGACGTGAAATTAAAGGAAATTCGATGAAAATCGCCATGATCGGCACAGGCTATGTGGGTTTGGTATCCGGCGCATGCTTTTCTGATTTTGGGCATGATGTCATTTGCGTCGACAAGGATAGTGGCAAGATTGACGCGCTGCATGCGGGCCGCATTCCGATCTATGAGCCTGGTCTGGACGATTTGGTGGCCAATAATGTGGCCGCAGGGCGTTTGCAATTTACCACCGAGTTGACGGCGGCGTTGGATGATGTGGACGCGGTGTTCATTGCCGTGGGAACGCCGTCGCGCCGCGGTGATGGCCATGCGGATTTGTCCTATGTTTATGCGGTGGCCGAGGAATTGGCCGGTGCATTGGACCATGAAGCGGTGATTGTGACGAAATCGACGGTGCCTGTGGGCACCGGCGATGAAGTGCAGCGCATTTTGACCGAAAAGGGACATGGTCTGACGCATAGCGTCGCCAGCAATCCGGAATTTTTGCGCGAAGGCGCGGCGATTGGCGATTTTAAGCGCCCCGACCGTATTGTTATTGGCGTGGAGGATGAGCGGGCGGAACGCGTGCTGCGTGAAATTTATCGCCCCTTATTTTTGAACGAAGCGCCGGTCTTGGCGACGCGCCGCCGCACGGCGGAGATGATTAAATATGCCGCCAACGCATTTTTGGCGACCAAGATCACCTTCATCAACGAAATTGCAGACCTGTGCGAAGCGGTGGACGCGGATGTGCAAGATGTCGCGCGCGGCATTGGGTTGGACAATCGGATCGGTAAGAAGTTTCTGAATGCAGGGCCGGGCTATGGTGGTAGCTGTTTCCCCAAAGACACGCTGGCGCTGATGAAGACGGCGCAGGACCATGACGTGCCGCTGCGTATTGTCGAAGCGACCGTGCAGGCCAATGACCTGCGCAAACGGTCGATGGGCCGCAAGATTATTCACGCCGTTGGCGGCGATGCGCGCGGCAAGCGCGTGGCGATTTTGGGCCTGACGTTTAAGCCCAATACCGATGATATGCGCGATTCCCCCGCCTTGGCGATTGTCCAGACCTTGTTGGATGCCGGAGCCCATGTCGTCGCCTATGACCCAGAGGGTATGGACATTGCCGCGCCGATGATGCCGGAGGTCGAGATGGCGGATAGCGTTTATGCAGCGGCGGAAGGCGCCGATGCGCTGGCCATTGTGACCGAGTGGGACGCGTTTCGAGCATTGGATTTTGCGCGCTTGGCGCAAAGTGTAGAGCAGCGCATTTTGGTGGATTTGCGGAACATTTATCGCCCCGAAGAAGTGACGCGCCACGGATTCCAATATATCGCCATTGGAACTTCTGCGGCTTGAGCGCATGATGATAGAGACGCGCTTGCGGCGCTGGGCGGGTTGAACCGCTGTCGATGTTCAGAGGAGAGGGTGAGATGGCAAGTTTTGCAGGACAGAAAATCTGGGGTGCGGCGGCAAAGACAGCGGCAGCAAAGGTCGCCGTTGGGGCCGGAGCGATGCTGTTGATCGCGGGTTGCACAACCGCGACCAACAAGCCGGACGTGGAAACCGCCCCGCCAGCAGATGCCACCGCCCATTTGGTGGATGCGCGGGGCGCCGACCGTGGCCGTGTGGATATTTACCGCACGACGTCGGGCCTGCGTTTGGAAATCGTCGCGCGCGGTTTTGCGCCCGGCCAATATGGTATGCATTTGCATAGCGTTGGCCAATGCAATGCGCCGGATTTTGCCAGCGCTGGCGGCCATTGGAACCCGACCACCAAGCAGCATGGCCGTGACAATCCGCTAGGATCGCATCATGGCGATTTGCCGAATTTGGTCATTGAAAGCGGCGAAATCGGCCGTGCAAGCGTAGATTTGGTCGGCACTCGCTTGGAAGGCGATGGCGCGTTGATTGACAGCGATGGCGCGGCGTTTGTGATTCATGCGGGGCCGGACGATTATCGCAGCGACCCCGCCGGAAATAGCGGTGCGCGCGTGGCGTGCGGCGTGATTACGCGCGGATAAAAGGGGCTGTTCGCGCGGCAACGCGGCGGACCGACAGACTGATTAGCTGATTTAGAAAAGGGGGGCATCCGGATGGGATGGCCCCCTTTTTTATGGGCGGTCCTAGGGTCCTGACCCTAGGCGTCCAGCGGTTCGCCAGCGGCTTGGGCGCGGGCGAGTAGGTTGGAAATAGCGGCTGGGACGCTGCGATATGCGATGAACAGCGCGATCAATCCAACAGGGACGGTGGTCAGCGTCGCCAAGATGCCGGTGGACAGGCTGCCGGTGGTCGCGGAGATATGGCCCGCCATATAAGGGCCGAGTGCCAGACCAATGAGGGTGGTGCCGATGAAGAAAGTGGCGGTTGCGGTGCCGCGCATACGGGGCAGAACCAATTCCTGTGTCGTCGCGGCGGCAGCGCCCAAAGCGGTGCTGGATAGCAGGCCCGCCAGTGCGGAATAGACAGTGAATTGCAACAGGATCGGGCCACCATCCGCAGGGGTAAGGGTGAAGGCCATGATGGCGAAGGGCAGCGGGGCGATCAGGCCGAACGCAATGACGAAAATGCGCCCTGCGGCGTGGCGGCGCATGAGAATGTCCGACAGGCGGCCCCCCAAAATGACACCGAGAAAGCCGCTGACCGCCGATGCCCCGCCAATCCATAGGCCGACGGTGGCGGCGCTTTCGCCCAATATTTCTTGGGCGTAAACGGCGCTGAAGGCCGCAAAGGCATAGTTGATGAAGGCGACAACGGCATAGCTGATGACCACGGCGACGAAAGCGCGGCTGCCCCAAATCAGTTTGAAGGTGGGGACGTCGCGCGCGCGCAGCGATGTGGCCCAAGAAAAGACCGCATAATAGCCAAAGGCAACGCATATCCATTGCAGCAGCGAGGCGGTGACGAGAATGAGCACATAGGCGATGCCCGCCGCCAGCGCGGCAAAGGCCAGATTCACCAAGGCGGCGCGCGGACCGCGCCGCGCGGCTGCGAAAAAGGTGAAGGGCGGGATGATGGCGAATAATTCTTCGAGAAAGCCCTTGAACGGGGTGGCGGACGGCGGGCTGGGTACACCATCAATCAGGCCGCGCACCGGTTCGCGCAGCGTTGCGACAATTAGGGCCAGCAGCAAGCCGGGGATGCCAACGGCGAGAAAAGCGGCTTGCCAGCCGACAAGCCCCAAGGGGCCGCCATGGGGGTAGGATTGATTCCAGCCTTGGACAATGAAGCCGCCGATCATCAAGGAAATGCCGCCGCCAAAATAGAGGCCCGCTGAATAGATAGACAGGGCGGTTCCGCGCATATGTTTGGGGAACATGTCGCTGATCAGGGAATAAGCGGAGGGCGACGCCGTAGCTTCGCCGATGCCGACGCCCATACGGGCCAGCCCAAGATGCAGGCCGCTGCGGGCGAAACCCGATACGGCGGTCATCGCGGACCAAAGGGTCAGGCCGATGGTGAGGAGGCGGACACGGTGCCAATTGTCCGCCAGACGGCCCAGCGGGATGCCGAACAGCGCATAAAAAACGGCGAAGGCGGTGCCATAGAGGAAGCCGATATCGGCGTTGGTCAGGCCGAGGTCGCGTTTCAGATCGGGCGCGAGGATGGTGATAATCTGCCGATCAATGAAGTTTAGCACATAGATGAGGAAGAGGATCGACAGGGCATACCAAGCATAAGGGCTGGGTTTGGTCTGTTCGTCGGCGGCATGGTTTGTGGCGGTGCTGGCCGTGCCAATGGGCGCGGGCGGGCCTGCGTCACCGCTGTCTGCGCCGTCAGCATTATTGTGATGAGCCATGGGGCCGATCCTCCCAAATTTTATTTTTATGCGTTAGGGCTAGCAGAGATGCGCCGCCTTGCAACCGTATCTGGCGGGGAAGATAAGGAAAATCTGTCATAAGGCGCTGTGCCCGTTGCGGATGATGATGTTGAGGGAAAATGTCCATGGCTGTGAAGAATCCAGCGATTTTATTCTTATGTTTGGGGAATATTTGCCGGTCCCCCATGGCCGAGGGGGCGGCGCGGGCCGCCTTTGCCGTAGCGGGAATTGAAGCGCATTTGGATTCGGCGGGGACGTCGGATTGGCATGTTGGCCGCGCACCCGACCCGCGCGCGCAGGCGGAAATGGCGCGGCGCGGGGCGGATATTTCGGCCTTGCGCGGGCGGCAATTATCGACCCAAGATTTTTATGATTTCGACCTGATTTTGGCGGCTGATGCCCAAAATATGATCGATGCGGCGGCGGTGATGCCCGATGATGCCACCGCAACATTGCAATTGATGCTGGATCTGGTGCCCAATAGCCCGCGTAGCAGCGTGACCGACCCTTATTATGGCGGCGACGATGGCTTTGCCGAGACATGGGGCGATGTGTCGGCGGTGGCGGATGCCTTGGTGCGCCGTTACCGCGATGCGTGATATGTGACGGCTGTCGGCGCGTCCATGCTGTCGGCGTGGGGCGGGGCGAGCAAGGGGTAGCGCGCGACGGGGTGATAGCGCGACCCGCCATGGCCCATTTCGCTTTCGTATAAGATCACATGGTCGCAGCGGAAGATGGGCGTGCTGAAGGCCGCATGGCTGGACAAATAGGGGGCGAGGGGCGCGGTGTTCCGGTTACCGCGCGCCAAGGTCAGATGCGGCAGGAAGGCGCGGCTGTCGGGCGGGATGCCGACATCGGTCAGCAATTGGTTGATCTTGCGGTGCAGCGCCGCAATGGCTTCGGCGGGGGTGATGCCCGCCCATAAGGTGTGCGGGCGGCCTGATTTTTCAAATTGTCCGACCCCGCTGAAGCGCAGATCGAGCGCGGGAGCATGCAAATGGCCCAGCACAGCGGCGATGTCTTCGGCCTGATGGTGGTCGACTTCGCCAATGAAGCGCAGGGTGATGTGCAATTGATCATCCACTTGCCAGCGCAGGCCCGCAGACCCGTGCATGACCCCCAAGAGAATCGCCCGTATAGGTGGCGGCGGACGCAGGGCGACGAACAAGCGATGGCACGACATAGGGTGATGATGACCCGAAAATTGCCAATAGACCACCCCAAAATGATACAGAGAAGTGGCGCAGATGCGGCGTTTTTCGTTGAAATGCGATGGTTTGTGTCCGGTTTGACTTGAATCTGGCCGGCAAAGACACGATATTGGCGGCACGGTCGGTATGATCTGATCGGTGATGGAGATAAGACAATGGTTAACTGGAACGACCCCAACATGGCGGCGTCCGGCTTCCCTGGCAGCGCACATGCAGCGGATCAGGCGGTGGATGCCGGCCTGCGCTCATATATGCTGTCGGTCTATAATTACATGGGTTCGGGCGTGTTGCTGACGGGTATCGTCGCGATGCTGGCCTATAATTCGGGTTTCACAGCGTCGCTGGCCGGCAGCCCCTTGATGTGGGTTGTGGCTTTGGCTCCGCTGGCATTTGTCATGGTCTTGAGCTTTGGCATTAACAAGCTGTCGACCTCTGCTGCTCAGGCTTTGTTCTGGGTTTATGCGGCGGTGATGGGTCTGTCGATGTCGACGATTTTCATGGCCTTTACGGGTGCGTCGATTGCGACGACTTTCTTTGCCACCACGGCGGCATTTTTGGGCCTTAGCCTTTATGGTTATACCACCAAGAAAGATTTGTCGGGCTTTGGCACCTTCTTGATCATGGGTGTTGTGGGTATTTTGGTCGCAATGCTGATCAACATGTTCCTGCAATCCAGCGTGATGTCGTTGGTGATCAGCGTGGTCGGTGTGCTGTTGTTCGCGGGCCTGACCGCTTATGACACGCAGAAGATTAAGAGCACCTATTTCTATGTGCAAGGCACGGATTTCATGGGCAAGGCCGTGATTATGGGCGCTTTGACCCTGTATCTGGACTTTGTGAACATGTTCACCTTCCTGCTCAACCTGCTGGGCAACCGCGAATAAGCTCGCGATCCTGTGATGATATAAAAAGGCCCGCCGGAGCGATCTAGCGGGCCTTTTCTGTTGTTTCCTGCGGTCGTGCCCGCCCTAGGCTTGGGGTGGCTGCATTTGGGCGATGAGGGCGTTGTCGATGGCCTTGGCCCGCTGATAGGCTGGGCGGGTGCGTAGGGCGGCGATATAATCTTCGAAGGCGGGGCGGCTGGGCAAAGTGCCGAACAATAAGCCCCAATCGATATGGCTGCCGACATAGACATCGGCGGCGGTGAATTGATCGCCCGCGATGGTGCGGCGGCCTGCAACGGCCTGTTCCAACACATCAACCGTCAGATCATAATGGCCAAATCCTGCCGAGCGTTGTTGAGCGGCGTCGGGGGCTTGGCCCATTTGGCGCAGGAAAATTGCTTGTTCCAGCGGGCCAGCGGCGAAGAAGAGCCAGCGGTAATAGGCTGCTCGGTCAGCGAGCGGCGGAGCGAGGCCCGCGTCGGGGAAGGCGTCGGCCAGATAAGCGCAGATGGCGGCGCATTCGGTGACGATCTGGTCGCCATGCTGAATCGCGGGGACCTTGCCCATCGGGTTGATAGCGAGATAGGCGGGGTCTTTTAGCCCAGCGCCATAATCCATAATTTTTGTGTCATAGGGCGCGCCGACTTCTTCGAGCATCCAGCGGATGATTTGGCCGCGCGACATGGGATTGGTATAGAAAATCAGGCTCTTGCTCATCATCCTATCCTTATTGCAATGGTGCTGGGCGAAGCGGACCGGACCGCAAGGCTTGCGCCAACGGCGATGATGACAGCGCGGGCTTGTTTTGTCACGGCGGCTGGGTAAGACAGGGGCATGGCTCATGAACGCATTTGGACGGCCGCTGTGCTCGTCATCGGGGATGAAATACTCTCTGGCCGCACGCAAGATTTGAACGTCGCGCAAATTGCGTCGTGGCTGAATGTGCAAGGCATTCGGATGCGCGAAGTGCGTATTGTGCCGGATGTCGAGGATGAGATTGTCG
The DNA here is from genome assembly GCA_964542975.1 of uncultured Sphingopyxis sp. Taxonomy (GTDB): domain Bacteria; phylum Pseudomonadota; class Alphaproteobacteria; order Sphingomonadales; family Sphingomonadaceae; genus Sphingopyxis. Next base: position 12,691 of record CAZIVW010000038.1, read on the forward strand.
ATGCGCTGAAGGCGCTGCGCGCGCGCTATGATTATGTGTTCACCACGGGCGGCATTGGGCCAACCCATGATGATATTACCGTGGATGCTGTCGCCAAGGCCTTGGATGTGCCGGTGGTCATTCATCCCGATGCGCGGGCGATTTTGGAGCGTTATTATCAAACACGCGGCGGTTTGACCGAAGCCCGTTTGCGGATGGCGCGGGTGCCCCAAGGGGCTGAGCTGATTCCCAACCGCATGTCGGGTGCGCCCGGTATTCAATATGAGAATATTTTCGTGATGGCGGGGGTGCCGCATATTACGGCGGGGATGTTGGATGCGTTGACGGGCACGCTGGAGGGCGGCGCCCCTGTTTTGTCGCATAGCATTGGTGCTTGGGCACCCGAGAGCGAGATTGCGGATGTGCTGCGCGCGGCCGAGCGGGCGCATGACGGGGTGTCGATTGGCAGCTATCCCTTTTTCCGCGAAGGCCGGACGGGCGCGAATTTTGTGGCGCGATCGACGGATGCGGGGGTGCTGGCCATCTGTGTCGCCGCCCTGACGCGCGCGATTGAGGACGCAGGATTTCCGGTCACGGACGGCGGGATATAGGGGCAGGATTCTGGGTTAGGATTCTGGGCGCGGCATCTGGCTGCGCTCGTTTGCCCTAATTTGGGCTAGTCGCGCGGGGCCGGATGGGCGGCGCGGTAATGGGCCCATTCTTCGATCACGGTGCCATTGGCCAGGCGGCAATAACCAACTTGGCCGCCGCTTTCGCTGCGTATTTCCAATTTTCCGCCCTGTTCGACGCAATAGACGGAGGCCGGATTGGCCAATCCAATGGTGGGGCTTGGTGGGTCGGCTTTGGTGCAAGCCGCTAGTGGAGCTAGGGCGAGCAGGCCGAGGATGGGCAGCTTATATTGGGGCATGATGGCTTCTTTCGTGCATCCGGAACACTATAAAAACAGCAGATTTTCAGTCCTATGAAAATATATAAAAAAATAATTTTGAAATATTTACGGATGTTTCGCCTCCGTGCATCTTGGGGATGGGAAAATTATATTTGGGGGAGGCGGTGGACAAGGCTTTGTCCGATCAACATCACGCCATCATCATGGACTGGGTGGGGAGGGAAATACTTCCCCACGAACCGGTGGTGCGCGCATGGTTGCGGCGGAGCCTTGGTGCTGATGAACTGGAGGATGTGATTCAGCAATGCTATGCCCAAATCGCGGCTTTGGGGGATGTGTCGCACATTCGCAGCGGGCGCGCTTATTTCTTTACCACCGCGCGGAACCAAGTGCTGATGCGGATGCGGCGGGCGCGTATTGTGCGCATCGATACGATGGCGGAATTGGGAAATTATGAAGCCGTTGGGGACGACCCATCGCCCGAACGCATTGTAGCTGGGCGCAGCGAACTGGCCCGTGTGCGCCGCTTAATCGACAGTCTGCCGCCGCGCTGCAGCCAGATTATGCGGCTGCGTAAAATTGATGGGCTGTCGCAAAAAGAGGTGGCGGAGCAATTGGGTGTTCCAGAATATGTGGTCGAAAATGATATCGCCAAAGGCTTGAAGCTGATCCTTCAGGGCATGGCGGAAGGCGAGCGTTCGGCAGAGCGCCGATTAACAACGGGACAAGGGTTTGAGAATGCGAGCAGCCGCCACCATGATCGCTGAGGAAGCGGCCCGATGGGTTGCGCGGCTAGACCGCGAGGGCGAGAGCGAGGCGCTGCGCGCTGAAATGCTCGCATGGGCGAATGGCGACGAACGGCGCGTTGGGGCTTTGCTGCGCGCGGAAGCATGTTGGCATATGGTGGATCGCGCCGTTGCATATGGCGTGGATAGCGATGATTTGCCCAGCGACGCTGCAGGTGATGCGGCGGTGGATGACAAGGCAGGGCAGGGCTTTGCAGACTTGCACGACGATGGGGCATCACAGGCTTTGGGGAATGTAGAGGCACGGTGGGGGGGCGTCACTGCGCGTCAGCGTTGGTGGCGGGGCGGCGCGGTCGCAGCTGTGGCTGCGGTATTGGCTTTGGTGGTGACACCCTATGTCAGCGCGCCGCCCGTGCAACAGATTGAAACGGTGATGGGGGAAATTCGCCGCATTCCCTTGGCGGATGGCAGCTTGGCCGCCGTGAACACGAATAGCAAATTGGAGGTCGCGCTTAAGCCCGAGCAACGGCATGTGCTGTTGGAGCGGGGAGAGGCGTGGTTTCAGGTCGCCAAAGACGCGGAGCGCCCCTTTGTCGTAGAGGCTGGGGATGTGCGGGTGCGGGCGGTCGGGACCGCCTTTTCGGTGCATAAATTGGGCGACCAAGTGGATGTGCGCGTGACCGAGGGGGTCGTGGAAGTGTGGCGCGTGGGACAAGAGGCCGCAAAAAAGCGGGTGGCGGCTGGCGCGCAGGCGGTGTTGGGGCAAGGCGCTGTCGCCACCGTCAACACAAGTACGGAGCCGCTGGAACGGGCGCTGAGTTGGCGGGACGGTCAGCTGATCTTTGACGGCGACAGTGTGGCTGACGCGGCGGAGCAATTTAACCGCTATAATCTCATCAAGATTGAGATCGCCGACGCGGCAGTGGGTGAAGAGAAAATGATCGGGCGTTTTCGAACCAATGAGCCGCAAGCTTTTGCGCGGTCTGTTGCGGCGATTGTGCCAGCCAAGGTGGATGTGCGCGGAGATCGTATCATTTTATCTTCACATTGATAATAATGTTGATTAAATTTACGGAAATCTCTCCCCCAAGCATCTAGCGGTTGAGTTTGCATAAAGCAGACCTGACACAGGGGAGAAGGACATGCGTTATCGCGATTTGCGGGGCGTTTTGGCGTCATCAGTGGCCGTTATGGCTGTGGCGGTGGCAACGCCCGCCATGGCACAAATCCGCAGCTTTGATATTCCAGCACAATCGGCGGCGACCGGCATTCCGGCCTTGGCCAAGCAAGCCGACATTCAATTGCTGGTGAGTTCGGCAGCGGTAACGGGCAAGAAAATTCGCGCTATTCGGGGGCAGATGACCGTCGACGAAGCGATCCGCCGCGCGGTGGGTGACGCGGATTTGCAAATCGTGAACAGCGATGGCCGAACCTATACGCTGGCCCCGCGCGAGCGCAAACGCACGACGTCGGCGCTGGAAGCGCCCGCGATGCAGGCCGTGCAGGCGCAGAGCCAAACAGCCCCGCAATATGACGAAATCATCGTGACAGCGCAGAAGAAAGAGGAGCGCATTACGGATGTACCGATTGCGATGAGCGCATTATCCGCTCAGGCGCTAGATGACTATAAAATTGAAGGCGGGTCTGAGCTTTTGCGGGCGATACCCAATGTCAACTTTTCTAAAAACAATTTTTCCATGTACAATTTTTCCATTCGTGGGGTCGGGACAAAAGCGACGTCGGCCTCAAGCGACCCGGCTGTGGCGATTAATTTTAACAACACCCCACTCGTTAAAAATCGCCTTTTTGAAGCTGAGTTTTTCGATATGCAACGTATCGAAGTGCTTCGGGGACCTCAGGGTACGCTATACGGTCGCAATGCCACCGGCGGCGTAGTGAACATGATTTCTGCACTACCCACGCCACAATTCGGTGGCGAAGTAAAGGGCGAAACTGGAAATTATAAGACGCGCCGATTGAGTGGAATGCTTAATCTACCAGTTAATGACACCTTAGGAATACGGGTCGCGGGCGCGATGACAAAGCGAGACGGGTATGATCTAAACACGTACACGGGCAGCCGTGTAAATGGCCGGGACTTGTGGTCGACCCGCGTAACCGCTGCATGGGAGCCCAACGATCGATTCAAGGCTAACTTCATCTGGCAACATTTCGAAGAGGACGACGATCGATCTCGCACTGGAAAGAACTTGTGCAAACGTGACCCTGGGCCAGAAAAAATAGGAAGTGTGGATATTTCCGCCGATCTAATGCTGCGTGGACGATTAAGCCAAGGTTGCTTACCTGCATCGCTTTATGATGATGCATCCTAGGTTCAGGACTCATTGATCAGAGCCAGAAGATGACAGTTGCGGCGAGGGCG
>CAZIVW010000039.1:0-15299 GCA_964542975.1 uncultured Sphingopyxis sp.
ATTCACTATCGCTCACAACAGCGCCAACACCCATGCTGATACCGATACGCTCCTCAACCTGCCGAGCAAGGGCCTCAGCCTGTTCATCAGTGACCTCTGCAAACATTGGAGAAATGCGCATGAGTGCGATTGTCTCACGAATCCCCTCCTCGGTCGGGCAATCTTGGTCGGCTACTAGCTGAGACACCACGCTATCAAGCTTGGTCAATGCGTCAGACATCATGCATTTCCTTGTTAACGGTTTGCTCGATAATTGGCTTAGCGGAGCTCCAAGCTGATCGAAATGGGTCGATCTGCTTCAGAATATCGGGAATACGTTCCGCGTCACTTCCCTGAGCGAGTAGCCGCGGCACCATAGCCTCAGCTAACTGCTGCAACGCTTCGACATCAACTTCGTCAGCGGAAATTTCCTCTGCGCTTCCAGCAAAATCTGAATGCAATGACGCGACTGGGACCGAGGCCCCTATCAGTCCTATTAGACTTGCGAATTCAGCCTGAAGATCGCTCGGCAAACGAGCTGAAAAATCTGCGAATACTGGATGCGACGGATCAGGGCGGTACACAATGGCACCATCCTTCTGGACTCTTTGCCAAATTGGCATGTAAGCGTTGTCTACCAGCCTCTGCCCCCTACGCTGATACGTTCGCTTAGATGTTTGGGCGAGGCGCTCGACCAGAAGCCGCATCCGCTCCCTAACCGCAGGAGGTAATTGGGCCGATGCCTTTTTAACGTCGATTTTCCAGTCAGCGTCCATCGTGTTGGGAATGTCCACTCTGACGCGGCACAGTTTAGTCAGTTCAGTCTGACGAGCCAAGCCCAGCCAACTGCCAGCGATGATCAAGCGGCGACCTCTGTACACATAAAAACCTTGTGAACGGAGATGCCCTTCAGGCCCACCCAAATCTTCCCACTCAGCTTTCGTCAATGATTTATGATGAGGCAGGGTAATACACTGAAATTCCACGGTGCCATTTGTAAGCTCAAGGCTATCAGGACGATCCATTTGGTGCGTGGAGTATTTGGTGCCGAACGGATCTATAGGCTCCAGCTTTCGGCCATTTAATCGGATAATAAGCGGCGACCGACCTTCAGACATGAAGCGGTGAAAGACCAGCCGAATATGCCTTTCCGCATTGGAAATGACCCTGTTTATATGTTCCGCAAGCTTTCGCCGATCGTGATCAATTCCGCCTGAGAGCCTATCCAGCGATTGCCATACAACTAGCGTACCGCTCGGCCCAAGCCTATCGGCCCACGGTATTTCATCAACAACTTCGTGAAGGTCTATCTCCCAACGGTTTTTTCGCGCAACCTCATCCAAATCCCATGTAGCACCTACAAGTGAGTTCCCTTGTCGACTAACAACAGTGAGGCGTTTACATTGCGAAAAGCTAGCGCTCTTTAGGCCTAGACCAAAGCGACCGAGGTCGTGTTCTCCGCGCTGATCGAGTGGGTTGCGACTACCTGGCCTCATGGCCTCAATCAGTTCATCTAATCGCATCCCCGTGCCATCATCAAGAATACCTACGGCGGGTTCCGACGATGTAGTATCTGAAAGTAGCTCAACATTGGCTGCTCCTGCCGTGATACAGTTATCAATAATATCCGCTATTGCGGTTTCGAATGAATATCCGATGTCGCGCAAACTTTGAATTAGTGATGCAGCGTGCGGCGTTGCATCTGCTGTTTTCGCGTGCGTCAAGGATTGCTTATCCATGGCAGTCATAAATATTCAAACACCCCCAACCATCACCCTAACGTGATGATACTCTGATCCAAATCCAATCGCCCCGAGCGACTTCAGCACAATCCTTTTAGCAAAGGATTAAAAATGCAACTATTCGTCAATTTTTTTATCACCAAAATCAATTTGCTGGCAAACCCCCCTTCAAATCTAAACATTAAGAATAAAAATCTTAAACACATCTAACGAATGAAATCTAATTAATTTATTATAATAATAAAATACTACAAATTCTACACAAGAACACTAATAAATAAATTTACGATGCAAAAATCCACCATTTAAAACAAACACTGGCCCCCGAATGCATAATATACCATCGTCATCCTCCCAACTCCAACACCAAGCTCGTCTGCAAACCGCCGCCGCCGTCCATGGTGTGCGTGCATTCCACCACGATCCACTTGCCCGCGTCGATCTCTGGTTTGAAGCCTTCCAAGATAATTGGCTTTTCTGGAAAGATATCAGGCCGTCCATAGGCGAGCTCGATGGAGCATTTGGCCTTGGCGCGGGCAAGGCGGCTGTTTTCCGCGTCGATGGCCTGTTTGGCCGCTTCCTCGCTGGCATAGACCTTGCGCAGACGCTTGGGCTTGCCAGCGGGCTTTCCATCCTTGCCCTGCGCGCCAGCTACCACCTTCATCGTTTTTTGCTTGCCGGTTTTGCTATCGTGATAGGCGGCGGTCACGCCGCTGCGGTCGTTCTGGTCGATGCGGCTATAGTCCGCGTCTATCGTTTGGCCCCGCCCGATGATCTCGCTCGGCAATTGCTTGCCACTGGCGGTCTTGCCGCTGCCGATGGGCGCGAATAGCAAAGTGCCGGCCTTTACCGTTGCCACCGCGTCAAATCGCTTGCCGAGCATGCGCAGCAGCGCGGTATCTGACTTGGGCGCACCGCCTAGCGCGGGGATCACCTTATCGCCCAGCGCCCGCTCAACCTCCCATTGCAGGCCATTATCGGCTGCGATGGCCTCGATAATGTCCACCACCGGCTTGCCCACGAACGACCGCTCGCGGCGCACGCGCATGCCATCGCCCATATCGACAGCACGCGCGCGGATGATGATTTGATCCGGTGGGCCGCGCCAGTTGGCCTCATCGACCTTGAAGCTGCCCTTGTCGATCAGGCCAAGCGGCAAATCGCTGCCCTGCCGCCAGCCCATTTGCACCTTCAGCACCGCGCCCTTTGGCGGGATCTCTAGCCTGCCATCCGCATCATGCAGCACGAGATCAAGCTGATCGGCCTCATCGCCGCGCTTCTCTGCAATCGACAGCGAGATCAGGCGCGGCGATATGCTATCGGTCAAATCCTCGCCGTCGAGCGTCACCTTCCAAATAGCGATGGGCATTTTGATCGCTTCGCGCTCGCCCTCGGCCCAAGGTTCGTCGGTCGCCATATCTTGCGCTAGCGCCTCAGCCTCGCGCTCCTGCGCCCGCTTGACCCAATCCGGTGCCTCGATCATGCCGCGCGCTCCAGCTCAAGCGTGAAGTCGCCGCGCCGCGCCGCGCCATCCACGAAAAACAGATCAGACCCTAAATCGAATTTACGGATGAAAAAATCGCCCAGCACTTCGCCCGCGCCGCTAGTCAGCGTATAGGCATCGCCGGTATCGGCCATTTCTAAAATATCGATGATGCTCGACCATTTGCCGATGCCATGATCAAAATGAAGCGCGCCATTGAGCGTGATCTTTTCCGCGCCAACGCCAATATATTGCGAGGCGGGCCGCGCGCCAAACCGCTCTGTTTGGGCAAAGCGCCATTCAAAATTCTGCTGCAATTTTTGATAAGGCAAAGTGCCGATTTCAAAGACGAACATATCGAGCGCCATCATCATCTTTTAAAACCCTCAATCATCCTTGAACGATGAACGCTGCGCCGCTGCGGCCTTGGCCTCGCGTTCATTGAGCTTCAACTCGACCAGGCGCGCGATCTCTTCCGCGCTTTGACCGGCTGAACCGTGAATATGGATGGTCACGCCGCCCAATCCGCCGCCTGCCCCGCCAGCGCCGCCGCCTGATCCTGCCCCCGCGCCGCCGCCAGCAGCCGGTGAAAGGCCGCCCTGCACCATGCTTGCGCCCGCAACATTGGCCGCCATATTGCGCGCAGCCGCAACCGGTGCGCCGCCGCCGCCATCGATGCCGCGCGCCAGCCCCTCGGTGAGATAGCCGCCCATGCCCATCATCAGCCGCGATGGCGATTTGATGCCAAAGTAATTTTTGAAGGCCGCAACGCCATTGGCCGCCACCTCGCGGAGCCGCCCCGCCAACGCCATCGGATTGATCATCAGCAAGAGACCCTGCATCGCCATTGAGCCGAGATTGCTAAGCCAAGCGGGCAGGCCTGAGAGCATGGTTTTCACATTGTTGACGCCGTTCATAAAGGCGGTGCTGATCTTGTCCCAATTGGCATAGGCTTGATAGGCGAGATAGGCGATGCCAGCGGCAAGGGCGATGCCTGCAATCACCGGCCAGCTCAGCGCGCCCGCCACCATCATGGCCCCCGTTTTGATCAGGCTAAACGCCTTCAGCAGAAACGGTCCGTTGGTCATCACCAGACGAAAGACGCTGCCAAAGGGGCCGAGCAGCAGCCCTAGCCCAATCTTGAGCGCGCCCACGCCCGCCATCAGGCCCATCGCGCCGCCATAAACCAGCATCAGCCCTTGGGCGAGCTGAGGGTTTTCTTTGATCCAGCCGCGCACGCTGCCTGCGATCTCGACAAAGCGGCGCGAGCCTTCGGTTATCAGCGGCAACAGCATATTGCCCAGCTCAATATTGATCGCCGTGAAGGCATTTTTGGCAAGGCCGAGCGCGCCCTCGGTCTTGTTGATGGCCGAGAGAAATTCCTTGTTCATCGATCCGGCATATTGGCTCTTGTCGCCAATCAGCGCGAAGTTCTTTTGCAACTGGTCGAGGTTGGTCAGCATGGGCGCGATCGCGCTGACGCTTTCCGTTCCGAATAGCTGCGTCATGGTGGCGGCCTGCTGCGCCTTGGGCAGCTTGGCGATGCGCTGAAGCACATCATCAATCGCCCCGCCTGCATGCTTTTGCATGGCCTCAGAGACTTTGACGGTATCGAGGCCCAGCGAGGCAAAGGCCGCCGCTTGGCTTTTGGTGGCGGCCTCGCCCTTGGTCATTGCCAGCATGAAGTTTTTAATGCCGGTTGCCGCGACTTCTTCCTCCACGCCAACGGCTGACATGACTTGGCCCATGGCCGCGAGCTGATCGGCAGAGACGCCCGCCACGCCGCCCAGCGCACCAATGCGGGTCACAATACCCGAAACGCCTGCGACATTGCCGCCATAGCTGTTGGTCAGCGCGTTGATCTTGTCGGATAGGCCGCGCACTTCCTCTTGGCCCATGCCAAAGGCCGTGCGCCATTTCGCCATCATCGCGCCCGCTTCCTCGGCGGTTGTGTCAAATGCAACGCCCATTTTGGCGGCGTCTTCCGCAAAGGTCAGCAGATCCTTGCGCGCAACGCCCGCCCTGCCCGCTTCCGCAACGATCTGCGCCAGCCCTTCCGCTGACATCGGGATGCGCATCGACATCTCGACCAGATCATCGCTCATTTGCTGGAATTGCTTGGGGCTTTCAAAATCGACCACCTTGCGCACATCGGCCATGGCGCTTTCCATTCCGATTGCCGATTTGGCAGCAAAGGCCATGGGCGCCGCCATTGCGCCAGCGGCAATCATATTGCTGGTGCCGGATGATGCCAGATCCGCGCCCGCGCTTTGCATTGCATCGGCGCGGGCATTGATATTATTCAGCCGTTCGCGTTCCTTCAGCTGACGATTGGTTTGCTCCACGCGCTCGGCCAATTGCCGTTCGTGCGCCACCAGCTCGCCCAGCTTGCCGCCTTCCTGCATGGCGCGGCGGATCTTCTTTTGCTGATCGGTCAGCTCGCGATTGGCATTGCGCGCTTCGCGGTTTAGCTCGGCCTGCTGCTGGGCCGCATTTTGGCCCATGCCCACGATATTACGCAGCGGGCCGCTTAGCCCATCTTTCGCGGTAAACATCACCCGCAGCAAAAGGTTCTTGCTCATATCCTAAGCCTTATTTTTTGGGCGGCGGGCTGTTGACTGAGTTCCATCGATCTATGGCTAGGCCGCGCCACATCAGCAGCTCGGCCAGTTCCATTTCCAGCAGATCGGCAAGCGGCCAGTGAAAGACGAAAGCGATATCGGCGATTATCGATTCAACGCTTTCTCGATCTGGTGGCGCATTCCCGATGTCATAAAAAAACCAATGATGATGCCCGATGCGTTGGCCGCGTCCTCGACTTCCAGATTATCAGCTTCATGCTGCTCGATGGGCGGCATGGTGATGCGCGGCAAAATATCCAGCACCGCCGACATGCGCGCATTCATCAGCTCTTGCATGGAAAGGCCGCGCAGCTCGCCCGCCTTGGGTTTGCGCAGCTTCAATTCTTTGATGGCTGTCTCACCGCGCATGATTGGCGTGGTCAGGTGCAGCGTTTCGATATTGGCTTCAGCAGCTTGAGCGGATGCGTCTGTCATGGGTTTAATCCTGATTTTATGAGCGGATGCATTTCCCCACCCCAGCGCGTCCGCTCAATTGCACGCTGGGGTGAAGCTCTAAAATTGGGTGTTAAAGGCCCATCGCGGCGCGCTGCTCGGCCAAGCGATCCACGCCGTTCACGATAAAGATCAGGTTCATCTCATCCTTCTCGATGAGAACGCGGCCATCCACCGTCAGCTTGTAATAAACGCAGACGGTTTTGATGCTTTCCTCGGTGTCGTCACCAGGCTTGCCGGAACCAGGGTCAATCTCGGCATGACGACCGCGCACGACGATCTCGGCGGTCTTATATCGTCCCGTCCGTTCATCCTGATAAGCGCCCACCCAGCGCAGCTGCACGCCGTCAATGGTGGTCATACCAAATTGACCATAGATCTGCTCGATCAGGCCGCCTGCCTTCCATTCAAATTCAATGGGCTCGCCGCCCATATCGACAGGGATTTCGGTGTCATGGCCGCCGCCGCGATAGCCTTCCATCTTGCGGGCAAGCTTGGGGATGGACACTTCTGGAACAAGGCCAAGATAGCTGACGCCATCATTATAAAGGTTCATATTTTTGAGTTTGCTGGGCATTCCCATGGCAATTCACTCCGATCATAATTTGCGAAAAGGGCGAGCGGTCGAGGTGATCCCAGCTCAAAGGCTGTTGGCGAGATCCGCATAATATTTGTTGGTGATCCGCTGATTGCCCTTGATATTTTCCGCAGGCGCGCAGGCGGTATAATCCCAATCAATCTCGATCTTGCCCGCCGCCAAGGCTTCCGCTGGGTTGCTGGCCGGATCAAACCAAGCCTCGGCCCCGATGATGCGATCTTGCCCCTTCAGGCTGCGGAATTTAGCGTTGATGGTTTCGACGATATCGCGCACCAGCCCCGCCGTGATCGGCTTATCAATCGCCCAGACCAGCCCTTCTGCGATCATATCTTGCAGCACTTGGCCGGTGCGCACCACGCTTTCAAAGGCGAACAGCGGCTCATCCGAGCAAGTGCGATTGCCCCAGAAACGATAGCCATCATTGCGCACCAGCGCGGTGATATCTTTATCGTTGAGCGTGCTGACGTCCGTGACATCATTGGCCAGCGTGGAAAAGCTGCGCGGATGAACGATGCCGGTCACGCCACCCAGCCCCACATTGCTGATCGTCTTGTGCCAGCCAATTTGTTGATCAATCTTGGCGCGCAGGCCAAGGGCGCGGGCAATAGCCGAGCCTGCAAAATCGCTTGCCTCGCCGTCGATCAGCATCAGCTCGCGCGCACTAAATTCATCGCGATAGGTGGAGGCTTCCGCGACCGCCCCGCCAATGGATTTGGCATAGGCAAAGGCGCGCAGCTTTTGCGCCACAATAGCCAGCGCGGCGGCCACTTCCTTGCTGTCATGACTTGGCACGCCAAGGATGCGCGGCTTGATGCCATTACGGGCTTCTGCCGTTAGCAGCGCCTGCAGGCCGGTGCGCGATCCGTCTGCCTCCACCTTGCCAATGATGTTGGCGAGGGTTTCGGCGGCCTTGTCAACGGGATCAGCCTCGGTGCTTTCTGCGACACGCACCACCGTGACCGGCGCGATCACTTGCTCGCTGATCGCGATCAGCACTTGCGCCAAATTGCCATTGTCACCCGCCTTGCCCGCCGCGCCTGCCGCATCGAGCAGCAGCACCGGCTTATTGAGCGGGAAAACGTCCGCATCCGCATCACTGGAAATTGCAACGATGCCAATGCTGGCCGTCGAGATATCGGTGAGCGGGCGCGATCCGCTGTTGATCTCGGTGATTTGGATGCCGTGGTTATACGCCATGGGTCGAGCCTTTCGGTTAAGCTGGGATTTTCAAGGATATGGGCGGATGGCTGGGCAGGTCGGTGCGATAACCCGCGATGGTGAGTTCCAAGCGGCCAGCGGCCCCTTGGTTCATCGCCACGCTGACGCGCTCGACCTTGATCCGATCTTCCCAGCGCCGGAGCGCGCCTGCTGTGGCGGCAATCCATAAAATGGCATTGCGCGGGGTGAGCGGGGTATCCTGCAGCTCTGGCAGGCGCGAACCAAAGCTGCGCCGCATCACCCGCGAGCCAATGCGCGTGGACAAGATGCGCGCGACCGATTGGGCGATATCCGCATCGCCGCTGATCGCCGCGCCTGTGTGTTGATCCATGGTCATTGCGGGCCGCCTGTGGAAGCGCCGCCAGCGGCCACGCCGCTATGCGTATGACTTTTGAGGCTGATGCCGCCGCCCACTGCATCGGTGTCGCCGGTCACGGTTCCGCTGGCGCTGACATCGCCGGTCACGCCAACATCGCCGGTCACGGCCACATTGCCAGTGATAGTGACATCCGCTGTGATCTCGACGCCTTCCGGCGCGATGATCTGCAGCCCCGCTGGCGTCAGCGTGAAAATCAGCCCTTCCGCGCCGTGGATGCTATGATCGGCAGTATCGCTGGGCTTTGGGAATTGATCGGAAGTCAGGCCGCGCAGGATGATCGCGCCCTCAATATCGCCTTCTGGGCAAAGCAAAATGGCTTGCTCGCCTTCGCTGGGCGGTGACCAGCTGCGGAATAATCCCGCATAGGCTTCCACCCATGGCAAAGGCGGTGAGACAATCTCGCCAACTTCCATGACAGCAAGCCCAGCGGCCAAGTCCACCGACTGGATTACCCCCTTGCGGATCAGTTGCCCGATCAGGCCATTGATGTCTTCTTCGTCTTCCATGGCCGCAATTTGCAGCCATGGAGGCACTCTTTATAGCAGCGCCATTTGTGGCACTGCGCACCACAAATCATCACTAACGCGCGCGCTAGCTATTCCTCATTAGCCTTTCGGGTGGAAAACTGTTAGGGTGTGATGACATCACAAACTCTGATTAATTGAGGCGCCTATGACCTCCCCTAAACTTCTTAGCGAAGATGATATTGAACGGCTAATTCCCGCTTTCTATGATCGCATTCGCAATGACATTGTGTTGGGACCGATCTTCAACAACGCTATTTCAGATTGGCCTGAGCATCTGGATACGCTTCAATCCTTTTGGTCTTCCATCATCTTAGGAACTGGTCGATACAAAGGTCAGCCAATGATCAAACATCTTCCGCATCATCAAAATATGACCTTGGCGAATTTCGAACGCTGGCTTTCATTATGGTATCAAACCACCAGCGATTTATTACTTCCGAACCAAGCAGCTATCTTACAAAGGAAGGCCAATCGTATTGCAGAAAGCCTGCGCTTAGGCATCGAATTTTATCAAGAAAGATCGTCGCAATCATGATCGCACTATTGCCAGCAGGTTTGCACGCCTACAAGCGAACGCCAACTTTCACTGAGGCCAGCATTCCTGCCGGTTTACAATCTGACCACTCGACCAAAGACGGAGTTTGGGGATTGATCCATGTAGAAGAAGGCCAGCTGCGCTATATTGTGACCGATGAACGACGTGGTCACAGTGAGGTCATCCTTACGCCCACGGATATGGCGGGCATTGTGGAGCCGACTATTTCTCATCATGTGCAGCCTATCGGCAGCGTTCGCTTCTATGTCGAATTTTGGAAGCCAACTCCTGCCGAATAGACTGACCGCTATATCATTTGCTGGCGGTGATCGCCCCGCAGGCGATCTTTTGCGCAACGCCTGCCGCCACCTCGTCCACGCGGGCCGCTGTGGCTTCAGCGTCATATTCACCAGCCTCGGTCAGCACCGCATTGACGCTGCGCTTATGCTGGATTTCGCCGCTGGTGAAGGTCACGCGCACGCTGCGCTCTTCTGCATCATAGATGCCAATCTTGGCGGTGACGGTGTGAGTGATCGGGGTCAAAGCGGCTCTCCTATTGGTGGTTCCGGCCAAAGGATATCGGCGGGATCGGTGATGGTTTCGGGAAGATCGCGCAGGGCTTGGCGATAGACGCGCCATGCTTCGCGTGCGGCCTCGCCAAGCGGTGCGTCCGGCATCTGCGTCCAATCACAATCGGCGAGAAGCCTATCGCGCTGGTTGCGCAAGATTTGCATCAAATGCTCGGCGCTTGGCGGCGGCGCTGGCACAAGTTGGATCTCACCCGCTGCCATTTGGATCATCTGCCCATTGGACAGGCTATCTAAAATTTCAGCATGGCGCGCGGCTGAGATTTCGACCGCATCAGCGGGAATGGCCGGATGAATATCGGGGTGATAAAATCCACCCGTTTCAGCACTATAAAACATCGTCTTTCCCTTAATATCCAACGGCAATCCACCAGCAATTGGAATTGCCATTTTGCGCGGTGTGTATCCTGAAATTGGTGAGGGTTACGGTTGTGACGCCCGCATTATTATCCTGCGCCGTATCGCTTTGTTCGCCCACGCTGGTCACAACGGGCGAGCTATAGGCGGTAAAGGCCAGCGGATAGGTGACGGTAACAGTGGAGTTGGTTGTCACGGACACGCGGCCCCATTGGATTTTAAGGCCATTGGCTAAGGCGACATATCCATTCAAACCAAAGCTCGACGCGGTGATCTTCAGAAAGTCTGCCGCATGGGAGCCATCGAGCAGATCGGCATCAATCCCGCTGCCGCTGCCGTCCACCGTGCGCAATTTTGTTCGGACATCGGCGGCGGTGTAGTCTGCGCTATTCATTGGCGTAAAGCCCAGCCGCGCGATGATATCCGTGTAATAGCTGCTCTGCTGACCGTCGAGCAGATCCGCATCCAAGCCGCTGCCAGCGCCATCTTGCGTTAGCATCAAGGCCAGCACGGCGGCACCGGTAAAGGCGGCGCTATCCAGCGGCGTAAAGCCTAAACGCGCAGGGATGTTGGTATAATAGGTTCCATGCTGCCCATCGAGCGTATCGGCATCAATGCCGCTGCCTGCCCCGTCCACCGTCAACAGATGAGCCAACACAGCAGCCGCACTAAATGCCGTGCTGTTGAGCGGCGTGAAGCCAAGCCGCGCGATGATGTCCGTGTAATAGCTGCCCTGCTGCCCATCGAGCAAATCCGCATCTATCCCGCTGCCCGCGCCATCCGCCGTCAACAGCTTTGCCAGCACCGCCGCGCCGGTAAAATTGGCTAGCTCTAGAAAGGCATCGGCATGCTTGCCATCGAGCAAATCCGCGTCAACGCCGCTGCCCGCCCCATCTTGCGCCAACAGCCACGCCAGCAGCGCCGCCTTGGCCTTTTTGGCGGTGAGCGCGCGGGCATCATCCGCGCCGCCATTAGCCTCGACCTGCGTGGCGATCTCGATCACGCCCTGCATGGTTTCACTCGCGGGCGGGTTGAGAAAATTGGCATCGCCAAATTGAATGAGCGCCGCATCCATATCGGCAAATTGCAGATCCAAGGCGAGCAGCAGCATCGCGCCCGCTGACTTTTCCATGATCGTTGCCGCCTGCCCATAAATGGCAAAAAGCGTGCCGTCATCGGTGTAAAGCGCCAAGGATTTGAGCGAATAGACATCGGCGCTTTCATCGCGCACCACCAGATGGATCATATCCTCATCGCTCACATTGCCGGAAATTGTGCCGATGCGCTTAAGCTCACCCGGCAAGCTGGTTGCCGCCGCGCTGGGGACAAGGGCCGAGGCAGAAACGCCGCATTGGGTGATGATCACCGGATCGGTTCCGGTGTTGGCCGCATTGACCAAGGCCGCCGCGCCTGCATTCGTCAAAATGAAGTTAATATCCGCCATGTTTGCTTATCCTCGGCTGCTCAATCGGGCATAAATGGCAGGGCGAGCGCGCGTGCAAACGCCGATCATGAAGCTTGCCGCGAGGCCCTGCGTGAAACTGAAATGGCTGCGCGCAGGCTTGGCGCGGTGAACCTCGCCAATTACCGCGTCGATAAATTGGGCGGTGATCGGCAGGCCGCCTGCGCCCGATAGCGTCACGACCAGATCGAAGGTGAAAGGCGCGCCGCGCGGTTCCTGCTGCCACCATTCGCGGATGGCAACGCCGCCGCCAAAGCTTTCCACCACGCCGCGCACGCTCTCGACCGTGCCTTTGCGGCGCGCAATTTGGATGGCACGGCGCACGCGGCTGCGTTTGATCGATAACGGCCAATCACTAGACCAGCCATCCAGCGAGAGCGACCACGCCAGCCATGGCAAATGGCCTTCTGGGCAATCTTCCGGCGACCAAAGGCTGCGCAGATTGGCCTCGATATCATCCAGCCGCTTTGTTGCCTGCTCCAGCGCCTTTTCCAGCAGGGTCGCATTGGGCGGCAATAGGGTTGCGAGCGGCGCTGGCGTCATTCGCCAATGCCCGCATGGCTGAGTGTAATGCCGGCGCAATAGGCCGCCTCGGTGCGGCCAATGATGATATCTACTGCAGGGCTGATCAGATTGACATTTTGCACGCCTGCGCGGTGCAGCGCCGCATGAATGCCCGATATGGTGATATCGCGGCCCATGCGGAAGCTTTCGGCGATAAAGGCATCGAGCTGCGCCCGCGCCTCGGCCATCACGACCGCGCTATCCGGCCCCGCAAAGGTGGTGATCTCCGCCTCGACCGCATAATTGATGATCGTGGCGCTTTGCACCTCGACAAAATCGGTAAGAGGCCTGCGGCTTTCTGCCGTCAGATAAGCCTTCACCGCCGCGACCAGATCCGGCGCAGCAGCCCCATTGCCCTCACGGGCGAGCAGCGTGACCAGCACTTCCCCTGGTGCGGGCGAGATGGCGCTGGCATCCAGCACGCGCGCGTCCGCTGATAGCGCATGATAAACATAGGCCCCTTCCGGCCCCGCGACCGAATAGCCTTCGGGCGCCAGCACCACGCGGCGGCGAAAATCCTCATCACTTTCCCAAACGGCGGCAATGCCTTGATCTGGAACCGCCTCGCTGATCAAGAAGCGCGCCACGCCAAACAGCGCCGCCAAATTATCGAGATCCGCGCCCCGCGCATGCGCCACCATCACCGCGCGGCCTGCATCATTCAGCCGCTGGCGCAGCAACATCTCGCGATAGGAGAACACCTGAAGCGCCACTGCCATCGGGTCGCTTTCGCGCATCACAAAATCGGGCAGGATCATCCGAACCGCCGCGATATTATCGGCGAGGATTTGCTCATAGCTTCGCTGCTCGACCAGATCGGGCGAGGACAGCTTGCTAAGATCGACGGCGGTGAAGGTGTTAGACATGCCGCCAAATTGACCCAAGCCGCGCGCGACCGCACCCGCGCGCCTTTGTGGTGGACAGCACCACAAATGGCAATTCTCGCCCGCGCCACCCCCAAGCGCGATTCTGCCTTTCAACACATCAGGCCGCTCGCCCCCTCAACCTTGGGATTGAACATGGACTTTAGCACCATCTTGAAAACATCGGCGGAATTGGCCGGTTCGCTGGCCCCTTCCCTGATCGGCTCAGCGGTGGCCCAAGCGTGGAAGCCCGCCATGCCGTGGCGAGATCGCTTCCTGCAATGGGTCGTTGGCTCCACTGTCAGCTATTATGCCACCATGGCGATCATCGCCGTGACCGGCTGGAATGATTTTGTAGCGCAGAGCATCGCTTTTGGCATCGCCATTGTTGCCTTTGACGCAACGCCCATCCTCAAAAAATCCATCACCGAAACGCTGTCTGGCGTGCCTGCGCGCATCGCTGACCGGTTCCTTGGCAAGAAGGGATAAACGCATGAGTTATAAGCTTTCCCCGCATTTTACCCTGTCAGAATTTCTCAAATCCGACACGGCAACGCGCCAAGCCATTCCCAACACGCCCAGCGCCGCGCAGATCGCCGCCATGGAAAGGCTTTGCCGCCGCGTGCTGGAGCCGGTGCGCGCCCATTTTGGCAAGCCGGTTCGCATCACATCGGGCTTTCGCAGCCCTGCGCTTTGCGTGGCGGTTGGGTCGAGCGTCAGCAGCCAACATGCCAAGGGTGAGGCCGCTGATTTTGAAATATCCGGCGTGGACAATCGCGAAGTTGCCGTCTGGCTGCGCGACAATCTGCCCTTCGATCAGCTGATCTTGGAAAATTATGTGCAGGGCCAGCCCAATAGCGGATGGATACATATCAGCTACCGCGAAGGCCGCCTGCGCAAAGATGTGCTGACCTACACCCGCCGCAACTATTTTAAGGGCATGTTGAAATGATAGGTCGATCCCATCTGGTCTTGGCCGCGGCCTTGGCCGCCTGTGGCTCTGGCATTGGCGGCTTTTTCTATGGGACATCGGTTGGCCGCGATGCAGAACAAGCCAGCCAGCGGCGCGCGGATGCCGCTGCCGCGAAAGTCCGCGACGACTTGCAAAAGAAGATCGATGCCGCCGCCACGGCCGCACAATCCGCAGAATATCAGCGTCAAGAAAGCGTGAGGGAAATTCACAATGAAACGCTTAAAATCATTGAAAAGCCGGTCTATCGCAACATGTGCGTTGACGCTGATGGCGTGCGGCTGCTCGACCACGCCGCCGCCATCGCCAATGGCGAAAATCGAGCCGCGCCTTTGGGCACCGCCGCCAGCACTGCCACCAGTTCAGCGCCGCCCTGATGGCGAAATGACCGGCGCGGATAGCCTACGTAGTTTCACATCGCTCTATGAAGTTGCCGGTCAAATCCGCGAAGCCTTTATCGCCCTTCAGGAGCAAGCCTCTATCGCGTTGAGAGGAAAAGGGCAGGAAAACTAAGGGCGATCTTGGGTCAATTCCAGATAGCGGGCGGATAATTGCATCCGCTTTTCTATAAGAAAAAAGTGACGTGACGTTATATTTTATTTTCTAACATTTCAGCTTTCGGGAGCGGCGCCGTCTCCATACCACTGGATTTCGGAATTTCTTTATTTAGGCTGGCAAATAACAGTCTTATAAACCCGATTACCTGCTGAACCTTAAGGTACCAATTTAGCCCATATCCATCGAATGGATCATCCGCTGTAGAGGCAGTCTCATCTTCATAATATCTCACGAATTCTTGGACAGTTTCTTGGCAGCGTCGCAACTTAGACCGCTGCTGAAAATTTAATGTTCGAGCATATTTAAGTGCTTCTTCTAGTGATCCCGCAGCATTGAAGGCATCACTCCCTGCGCGAGCGACTAGCTTGCGAAATTCTGGCTCAAACCTGCCGACTTGCTTAGG
>CAZIVW010000040.1:0-14513 GCA_964542975.1 uncultured Sphingopyxis sp.
ACCGAGGTAAATGGCAGGCTGGCAGCCAAAATGGACAATGCGAGGCTGGACCTGCTGGCAGCAGTCGATAAATTTTTCATAAAGGTCTCCCAAGACTTGGATGGCATATTATCCAAATTTATACGCAATATGTCAAATTTATCGTTATATTTTTGCATTATCGTTGCAATGTACTTTTCATGAATACGCATTGCTCTGTCGCTGGGGTCTGCGGGCATGCCCCGCCAACCGCCTACTGCCCGGGCCACGCCGCGGGGGGGGGGGGCGGGGCCGTCAAATACAGCCTAGCTTTACTGATATGGGGCGGGCTGCTGGGCTTCGGCCGACAGAGCCTTTGCCCTAGCTGCAGCGAAGCATTTTCTTCACCTTCACTATCTTCAGGAAATCGGGCCAGCGGAAAAGGAACTAGAACCACAGGCGGGTGAGTTTTTGAAACGTCTGTTCTGGGCGCTGAGTAGCGGAGGCGGGTATAAAAACTACCTTAATCATCGTTCCAATGACTGCGGATATATGGACGTATTAAGTCAAGCTCCCGCCTTGCCATGGTCATGGATGTCGGCAGCGGATATGGAATATTTTATCGATGCGTTCACGGCGGCGAACGCCGGCGAAGTTTTTGTAGGCGGGTTTAATTCATATCGAACGGCTGACGTGAATTGGGAATTGGGCGAGCGCTGGGCTGACGCCAATATCGACGTGCCGGCCCTGTTTATATCGGGTGCGGATGACATCGTGCTGCAGATGATTGCACCCGACGCGATTGATACAATGAAGCGCCGTGTGCCCGATCTGCGCGGTGTAGTGATGATATCGGGCGCGGGCCATTTTGTGCAAATGGAGCAGCCCGAAGAAATGAATAAGCATTTGATTGAATTTCTGCATCAAGTTCAATGACAAGAGGCTAGGTTTCAACAGAAGGTGGATACTGATATTTGTCGATAGGGGTATCAGTTTTCACCCGAATTCATTTTTTCATTATAAGTTTTTCTGAAGTTATCCTGCGCCGCAGGAAACGAGGGGCTGGGA
The DNA here is from genome assembly GCA_964542975.1 of uncultured Sphingopyxis sp. Lineage (GTDB taxonomy): Bacteria > Pseudomonadota > Alphaproteobacteria > Sphingomonadales > Sphingomonadaceae > Sphingopyxis. Next base: position 1,027 of record CAZIVW010000040.1, read on the forward strand.
TGTTTTTGGGCGATCAATTGACCTGACCGAAAACGGCGACGCATCATTTCTGCGTCGGTCATTTGGATTTCTCTGTGCATGGAGTGATGGGCGGCAAGCTAGGGTCCTGATCCTAGAGGCCGCCCACCCAAGCTTTTCTACCATTTGCGCATGCCATATTGATCGCGCATTGGGTGACGGAGGAGGCGCAAGAAAAATCGAAAAAGGTTGCAATGTAAAATGAGATTGCAAAACCGTTAATCTGCAATGCAAACATGTCATTTGTAATCATATTTACAGCTTCTTATCGCAGCAAGGCTATCCAACGAACCGACTCTCTCAGCGCCGACTTTTGATGGGACATTCAAATTCCGCCTGATGTGTTGAACGGCCATCTGTGGGGGAGCCGGCGATGATCGCGGGGTGGCGGATTTCCCTGAGCGAGCGAGGTGCGATCGCCTTCGCTGCATTGATTATGAGGCACCTGTTGATATGCCCTATTTCGCCTTGCTCATTTTTCCGCTGATCCGCTAACCATGTTTGCTCGATATGGCATTGACGAGGCTTTCTTCTCGCTCAAATGCTTTGCAGCAGCGATGCTGGCTTATTATGCCGCGCTCCGATTGGGGCTGACACGGCCTTTTTGGGCCGTGATGACAGCCTATATCATCGCCAACCCTATGGCTGGCGCCGTGTTTTCAAAAGCGGTGTTTCGCGTTGGCGGCACGCTGGTGGGCGCTGCCATCGCCGTGTTCGCGGTTCCAATTTTTGTCAATTATCCAGAATTTATGACCTTGCTATTCGCGCTGTGGCTGGGGTTTTGCGTTTATATTTCCCGGCTGGACCGAACACCGCGTTCCTATTTTTTCTTATTATCCGGCTACACCGTGTGCATCATTGGCTTTCCCAGCGTGGGGCAGCCGGATTTCATCTTCGACACGGCGGCGCTGCGGGTGCAAGAAATCACCTTGGGTTTGATATGCGGCACGTTGGTCCATAGTGTCTTTGCAACCCAAACCGTGACGTCGGTGTTGTTGAACCGCATTGATATGACCTTGGCGGATGCCGAGCGGTGGACGCGCGATAGCTTGCGCCAAGAAACCCAAGGACAATTGGCGGATGACAGACGGCGACTGGCTTTGGACATTGGCGAAATGCACCAATTATCCACCCATTTGCCCTTTGATACGGCACGATTTTTGCCGCGTACCCGAACGCTGCGGGCGTTTCAGGACCAATTGTCGATGCTGCTGCCCTTGGCCACTGGGGTGGAGGATCGCTTGCTGACCTTGGCATCATTGGGCCGCGTGCCTGCGGATGTTCAAAAATTGGTAGATGACACCGTGTTATGGTTGGAAAAACTGCCTGCGACCGATGATTATCCCCTTCAGGCACAGGCGCTGATGGAGCATGCCGCCGCGTTGGAACCCAAAACCAGCACGGGCATGGATTTTGAACAGCTCACCTTGCTCAGCTTATTGTCGCGCTTGGCAGAACTGATTGCGGCCCATCGCAATTGCCGAGATTTGGATCGTCAATTGCGCAGCCGATCGCGCGCGCCCGCGCCGCCGCACGTGGCGCTTTTATTGGCAGAGGCAGGCAGCCGTCCCATGCACCGCGACCATATGATGGCGCTGCGATGCGGATTGGCGTCGGCGCTGTCGGTGGTCGCGACCACCAGCCTATGGATATTAACCGATTGGACCAGCGGGGCGAGCGCGGTGATGATGGCGGGTATTTTCTGCGCGCTATTTAGCGCGGCCGACGATTCCGCTTCGCTGATCCGCAACATGTTTTTGGGCAATGTATACGGCTTTATCGCGGCGATGATTTATGCCTTTGGCATTTTTCCACGGGTAACGGATTTCACCGTGCTCGTCGGGGTTTTGGCACCTGCTTTGCTCATTTTGGGCATGATCGTATCGCAGCGCCGTCATGCCTTGCTGAGCATGGGCACAATATTGGGATTTTTCGGCGCTGTGGGCCTGAGCGATCATTATGACGTCAATTTTCCCATGCTGTTCAACAATGGTCTGGCCGCCGTGATTGGGCCAGCCATCGCCGCCATATGCTTCCAAATTGTCATGGCAACGGGCGCAGACGGCAGCGCAAAGCGCTTGGTCCATGCAGGCTGGAAAGAATTGGCCGTCGATAGCGCGAGCCACAGCATGGTGGATAAGGGGGCGTGGACCAGCCGCATGGTCGACCGTGTCGGATTGCTGGTACCCCGTCTGACCACGCTGCGCCGTGACCCCAGCCAACCCATGATGGATGCTTTGGTCGATCTGCGGGTCGGCCGTGCGGTGGCGGACTTGCGTTTGATGCGCTTATCCGGAACGCCGGATGACCGCCAGATTTGGGAGTCGATTTTGAACGGCGTGGCGGCGCATTATCGAGCATTGCTGAAAGGCGTTTTGGACGCGGCGGACGAAAGCCCTTTGCTGCGCAAAATCGATCAAGGTCTGCATGTGATGGCAACGCACAGTAACGCCAAAACGCGCCGCCAAGGGCTGTTGGCATTGATGACGCTGCGCCGAAATTTATTCCCGCAATCCTTATCGTTGGTGGCCTGATCCATGACGGGTGAAATCTCTCTCTTCGGTGTTTTTGTCCCGAGCTTCTTGGTTCTGGCGATGGCGGCGGCGATCATCAGCTTGTTCGTGGCGCAGTTGATGGCGCGTCTCAGCCTATATCGCTGGTTTCACAATCGACCCTTGGTCGATTTGGCAATTTTCATCCTCATTCTTGGCCTGCTTTGTTGGACAGCGGGCACGAAAGTATTCCCATGAACCCCAAATATCCTGCTTTGGCCCGCTGGGCTGCGACCTTGTTTCTGGTTTTGCTGTCGCTGGGCGCCCTGTGGTGGATGTGGCAACGCTATGAGGTGGACCCATGGACCCGCGATGGCCGCGTGCGTGCGGAAATTGTGCGGGTGACGCCGGATGTCAGCGGTTTGGTGACGTCTGTGGCAGTGCGGGATAATCAGATTGTCGCACCGGGGGATTTGTTGTTCGTGGTGGACCGGCCACGCTATGCCTTGGCCTTGTCCCAAGCCAAAGCGCGCACCAGCAGCGCGCGGGCGACGCTGAACCAAGCGCGCAGAGAGGCCGCCCGCGATGTGGCATTGGGCGATTTGGTGGCGGGCGAAACGCATGAACAAAATGTCGCCCGTGTCCAAACGGCAGAGGCCGCCCTGCAATATGCCATCAGCCAGCAAGACGAGGCGGAATTAAACCTGCGCCGCACCAATATTCGCGCCACCGTGCATGGGGTCATTACCAATTTGGATTTGCACCAAGGCGATTATGTGACCGCTGGTAAACAAGCCATGGCTTTGCTGGACACGGACAGCTTGCGGGTTGAGGGATATTTTGAAGAAACCAAATTAACCGCCATCCAAGTGGGCGACCGCGCCAAAATTCAATTGATGGGACAAGACAGCTTGGTCACGGGCCGCGTTGAAAGCGTGGCGGCGGGTATCAATGATACCACCCGTTCGGACAGTCAAAATCTGCTGCCCAATGTGAATCCGACCTTTTCATGGGTGCGTTTGGCCCAGCGTGTTCCCGTGCGTATTCAACTGGATGAGACACCAAAAGACGTCCGGCTGATCGCAGGGCGCACCGCCACCGTCACCATCATTCCGCGGAGCGTTAAGCCATGAAGATGCGGCATATTGGGGCGGCATCACTTTCGTCTTTGTTGCTGGCGGCCTGTGTGGCCGGTCCGGACTATCACCGCCCAGACAGCGGGGTGAGCGTCAGCCCATCATCCACACAGGCGCTGACCGAAGCGACCGGGCCAGCCTTTGCCCAACAAGATCCGCCCGACCATTGGTGGAAATTATTCGATGATCCCGTCGCCAATGACTTGGTGGCAGAGGCGTTGAAAGCCAATGTCGACCTACGCGTCGCCGATGCAAATTTGCGCCGAGCCACCGCGATTATGGCGGCGACAACAGCCCAGCGCACCATGTCGACCACGCTGGATGCCAGCATGACCGATATGCGCTTGGAATTTTTGGACATGCCGACATCCGGCTGGGTCGCCTATAATTTGGGGGCGGGGTTAAACTTGCCACTCGATTTATCCGGCAAAATCCGGCGTGGGATTGAGGCTGCTCGGGGCGATATTGAAGTCGCGATTGCGGCCCGCGACCAAGTGCGCGTGACCATCGCGGCGGCGACGATGCGGGCCTATGCCGATGTGTGCGCCGCGAACCATCATTATGAGGCATTAGAACATATTCTAACCGTTCAGCGCCGGTCGTTGGACGTCACACGGCGTCTGGCCGCGGGGGGACGTGGGACCGCCTTTGATGTCACCCGCGCGCAAGCGGCTGTTGAAAAAACCGAGGCCGATCACCCGCAATATATCGCAGAAAAACGCGCCGCACTTTACCGTTTGGCGGCATTAATGGGGCGTCCGCCAGCGGACTATCCGCACGAGGCGGAGCATTGCCATAAGCCGCCCGTCATCACCCAAGCGTTGCCAACCGGTGATGGGGCGTCCCTGCTGAAACGCCGCCCCGATATTCGGGCCGCCGAACGGCAATTGGCAGCCGATACCGCGCGTATTGGCGTGGTGACGGCCGATCTATACCCCCAAATCAGCTTGGGTGGCACCTTGGGTTTGGCAGGGCCGTTGAAGGATTTGGGCACAGCCCAAGCCGTGCGGATGAATTTGGGGCCCATGATTAGCTGGTCCTTCCCCAACCGCCGTATCGCCCGTTCGAATATCGCGCAGGTGAACGCCGTGGCCGATGCAAGCCTTGCCAAATTTGACGGTGCCATTCTCACCGCCCTGCGCGAAACGGAAAGCAGCTTGGCGGAATATAAGAGCGAGCTGGAACGCCACCACGCGCTGCTTCTATCCCGCAACAGCGCGGCATTGGCCGAGGAACAAGCGAGCAAATTATACCGCTTTGGACGCACGGACTTTCTGCAATTGCTCACCGCACAAAATAGTTTGGCGCAATCCGAAGCCGCGCTGGCAGCGTCTGAGGCAGCCATAACCGGCCGTCAAATTGCTGTATTTCTGGCGCTTGGCGGTGGCTGGACGAAAGATGCGGCGAGTGGCCCACTGACCGGAACAGAGTAAGTCGGCCAATCGGATTTGGGCATCAATGAGGATGATAATGCGTATCGGCTAAAGCAGTCCGCGCTGCCATGTGCGGCGCTGTCTGCGGCACTTTCCGATCGTCCTTCGGTCGGAATATTCCTATTCGTCTGATAGGTTCGCAATTATTTTGTCGTAGCAGGGCGCTTTGATGTGCTGCGCCAAGCATGGATTTCCTCGGCAAAGCCACATGCCGAATCTCCGAGGTTTGCGTTCGCGCCGGAGGCGGGTTAAAATATCGGGGCCAACATCGCTGCTGGCCCCGATATTTTATGCTTAGTTGTTGCGGGCGTTCTTGCCTTTGGTGCCGTCGTCAAATTCTGGCAGGGCATCAAGGGCTGGTGCAACGGCTGGCTTGACTGGTGACTGACCGGTTTCGCCGCCCAACGCCTTATAGTTGAGTATCGCATTATAGAGCATACGATATTCGCCCAGCGTCTGCCAACGCCAGATCGGGTTGGTTGCGAACATCAAGACGCGGCCTTCGCCGAGTTCGCTGTTGATGATCGCTGGTTGGTTCTGGATCTGCTCTGCGTTACGCATGAAGCCGCTGAGGACCGATGACTTTCCGCCTGGGAATTCCATCAATACCTTGCCCTTAACAGCCGGACGGACGTTCAGCAGCGTGTTGGTTGCCCAGCGGACCGAGACCGTATCTGCGGTATTATAACCATAGAAAATGGGGCTGAGCGGTTGCAGGAACTTCGCCTTGACGATTGGACCCGGTGCATAGCTGTCGCCCGGTGCCGGAGCGGCAGTCACATCATTCACCAGACCAAAGGCCGCGGGGACTTCACTGGCGTTGCCCGTGGTGATCAGCGTACCGCCCTGTTCAACGAATTTACGCAATTCGCTGAGCCCTTCGGTGCCCATACCGCCACGGATGTCATCGGATTCACCATACATGCCCAGCGTCTTGAACTGGTCGTTCTTCTTATAGGGAAGCGGCTTACCCTTCATCGGAATATCGAACACAATATCCCGCGCCGTGCGGCCTTGGTTGGGCAGAACGATCACGTCATATTTGTCACGAAGATTGCCTTCGCGAACCTGTTCTTTGTAGATCAGGTCATAGGGCGTTTCATATTGATCGAACGCAAAGCGCAGCCAGCCAACGCTTTGGGTCGATCCCCAAGTGCTGAACACGGCGGTGCGAGGAATGGTCACTTCACGCGTGCTGGAGCCCAAATTGCTGGGTGCGGCAATGGCGGTTAGGCCAAGTTCGACGACCGCTGGTGCCAGCGCGGAACGGGAATTGGCCGGAACAATGAAGGACCCTGCGGGCACGTCGGTTTTGCCTAGCTTGAAGCCCTTTTCCACAATGCGGACATTGGTGTCTTTCAAGCGATAGCGCAGCACCGCCAGATTGACCGACCCATTGTCGAGGACGATATAGCCACCCGGACCTGCATTGCTGATCGAGCCGCGCAGGGTGAAGTTGGTCACCGGTGTCGTCGCGACACCAAGCGCGGCTTTGTCGGTCACTTCCACAACGTCGGTATGGGTCATCAGGCCCATGGTCCACGCGGCGTCGTCATAGGTGAACAGCTTCTCATCCGGATAATTGTCTTGGATGCGAAGCAGCGTCTTGGCGAGTGGACCATAGGGTTGGTCGAGCTTGACGATCAGCGAGCCTGCGGGGAAGCTTTTGTCGCCAAGGCGGACCGCCGCATTGGCTTGACCCACTTCGACGCCTTGCAGCAACAGCTGATCCACCACAAATTTGACGCGGCTTTGGTCTTTTTGACCGGCTGGGATCACATAAGCAACGGGGCCGTCACGCTTGACCCGCTCAATCGCATTCTTGCTCTTTTTATAGAAATTCTCAAGGATGGTGTGATTGTGCGTTGCCGCCAAATCCAGCGCTGTCAGAACACCCGTCTGCATATAATTGGTGTTGTTGCGGATCGACCACATCACTTCGCGGTAAGGTGGGTTGGGACGGAACCAGTCGCGCTTCAGATGATTGCCGCCACGCGCATTATTCGCCGCCACGCCGCCATCGACACGGCGCAACATGGTGGTCGCACCGCCGTTGCCGTAGGTTTCATACATGCGCAGCATGCCGTTATGGTTTGACGCCATGAAGGCGACATAGCCTGGCGACCAAGCATCGACGAAACCGTGCGTCCACACGCCTGGCATGCCATATTTCGTCAGCTGCGACATTTCATAATTGGCATAGAATGGCAGCTCGCCATATAGGATCGGATCCAGTTCCGGATTTTGTGGGGACTGGCCGCTATAGGTATAAAGGAAGGGCACCGATTCATGCAGTTCGTGCATGATGGGCAGCTTCCAATCCAGATAAAATGCCAGCAATTGGCGGGCGTTGGTATCCGAGAAGTTCATGTCACGATTATTGTCGTGATAGATATATTTGCCCCAATAGGGCGGGCCACCGGGCTTATCCAGATCGTTCGTCTCGTCCTTCAGGCTTTGGTGATACCAATCGACATAGCGCGAGCGGCCATCGCCTTCCAGAACGGGGTTGATCGCGACGATCAGATTGTCGCGGATCTTTTTGATCATGTCCGAATCTTCGGTCAGCAGGCGATAGGCCAGCTCCATCGTCATTTCGGGCGGGCCAGTTTCAGAGCTGTGGAGACCGGCGCTCAGGAAATAAAATGGCTTGGTTTCCGCGATGATCTGCTTGGCTTGTTCATCGTTAATCTTGCGCGGATCGGCCAGCAGATTGTGGTTCCGCTTATGGCTGTCGAGCTTGGCCATATTTTCTGCGTTAGAGAATAAAACGACAATATTGTCGCGGCCTTCATAGGTTTTGCCAATTTCGACGATACGAACACGGTCCGGCGCTGCGGCGGCCAGACGGCGGAAATAGTCGATGATCTGTTCTTGGCTGTGCAGCTTGTTCGGCACGCCGATATGGTTGCCAAGAACCTGCTTTGGCGACGGTATGGTGTCGGACAGTGGCAGATGATCAACCAGCGGGCTGCTGAATTCGGGACGGGTCGTCCATTCCTTGACCGACTTGGCAAAGTCGGGGTCCATCGTTTGCGCATGGAGCGCGATCATGGGCGTGATGGCACTCGCCGCCATCAGGATTGTGAGTATTTTCTTCACAGCATTGCTCCCCGTTGCATGTAAATTTTAGGGCAGGCGGCAAAGGCGCCACCTGCCCATATTATTCTGGAATTAGAATTTATACCCGACGCCAGCGTATAGGTAGCGGCCTTGCGCCTGATACAGGCCGCCCAAATAGCCACCATTGGCAAGCGGTGGATCCTTGTCAAAGATGTTGCGCGCACCAACGGTGAAGCGCGCATTTTCAAGCGCACCGGACTTTACCGTATAGCTGGCGTTCAAATTGGTGCTGATGTGGCTTTTGACGCGATACATGTCGCCCACGGAATTGATGATCGACGTGATATAGACCGCGTCCGTATATTGTACGAACGCGCCCGCCGACCAATTGTCGAGCGACCAGTTCAAGGACGCCGTGCCACGCCATTTCGGACGGCTGCCAAGGCCGACAAGATTGCCGGTGCCCGTCGCCGCTACAAAACCATCGCTGATCGTGCCTGCCTTTTGCGCATCGATCAAGACCTGCTGCGCCGCCAGCGGCTGCTGTTCATAGCGGATCATTTTATTGGCGCTTGCGCTCAAATTGAAGCGGCCAATGTTGGTCGATGGCGAGGCATAGCTGATGCTGAAGTCCATGCCTTCAATATCAAGCGGCAACAGATTTTGATAGTTGGTGTCCGCGCGCAAGAAAATACCGGCTGGCTCAATACCGGTGCCCGCGAAAAAGTTGATATCATCTTGTGTAACGGGCGCGCGCACAACGCTATCCGTCGAGCCGCCATTGACCCGAGCCAGATAGTCGAGCGCCAACAGGGTCGGACGATTGAGTGAGCTTACGACATTGCTCATGGAAATCCAGAAGCGGTCAAATGTGAGGGTGAGACGGCCAAGGTGCGACGGAATAAACTTTGGCTCAAGGACCAAACCAACCGAGTAAGAATTTGAATTTTCTGGCTTCAGCTTCTTGTTACCCGCCGTGGTCGAACCGGCGCTGAATTTTTGGTCGCAGGCCGACCAACTGGTGATACGGCCAGCGCGCAAATCGGCTTCGCAGCGGATATAGTCCATATTGCCGTTGCTGGTCAGGCCCGATGCGGGAATATGCATCGCCTCTAGGGTTGGAGCGCGGAAGCCGCCCGAATAGGAACCACGGATGCGGACACCGTTCACAAGGTCCCATGCCGCAGCAATTTTTGGCTTCGCGACGCTGCCCAAATCATTATAATGTTCAAAACGCCCAGCCACTTGAACGTCCAAGGTGCGGACGAGCGGGATGTTCATATCTTCGCTGACCAGCGGAATGGCGAGTTCCCCATAGGCCGAAAAAACGGTGCGGCTGCCCGATACGTCGGGACGCGGGCTGCTCATGACAAAATCGGTGCCATACGCATTGCCGGTCACGCTATCGACGAAGGTGATCGTGCCATCCTGATGCTCGTCACGGTCGTCCGAATAGGTTTCGCGGCGAATTTCAGCGCCCAGTGCAATCCCGATATCGCCGCCCCAAATCGGCAGCAAGCGGGCGTTCGACAATTTCAGGTCCGCCATGGCGAGCGAGGTTTTGTTCATACGCACGCCCTTCATCATGAAGGAGTCCACGGTGCTAGCATTACTAAGCGTGTTATCGCGCGTCGATGGGTTCAGCGGGTCGCCGCCATTAAATGGGTTATAGGCGTCCGGTGTCGTGCGGTTGACGGCCGCTTGGAATAAGGTGTTGCTGATCGCATCCGATGTGTCGCGAACCTTGGCTTCGGAATAGACAGCGGCGCTTTCCCAATTCCACGCGCCCCAATTGCCGCGCAGGCCAAGGAGCAAGCGGAACTGGTCGTTGCGGACATCCACGCGGCGCGGACCCGTTTCAACCGGCGCGTAAGAAGTGATGGTAACCGGCAAGCCTTCATCCGGAATGTTCAGACCAGGCAAGCGGTTAGGCGAACCAACCGGACCAAAGGGGTTCCAATAGGCATCCGCCGCAACGGTGATCGGGAAGGTTTGGACAATTTGCGCATTCTGATCGAGCTGGCGCGTTTTCGCGTAATAATAGCTCGCTTCCGAAAATAGTTCGACCTTGTCGCTGAGGTCATATTTGGAGAACAGGAAGAAGTTGGCGCGGCGCGTGCTGGCGATGGACGTCGCGTTGGGGAAGGTGCCGGGGATATCCTGACGCACGTTGCGATCCGCCGCACCATGCGCGCCATTGCGATAGCACACACCGCTATAGCCGGACTCGACCAGCGAGCCGCCATTGGTGCAGGGAACCACGCTGAACACACCGCCGCTGCTGGTCACGGCCTGGCCGTTGGCCGTAACAGGGCCATTGAAGCCTGCCATGTTTGGAATAACAAACTGGCCCCAAGCCGATGCCTGTTGTCGGCCGTCAAAGCCCGTATGGCCAGCGAAGCTGGGGTCGTCGATCATGTCGCGCAAATCTTGCGTCGCGGTATAGGGCAGGTCGGTGTAAAGCTGAGCACTGCGCGCATAGAATGTGCCCATCATCGACACATGACCGCGTCCGCCTGCGAAGCTGGAGCCATAGCTGGTGTTAAAAGTGGTTTCTTTCAGCTTGGTGCCCTCTGCGAAACCATGCTGAATATCGATCGATCCGCCTTCCATGTCCGACTGAAGCACGGTGTTGACCACACCAGCAATGGCATCCGAACCATAAAGGGCGGCTGCACCGTCGCGCAGAACCTCAACCCGCTCAATGCCGCCGACAGGAACGGCGTTGACGTTAAAGCCAATTTGCGGTGCCCCATCGACATTCACGGTGGTTGGGTGCTGCACCAGACGGCGGCCGTTGATCAGGCTGAGCGTGGTGCCAAGCCCCATGCCGCGCAGGCTGACCGTGGAAATGTCGCCGCGCGCCGCATTTTGGCCGCCACCCGAAGGAAGTCCGGTAAAGGTTACAGCGCCAGCCTGAGGAATGGCACGAAAAAGATCATTGCTGGACACCGCGCCGAGCGACGCGATTTCGGTGGCACTGACGACGGATACGGGAACGGCACCCGTTGTTTTTGCGCCCTTAATCTGCGAACCGACCACGACAATTTCGTTGGCGGTGTCATAGCTTGAATCGTTGTCCGGAAGGACTTGCTGATCTTGCGAATTGGTCGGCGCGACCGTTTCACCATTCCATGCCAAGGCAGGCGATGCCTGCGTAAAAATGGCCGCAGCCGCCGCGATCGCGATAGTTGATCCACCCGATTTGAATGGTTTCTTCATTTAGCCCCCCTGATTTTAACTGAACGCCGCTAAATTCCGACCGGGTGCGCGCTTTACAGCGCAATATCCCGACAGCGCTGGCTTGAGCATGGTGTCAGGCCGCAGCAGCGAATATTTGGAATGATGTTGTGAATTTGCAGACGTTTATGGGATTCTGAATACGCAAGTGATCGGCCCCAATCACAATTGGTACAGAGCCCCCCCGCTGGAAAATTCCTTTACCTGCATCTCCGCGCCCCCGTTGATTTGAAAGGATTTTTCGAATCGACCAATCTGAGGTAACCCGAGGCTTGTAATAAAACAACGATATTTTCCATAGCGATTAAAGCAATTTCATTGTTTTATAGTGATTTATTGAAATTATCTGAATGTTTGTAACCGCATAGGCTGCGCTTCTAAGTTGCGGTCCCGTGCCGCCTTCCCCTGCGGGCGTTCATTTTGTGTGTTGTTGCGCTGCTAGATCGGCCCACCTTGTCTCGTCGCTGCTGGACGTGTGGCGGACGGGCGCAGCGGAAAGTGACGATGGCGCTTTTGTCTTGGGCGTTTGTGCGAATTTTGTTGGAAGATATCCTTCGCTGTGGTCCCTCTGTCGGGACGAAGGTGAAACATTGTCTGTACTGATACTGCAGTGGATAACGGCGGCATGGTAAGCATTGAGGCCACCTTATGCGGCTTCTACCGCCTTTTTCGCATTGATTAACTCTTCAATCATATATGCTATACTGGTTGAATGATGCGATACCGGTAAATTGCATGTGATTGTAATATTTGTTTTTAGATAGTAAGTCGCTCTATGTGCGCATATTTCATTCTGACGTTATTGAAAATTTTATTTTCCAACCTCTCCCCCCTTGTTGCCGCACAGTCCGTCTTAATATGTGAGCAAATAAGAATTTGCCGAAACGGGAGGGGGCAAGGGGCCCCGCAAAAGACAAAATGGGGACGACGAAATGCGATTTCGTGCGACAGCTTTACAGCAAATTTTATTGGGTGGTGTGGCTGCTGGGGGGCTTCTCATGCCAGCAGGTCCTGCGATGGCCCGCGACAATGTTGTGAAGTACAGCATCGCAGCTCAAAGCTTGGGAAGTGCGCTGCGTGATTTCGGCTTACAGAATGGAATGACCGTAATGGCGGATGCCGCCATTGTACGCGGCAAGCGGACGGATGGTTTGAACATATCGGCTGAACCCGATTACGCCTTGCGGGCGTTGCTGTCCGGAACAGGACTAACGTTTCAGCGCGATGGCAATATTTTCGTTATTAAGCCGGTGGGAAACGTCAGCGCTCCGGTCGTCCGCGCAGCGCAACTAGCCGATAACAACGATATCATCGTTACAGCGCAGAAGAAAGAAGAGCGGATATCCGACGTCCCCATAGCCATGTCGGCTTTCACGGCCGATAGCTTGGACGAATATAAGATTGAAGGGGGCTCTGAACTGCTGAGGGCTGTACCGAACGTCAGCTTTTCGAAAAATAACTTCTCCATGTATAATTTTTCGATACGGGGAATAGGGACCAAGGCCATTTCGGCATCCAGTGACCCAGCCGTCGCCATTAGCTTCAATAACGTCCCCTTGGCCAGAAATCGCTTGTTTGAACAGGAGTTTTTGACGTCGCGCGGATCGAAGTGTTACGGGGGCCGCAAGGGACGTTGTACGGACGCAATGCAACGGCGGGCGTGGTGAACATGATCACGAACATGCCAACCGCTGATTTTGGCGGTGACATAAAGGCCGAAGTGGGCAGTTATAAAACGCGGCGTGTTAGCGGCATGCTGAATGTGCCCTTATCGCCAACATTGGGCGTTCGCGTGGCTGGCGCCCTAACGAAGCGCGACGGATTTGACTATAATAGTTTCACCGAAAAGCGCGTGAACGGACGTGATCTTTGGTCGACGCGGGTGACGGCGGAATGGGAACCGTCTGACAATTTTAGCGCCAATCTAATTTGGCAGAGGTTTAAAGAGGATGATGATCGTTCGCGTACTGGCAAGCAATTGTGTACGCGCGATCCTGGGCCGGAAAGTATCGGTGGTATCGTCATAAGAGATGAAAAAACGCGCGGCAGATTTAGGTTCAGGACTCATTGATCAGAGCCAGAAGATGACAGTTGCGGCGAGGGCG
>CAZIVW010000041.1:0-13402 GCA_964542975.1 uncultured Sphingopyxis sp.
TGCTTGAATCAGACTTTCACGGCTTTGGGAACCCTGAATGTAAACGCTACCTAGAGGCAGGAGCGTATGGCTTGCCGCAGCAGGGGGCTTGCCAAAAAGGGCGGCTTTGCCCACATCATGCGGCATGACACAGCATAGCGCACCCCAAAATCCTCCGCTAACGCCGCCGATGAAGGCGGCGATTATTCCCGTCACCAATTTTGAGCAAAATTGCACATTGATGTGGTGTACCGAGACCAACAAAGCGGCCTTTATTGACCCTGGTGGCGATTTGCCGAAATTGCTGGATGCGGTGCGCCAGACGGGGGTCGAGGTGGAAAAAATCCTCGTCACCCATGGGCATATGGACCATTGCGGCCAAGCGGGTGTGTTGGCCAAGCAATTGAATGTGCCCATTGAGGGGCCGCATAAAGATGATCTGTTCTGGCTGGAACGTTTGGGCGAGGATGGCGCGCGTTTCGGTATGCAGGGCGAGTATTTTGAACCCGACCGTTGGTTGGAAGATGGCGACAAAGTGCGCGTTGGCAATTTGGAAATTGACGTGATTCACTGTCCGGGGCACACGCCCGGCCATGTGGTTTTTTATCACGGTCCGTCGAATTTGGCCGTGGTGGGCGATGTGATTTTTCAAGGGTCCATTGGCCGCACCGATTTTCCGCGCGGCAACCATCAGCAATTGCTGGATTCGATTACGCAAAAGCTGTGGCCGCTGGGCGATGATACGATATTTTTGCCCGGACATGGCCCGCACAGCAGCTTTGGTCAGGAACGCCGCACCAATCCCTATGTCAGCGACACGGCCATCGGCGCGGCGTAATTTATTGTGATAATAGGATGACGGCGGGGCCGCTGGATTAGTCCAGCGGCACGGCTTCGTGCGTGATATCCATTTCCATGCCCATCTCGGTGGTCGATGATATCGGCGTGGCATAGGTGATATAGAGCGCGGTGATCGCCAAACCGAGCAGCGTTGCCATGCTGGTCAATGTGCCGACCATACGCGCCCATGACAGGCCGTCCATGCCAAAGCTGTGGGCGACACGGCCCAGCAGATAGACCAAGCCCACCGCCCAAAGCCAGATGGACGAGCCGAGCGCCGATTCTGTTAAAAACAACAGAATCAGGACGAAAGGCGCGCTTTCAATATAGTTGCTATGGGCGCGCATACGGCGGATCAGCCGTTCATTGCCGCCGTCGCCAACCGAGATTTTTTCTTGGGTGCGGATGCGGCCAACGCGGATCATCAGCCATATGTTGATCAAGGCGGCGCCAGCAGCGATGCTGAGGCTGATTGGATAAATAAACATAGATTCTCCCCCATCTGGGCATCTGCTGGTCTGGGCATCTGCTGGGATATAAGGATGCCGTCGATGGTGTCAGACTGCCATCTTCTGGGGCCTTCGTCGATGGCAAGTCGCGAGCATGTTGAGGATAAGTTCCGTCCTTTCGGTGCCTGTAGGGCTTGCCTTTATAACGAAAAAGGGTATAGCCCCGCTCCAACCGGCACCCGACACCGTTTTGGCGTTGAGGCACCTACTGTGTGAAAAGCATGGCCCTTCGTTAGGGAAAGCGTTTTCAAGCACGAAGGCGGGCCAGTCTGAGCTATTTGGTTTAGACAAATCCGGGTATGCCGATTCGTTAAACTTTGGAATGCAGGAAATATCATGGCCGTCCCCAAGCGAAAAACCTCGCCCTCGAAGCGTGGCATGCGTCGTAGCCACGACAGCCTGAAGGTCGAAGCCTTTCAGGAATGCTCCAACTGCGGCGAGCTGAAGCGCCCCCACAATCTGTGCAATGCCTGCGGCCATTATAATGGTCGTGAAGTCATTTCGGCGGAAGCTTGATCGCTAGCCGGAGGGCTTATTGATGAGCGTTACGCCGCGAATCGCTATTGATGCGATGGGCGGTGACGTTGGCGTGCGAGTCATGCTGGAGGGCGCTGCAAAAGCGCGCTACCAGCATGATCAGCTTCGGTTCCTGCTGGTTGGTGACGAGCAACGAATCAAAGCAGCGCTCGACAACCACCCCAATTTGCGGGCTGCGTCGGATATCATCCACACGGATGGTGTGGTGTCCGGCGAAGACAAGCCAAGCCAAGCATTGCGTAAAGCGCGCAACAGCTCGATGGGTCTTGCCATTGATGCGGTAAAGCGCGGCGATGCGGGCGGTGCTGTATCCGCTGGGAATACCGGCGCGCTGATGGCGATGGCCAAAGTGGCGCTGCGCACGATGCCGGGCATTGATCGTCCGGCCTTGTCGGCCCTGATGCCGACCCTTGGCAAAAATGACTGTGTGATGCTCGATTTGGGCGCCAACACCGATTGCGACGCCAATAATTTGGTGCAATTCGCGGTGATGGGCGCGGCTTATGCCCGCACAGCCATGAAGCTGGAACGGCCCCGTGTGGCCTTGCTGAACATCGGCACCGAAGAATTAAAGGGCACGGATGAAATCCGTGAAGCGGCTGTGCGTTTGCGCGCGGCATCGCATTTGCCGATGGAATTTGTTGGATTTATCGAAGGCGACAAATTGTCGCGCGGCGAAGTGGATGTGATCGTCCATGATGGATTTTCAGGCAATATCGCCCTGAAAACCATGGAAGGCACGGCGCGCTTTGTCACCGACTTGCTGCGCGAAGCCTTTACATCGTCGCTGCGGTCGAAAATTGGGTTCTTGATTTCGCGTCCGGCAACGGAATTGCTGCGCCACCGCTTGGACCCCAATAATCATAATGGTGCGGTATTTTTGGGCTTGAACGGCGTTGTGCTGAAAAGCCACGGCAGCGCGGATGCGAAGGGAGTGGCCCATGCCGTTCACCTGTGCGCCGAGCTGGTAGAGAAGGATATCACTCGTCAGGTGACTGAGGATCTGGGTAATTTTCGCCGCGGTAGCGACCAATGACGCTGCGCTCTCTTTTGGTCGGCACAGGTTCGGCCTTGCCCCGCACGGCGGTTTCCAACGCGGAATTGGCGGCGCGTGTGGATACCAGCGACGAATGGATCGTTGAACGCACCGGCATTCGCAATCGCTATATTGCCGAAAGCGATGAAACCACGGCAACCTTGGGCGCAGAGGCGGCAAAGCAGGCCTTGGATGCGGCTGGTTTAACGCCCGCCGACATTGGCTTGATTATCGTGGCGACCGCGACGCCGGACAATACATTTCCGGCGACCGCGACCAAGATTCAGGCGATGATTGGCACGCCCAATTGCGTGGCCTTTGACGTGGCCGCCGTATGTTCCGGATTTCTATATGCGGTAACGGTGGCGGATTCGATGCTGCGCACGGGCGCGGCGAAACATGCGCTGGTGATTGGCGCGGAAACCTTCAGCCGCATTTTGGACTGGGAAGACCGGGCGACCTGTGTGCTGTTTGGCGATGGGGCAGGGGCGATTGTCTTGTCGGCGCAAGAGGTGGATGTAGTGGGTCATGACGGTCCCGGCATTTTGGCGACGCGCCTGCATGCCGAAGGCCAATATGGCGATATGCTCTATGTCGATGGTGGTCCATCGACCACGGGAACGGTCGGTCATCTGCGAATGCAGGGCCGCGAAGTGTTCCGCCATGCGGTGACCAATTTGGCATCGGTCTTGTCCGAAGTGATGGACGATATTGGCATTGCGCCCAGCGAAATTGATTGGGTGGTGCCGCACCAAGCGAACCGCCGGATCATTGATGCCACCGCCAAGAAATTGGGCCTGCCCGCCGAGCGCGTGGTGGTGACGGTGGATCAACATGCCAATACATCGGCGGCATCGGTTCCGTTGGCGCTGGATCAGGCTGTGCGGGATGGCCGCATTCAGGCCGGTGATCTGGTGGTCTTGGAAGCCATGGGCGGCGGCTTTACATGGGGCGCTGCGGTGGTGCGCCTCTAGGCGCGCTACTACTTGATTTCACAGCGGTCATTTATTTCAAATCCGGCGGGTTGGACGATGAATCACATATGATTCGTCAGATTTTTCCGACGGATTATGACGAATGCTGCTGTGATTTTTTTGGGGCATGGCGGCGCATTCGCTTGTAATTTTCATTGAAATTTCATTAAGATATTGAAAAATATAGATTTTATTAAATTTCTGAGATGAAATTTCGAATATGGCCGCCATCCATTTCATATTGGCGGATTTATTTCCTTTTGTTACACCTTGTGCATGGACCCGCTGCCTTGTGGATGGTGTGGTTCTAACCTGACAGGTTTCAGGAGGGGGAATATATATGACGGCAGGAACGTTAACGCGTGCAGATATCGCAGCCCGCATTAATCAGCAGGTCGGGCTGTCGCGCAATGAAGCGGCAGGTATTGTGGAGTCCATTTTGGACCATATGACCAATGCTCTCTCTGAGGGAGAGAATGTAAAAATTTCAGGTTTCGGTACATTTGTTCTGCGCGACAAAGCAGAGCGTATTGGCCGTAACCCCAAGACCGGTGTTGAGGTGCCTATTTTGCCCCGCCGTGTGATGACATTCCGCGCGAGCCAAACCATGCGCGCACGCGTTTCAGGTTGCTGAGTAACGAAAATATGACTGATAGTGTGAATAAGAAAGCCGCGAGCAAGGCGGAAGGTGCCTTGCTGTCTATTGGAGAGTTGGCCGAGAAAATCGGTGTTCCCACCCATGTTCTACGGTATTGGGAAACCCGCTTTCCACAATTGAAGCCGCTGCAGCGGTCGGGACGTCGGCGTTATTATCGCACCGAGGATGTGGCGTTGGTAACGCGCATCCATGAATTATTGCATGTGCAAGGCTATACGGTGGACGGGGCCCGCAAGGCTTTGTCGACCCGCGCAGGCCGCAAATCGTTGCAGCAGGATGCACCCGCAAAGGAAATGGCATCGGCTTCGGCTTCGGCATCGGCATCGGCTTCGGCATCGGCATCGGCTTCGACTTCGACTTCGGCGATTACGCCTGCAGAGGCAGAGGCTTTGGCCCATATTGACATGGGCGCGCAGCCTTTGGCGATTGACGGCCAGTCTGCTCCTGTTGCGGGGGCGAGTGTTCCGGTTGAAAAATTGGTCGGTTTACGCGACCGTTTGGAAGCCGCGCTTAACTGAGTATCCCACGCGCATAGCGACAGGACGCAATAAAAAAGGGGCGGTCATCGCCCCTTTTTTATGGTCCGGTTCCGGATAGGTTGGTCGCAATCGTCCTGCCTAGGTGCGGCCCTAGATTACGGCGGCGGTGTTGGTTAATCGTCCCCGTCCATGGCGGGGGACAAGGAAGGGTCCAGATCGCGCGGGCGAATGAAGCTGGTAAAGCGCGCGCCTTTTTCTTCCAAATTGGTCCAGTCGTCGATGTCCAATTCCAGACGGGCCAGCGCCGCCGTGGGCAGTTTCTCGTCGACTTTGGCGCGCAGGGCGTCATCGGGGTCGCTGGGCACCAGCATCAAAATCAAATCTTCCAAACCCGGATTATGGCCGCAGATCATTAGATGATCGACGTCATTGTTGGTTTCGCGCAGCACGTCCAGCAAGGTTGCGGCTGACGCCAAATAGATGCGGCGGTCAAAATGCACGGGCTGGTCCGCCAGACCCGCAGCGGGTTGCAAAATGTCCAATGTTTCGGTGACGCGAACGGCGGGCGAGGCGGTGATCTGGTCCAAGGGGAAGTCCTGACGTTTCCACCACTGGCCGACCAATTCGGCCCCGCGCCGTCCTCTGGCGTTAATGGGGCGGTCAAAATCCCGTTCGACAGTCGCGTCCCAGCCGGACTTTGCATGTCGCAGGATGGTCAAGCTCTTCAAAATGTCCCTGCCTCTCTTTGCCTTCGCGGATGCTGTCCTTGTGCCGCAAACTTAGGACGGTGAAAAGGCAGGAGTTACGCTTTTTCGCTGAATTTCATTTCTTTCGGCGACGCGGCGCACCACTTCGTCCAGCGGCATACGGTGAATGGGCGTGCCATTGGGAAAGGATGTCAGCAGGCGGGACGGGAAACTGGGCGACAGCATGACAAATTGCCCAAAATCATCGGCGCGGCGGATCAAACGGCCAAAAGCTTGGGCAATGCGGGCGCGAATGACGCTGTCGTCATAGGCGCTGCCGCCTTGAGCGGCTTTGCGGGCAGCGTGCAAGATGGTCGGGCGCGGCCATGGCACACCCTCCATCACCACCAAACGCAGCGATTCGCCTGGCACGTCCACCCCGTCGCGCAGCGCATCGGTGCCCAGCAAAGAGGCGTGCGGGTCGGCGCGGAAAATATCGACCAAGGTACCAGTGTCCAGCGGGTCAACATGCTGGGCATAGAGCGGCAGGCCCGCCCGCGCCAGACGGTCTGCGATGCGGGCATGGACAATGCGGAGGCGGCGAATGGCGCTGAACAAACCCAGCGCGCCGCCGCCCGATGCCTCGATCAAGCGGCTATACGCCCCCGCCAGCGCGGGCAGGTCGCCCTTGGCGATGTCGGTAACGATCAGCACCTCGGCCTGCTCGGCATAGTTGAAGGGGCTGGCCACGCCGAAATGATGGACACCGCCGTCCATATGGCGCGCGCCGGTGCGGATGTCCGCGTCTTGCCAGCCATCGCCGCTGCGCAGCGTGGCGGATGTCACCATCACGCCGTGCGCGGGTTTATACACAGCCTCGGCGACCGGACGGGCGGGATCCAGCCAATGGCGGTGCAGGCCGCAGTCAAATTCGCGCCCGTCAAAACGGTCAATCGCCAGCCAATCGACAAAATTGGGGTCGGCAGGCCCGCCAACACGGCCCAGCAGCGCCAGCCATGCGCCCAAAGTTTCGATGCGCGACGATAGGCTGTGGCGCGCGCCGTCGATGCGGGCGCGGGCTTGGCCGTCCAGCCAGTCGGGCGCTTCTTCGACCACCGCCTCCAGCCGTTTGCTGAGGGTCAGCAGGGGGCGTTGCAGCGCGTCAATGGCATCGCTGGCGTCGGCGGCGGCGGAAATTAAGGCGGCGTCAGGGTCCGCCAATTCGGTTTCGAGGCCATAGCCGCTGTCTTGCCCTGCGGGGCCAGCGCAGCGGGCGTAAACTTGGGCGCGGACGGCGGACAGCAATTTTTCGACTGCGCCAAAGGGGACGTTTTCCGACAAGCGGCCCAGCCAGCCATCGGCGGGCAAGTCGCCCGCGGCGGTGATCGCGGCCTGAATGGCGCGTTCGCCCGCTTCGTCATAGCTGGCGACATCGGCAAGGCGGGCGGCCAGACCCCTGCGGCGGCCGCGTGATTTCCCCTCTGGCCCCATCACCCAGCGGCGGATTTCAATCGCCTCTTGGCCCGTCAATGCCGCGCTGAACATGCTGTCGGCGGCGTCCCATAAATGATGGCCTTCGTCAAAGATCAGGCGGGTGGGGGCGGGGGAGCCATTGTCGCGGGGGCGGGCGGCCTGAACCATGGTCAGCGCGTGATTGGCGATGACAATATCGGCATGGGCGGCGGCGCGGGCCGATCGTTCGATGAAGCATTTGCGAAAATGTGGGCAGGCGGCGTAAATACATTCGCCGCGCCGATCGGTCAGCGCGGTGGTGCCATTGCGGCGGAATAGGGCGGGCAGCCAACCGGGCAAATCGCCGCCGATCATATCGCCGTCGCGGCTGTATGCCGCCCAGCGGGCGACCAATTGCGCCAAGGTTGCCGCGCGGCCCGAAAAACCGCCTTGCAGCGCGTCTTCGAGGTTTAGCAGGCAGAGGTAATTTTCGCGCCCCTTGCGGACGACCACTTTTTCGCGATGGTCGGCGGCATTGGGGTAAAGCCGTTCGGTTTCGCGGGCCAATTGGCGTTGCAGCGCCTTGGTATAGGTGGAAATGCACACGCTGCCGCCGCTTTGGCTGATCCATTGTTTGGCGGGGGCAAGATAGCCCAAGGTTTTGCCGATGCCGGTTCCGGCCTCTGCCACCAACATATGCGGGCGCCCTTGTTGTTCGCGCGGGGCAAAGACGATGGCGGCATTGGCGGCGAAATCGCGCTGGCCAGCGCGGCGTTCGGCCCCTTCGCCGGTCAATGTTTCGAGGCGGTGCAAAATATCCGCCTCTGCCACCATGGTGGTGCGGGGCATGGGGCGGGGGGGCTGGTCTTCCCATTCCGGCAGGCGGGAATAAAGCCAGCGTTCCTCGCGTGATGGCTTGGGCAGGTGCGGCGATAGGACTTCCGCCCACGGCCAGCGTTGGCGCGACAGGCTTTGCAGGCCATGCCATGCCCCCTCGCGTTCCGGCCATGCGGGGTCGTTCAGACATTCCAGCATGGCGGCGGCGGCGCGGGGCAGAAAAGCGGCGACATCTTCTTCGCGGGTTGGCGGGGCAAGTCCTAGCACCGATGCCAGCCCCGCCGGCGTCGGCACGGCAAAGCGGGCGGGATAGAGGAAGGCGAAACATTCCAGCAAATCGAGGCCGGAGAGTTCGGGATAGCCCAATCGGTCGCCGGTCAGCGGCGCGCCCAGCAAAATATGCGGCGTGCCCGCCACCGCCGATATGGCCTGACCCCGACTGACCCGTTCGACATGGCCCATGGTATCGGCAATCCAAATGCCGATATGGCTGGCGTGGATCGCCGGAAAGGGGAGGGCCGGAAAAGAGCTGGCAGGCGCGGACATGCCCTATCGCTAGGGACAAAAGGCGAACGTAGCAACTGCTTGGCGCTGGGTCGCGGTCAGAAATTGCGATGAAGCGCGGCGCGGGCGGCGGACGGAGCGGGCGTGCGGGGCGGTGGGTTGACGGGGTGCGACGCAGAAATGGCGCGGCGGCGGTATGTTTGGGGCCTGTGGACGGAAAAATATGGCGAATTTTACCTTTCGATTCGGGGGCGAATGAAGCTATGGGGCGGCATGACCAAAATTCATCTTGATCCATCGCTGTGCGCTGCGGCGCAAACGTCCAAAGCCTGGCCGTTCGAGGAAGCACGAAAATTGCTGAAACGCATGCCCGATGGCAAGGCCGATGGCGCGCCTGTGTTGTTTGAAACGGGCTATGGTCCGTCGGGCCTGCCGCATATTGGCACGTTCAACGAAGTGCTGCGCACCACCATGGTTCGCCGCGCCTTTGAAACGCTGACCGCCGAAAAGACGGGCACGGCGATGCCCACCCGCTTGGTGGCGTTTAGCGATGATATGGACGGCCTGCGTAAAGTGCCGGACAATCTGCCGAACCAAGATATGCTGCGCGAACATTTGGGGAAGCCGCTGACCGCGATTCCCGATCCGTTTGGTAAGTTTGAAAGCTTTGCCCATCATAACAATGCCATGCTGCGCGCCTTTTTGGACCGCTATGGCTTTGAATATGAATTTGTCAGCAGCACGGAGCAATATCGCGGCGGGGCGTTTGACGATCAGTTGAAAAATGTCCTGCGCAATTATCAGGCGATCATGGATATCATGTTGCCGACCCTGCGCGCCGAACGTGCCGCGACCTATTCGCCGATCATGCCGATCAGCCAAAAGTCGGGCATTGTGCTGCAAGTGCCTGTAACCTTGCTGGATGCCGAGGCTGGCTTGGTGTCCTTTGAGGATGAGGGTGAGACGATCACCCAAAGCATCTTGTCGGGCGGGGCGAAATTGCAGTGGAAGGTCGATTGGGCCATGCGCTGGGTCGCCTTGGGCGTTGATTATGAAATGTATGGCAAGGATTTGACCGACAGCGGCGTGCAGTCGGGCAAAATTGCCAAGGCGCTGGGTGGCCGCAAGCCAGATGGCTTGATTTACGAAATGTTCCTCGATGAAAAGGGCGAGAAGATTTCGAAGTCGAAGGGCAATGGCCTGTCGATGGAGCAATGGCTGACCTATGGCAGCGAAGAAAGTCTGGCTTTCTTTGCGTACCGCGAACCCAAGGCCGCCAAGCAATTGCATATCGGCGTCGTGCCCAAGGCGATTGACGAATATCTGCAAATGCGCGGCACTTATCCGGCCCAAGAAGCCGATAAGAAGCTGGGCAATCCGGTGCATCATGTGCATGTCGCGCGCGGGGAAGCCATTCCGACCGACGTGCTGCCCGTGACCTTTGGCTTGTTGCTGAACTTGGTGGGCGTGATGGGCGCGGATGTGACCAAGGATCAGATTTGGCGCTATTTGGGCCGTTATGTCGATGGCGCGGATGCCGCCAGCTATCCTGAATTGGATAAGCTGATCGACAATGCCATGGCCTATAACCGCGATTATGTGGCCCCGACGCTGAACCGCCGCAAACCAGTGGGCGGCGAAGTGGGCGCGTTGCAGGAATTGGACGCCAAGCTGGCGGCCATGCCCGAAGACGCACAGGCCGATGAATTGCAGAATATCGTTTATGAAATCGGCAAGAATGAAGCCTATGGTTTTGAAAATCTGCGCGATTGGTTCAAGGCTTTATATGAAACCTTGCTGGGCAGCAGCGCGGGGCCGCGTATGGGCAGCTTTATCGCGCTGTTCGGCGTTGCCAACAGCCGCCGCCTGATTGCGGAGGCTTTGGCGGAATAATATGGGCGGGGCGGGCGCTATCCCGCCCCGTGCATCATCTGGGGGGATGGATAAATTGGCTCATTAGGGCGATGATATGATTGACATCTTCACCACCGGCGGCACGATTGACAAAGTTTATTTCGACGCTTTGTCGGAATTTCAAATCGGCCCCACCACCTTAAGCCAGATCATGGCCGACAATGGCGTGAATGCGCCGCACCGTGTCACCGAATTGCTGCGTAAAGACAGTCTGGATATGGACGATGCCGACCGCCAGTTAATTTATGACGCGGTGGCCGCCAGCGACGCGACACGCATTTTGATCACCCATGGCACAGATACGATGGTCCAGACGGGGCGGTTGCTGTCGCAAATTTCGGGCAAGACCATTGTCATGACCGGCGCGATGCAGCCATTTCGGGTGCGCGGGTCGGACGCCGAATTTAATGTCGGCTTTGCCTTGGCCGCTGCACAGACGTTGCCCGCGGGCGTTTATGTCGCGATGAACGGCCAAATCTTTGACCCGCTGAAGGCGGAGAAAGACCGGGCCGGTTCGCGCTTTGTGGTGCGGGATTAAGGCTTGGCTATCGCTTGGGCCAAGACGCTGCGGTAATTGGGGGCGATAATCATCGCGTCATGCTTGCCTGCCTTGCCAAGCTGGGCGTGAACCAGCGGCAGACGGTAACAGGGCACGCCCATGAACAGATGATGTTCGCTGTGATAATTGACATAATAAGGCGCCACCGTGGCGCGGGCCAATAGGCCCGCCTTGGTGGTGCGGGCGTGGCTGAACGGGTCTTCGCTGCCCGTGGCGGTGCAGGCATGTTCGGCAATGTTGCGAATGCGCAAATAGGCCTGAAAAGTCGTTGCCAGCGCGGCCAGCCACAGCAAATAGGGCGTCCAGCCATAGAGGATCAGAGACGCGGCCAGTAAGATCGCCTGCATCAGCAAAAATCGCCCCGTGGCTTTGGTGACCGAAATGGCCCCCGTAATATCTTTGGTCGGGGCGGAAATGGCGGCGGATTGTTTGTTGAACAAGGTTCCGCCCTGTGTGGCCTTATTTTTCGCTGGGCCGTCATGGTCCGCCCCATAATCGCCGCGCAGCATGGCTTTTAAGCCGACCCACGCAAAAGCAAATTGGGCCGCCCGCTGTTTGAAAAAAGTCTGGCCCGTTAAATCGCGGAGGATTTTGCGGCGCAAGCTGGCGCGGGTGGTGGGAAAGGGTTTGGATAGCGACAGGTCGGGGTCCTCCGCCTGCTGCGTATATTTATGATGTTGCAGATGATAGGTGCGATAAGCGATCAGGTCGCTGCCGACCATCGCGCCGGTCAGCCATTGGCCGACGAAATTATTGACTTTGCGATTGGGGTGCAGCGCGCCATGCGCGGCGTCGTGCATTAAAATGGCAAAGCCCAATTGCCGCCCGCCAAGTAGGGCGATGGCGGCCAGCCATGCGAGCGGATTGCCCGACCATGCGGCGAGGCCCATCAGGGCGATGGAGACAAGCCAGCAATGAGCGACCAACCACAAACCGCGCCATTCACAAGGCCGTGTGATGGCAAGCCATGAGGGGCGATCAAAAAATTGATCCGGCGGAAACAGGCGCACGGCGGGCATAGCTCATCCTCTCGTCATGCTATATTTGCATGTTCGCTGGGATGATGCGGGCATTTTGGGGGCTTGGCAAGTCGGTGCGGCCAATGGCACGGGCAGGGACGGCGCACAAAGAAAAGGGGCGAGAAAACCCGCCCCTTCTTGAATCTGATATGGCTGTGCGCGCTTACCAGAAGAAATCATATAGCACGTCGACCACGCGGCCACGGCGGACGTCGACCAACAAGGCATCGTCATAATAGCGCACCCAGCGGTAATTCCCATATGCGGGGGGCAGGCGGTAATAGCCGGGATTGTTGATCCAATAACGTTGGCTGTAAAAGGGCGAACCCAAGGAAAAGCCAATGTTAAAGCGGCTGTAGCTATGCCCGCGATAGGGGGCCTGATAGCGGGGCATGCGATAATAGTTGCGGTTGTTGCTGCGATAATCGCGCCAGTCATAGCGGCGGTCGTTGCGCCAATCGCGGTTCCACTCGCCACGCCGATTGTCTTGATAGCGGTTGTTGCCATAGCGGCTGTCATCGCGCCGGTTGTTGTCATAACGGCGGTCATCACCCCGTCGGTTGTCGCGGTCATAGAAATTCCGGTTGCGTTCGCGTTCCACACGCTGGCGCTCGTCGCGCTGGCGCTGTTCTATGCTGCGCCGGTCATTGTCGCGGTTTTGGTTGTTCCAACTGGGGGGCAGGGCACGGTTTTGGCCGCGATTCTGGTTGTTCCAGTCGGGACGCTGACCACGCTGGTCATTAGCGCGCTGGTCATTTTGGCGCTGCCATTGCTGACGCTGGGCATCGCGGTTTGGTGCCTGCCGGCTGCGGTCAGCAGACGGGCCACGATCCGGTCGGCTGCGGTCAGCAGACGGGCCACGGTCCGTTCGGCCACGATCTGCCGATGGGCCGCGATCGCGGTTGTCGCTGCGTTCGGCGCGCTGGGGATATTGGCCGCCCGTTTGAGCGGCGGCCGAGGCCAAGGGGGTCAGGATGGTTGCGGCCATCAACAAGCCGCCGACAAATTTCTTCATAACGTCAACTCCGCTCGCGATCTGGACGGTCCAGCAGCGAGATTATGAGGCGCTTATACGCCCATCAGGCTGAGGCGATTCTGAACCAAGCTGTTGGCTGGCGTTCATCTTAAACTATATAGCCGCGGACAGTGCGGGGCTTGTCACCCACGGGGATATTAGTCGCGGTTGCTGGGAATATTCAGCGCGGGCACGGCGGCGGCGGCGTCTTGGGGGCTGATGCCCGGCGGCGGGGCGGCGGCGATCACTTCGTCACCGCGCATCACACGTGCGGCATGGGCGATGGCGGTTCGGATGCGCGGATAGCTGCCGCAGCGGCAGATGTTGGTCATCGCTTCGTCAATATCCGCCGCGCTGGGGCGTTTATTTTGGCGCAGCAACGCCTGTGCGGCCATGATCATCCC
>CAZIVW010000042.1:0-13201 GCA_964542975.1 uncultured Sphingopyxis sp.
AATTGCTGATTATAATATTGCGTCAAATATCCAGAGAGTTTCAAGCGCACCCGTCGGTCCTACAGCTCCGATTTAAAGCCAGCCTCATAAGCACTCGCTTTTTCCGGAGCTAATTGGTTGATAAAGCCCGCCCGTGGATTGATGCCGCCCGAACGATATCCCGACGACACGCGGCCATAAAACATCACGTCATCGGTCACGCGATAGGACAAGCTCCCCAGCCATGACACATTGGTAAAGTGCGCAGTGCCCGTCACAACCGGCTGAATATCGCCGCCCAATTCTGCCGTTCTCTTATCTTGGGTATAGCGGCCGCCGATCGTAATTTCGAACTTCTCGTTCAATGCTGATGGTTTCCAACTCACCTGCCCAAATACCGCCGCGGATTCGGCTGTACCGCCAAAGGCTTGATTGGGATTGACGTTCATTCCTACCAAGCTGTCGGCGATCAAATCGGTATTGGCGGCCAATATGTCCGCCGCTGCATTGGGAAGACCAAAGGCGGCCAAACCGCTAATAGGTGTTACGAGTGTGATTTGCTGGTAATTATCTTCGGATGCGCGTTCATGGAAATAATAAACGCCGCCTAAATAGCTAAAGTCACCCCAGCTTCCGAGCAGCTGAAATTCTTGGCTAAACTGCCGCTGCTTTTGCGGTGTGTTGTGCAGCGCAAAATTAAATACCTCGCCCGTCGTCAAACCCGCCGTGCCATTATCATCGAACGTGACGACGGAACCGCGCAAATCGCCGTTTCCGCTTAGCTGGTTAATCGCATTCTGGAAAAAGCGCCGATAACCGGTAATAGATTTCAGGGTCAAGCCGGGCAGCGCACCATATTCCACCGTCAGCGAATGCCCCCAGACCTTGCTATGAGCGATAAAGTCACGATCATAACCCGGGCGCGCACAGGGAGCCTGTAACACATTTTGCATGCGATCAGCGCCCAACTGGAATGGCGCGCCACCTAAACTTTCAGATTGCCCGAAATAAGCCGCAACATCTGGTCGCGCTGCCACGATTTGAAAAAAGGCATTGGCACCGCGCCGATCAACAAAGTCGAAATTATAGTTGACGCTCAGATCGCCAAAATTACCTTGTGCGGAGACAGCATAGGCATCGCTGTTCAGCGAACCAGGGTCATTGGATGATAGACCCCGTCTAAATAGATACCGACGCCTTGCTCAGTGCGATAGCGGACGACAGAAGCGCGATTTTTACCATCTTCGCAGACATACTCCCCATATTTTTTTGTTGTATGCACCGGCCGATCATAGCCCAGCGAAGCTGCCCGCCGCTCTGGCTGCCCATCCTTGCGCCCAACGCAGGGCGCAAGATTTCATCCTGAAAAGCGCAAAAGATTTCGGGGCTTCGTACTGGCAATGGTGGTGATGCGGCCTGATCAATATCAGGCATAATATTGATAGCGCACAACCGCTTGTGCGCGTCAAAATCCTCTCCCCATATTCTTTCGCCGTTATTCGATTACGGCTGTACAGTCTATTTGCGCAGATATATTGTATTGTCAATGGGAGACGGGAACGCATTTCACAATATGTGGGGAAACTCGCCCTGTTTCACGCAAAAAACTAGATGAGGTGTACGCAGAGTGGCAAAAAATTTCACCATCATTAACAATATTCGTAATGCGCAAAATCCTATCCGAAAGCGGGTTCGGCTCCTGGCCATGGGCGGATTATTTGTCGGAGCCGCCGCGACAATCAGCTATGGATATTCAGCATCATGGTACAAACCAGACCCTGTTCTGGACATGTCCGGTCCAATCGCGGGATGGGATCATTGGGGCAATGATCCAGGTGGTATGCGCTATTCTCCCCTGACGCAGATTACACCGGAGAATATCTATGCGCTAAAGCCAGCATGGACCTATCACATCGGCAAGATTGAGGCCTCACCGCGAAACTCGCCCACTTTTGAAGCCACGCCAATCATCGCCGAAAATCGGCTCTTCACCTGCTCAGGGACCACCAAAATCGTCTCTCTCGACCCTGAAACGGGCAAAGAGATTTGGGCTTTCGATCCGAAGTCCGACAATTTCAGCACCTATCAACTCAATTGCCGTGGCGTGACTTATATCAAGGAAGACACCGCTTCTGACGGGCAATCTTGCGCAGGCCGTATCATGGTTGGTACGCTCGACATGCGCCTGATCGCACTGGACGCGAAAAGTGGTAAATTGTGCGAAGCCTTTGGTGCAGGCGGAATTTTGGACCTGCGCCAAGGTATGGGTACTTATCAGCGCGGCGACATGGCGGTGTCTTCGCCGCCAGTGTTCATCGGCGATAAAATCGTCGTTAACGCACGCGTCGTCGACAATATGCGCCGCGATGTTCCCGCCGGTGCCATCCGCGCCTTCAATATCAGCGATGGGGCCTTGGCGTGGACATGGAATGCGGTGCCACCGGGCTACAAAGGTGCGGCTGACAACAGCGGCGAATTGGTACGGGGTACACCCAATTCTTGGGCACCTATGTCGGCGGATCCCGAACTTGGCCTCATTTTCGTCCCCATGGGCAACGCATCCATCGATCATTATGGCGGTGAGCGTGACAATCTGGACCATTATGCCAGCAGTGTCGTCGCCTTGGATGCCAGCACCGGCAAGCCGCGTTGGCATTATCAAACCGTCCATCATGACGTCTGGGATTATGACCTTCCGTCCCAGCCAGTCGCCTTCCCCTTGCAAACGGCAAATGCCATGGTCCCTGCATTGGCCCAATCCACAAAGCAGGGTCATATCTTTATATTGGATCGGCGCACTGGCGAACCGATTTTCCCTGTAGAGGAACGCGCCGTCCCCTTGAAAGGCGCTGTACCGACAGAGAAGCTATCCCCTACCCAACCCTTCCCCATGAACCCCGCTTTTATTGTTCGAGCCAAGGATCTGACCGAAGATGATATGTTCGGTTTCACACCCTATGATCGCGCAAAGTGCCGCGAACTCTTTCGCTCTGTGAATTATGAGGGCATTTTCACGCCACCATCAACACGTGGCTGGCTGCAATTCCCAAGCTTCATGGGCGCAACCAATTGGGGCGGCGTTTCCGTTGACCCCAATCGCCAAGTGATGATCGTGAACACCACACAGGCCGCGGCCATCATGAAATTAATTCCACGTAAGGACGTTGCTACGATGCAAAAAGCCGGGGCGCCCGTGCTGCCTGCCGAAGGCTCGCCCTATGGCCTGACCATGACGCCCATGGTCTCGCCCTTTGGAGCGCCCTGTAACGCGCCGCCATGGGGTAGCCTTGTCGCGATTGATATGAAAGCCGGCAAGAAAATGTGGGAGGTCAAGCTTGGCACCACCCGCGATCAAGCCCCATTCCCGCTGTGGCTCAAAACCGGCACGCCCAATTTGGGCGGTTCTGTCATCACCGGTTCGGGTCTGGTTTTCATTGGTGCGACGACCGACGATTATTTGCGCGCCTTTGATATTTCATCGGGCGAGCTCCTGTGGAAAAGCCGCCTACCCGGCGGCGGTCAGGCAACGCCGATGACGTACCGCCTCAGCAAAAATGGACGTCAATATGTTGTGATCGCCGCTGGTGGCCATAAATATCTGGGCACCACGCAAAATGACACGTTGGTGGCATACGCCCTGCCGGAAAACAAATAGTCTGCATAAGCGGGCTGGGCTGTTCACACCGCCCAGCCCACCTTAAACTTGACGGCTGATCTTCATCGCACAGCCTCGAAAAACTGGCCCACCATGCCAGTCGCATCATGCGCAACCACTTTATCCACCCAAAACTCAACGGAAAATTTCGATAGAGCCGACGGAACCTCGATTGTCTTTGTCGCGCCGGATGAGGCGCCACTCGCCATCCTGCCTTCGCCAATGATCGTGGTAATCGCCAAGCGTGCGAAAGGTCATATGCTCACGCGCCCCTATCCCAAGATGCATGTCACTGACATAGCAATGGCTCTCTGCGTGATCGCCATCGACATGGACAATCAGATTTCCCAGCAAATGCTGTGTCACACCGCATGCATCAAGATAGCGCCGGATACAGCCGACAATCGCGGCACTTCCTTGGAGCGGCCCTTCTCCGAACTCGGCGATAGCATCATCACTCAAAATGCTCGCAAGACCCACCCAGTCCCGATTGTCCATGAACCGTGCGAATTGGGTCAAGCGCGCCTGAATCTCGTGATGTACAATTATATCGTTGATATTCATATGTTCACCTTAAGTGGGTTGGAAATTATGTCCTGCGTGGTGCGAATATAAATCCGATTCGCGACAGTCTTGTCCAACTATCTGGCCTTCCCTCAGCGCGAACGAGCATCTCTTTTTGGCTGAACAGACTGCTGAGACAACGACAGCCGTTCCAGCTTGTTGATTGCGCTCAGGCTCAAGCTTCCCAGCAAAGAAAGAGAGAGAAATCCCTTTATATCAGTTGGTTGGTTTCAAAGATCATTTTTGCAAGGACTTCGCCTGCCCGCAAAATAGGTCCGCGCAGATTTCAGCATGATAGCGAATGCCTTCTGGTGACGGTAATTGCATCCCCATCATCATCTTATTGTGCAGCGGTGACAGCGCCATGTTGATAAACAAAGCTGTCCGCTCTGTCCGGCCCTCCTCTTCCATGCCGTGCTTCCTTAAAAAAGACGCAAGAGGTGCAATCAGATAATCTTGATGAGGGCGTTGCAAAAATTTCGCGAGTTCCGGAAATTCACTGCCTTCGCGCATGAACAACATGCCAAGGCCCGAACTATCTTCACGGGCCAATTCGTCGTGAAGCGCCACCGCATAATCCACCAAAGCGTTGCGGACGTCCCCCTCTCCATCCGGCCGCAAATTGGGGAAGCGCTGGGCACCGTGAATCACGCATTGGTGGAACAATGTCTCTTTATCTCGGTGCCAAGCATATAGGGTTTTCTTGGTGATACCCGCCGCGGCCGCCACGTCTTCCATCGTGGTACTATGATAGCCCCGTTCAACGAAAATACGCCGTGCCACCGATAATAGTTGGCCCTGCCGCGCGATCGTATCCTGTGCCGTGGGACGCCCCCGACGCCCCATTTTCATTATTTTTATGTCAGTCATATCACGTAAAACCTAAGCCAAATTGCACAGCATTGTCCATATGCGAAAAAATATGGCAGCATGCACTTGTAAAGTACACTCCCTAGTGTATCAAAGATAGGCAATTCAGGAAACAACTGAAGCCGAGAGAGGATGTCATGCAAACAGATGCCCCCAATATAGCAGATCACGTCTTGCTGATCGCCAACATAGGGCCGCAGATCCAGTAGCGGCGCCACCTTCTTTCTTGGTCATTTTCTTCAGCAATTCGCCATCCAGACCCCATCTTACAGCGGTCAGGCGATAAGCAAAAAGGTCCCACAAGCGACATGAGCGCTGCTATTCCCACCATCCACATCGACGACATGGCCGATCCGACGATCACGCCCGCCATTGCTGCGGCGCGCCAAGGCCCTGTCGATTTCCCTGACTATATGACCGCCGAAGATGTGCTAGCCCGCGCGCAAGCAATCACCGGACTGAGTGATTTCGGCGAAGACACTGGTTTTCGCGAACGTTTGGCCGTGCTGCTGCAATCGCTGTATGAAGATGAAGGGCTGACGCGCGGCGGACGGATCACCATCGTCGATCAGGCTATTCGCGTCATGGCCAACCGCCTGCGCATCGAAGATTTGGTGAAGCACCACCCCGAAATTCTCGATATTCCCATTGAAAAGCCCATCTTCATTGCGGGCCTGCCGCGTTCGGGCACGACCCATTTGGTCAATTGGTTGTCACGTGATGAGCGATTGAACAGCCTGACGCTTTGGGAATCTGAAGAGCCCGTACCGACAGTTTCCATCGCGGAAGGCGAAGTGGACCCTCGCCTCGCCCGCAGCGCCGAATTTTGGCAGCATTTCGGATCAATGCTGCCCCATATGGCCGCCATGCACGAAATGGCCGCAGGCGATATTCATGAAGATAATGAACTGATGTTCATGGATATGAACTGTTATAATTGGGAATTCCAATCGCGCTTGCCGCGCTGGATTGACCATTATTTGGCCCATGATCGCACCGTCAGTTACACCTATGAAAAGAAGGTGTTACAGGTCATCAGCTGGTATCGCGGTGTAAAAGAAGGCGAACCGGGCCGTCGCCGCTGGCTGCTGAAATCGCCGCAGCATATGGAAAATCTGCAAGCGATTAAAAACGCCTTCCCCGATGCGATTATGGTCATCAGCCACCGTGATCCGGTCGATGTGCTGCGCTCGCTCACCACCATGCTCGGTTATTCCGACCGCATCCGCCGCGACCCGACCGATCCTGCGGGCCTTGCTCGCTTGTGGAGTGATCGCATCGAGAAGCTGCTGCGCGAATGTGTCGCCCAGCGTGACGCATGGGGCAATGAACAGTGCGTCGATGTGCTGTTCCACGAATATATGGCCGACCAAGAAGCCATGGCGCGCCGCATTTATGAATTGGCAGGCTTGGATTTACCGCCAGAGGTCGAAGCCAAATTGCTGGGCTATCTGCAAGAGAACCCCCGCCATGCCCACGGCAAGGTAATTTATGATCTGGAAGGCGTATTCGAAACCGATATCGCCGCGCTCCGCCAAAAATTCGCATTTTATTACGACCGTTTCCCCGTAACGCAGGAGCAGTGAACGTGGCCGACACCCAAAACAACGCAGCCCTAACCCCGCCTCAACAATTGGCACGCCAGCGTTTACTGTCCGGCCAAGCTTGGGATGATTATTGCGACACGTTAAAAGCCGCTGGCCGCCATATCAACAATGTCAACGGGCCTCTGTCCGAACTGGATATTGCTGAATGGTATCGCTTCGTATCGCGTTTGGCGCGATCGAGCTTGGAACGTTTGCTGGAAAATGGCGAACCCACCCGCCCCCGTCTGCGCGACATGGTGTGGCGGCAGTCGATCAATGTTCAAACGGTCGATCAAGATCATCTAATGGCGCAATTTGATACCGCCCGCGATTATATTATTCGTGGCACCCGTGGCACCATTCCCTATTTCGTGATGGCCGCGCTGACCTGCCCCAACCCCGAAACGCCAGGGGCAGAAGATTGGGCACAGCAAGGCATGGAAGGCCTGAAACGCTTTGACCCATCAAACCTAAAGACCAGTGCTTTCCTGCACACACAAGGACTGAAGATCGAAGCCGATGGAAGCTTTGAGGTCATCTTGTCTCAACAAGACCCGGGCGAAGGCAAAAATTGGCTAAAACTCAACCCCGATAGCAATTGCATTCTGATCCGCTTGGTATGGAGCGATCGCACAAGTGAAACGGCACCAGAGATGGTGATCGAACGGATGGACGGGGCCGCGCCGGTGCCCAGTTCGCCGGAATTGGTCGCCAATGGTCTGGCTTGGTCGTCGCAAGCTGTGCTGGGCTACGCGGAGTTGGTACGCAATTGGTGGCAAGGCAACCAAGGTAATTTCTCGGCCAAGCTCAACCGCTTGGATTATAGCCGCGCGCAATATCTGTCGAATGGCGGGGTGCCCGATCGCCATGTCGCCTTCGGCGGCTGGGAAAAAGGCTTGGACGAAGTATTGGTGATCGAATTCACCCCACCCCAATGCGAATATTGGAATGTTCAGCTCTGCAATATTTGGCAGGAAAATCTGGATACGTTCGAAGATGGCAATGGCTGGATTAACAACAGCCGCCATGTCGTCGAAGCGGATGGCAAGGTGCGCGTATTTATCAGCGAGCGCGACCCCAATTTGGGCGGAAATTGGCTCAATAGCTTTGGCCATGAACGCGGCATCTGGGCCTTGCGCTTGGTGATGACCGAGCAAACCGCGCCGGTTGATCTGTGGCGCTTGCCAGTAGCCCAGTTAGAAGCCGAAGGTCTGGCTGCGTTGACAGCCGCCAGCGCTGTTCAAACCGGCCAATTTGTCGATTAATGGCGATGGGCTCACTCAACCAAACTCATCGCATCTTCAGCAGCGTGCCTGTCATGGATCGCCTGCTGCTGGATCGTTTAGCGCCCGTCAAGGCAGCTGGTTTTGACGGGCTATCGCTGTTGCCGTCCGACCTGTGGGCCTTAGAGGCCGAGGGGATGACAGCCGAAGCCGTTGCGAAACGCATCGCGGATGAAGGCTTGATCGTGTCCGAGGTGGACTGCGCCGCTACTTGGCTGCCGCAGCATATCACCCTTCAGACCGACGATCCGATGCTAAGCGCCTTGCAGCAAAGCCATGTCGGGGATCGGGTGATCGAAGTTGCTGCCCGTGTGGGCGCACGATCGGTTGCGGTGGTAGAGATATTTGGCATCACGCCCCATATCGATGAAGCAGCCGAAGCTTTCGCTGCGCTGTGCGACAAAGCGGCGGCCTATGATCTGAAGGTGCATTTGGAATTTGCGCCCTTCGGCGGCATCCCAGATTTGCTGTCAGCACATCAGATTATCACTGCTTGCGGACGTCCAAATGCGGGCTTGACCGTCGACAGCTGGCATTTGTTTCGCAGCGGTGGGACATTGGCGCAATTGGCGCAAATCCCCGCTGAGCATATACACACAGTGCAAATTAATGACGCTACGGGTGAAGCTTGGCCAGATGTGATGGCCGAAACGATGGCGGCGCGCTTGCTGCCCGGTACCGGCGACTTTGACATCGTCGGCCTTCTTCAAACGTTGGAGGACATTGGCTCCACCGCGCCGATTGAGGTCGAAGTCTTCCACCTCGATCAGGCCAATCAAAATTTATCAACGATCGCCACCAATTGGCACGCTGCTTTGATAGCCGTGCAAAATGCCGCGAAAAGAAAGAAGTAAGATGGGACAGGATGTAAAATTGGGCGCAGTTGTCGTGGGCACGGGCTTTGGTCTGTTCACCCATGTACGCGCCTTGCGCGACGCTGGATTTGACGTGCGGGCCATTGTCGGCCGCGACTTGGAAAAAACAAAAAAGCGCGCTGCGCCGCTGAACATTCCCGTCGCTAGCAACAATTTGGAACAATTGCTGGCGGACGATCCGGCCATAAAATTGGTGACCGTCGCTACGCCCCCGCATGCGCATTACACCCCCGTGATGCAAGCCATTGCAGCGGGCCGCGCGGTGATGTGCGAAAAGCCATTCGCCAAAGATTTAGACCAAGCGCGTGAGATGCTGACAGCCGCCCGCAACGCCGGTGTTATCCACGCCTTGGGCGCAGAATTCCGCTTTGACAGCGCGCAGGCGCTGCTGACCCGCCTTGTGCAATCGGGCGCGATTGGCGACCCAATCATGTTCCACCGCATCTATCAGCAACCGGGCCCCGATGTGCATGAAGAATTGTCCGATTGGTGGATGGACGAGGCGCAAGGAGGCGGCTTCTTGGGCGCATTTGGCACCCATATGATCGACCAAGCCCGCGCCACCGTGGGCGAATTTGATGCCGTCAGCTGTGTGCTGCGCAAATTGTCGCCCGCTCGCCCGACGCAAACGTCGGATGATTATTATACACTGCAATTCCGCACCCAAAATGGCGGCATGGGCTTGCTGGAAGCGGCGCTGAACTTCCCTGGCCCGTTTATGATGGGCACCAAGGTAGCAGGCTCCACTGGTGCGGCATGGATTCAGTCCGGCGCAGCCTTTGGTGATCCCGAAGAAGTGTGGATCAAGGATGCCGACGGCACCCGTCAAATCCCCATGCCCGCCGAATTGCTGAACGCCGCGCCGGAAGCTTTCCCAATCGCCGAACTAGTGGAAAGCGAAATGGACCGTTGGCACAGCCAAGGCTTTGATGTCGCCCCTTACGCCAAATTATTCGGTCAATTGCGCGCGCAGATATTGGGCGAAACCCCGCCCCTGTCCGACCGTGCAGCCGATTTTACCGATGCAGCGGCGAACCAAGCGATTTTGGATGCCGCACGCCGCTCCGCCAAGCGGAATGAATGGACGAAGGTGGAGGAAGTTTAATGGGACCGACCTATGATTTTTCGGGCGCAACCGTGCTCATCACCGGCGGCACCAGCGGCATCGGCGCAGCAGCAGCAGCCCTTTATGCCCAAGCAGGCGCAGACGTTACCATCACCGGAACCCGCGCCAACGCCAGCGATTATGCCGAGGATCTGACCGCCTATCGCTATCTGCAAATGGATATCGAAGATGGCGCCAGCATCGACCATGCGGTCGCCCAGTTCGACCGCCTCGACATTTTGGTTAACAGCGCAGGGATAGCGTTGCCCAGCTTGGGTCTCAACGAATATGAGCCCGACATTTTTGCCCGCGCCGTGAATATGCTGTTGATCGGCGCTTTCCGTCTGACGGAACGCGCCAAGCCGATGCTGGCGCAAAGCCACATCGCTGGCGGCGGTTCGGTGATTAATATTTGTTCGATGAGCAGTTTCTTCGGCATCCCCATTGTGCCCGGCTATGGCGCGGCCAAAACGGGGCTTGTGGGCCTCACCAAAACCTTGGCTGTCGAATGGGGCGCGCAAAATATCCGCGTCAACGCAGTTGCCGCAGGCCTGACCCGCAGCCGCATGACCGCTGGCACCTTTGAACAACCCGAATGGACTGCGCCAACACTGGATCGCACGCCATTGGGCCGATTGGGTGACCCAGAAGATATCGCCAACGCCATCCTGTTTCTCACCAGCCCAGCGGCAAGCTGGATCACGGGACAAACATTGCCAGTGGACGGCGGCTACACGGTACACGGCTAAACAAAACATAAAATTATAATTTTGGGAGAGCATGCCACATGAGCCATCCGCCATATGGTCATTTATTAGCCGAAGGACGCAT
This sequence comes from uncultured Sphingopyxis sp., assembly GCA_964542975.1. Taxonomy (GTDB): domain Bacteria; phylum Pseudomonadota; class Alphaproteobacteria; order Sphingomonadales; family Sphingomonadaceae; genus Sphingopyxis. The sequence goes on from CAZIVW010000042.1 coordinate 10,749, forward strand.
CGGTAATCTCACGTTGAAAAACCGCATCATTGTTACCGCGATGGGCGTCAGCCTAGCGGAAGATGATGGCAGCGTGGGGCCCCGCCAAATCGCCTATCATGAGGCGCAGGCAAAAGGCGGTGCAGGGCTGATTATCATGGGCGTCAATGGTGTCGCTTGGCCGCGCGGATCGGTTTCCGTCGGCCAAGCTGCTATTTCCGAAGATCGCTTCATCGCGCCGATGCGCGAACTCACCGACCGTGTTCATCAACATGGCGGAAAAATCGCGGCCCAGCTTCATCACGGCGGCTTGGTCGCGGGCTATGCTGGCGCACGCTGGGGCCATGATATGCTGGCCCCCTCCATCCCGCCGCAGATGACAGGCAGCTTCTTTGACTTCTTCTTGCCCGAGGAAGTCTCCTCGCTCGATATGGGCGGCGTGGCTGGTATCAAAGTCGCCGACAAGGAAGATTTGCTAGAGGTCGCCCAGCTTTACGCGCAGGCCGCCCGCCGCGCCAAGGAAGCAGGCTTTGACGGCGCGGAAATTCACGGCGGTCATGGCTATTTAATCTCATCCTTCATCAGCCCCTATACCAACAAACGGACCGACGAATATGGCGGAAGTTTGGAAAATCGTATGCGTTTGGCGCTGGAAGTCATCGCTGCCATTCGCGCCGAGGTGGGCCGTGACTTCCCATTGTGGTTCAAGCTCGACAGCCGCGAAATCGGCAGGCAAGGCATTACGATAGAAGACGCCAAACAATCCGCCATCATGCTGGAAGCGGCGGGCGTGGATGCCATCACCGTTACCAGCTATCATGATGTGTCGGTCGGCAAGCTGCATTCGGAATCCAATATTCCCCATGTCGAGGCATGGAATTTGCCCGCAGCAGCGGCGATTAAATCTGTGGTCAATATCCCCATCATTGGCTCTGGCCGATTGGAGCTTCAGGTTGCGGATAAGGCTGTAAAAGATGGCGATTTAGATTTTGTCGCCATGGGCCGCAAATTGCTGGCCGATCCCGCCCTGCCCAACAAGTTGGCGGCAGGTCAGCCCGATAAAATTCGCCCCTGCATCTATTGCTACACCTGTGTTTCCGCCATTTATATGGGCGATCCGGTGCGCTGCGCAGTCAACAGCGAATTGGCACGCGAATATCAAGGCCCTGCCCCCAAAGCCGTCACCACCGCGAAACATATCGCCGTGATCGGCGGCGGGCCGGGCGGCATGGAAAGCGCCCGCCGTCTGGCCGCCGCGGGCCACCGCGTGACGCTGATCGAACAGGCCAAGCAATTGGGCGGCACGATGCGCTTTGCGAGCTTGGCCTATGAACCCAATGAGCGGCTGCTGCGCTGGCTCTCTCGCGAGGTAGAGGAAGCCGGCGTCACGCTGCGCCTTGGCACCGAAGCCACGCCGCAATTGCTGCGCGAACTTGGCGTTAATGAAGTGGTGGTCGCCACGGGCGCGCGGCGCATCATGCCCCCTATATCGGGAAGTGACGCAGATCATGTCTATTCCGGTGATGATCTGAAACAATTGATCTTGGGTCAAAATTCGGAAAATCTGAAATCCAAAACCAGCCTGCTCACCCGCACTATTTCCAAGATCGGCGCGGCCACAGGCATGAGCCAAAATTTGGATGTCATCCGCGAAACCACGCGTCACTGGATGCCGCTTGATAAAGATATTGTCGTCATCGGCGGCGAATTGGTCGGGCTAGAACTTGCCGAATATCTGGCCGAGCGAGGCCGCAATGTGCATGTGATCGACGATAGCCCGCGCATGGGCAAAGGCCTGCAACTGGTCCGCCGGATGCGCATCCTTACTGAACTGGCCGATCATGGCGTTGGCCTGTCCGCGGGCGTCAGCGATATCCATATCGCGAAAGATCATGTGCGCTTTGTCGATGTGAATGGCACGCCGCAACAGGTAAAGGCAGGCCATGTGATTGTCGCCAAGGGCGCGCTAGGTGATACCACCCTTGCTGATCAATTGCGGGCCGAGGGTTTTACGGTGGAAGTGGTCGGCGATGCGTTGGGTGTTACCTATATCGAGGGTGCAATGCATGGCGCACGCCGTGCTGCGGAAACGCTGGCATAACCATTTTCCGGCATAATCTTAGTCAATATTTTCCAGCACCAAAATGATGCGAGCCCCCAAAAGGGGCTCTGCGACCATGTTGGTCTAGCGCGTGTTGAATATGGTTATTTCCAAAATCCGATTATGTTTATTCACGATCGCTTTCTTGAAAAACCGTCGCGGGATACGGGAATTTGGGGGATGCAGCGCAGGGATGGATCGGGCCACGGCTACCGCCTGAGCCTGGCCGATCCATTAGCCAACTGGATGCCTAGCATGCCTTAGCCAATCTATGGTTATCAGGGACTGCTGCTCATAATCCCATCGGATCATGAGCGGGGCTCTGGGCTTCCATCATAACCACCATACCCGCTACCCGCCCAGCATAGCTAGG
>CAZIVW010000043.1:0-12667 GCA_964542975.1 uncultured Sphingopyxis sp.
CATATAAATCAAAGCTCGGCATCTGCGGAAGAACAGCCATCGGCTCCATAAACATGCATATGCCACTGCAACCACCAACAGAAGCCGCCGAAACCAAACCAAACGGACCTGAATCCACCAATGTTATATGATCCAATGCCAAACTTAATGTCATAATTAATCCCGAAAAATCGTTGAAAGGCCGACATTAAGTTGACGCTGAAAAGCTTGGTACAAGCTTCCCTTTGCGTTCGCCCGCCATCGCACCGTCCCAGCGAGTGACCGCCCCAACAAAAACGGCCCCGTGCGATCAAACACACGGGGCCGTTTTCATCCGCTTCCAGTCTTAGAAGCCCAAACGTGCTTCCACGCCGATGGTGCGCGGTTCTTGGTAGGTCTTGGCTGCGCCCAAGAAGCCAGTGGCCAAGGTTCCACCGATTGCGGCGGAATAAGTGCTGCCACGATGGTCCAGAAGATTGTCGGCAAATACCGACAGCTTAAACTCGACACCCGATGCTGTGGGGCGCTTGAAGCTGATCCGCGCATTCAACAACTTGGATGGGTCACTGAAATAATAGTCACGGCCAACAACCGCGCGGCCCGCCGCGACCGAACCCGATACCTTGCCTTGATAGCCATAGTTGGCGTGCAAGCTGAATTCTGCATCATCCGCGGTACGCAGGAACGTCCAATCACCGCCAAAATTATAGCTATATTTGGGAACGAACGGCAAATACAGATAGGCGGCAGCATTGTCACCTGGGTCCAAGACTTGGTCAAAGACCGAACCTGGAATCACATCCACTTGCTTCACATTCTGGTCCAAATAGCCAAATGAACCATAGAAAGAGAAGTCATTGCTGAGGCGCAGCGTCGCATCCAATTCCACACCCTTGATCGATGCACGGCCAGCATTGCTGGTCGCGATGATCGTCTGGTCATCGGTTTCCAAATAATCGACCTGCAGATCATTGAAGTCGTTATAGAAAGCAGCGAGGTTCAGCGTCAAACGACGGTCGAACAATTGCGACTTAAAGCCGGCTTCCCATGCCTTGACCTTTTCAGGACCAAAGGTGTTGGCAAAATTTAGGGTCGATTCTGCCGACCCACCAGCCTTGTAAGACTGCGAATATTTCGCATAGGTCATCAAATTGCTGGTCCACTCAACAGCCAAATTGGCCATTGGGCTGAAATTATCAAAGCTTTGGTTGTTATATTCGCGTGGGTTCAGAACATCGGGATCCCCGTTATAGGTGACACGGTTCGCACTGCGCTTATCCTTGGTATAACGCGCACCAACGGTCAGCTTCAAACGATCGTCCAACAGTCCGGGCGTCCATGTCGATTGAGCATAGGCTGCATAGGATTTCGATAGCGTGTTCACATCACGGCCCGCATAGGCGTCCAAACCGCCATAGCTAAGGTATACGCTGTGGTTATCTGCCTTGTGGCGACCCTTTTCGCGATAGAAATAGAGACCGCCCGTGAAGGTCAGACGATCATTAATATCACCGACCAATTGCAATTCTTGCGAGAATTGGCGGGTGCGATAATAATGATCCTGTTCAACCGTCAGGTTGAACTCCTGCCCAGGCTCTACCAAACCTGCTGTAGAATAAACCGCACCATAGTTCACATCTTGCGTGGCGCGGAAACCGCGATAGGCCGACAGACTGCGAATTTGGAACTTATCGCTGATATCCCATTCCAACGTCAACTGATGATCGACGAATTTGGAAACGCTATAATCAAGGTCAAGCGTGGTATAAGTACGGTCTTTGTCCGCAACATAACCGTCCAACACCAAGTCATTGTTGATATAATAGTTTGGCGTGGTGCGAACACGGCCCAGATTAAAACCATAATTGGCCGTAAAATTATCCGTCGGTGCCCATTTCACGGCCAAACGGCCCGCGAATTGGTTGAAATCATTGTAATTACGGTCAGAATCCCCGTTGTCGACCCAGCCGTCTTTATTGACATAGGTGAGCGAGCCTTTGACCGAGATATTGGCGAATTCTGGCAAATCAATGGTGCCCAATGCGCGCACCAAATTGCGGCTACCAGTGGCCAAGGTCACATTGCCGCCCAATTCGCCGCTAGGCTTTTTGGTAATGATATTGACCGCGCCGCCCGTGGTGTTGCGGCCATACAGCGTTCCTTGTGGGCCGCGCAGCACCTCGATACGTTCAGGATCACCCAGATCCAGCAGCGCCCCTTGCGGACGACCGATATAGAAACCGTCCATGTACAGGCCAACGCCACCGTCGCGCGTGATCTGGCCCACGTCGCCAGCCCCTTGCCCGCGCATGGTCAGCGTTAATGTGTCCGAAGCGTTGGGATAGGCGGTTACCTTCAAGCTGGGCGCAGCGGCAGCCAAGCTATTCAAATTGGTGACGCCTTGGTTCGCCAATGTTTCGCTGGTCAGCGCGGTCATCGCGACGGGAACCTTTTGCAGGCTTTCCGAACGGCGCTGGGCCGTCACGATGATTTCACCCGGAACATAACCGGCGTTTTCGGCGGCACTGTCTTGCTGGTCATCAGCGGCGGCTTCGCTCGCCTGAGCCATGCCGGACTGCAGAATCAGCGCAGCAAAAACAGGCAGCAACAACGAACGATTAACTCGTGTCACATTTTGCTTATTTTTACGCATACCTAACCATCTCCCACTTCGTAATCGTGAATTGCGTTACTCTATGTTCCGAAGATGGCATTTTTCGCTATTTGTCAAAAGCTTTGATTAGCAAAAACTCCCAAAAGACCGAAAATTCCATAAATAATTGTTATAGCGATGATAAATTTGCAACAATAAGCACCAAATGTACAACAGCCCGCCATGTTGCAGTGCAGCATAGCGGGCTGTTTTTTTGTACCAGAAAGCGAATCAATACAGCTTATTTGATCTTGATAACTCTGCACTGCGGCACAGGATGTTGCTCCGCACCAATCCAGCGCAGCAAACCCGTACCTTGCCGGTGTCCAGCCAAGTCAATCCAGTTACCATATCCTTGGCTTTGCTCAGCGCAGACCAGTATCACTTGGCCATCCTCTTCATAATGCGCTTGGGAATTGTTCACCCAGACTTTCTGATGCACATGATCCAGCGATTCCATCCACCAATTATCGATCTGGAAATTCCACATCCGGCAAGCCGGCGGGGTAAAGCGAATTTCCAAGGCTTCATCAGCCGCCAGATCAAAATATAAATGGCCATACCAAATATTGGGGTCCCCCCCCGCTGTTTGGAAAAAGCTTTGTTCCTTTTCATGGATTTGGTTCGGCGTTTGCTGGAACATTTCCGACCAATTGGCAAAAGTATTGGCAGTTCCGCGCACCCAAGCAGCGGATGCTTGTAATTGCTGCTGAATTTTCTCTGCCGTTAAAATGGCTGGAACGGCGGGACCATCGCCAATCCGTTCCACTTTCACATCAGCCGCGATTTCGCTATTTTTATCATTAAAGGTTTGGCGGACAATCAACAGACTGGTGTCGTCGGCCATGGGCAGCCAATTTCCGGCCTGCGGCGCGCAACTGGCGATGATTTCAAAGCTGCCGTCTGGACCAAATTCCATGTCATCAAATTCCAACTCGCCGGTCGACGCCATGGTGCCATCAATCGCATAGCGGTTCGCTTTGCTGCCAATGCTGAAATAAGGCACGCTGTTGCGCTTGCCTGTAATGCGATAGGTGCGGCTAGGGTTCACCACACATTGTTGATAGAGATTGTCGGGATTATCCGCGCCAATTTTGAGCTTGTCATCGCACAGCAAAAACAAGCGCGGGAAATCCGGATCCGCGCTGTCCACCAACATATTCAGCGATGTGCGCGTCAAGCGGCTGAGATAGCGTAGCCCTTCCGCCTGATCGATATCATTCAGCGGCGATGAAGGACGGGCCAACACCTCTCCCGCCTCTGCCAATTGCGCGCAAAACTCGCGCCATATATGGTCCAGCGCCGGAGATGGCTTGAGGCCATTGTTATTCGCCATGTTCAATCCTTTTTCACCCATAGGAAAATTACCGTGTCAAATATGTTAGAGAGCCTCGCCGCGCGCGTGCAATTGTTGGAAGATCGCGAGGCTCTGCGGAATTTGATTGCCCATTATGGTCCCTTGGCGGACAGCGGGGACAGCGAAGCGGTCAGCCAATTGTGGGACATCGACGGCAGTTACCAAGTGCTGGGTTTCGCTGCGGCGTCGGGGCAAAAGGCGATTGCCGGACTGATTGAATCGGACGAACATCAATCCTTGATGCGCGATGGCTGCGCGCATTTGCTGGGCCCTGTTGCGCTGTCCATCGATGGGGACAGCGCGGTCGCGGTGGGCCACAGCATTGTCTTTCGGCGCAGCGACACCGGCTTTATCGTCTACCGCGTGTCCGCCAATCATTGGGAATTCACACGCGGCTGCAACGGTTGGTTGGTCAGCAAACGGACCAACGCTTTGCTGAACGGCGACGAAGAGGCACGGGCGCTGGTCCATCCTTATCCCGCTTATCCAGCGAGTTGACCGCCGTCGACGACCATCAGCGACCCTGTCACCTTGCGCGCACGTTCGCCCGCCAAGAATAAGAACATATTCGCGATATCGTCGGGCTCGCAGCCACCATCTTTCAGCTTGGGGGCATTACGCATAACCAAGTCCCAATTCACATCCCCGTCAGGCACAGCGGTATGTTGCGTCATCGGGGTATTCACTTGCCCGGGACAAATAGCGTTCACGCGCACACCCTTGGCACCATATTCAATGGCCAACCCCTTGGTAATCGCGGCCACAGCATGTTTCGACGCGGAATAAGCAATGGTGTAGGCAATGCCCTGTAGCGCCGCCGCCGATGCCGTGTTGACGATATTCCCGCCCGATTTGACCAAATGGGGCAAGGCCGCCTGACACAAAGCAAAAACGCTGGTGGTATTGATGCGCAGGATTTTCTCGAAATCATCGATCGAAAATTCGTCCGACCGTCCCCACATTAAAATGCCAGAAATATTGCACAAAACGTCCAGACCATTGACGGCGGCAACATCGACCAACCGGCGACAACTATCCATATCCATGGCATCATAAGGCTGGATCACGGGCTGGCGCGCCATCATGGCGGCCGTTTCTTCCAAGCCCGCGACATTGCGGTCCGCAATGGTCAGGTTCGCCCCCTCGGCCGCAAAGCGCAGGGCTGTTGCGCGGCCAATGCCGGATGCGGCGCCAGTTACCAAAATATTCTTGTCTGCAAATTCACCCAACGTCGTCATGCTGGCATCTTTCGTCAGCACCCACTGGGCAAGCCGCGGCAGGCGCAAGGTTATACATCAACTGTAAAGTGACTGGGCATGATCTCAAGCCGTACCACAGCCACCCAAATTCCCATTTTCAAGACATGCGTAACAAAGCCAAAGCCCGATGCCTTAATGCGATGTAATCAAGGCCATCGCTTGCGCCGATACCATCGGATATTGCGCCGCATAGGCCGCAGTCCCGACCGAAAATTCAGCCATTTTCTGTTCTTGAAAGCGCAGGTGTCCAGCCTGTTCCTGATCGAGGTTATATGTTGTCGTCGCCATTTTTACGGGCGCGGTCGGCGCACCAATCATCACAAAAATGGGGGTCAGCAGCACCGCTGCAGCCAATCTCAACATTTTATCCGTGCCTCCCAATTTATTTGCGCTCCCGTTTCATCGGGAAGCATATGATTCATTGACAGCCATGGTAATTAAATTGTTTAATTCGTCAATTGAAGATATTATTTTTACGCAAATTTAGGATAGAGCAATGTCGTCATTGTCACTTGAAGCCCGCCTCGACCGACTGGAATCGCTGGACCAGATTCGTCAACTTCCGGCGAAATACGCCCTTTGTCTCGACATGCGGGATATGGACATGATGGTGACGCTCTTCCCCGATGACGTGCGGGTCGGCAAAGATTCGAGCGGACGTCAGGCGCTGCGTGCCTATATGGATCGTACGTTACGCAGTCCTTTTACGGGCACCTCGCACCATATTGGCGGCCATATCATCGAATTTGACGATGCCGATCATGCCCATGGCATTGTCTATTCCAAAAATGAGCATGAAACGGGTGACGAATGGGTCATCATGCAAATGATGTACTCCGACGAATATGTGCGCCGCGATGGCCAATGGTTTTTTGCGCGCCGTTTGCCCCTTTATTGGTACGCCACCGATTTGAACAAACCACCCGTGGGCGACCAGAAAATGCGATGGCCCGATACCGATCCCGTCGACGGCAATTTCCACAAATTATTCCCCAGCTATGCGGAATTTTGGAACCGCGATGGCGACCATGGCGGCCCCGTGCCCGAAGCCGCGCCCTTGGAACAATTTTTGAACCATATGCGGCGCGGTCAAGCCGCCCCCAAGGTCAAGGTCCGCGCGGACTAACAGCCCGCCGCAAACCCTTTGGGCTGGATGTTCAGGGGAAAGGGCGGCGGGACGATGCAGGGCACCACGGAAAAGCGGCGTAGGGCATGGGGCGAATAAGCCCGCCTTGCGCCGCCAGCCCCCGAATATGGACCGCCCCCGTCCCGCGCCGCCCGCCCAACGAACGCCTGCCTGCCCCATGCTGGCCATGCTGGGCCGCGATGCCAGCGCCCCTGTGCCAGCCCCCATGCCAACGCCAAACCCACCGGATTGAGGGACAATATGAATAATGACAGCCCCTATGATTACATCATCATCGGCGCGGGTGTCGCTGGCTGTATCTTGGCCAATCGCCTGTCCGAAAATCCCGATCACCGCGTGCTGTTGCTGGAAGCGGGCGGCCATGACCGCAGCCCGTTGATTTCGGCCCCCGGCGGTTTGCTGGGCATTATGATGTCGGGCCGCCATGCTTGGCCCTATTTATCCGCACCGCAGCAGCATTTGGATGACCGCCATCTATATGTGCCGCGCGGCAAAGTGTTGGGCGGCGGATCGTCGATCAATGGCATGGTTTATGATCGCGGAATGCACAGCGATTATGACCGCTGGGCACAGGCGGGCAATGATGGTTGGGCCTTTGCCGATGTGCTGCCCTATTTCAAAAAGCTGGAAAGCTTTGGGCCCTTCCCCAGCGTGTGGCACGGGAATGACGGCCCGATCCAAATCACCCGCGCCGCGCAAGACCATCCTTTTGCCCAAGCCTTTGTCGCCGCTGGCGAACAAGCAGGCTATGCTTTTTGCCCCGACTTTAACGGCGAGCATCGCGAAGGCTTTGGGCCGGTGGACCTCAATATTGGCAAAGGAACACGGTCCAGCGCCAGCCGTGCCTATCTGCATCCCATTTTGTCGCGCCCCAATTTGCGCGTGATAACCAAGGCCCATACGACGCGCATTTTATGGGACGGCCAACGCGCCAGCGGCGTCGAATATCGCCACCAAGACGCGCTGCACAGCGCCCATGCCGGACGCGAAATCTTGTTAACGGCAGGCGCGATCAATTCCCCACAATTGCTGATGCTGTCCGGTGTCGGCCCTGCCGCGCATTTGGCCGAGCATGGAATAAATATCGTCTGCGATCTGGCGGGCGTTGGGCAGAATCTGCAAGATCATCTGGCCGCCCATGTCAAAATGCGCAGCACCAAGCCATGGTCCATGCTGCGTTACCTCAGCCCATGGCGGGGCGCATTGGCCATGGGGCAATATCTGCTCCGCCGCACCGGCCCCTTGGCCGACCCTGGCATGTCCGTTGCGGCCTTTGTGAAATCCGACCCCAATTTGCCAGAGGCTGATATCAAAATGCTGCTGGTCAGCGCCCTGATGGCGAATAATGGCCGGACGATGGTGCCCCAGCATGGCTTTTACGCCCATATCAACGTCGCCCGTCCCGAAGCACGGGGCAGCGTAACCTTGGCCAGTGCCGACCCCATGGCACCGCCGATTATCGACCAAAATTATAATGGCACACAGTCGGACCGCGATGTGATGCGCGCGGGCGTCAAAATTGCGCGGACGATTTTCGCCCAAGCTGCGTTTGACCCATGCAGAGGCCCAGAATTGGCCCCCGGTCCTGATGTGCAAAGCGACGACGACATCGACCGCTATATCCGCGCCGCTGCCGAAGCTGATTATCACAGCGTCGGCACCGCCCGCATGGGCCATGATGACGGGGCCGTGGTCAATGCCCAGCTTCAGGTCCATGGCCTGCAATCGCTGCGCGTGGTGGACGCATCGATCATGCCGTCCATTCCCGGCGGCAACACCGCCATTCCCGTGGCGATGATTGCCGAAAAAGCCGCCGATATGATTTTGGGCCGTGCGCCCTTGCCTGCGGCCAATCTCGCCGCCCTGAAAGGTCATGCATAATGTCCGCGCAAACAAGCGACCGTATCTTGAAGGTTCCCGCCATGGTCTGCCATGCGGCGGGCGAACCGCTGACGCTGGAAATATTGGACCTAGCAGCGCCCAGCGATGACGAAATTTTGGTCGAAATCATCGCCAGCGGATTATGCCATACCGACACCAGCCAGATCAGCGGCGCATCCGCCCCCTTCCCCTTTCCCATTGTCGCAGGCCATGAAGGGGCGGGCATTGTGCGGGAAGTGGGCGCGGCCGTCACCAATATCGCGGTTGGCGACCATGTTGTTCCCTTGACCATCGGTGAATGCGGACAATGCGGCAACTGCCTGTCTGGGAAAACCAATTTATGCTTGGAATTTCTGGGCGAACTGGGATCCGCCCAGCATCGCTTTTCCCTGAACGGCGTTCCGGTATCCGCTTATGGCGGGGTGGGGTCTTTCGCCCAATTCATCGTGATCAAGGCCCGTAACGCATCGTTGATCCGCAAAGATGTGCCCTTGGACCTCGCCTGCCTGATCGGCTGCGCCGTGGCGACCGGCGTGGGAGCCGCCACCAAAACTGCCCATGTTGCCAAGGGCGACACGGTGGCGGTCTTTGGGCTGGGCGGTATTGGCCTCAATGTGGTGCAAGGGGCCCAGCTTGCTGGGGCCAGCCGGATCATCGGCATCGACCTCAACCCCGCCCGCGCCGAGGAAGGCAAAATTTTCGGGATGACCGATTTCGTCAACCCCGCTGATGGCGACACTGTCGATATGGTGCGCAGCTTGACGGAGGGCGGTGTCGATCACAGCTTTGAATGTGTCGGCCACCCCGCGCTGATGAAACAAGCCTTGGACGCCACCCGCATTGGCTGGGGCTGCTGCACCGTGCTGGGTGTGCCCGCCGATGGGCAGCAGATCCAAATCACGCCATTTGACCTGCAATTGGGCCGCACGGTGAAGGGCAGTTTCATGGGCAATTTGCGGGGCCGAACCGATTTACCCCTGTTGCTGGACCATTATGTCGATGGCCAGTTGAAATTGGACGAATTGATATCGCACCGATTGCCCATCGACCAAATTAACGAAGGTTTTCATTTGATGGAGCAAGGGGCCGCGAAGCGGGTCGTGGTCAGCTTTACAGCTTTTTACCAAAATTGACCGATTGGGTGGGGCGTCTGATATATGGCGCCTCATCAGGTCATCACCGACACAGCCTTGGCTATGCGGTCAAAAATCCGGATTTATATAGTTTCGCCCCATGACATCCGTGATGCCATGGGGCGAAACTTATCGATTAAGCCGCTGTTTTACCAGGGCGGGTGTCATAGGTGACAACCAAACCATTGACGCGGGCCTGCAAAGCTCCGGCCTTTTCGCGCGGGTTGTAAAATTGCTTATACCAGCTGCGCACCTTACCATAAGGACCATCCGCAGGGATCGCCATCGGGTTGATGCAAGCCCGCTTATTGGCCCAGATTTCTACGTCCTGCGCAAAGGCCAAGCGGCTGCCTTCTTGATAGGCCAGCGCGGTTGCACGATCTTCGTCGGTGGTTTCCCGCGAACCGTCATGCACCTTGACCATCAACGCATGCCACGAACGGGTCACGCCATCTTCGATGGGGGTGTTGGCAATCATGATAAAGCTGTCGAACGCGCCAGCCATTTCCGATTGCAGGAAACCGGGGCCTTCATACCATGTATCCAAAACCAATTGGTCGTCGGCTTCGGCCGTCAAAGTACGGTGGCCAGCGCTATAATATTGGTGGACCTTGTGGCCGATGAATTCATTGGCGAAATATTGGAAATCCTTGGCGCCATGAATGGGCACGAAATGCGCATAATCGGCCATATTGTCGACGATTTCGATGCCATGGACGTTCAAGTCGCCCATATAGTCGATTTTCCATTCGACCCAGCCCGGTTCGCCATAATGGCCGCCAAAATCGGCCAATTCCACGTCCGGTTCCAAGCCTTCGGGGCAATGCCACATCCACAAAATTCCCGCACGCTCGATCACCGGATAGGTGCGCAGGGTCGCCGCCTTGGGTACAAAGTCGGAATAAGGAACATGGTTGCACTTGCCATCCGCGCCAAAGCGCCAGCCGTGGAAGGGGCAACGGATGGATTCGCCTTCGACCTGTTCGCCATCCAGCACGATATAGGATGTGCTATTCTTGGCCAGATGCGCACCCATATGCGGGCAATAAGCATCGACGACATAGGGCGTACCAGATTCGCCGCGATAGATGACCAAATCTTTGCCAAAATAACGAATTGCACTGGGCGTGCGGGTTGCATCCGTTGCCGGTCCGATCATGAACCAGCCACGCGCGAATTCAAATTCGCCTAGGCCATAGTCAGCCGATTTAGCCATCTCGTCTATCCTCATAGTATCGCGCTTAGATTTCCGCGCATTTGATAATTTGAATAGCCCATCGGAATAAAAATGCGAAGATATTTACGGCGCACACGTCTTGTGCAAAAATGCACGCATGGAATGGGATGACATGAAAATCTTTCTCGCAGCAGTCCGGGCGGGCTCCTACACTGCTGCGGGTCGGCACTTGGGCATCAACCGGACAACGGTCGGTCGGCGCATCGATCATCTGGAAAAACAATTGGGGGTGGAACTGTTTCATTACCGCACGGCCAGCCCCTATCCCACCGACGCTGGCATGGCGTTGATGCAAACCGCCACACGGATGGAAGCTGCCGTTCTGGAACTGGACAAAAAGCTGGCGGACCAAAGCCGGCGTTTTCCCACCATACGCCTATCCGCCAGCGCGGGCATCGGTTCGGAATTCATGCCACAATTGGCCGATTTCCAACGGATACACCCAAAAATCCCAATTGAAATATTATCCGAACTGGACCCTGTGGATGCCGTCACCCATCGCCGCGCCGATCTAGGCCTTGCTATATTACGCCTGCCTCCCAAACATTTGGTAGGTATAGAGGTGGCTGCGCTGCATCAGGCCCAATATGGCGCCAGACATCGCACCCATGATCGTCCGCTGGGATGGGGAACCGAAATGGACATGGCCATTCCCGCGCAATGGACCGGCAGCAACCCGTCCGGTCCCCGAGCGGAAGCCGAAGGTCTGCCCTGTTTCAACAATTGGGATCAATTAAAGCAAGCCGTCATCGCGGGTATTGGAACCGCCAGCTTATGGACATTCACGGTCCAAGAAAAAGACCAGCTAGAGCAACTCAGCGAACCAGACCCGCGCTTTTCCTTTCCCTTGTGGCTGATCCGGCGCGCGACATTTCCGCCCAGTCCGTCTTTGGTGCTGTTGATCGATTATCTAAAAACTCAGATCAATACGCGGCTTGGCTAGCAATATTTCGCGAACACGAAAACAACGCCAACACCAGCCCGCTGCCGTAACGTCTTGTCGTATCCCCGTATAAATATTTCAAATTTTGGCCAAAACCCTCAGTTTCCCCTTGCACAAAACACATTGCGAAGAATATGTTGCGACAAATAACGCAAATCATATTTATATGCAGATTACAATCGACCTGTGCGTAATCATTGGGGAGGGTTTCAAATGTCAGACACGGCCAATGCAGTGCAACCCATGGCCACCAGCCCCTATTTTAATCGGGAAGAACTGCTGGCCTTGGCGCGCGAACGGGCGGGCTTGGATGATTTTGGGGACACATGGTTTTTTGAACCGATGGACCAGTTCATCAAGGCCAGTAATCGCGACGCCCATCTGACCGAAATGGGATTGCAGGGACAGATTGAAACCATCGTCAAAGGGCTAGTGAGCCGTTTGCGCATGATCGATGATATCAAGCGCCACCCCGAAATTTTGGACGAGAAAATCGAGGTCGCGGGCATTATCTTGGGCCTGCCCCGCACGGGCAGCACAATTTTCCACCGCTTGTTGGCCTCCGCCCCCGGCATGACGGCCATTCGCTGGTATGAAGCGCAAAATTACGCGCCCTTCCCCGGCGAAGACCCCGCGACATCGCCCGATCGGCGCGCTTATGCACAAGCGATGATTGATGGTTGGCTGAACGCCGCGCCGGAATTGGCGTCCATCCACCCCTTAGACCCCGATGCGCCGGACGAAGAAATACTGATCCTTGGCCAATTGTTCGTTAGCACGATGGTCGAGGCGATGACCTTTGCCCCCAGCTATGCGGAATGGCTCAACAGTTATGACCAATCGCGCGGCCACGAAGATCTCAAGGCCATCTTGCAATATCTGCAATGGCAAAACCCCAGCCGCCGCGGCAAAAAATGGATTTTGAAAAGCCCGTCCAACCTGCCTTATGCCGAAGTTTCCGCAAACGCTTTTCCTGATGCCCAGCTCATCATGACCCACCGCGACCCGCTGGAAATTGTGCCATCCTGTCCCCCGTCAGCGCCTATGGCACAGATTTGAGGTTGCGAGTTAAGGAGTG
>CAZIVW010000044.1:0-12466 GCA_964542975.1 uncultured Sphingopyxis sp.
GGAATTAAAAACAAACCCCAAGCTGCACAGATAATAAACTCTGTGCAGCTTGGTTCGACTATCGTTTTTGGGCTCTAGCCGCGCTGGGCGCGGTCCGCTTGCATCATCGGTAACCCGCGATACATGGGGTCATCGCCGCCCGCTGCGCCCATGGCAACGCCATCGGTCGCAACGCCATTGGCATCGGCCACAGGGCGGGTTTCGCTGGATTCCAAAATGAAAAAGCGGTGCTGGAACCGCCAGATGCCATCTTGCTTGCAATAACGGTCGGCATAGCGCCCCCATGCAATAAAGTCATAGCTGTTATCGGCGGCGCGGTGCCATGTACGGGCGGTTATCACACCCTCTGCTTGATCACCGTCCAGCAAAAATACCATATTGGTCATCGCATGGGATGTCAGGCTCCACTGCGCCATCATGCTGGGCAGCCATGCGATATAATCATCCGCTGACCCGTTGAAAAACGGGCTGTGATCGTCCGTGGCGTCGGCATGATATAATGTTCGCAGCAGCCGATAATCATGCCGATCAATCGCATGGCCATAGGTGCAGACCAAATGCTGAAGCGCCGCGCGGTCCAGCATTTCGGCCATGTCGATCGCATGGGCCGCCAGCGTGCCGCCCATGCGTTGATCGTCCTTAGACACCAAATCCGCCAGCCACCGAAATGGTTTGGCCAGTGACATAATTACCTTGGTTCGACGCCAAAAATACGGCGGCATTACCAATATCTTCGGGCTTGCCCCACCGTTTCAGGGGCAGCATTTTTTTCACTTCGCTTTCCCATTGTTCGTCGAAATAGCCCGCTTCTTGGCCGACCTTAAACTGGCCCGCATCAATCACGCCGACCAAAATGCTGTTGGCGCGGATTTCATTGGGGCCTTCTTCTTTGGCGATGCCCTTGATCAGCGCCTCATTCGACGCTTTGGGAACCACGGACAGGCCATCCAGATGCGGCCACCAATCATGGCCAGCGGACCCCAGATGCACAAAAGACCCGCCGCCATTGGCGCGGAAATGCGGGATGATGATGCGGCTGGTGTTATAGAAACCAAAGGCTTCGATTTCCATCGACGTGCGGAACATCTCCAGGCTCCAGTCCGCGATGGGAACTTGCGCGACAACAGGCCCCGCGCCCCAGATGACGGTATGAATACGGCCATGTTCGGCAATCGCGTCGGCCAAGGCGCGGTCGATCTGATCATATTCGCGCACATCCACTTGGTGAATGCTGGCCTTGCAACCTTCGGCGCGAATGGTTTCGGCCACCGCTTCGGCTTGGTCTTTTTTGCTGCGATAGAAAATCGCCACATCCGTGCCTGCTTTGGCGAATTGCGCCGCAACACCCTTGCCGATGCCGCCGCTACCACCGAACACGGCGACCGCGCCGCTTGGAAATGTCGTTTCAAACATATGCTATCCTGCTCCTTGATTTTATATGAAAATGGGCGTTGCGCCCTTGAGGTCATGAACGGCGTCGGGCTCGAACGATGAGGCTGGGGCTGCGCCACCGGCATGAAGATGACGGCATAGGGTATGTGGTGTGGGCCGAAATTGCCTGTCGAATAGGCCCTTGTGGCCGCCAAGAATATTGGCTGATGTTTGTTGGGTTGGTCCCGCACAAGCTGAACCAACCCGTTGATATTACGCTTCTTGATAAGGGGGGTAATCAATGTATCCGCGCTCTTCTCCCTGATATAGCAAGGAAAAATCTGGCTTGGCTAAGGGGGCGCCAGTACGAAAACGCGCGACCAAATCGGGATTGGCTAAGAAGGAACGGCCAAAGCTGACGGCCTCTGCCACGCCATTGTCCAAGGCGTGGGCCGCCGTGTCCAAGGTTAGCATATTGTTTAGGATGATTGGGCCATCCCAATGTTGGCGCACAAAGGCTGGCCCGTCCATATCGGCTAATTTCATGTCGAGAAAATGGACATAGGCATAAGCATGACCAGAGTTTTTCTGGGTCAATGCTGTTAAAAATGCGCTGAAACTATCATGGGCGTCGCTGGGGTCCATGCCGTTATAGGGGTTGCCCGGCGACAGGCGAATGCCGACACGGTCGGCGCCAATCGCATCGGCCATAGCGGCGGCCACCATTGCTGGGAAACGGGCGCGGCCATGGGCATCACCGCCAAATTCATCGTCCCGCTTGTTGCTGGCGGGGTTTAAAAACTGATTGATGAGATAACCGCTGGAACAATGAAGCTCCACGCCGTCCAGCCCTGCCGCACGGGCATTGCGGGCTGCGGTCGCATATTGTTCTGCAATCAGGGGCAGTTCATCGGCGTCCAAAGCGCGCGGTTGGCCGGTTGGCATCGGTGTGCCATCGGGGCCGGGAACTAGTGCGGGGCAGGGCAAGGCAGATGGCGCGATAATATCGGCTTCAAATCCGCGATTGGCTGGCACTACAACGCGACCTGTGTGCATCAGCTGCATTACAATCTTGCCGCCTTCGGCGTGAACGGCCTCGGCGACTTTGGCCCAACCGTCAATCTGTTCTTGCGTATAGATGCCGGGGGTTCGCCAATAGCCTTTGCCCTCGGCTGTCGGTTGTGTTCCTTCGGTCACGATCAAGCCTGCGCTGGCGCGTTGGCGATAATATTCGATCATGATGGCATTGGGTTCGTCCGCCGGTCCCGCCCGGTCCCGCGTCATGGGGGACATCACAACACGATTGGCCAGTTCAATTGCGCCTAACGTGACTGGAGAGAAAATGGTATCCGTTCGCATTGCCGACGCCCTTGTTTGATAAAATGATTATTTGCGTTAAATGATAGGATAAATAATACGAATTACAAGGATCGTGAGGCGATATTATCTGACATGTCATAAGTTGGCTGTTCTCCCTTGGTTTGCTAGGGAAATCTGTGCGAAAAGATGACATGTCCCATTGAGGGCGCCGAGCGCCGCGGTCATAGCAAAAAGGGCGCAACCTGTCGGAAGCGCCCTTTGTGATACGAGTTAGAGAAAACCGAAAAACCTATTCTTCGCATCCATTTTGGAGCTGGGGAGCTGTGATTTTCGCCATCCGAGAATTATATTTAAAGGTTCGAACGGCAATCGAGCTTTCCACATTGTGGACGCCCTTGATCGGCAAAATATGATCGGACGCCAGATCGACCACCAAATCAATGTCTTGGAATAAGCACATCGCCAATATGTTGAATTTTCCCATCATCAACATCACGGCATTGATATGCTGCAATTCCGAAATTTGTTGGGCGATACCACGCACATTGGCAACATCGGCTTCGATATTAAAAAAGGCGAGGCGGGAGTTTGCAGCCATGTCAAAACTGGTGATCGCGGTAAACGCAATCAGCTGATCCGCTTGTAAGCGTTTAATACGTCCCCGCACCGTGCCCTCTGTCACACCTAGCAGGGCCGCAATTTTGCGGTTTGACACACGGGCGTCGCGGGAGAGGAGCTTGATAAGCTGTAAGTCTAGGTCGTCGAGTTGAATGGAAGCCATGATTTATTCCTTCGACTCAATCGGTGCGACATCAAATTTATATTTTAAAATATCGACAAAAAGCGTGGGGTGCATGGCGCGAATGCCGGGGACTTTGGCAAGGGATTCGTTTAAGAAATGATCCAGGCCGCCGAATTCCGACAAGGCGACTAGCATATCAATATCGTGCCGCCCTGTCACAAGATGGACAGCAAATACCTCTGGTAATTCGGATATATCGTCTGCTACGTCGGACGCAGCGCGACCCTCAACGTCAATATTGATTTTTAACAGCAAGTCATAACCATGAGCCGCAAAATCCGAAACCGCAACCACCCGCAATTGATTGGCGTCTTCCATTCGCCGGATGCGTGTGGACACTGTGGTGGCCGTCAGGCCCAGCGTTTCTGCGATTTGCTGGTTTGTGGCGCGGCCATTTTGCCGGAGCAGGTCAACAATCGCTAGATCCGTCGTATCCACACTCAAATTTGCGTTCATAAACCCTCGTTTCCGTGTCAACTCATGACGAGTGGACGGCTGACGTGCAAGGGGCATTTCTCCGTCACATTCAGGATCGGCTCATCTTGCGCGCGTAGCATTCGCGCCTGTTTTGCATAAAGTGGGTGCGTATCGCAACCTCGTCTCCCGCAATCCATTCCATTTTCGGGCGTTGGATGGCGAGCGGCCTAGGCTGATTGCCGCGTGAATCCTGCATGGTGGGGCGGAGGCCGTAGCGTTATGCAGGTCTCGTTCCAACCATATGCTGACGCGTAACCGCTCGTCATTTTAGCGGGCATCATCCGATTTCGCCCGCGGCTTGCATATGTGATGGGCATAGCCTGAACGGAAAAGAGCGGCTCTGGATAGGGCCGCTCTTTATCTCGTGCCGCATTGGGCATGCAAAAGCCGTATATTTAATAGACGGCCGCTGGATTTTTGGGACGCGGGCTGCCCAGCATGTCGCGGTGCGACGGACGGTCATGCCCGCGATCTTGGATCCCCAATTCCTTGGCGATTTCCGCGACAATCACGGTCTGGCCCGACAGATCGGCAATATTGGGCGCTTTGGAAATGGCGTCCAAGACATGGCCCGAAAATTCTGGGTTTTCGGCGATGGAAATAAATTGCTCATATTGTTCGGGGTTGGTTTTGCGGGCAATCGCCGAACGCTCGGTCACTTGTGGGCCAAGCCACAAGGATACGGTCGAAACACCCGTGTCGCGCAGGTCAAATTCCATGTCATGCGCAAATTTATCAACGCCCGCTTTTTGCGCGCCATAGGCTGGACCATGCATATAGCAGGTCGCACCAAAGGAGGAGGTAAAGGCGATCAGGCCGCTTTTTTGCGGAACCATCATTTGGGCCGCATACCAGCTGGCAACATAGGCTGAACGAAGGCCTACATCGAGCAGCTTAACCGCGTCCAATTCCTTTTCCCAGAACGGTTTTTTCTCGATCAACTGATGATGCATATAAGCAGCATTGTTGACCAACAGGTCCAAGCGGCCTTGTTCTGCCTTGATTTGCGCAAATAGCCGCGCGACATCTTCGTCATTGCTATGGTCGCAGGCCACCGCAATGCCTTTGCCGCCAAGTTCCGTCACCCGCGCAGCGGTTTCGCCAATGGTGCCCGGCAGGACAGAGCCGTCCCAGCCTTTGGCGTCGCCCGTGGTCAAGCTGCGACCCGTCACATAGACGGTATAGCCCAATTCACCCATACCGCGCGCAATGCCGGCACCAGCGCCACGGCTGGCACCCGTGACCAGCGCCACTTTTGGATTTGTCATCATTTCATTCCTGTAAAATTAATCATGAATTACATATTGGCTGGTTGGAATCACGTCCAATTCACCAAATTTCAAAAAGCCTTCGCAGCTTTCCATCATACGGCGAATATTATCCTCGAGCAGGGCAGGGTTATTGACCGCATCAAAAAATGCCGCTGGATCGCTCATTGCTTCGGGTGGGAAACATTCCTCAACAATCGCGTCATATTTGGGGGCGTCCGCCGTCAATGGGCGAATGACCAGATTTTGCGAATATTCGAAATTGCTTTGGGTTACGATGGCGACATTGGTGTGATGGTCATGCCAATGTTGCAGCGCATCGGCATGGCTTTTGTCATCGCGGAAGTTTAAAAAGGCCATTTGGCTCCAGCCATAGCTGCGCTCGCCAGCCACGGGCGGATGGTCTTGGTTCGGGATGATGGTCGATTCCACGACCAACCATGCGGCATGACGGGCGCCATATTGTTTCAAGACCGCTTCGATGGCGCCAAAAAACATCGCATGACTGGAGCGCACCCAAAATTGCAGCACGCCATCTTGTTGCGGGGCCTGCCAAATTTGTGTCAGGCTTTGGGCGGGTTCAACCGCATCGTCGCGCAGGTTCAAACGAATATGTAGCGCGCCCGCCGCTTGCAATTCGGGTACCATTTTTTCGCGCAGACGCTGGTTAAATGCGGCACGGCTTTCGCCTTCTGGTGCCCACAAGGCCGCAATGACTTTCTCCATGACATAACCTTTCTTAATAATTCAAATGATTGCAGCAATTTTGCCAATCACATCCCGTCTTGGTTCAATCGAAATTGGCTTGGCCGCCGTCCAGTGGGATGGTTGCACCAGTCAAATAGGAAAGATCGGCGGAGCAAAGCGCGACGAGCGCACGGCCAATATCCTCTTCCAAATGGCCGATGCGGCGCAGCGGAATGGTGCGAAAAAATGCCGATGCTTCCTCGGGATTATTTTGGACCCATGCTTTGAGACCCGGCGATTCGGCGTGCGGGGCAATGGTCAGGACGCGAATATTGTCGGGGCCCCATTCGGCGGCGGCGGCGCGAGTTAGGGAACGGACAGCCTGCTTCACCGCCGCATAAGCGCCATAGCCCGTCATGTCCCAGCGAATGGTGGCAGAGGAGGTGAAATTGAAAATGGTGCCGCCGCCGCGCACGATCATATGGGGCCGTGCCAATTTCATCAGGCGCATGGTGGCCAGTGGCCCTGATTCAAAAGCGGCTAAAAAGGCTTCGTCGCTCACATCATTCAGCGCACCCAGCGGAACTTCTTGCGCATTATTTACCAATATATCCAAGCCGCCAAATTGCTGCACAGCGGCATCCACGGCCCGCGCCAAGTCGGCAGGGTTTTTCACATCACATGCCACGGCAAAGGCTTTGCCGCCATTGGCGATAATGCTGGCCTGTGTCTCTTCAACTTTTGCTAGGGTCCGGCCTGCGACGATGACCGCCGCACCCGCTGCTGCCATGGCGCAAGCGGTGCCTTGGCCAATGCCTTGGCCAGCGCCGGTGATTAACGCCACCTTGGCGGATAATATGGACATGTTAGAAATCTCTCCCGCTATATTATCGTATAATAATTTGTTTTAATTTACGCAAAGGCAAGAGGTAAATCCCAAATAACGGAAAATTTGCGCTTTCTTATGTGGTATTTTTTGCGGCATCTCGGAAATGAGGTGCTTGATGTTGGGTGCCCCTTATGCCAAATCTTGGTGGCGCTATGGCGCCCATAAAAGCTTTGGGACGCATCGAATAATGCGTTGCAGGGATGACAGCCGAACCAAGGCTAGCGAAGGTGATGAGGATGACGACAGGAAATTGGGATAAGGAAGTCGATGTTTTGGTGGTCGGCTCTGGCGCTGGCGGGATGTTATCCGCATTGGTTGCTGCCAAAAATCACGCCGACGTTCTGATTGTTGAAAAAGCGGAATTATGGGGCGGAACATCTGCCACATCGGGCGCAGGCATTTGGATTCCGGGCAGCGACGTGGCGAAAGCTGCTGGTTTTGAAGATAATCTCGACGACGCCTTTACCTATATTCGTCACTTGAGCGCCGATAATGTTCCGGACGCGAATATTCGTTCTTATGTCAACAATGCCGGTTCAATGTTGCGTTGGTTGATGGGCAATACGGATGTTGAATATCTGGCCTTTCCATACCCCGATTATCATGCCGAAAATCCGGGCGGCTCGCCCACTGGGTTCCGTACGCACATGCCCATGCCCATCGACGGCAAGAAGCTGGGCAAGGATGTTCGTACGCTTCGTTACGCGTCGCCTGCCGCAAGCCTGTTCGGATATCTGAACTGGCATTTTGATGAAACCTATGCGCTGTTATACCGCGCCAAGGGTTGGCAAATGTTGTTGGCGAAAAGCATGGCGCGTTATTGGTTCGACCTGCCGTTCCGCTTTACATCTGGCAAGGATCGCCGCTTGACCTTGGGCAATGCGCTGACCGGCGGTTTGCGCATGGCGTTGAACGCACAAAATGTTCCCCTGTGGCTGGAAAGTCCCCTGGAAGAACTCATCCGCGAGGATGGTCAGGTGGTAGGTGCTACCATCCGCCGTGCCGGTAAAGTGATGAAGATCAAGGCTCGCAAAGGGGTGATTTTGGCGGCTGGCGGTTTTGATAAAAACCAACAAATGCGGGATGAAAATGCACCGCTTTATCAAAAATCGCTCTATTCCGGCGGCGTGACTAGCAATACGGGCGATAGCATTCGCGCGGGGCAGGCCTTGGGTGCCAAGACGCTTAACATGCAATCGGCATGGGCAGCCCCTGTATTCTATGTGCCGGGCGAAGATCGCGGCCGCCTGTGCACGATCGAGCGCGCTCTGCCGGGTTGCATCATGGTCAACCAGAGTGGCAAACGCTTCTTGAACGAAGCTGCTTCTTATCATGTTGTGGGCCAAATTATGGCCAAGCAGGAAAAGGAGCATGGCAACGCCAGCCCCAGTTGGATGGTCTTTGACCATCGCTATCGTCATAATTATCCTATGGGGCCGCTTTATCCTTTGATGCCGGACTGGATGCACAAGGGCGCGGTGCGGTCGATTGTTAAAAAAGCCCGCACTATTGAAGAATTGGCTGAAAAAATGGGTGTCGATCCCACGGCGTTGGGTGATACCGTGCGCGGCTTTAACCAACATGCCGCAAATGGCGAAGACCCAGAGTTTCAGCGCGGCGAAGCGGCCTATGATAAAATGTATGGCGACCCACGCCAAGCGCCGAACCCCTGTTTGCGTCCGCTGGACCAAGGGCCATTTTACGCCATTCCTATCTACCCCGGTGACATTGGCACCAATGGTGGCTTGTTGACCGACGATAAGGCCCGCGTCTTGGGCGATGACGGTCAGCCCATCGGCGGCCTATATGCCGTGGGCAATAATGCGGCATCCGCGATGGGGGAAAGCTATCCCGGAGCCGGTGTAACGATCGGCCCAGCCCTGACCTTTGGTTATATTGCGGCGCGCGATATGCTGGGCGTCAACACTTAACCAGCCAATCGCCCGTTGCGATATCGCTGACAAGAAAACAGCCCGCCAAGCAAAAGCATGGCGGGCTGTTTTCTATATAATATTTAGCGCAATATAGCCCCGCGCGGCCATCGGGTGAACTTCACCTCATTGATCGGCGCGCAGGGTATTATTGGATATTAGGCTGGAATAGTCGAGTTCACGTCGGCAATCATGGCCAAAATCTGGTCTGCATGGTCTTTTCGGCATATCAGCAGATCGGGCAGGTAAACATCCTGTTGGTTATAGACCAATGGGCTTCCGTCGATGCGCGAACAATGGAGGCCATGGGCCGCGGCGACGGCGACGGGGGCCATGCTGTCCCATTCATATTGGCCGCCGCTGTGCAGATAAATATCGGCTTGGCCCAAGATGATCGCCATCGTCTTGGCACCCGCTGATCCCATGGGGACCAGTTCGGCGCCCAAACGCTCGGCCACGTCCAAGGCTTCGCGGGCAGGGCGGGTGCGTGACACCACCATGCGCAGTTTTTCGGGGGCGGGGGGGACGGCGATGGGCTGGTCCGAGCGCAATATTGTGCCGCCATTCAGATCGGGCAAAGCCACCGCACCCAGCACCGCCTGACCGTCGACCGCCATGCCGACATGCACGGCCCAATCGTCGCGTTCCTCGCCATATTCGCGTGTGCCATCAACGGGGTCGATGATCCACACGCGGTTTTGATTCAGCCGTTCGGCATTGTCCTTTTCTTCTTCGGACAACAGGCCATCGTCTGGACGGGTTTCGCGCAGCGCATGGCACAGGAATTGATTGGCGGTTTGATCGCCAGCCTTGCCCAGCGCTTTCGCGCTGAACAGGCCGGAACGGCGGACCTCTTTCAAAATCCGTCCGGCAACATCGGCCAGATGGGCCGCCAAATCGCCATCGCTTAACGATGCAACATCCACAGTCTGGGTCATGGGATCAACCTCGCGATAATGGCATCCGCGGCTTCCTCCGCCGTCATTTGGCTGGTGTCGATGCGGATTTCTGGGTTTTCCGGTGCTTCATAGGGGCTGTCGATGCCGGTGAAGTTGCGCAGTTCGCCTTTGCGGGCCTTTTGATACAGGCCTTTGACATCGCGCGCTTCGGCTTCGGCCAAGCTGGTGTCGACATGGACCTCGACAAATTCGCCGGGGGCCATCATTTGACGCACCATTTCACGTTCCGACCGGAAGGGCGAGATGAAGGCGGTGATGACGATCAGCCCCGCATCGGTCATCAACTTGGCGACTTCGCCCACACGGCGGATATTTTCCACACGGTCGGCGTCGGTAAAGCCCAGATCGCGGTTCAGGCCGTGCCGCACATTATCGCCGTCCAGCAAGAAAGTATGGCGGTTCATGCGCGCCAATTTCTTTTCGACCAAATTGGCGATGGTCGATTTGCCAGCACCCGACAATCCGGTGAACCACAAGACGGTGGGGCGTTGGTTTTTGATATTGGCGTGGAATTCACGGCTGACATCGGTGGCCTGCCAATGGACATTTTGGGCACGGCGCAGGCTGAAGTGCAGCATGCCAGCGGCGACCGTGGCATTGGTGATTTTGTCGATCAGGATGAAGCCGCCCAAGGAACGGTCTTGATCATAAGGTTCAAAGGTCAAGGCCTTGTCGGTGGAGATATTGGCGACGCCAATGGCGTTGAGGTCCAACGTCTTGGCGGCCAGATGCTCCATCGTGTTGACATTGACTTGATATTTTGGCGATTGCAGCGATGCGGTGACCGTCTGCGTTCCCAATTTCAGCCAATAGGGGCGGCCCGGCAGCATTTCTTCGTCGGCCATCCAGACGATGGTCGCTTCAAATTGGTCGGCGCTTTGCGGCGGCGCTTCGGCGGCGGCGATGACGTCCCCGCGCGAACAATCGACTTCGTCTGTCAAGCAGAGCGTGACGGACTGGCCCGCAATGGCAAAGGGCAGATCGCCGTCCATCGTCACGATGCGGCTGATGGTGCTGGTCTTGCCCGATGGCACGATGCGAACAGGGTCGCCGACCTTGACGGTGCCGACACCGATTTGACCCGAAAAGCCCCGGAAATCGAGATTGGGGCGGTTCACCCACTGAACGGCCATACGGAATGGCTGGTGCTGGGTGGATGTTTGGTTCACCTCGACCGTTTCGAGATGCTCCATCAGGCTGGGGCCTTGATACCAAGGGGTATTCGGGCTGCTGCTGGTGATATTGTCGCCCTTGAAACCGGAAATCGGAATAGGCGTAAAGGCAGCGATGCCGATGCTTTTCGCAAATTCGCTATAATCCGCCAAAATGGCGTCATAGGTGGCTTGGTCATAATCGACCAAATCCATCTTGTTGATGGCCAAGACGATGTTTTTGATGCCGATTAAATGCGCCAAATAGCTGTGACGGCGGGTTTGCACCAACATGCCTTTGCGGGCGTCGACCAGAATAATCGCGAGATCGGCGGTCGATGCGCCTGTGACCATGTTGCGCGTATATTGTTCATGGCCCGGTGTGTCCGCGACAATGAATTTGCGCTTTTCCGTCGAGAAGAAGCGATAAGCGACGTCGATGGTGATGCCTTGTTCGCGTTCGGCGGCCAAGCCATCGACCAGCAAGGCAAAATCAATGTCCTGACCTTGGGTGCCGACGCGCTTGCTGTCGGCTTCCAAGGCGGCCAGTTGGTCTTCAAAGATCATCTTGCTGTCATAAAGCAAACGACCAATCAGCGTTGATTTGCCATCGTCCACACTGCCGCATGTGATGAAACGCAACATGCTTTTATGTTCATGGGCGTCCAAATAGGCATCAATGTCTTGGGAAATCAGATCGTCGACCTGATAGGCACTTTCTTGGGCTGCTTCCAACATCAGAAATACCCCTCTTGTTTCTTCTTTTCCATACCAGCGCCGCCAGAATCCTTGTCGATGGCGCGGCCTTGGCGTTCGGATGTGGTGGTCAACAACATCTCTTGGATCACGTCGCTGAGGGTTGCGGCCTCGCTTTCGACGGCCCCCGTCAACGGATAGCAGCCCAAGGTACGGAAACGGATCGACCGTTCGACGGGAACTTCGCCGTCTTCCAAGGGGAAACGATCATCGTCGACCATCACCAACATGCCGTCGCGTTCCACGGTCGGACGCTTGTCCGCAAAATAGAGCGGCACGATGGGAATATCGTTCAGCTTAATATATTGCCAAATGTCCAGCTCCGTCCAATTGCTGATCGGGAAAACGCGGATGCTTTCACCCTTGGCTTTTTTGGCGTTATACAGGTTCCACAATTCGGGACGTTGGTTTTTGGGGTCCCAGCCATGATTGGCGGTGCGGAAGGAATAGATGCGTTCTTTGGCGCGGGATTTTTCTTCGTCGCGGCGCGCACCACCAAAAGCAGCGTCAAAACCATAAAGGTTGAGCGCTTGCTTTAACCCCTCGGTTTTCCACATATCGGTGTGCAGCGCGCCATGGTCGAACGGATTGATGCCGCGATCCATCGCTTCTTGGTTGTGATATACCAGCAATTCCATGCCGCTTTCGCGCGCCATCTTGTCACGCAATTCATACATGGCGCGGAATTTCCACGTCGTGTCGACATGCAGCAAGGGGAAGGGCGGCGGGGCGGGGTAGAAGGCCTTGCGCGCGAGATGCAGCATCACCGACGAATCCTTGCCGATGGAATACATCATCACCGGGTTTTGCGCGGTTGCGACGGCCTCGCGGAAAATGTCGATGCTTTCGTCTTCG
>CAZIVW010000045.1:0-12106 GCA_964542975.1 uncultured Sphingopyxis sp.
AACTTTCGCAACTTCCAATTATCGCCCAGCGCCTAAACCCAGAAAAAGCCGCTCCTATTTCCTCCAGTGGGAACTGGAAAATGTCTCACAAGTTTCATTCCATGACACCCACACCATGGGCCCCCGCCCATCACCACCTGTTGGACAAGTTTTAGGAGAGTTTTCATGACCAGCCTCAAAACCTTCGCCAAATTCACCCCGCTCATCATCGCCAGCGTCGCCCTATCCGGCTGCGAAAGCGGCCTCGGCGGTATATATAATGACAATGGCCGCTATGATCGCGGCGGCAACAGCGGCTGGTATGCCGACGACCATTACCGCGACGGCGACTATCGCGAACGCCGCTTGGACGATAATGACGAAATCTACCGTGGCCGCGATGGCCGCTATTATTGCAAACGCTCGGACGGCACGACCGGCCTGATCGTCGGCGGCCTCGCAGGCGGCGTCCTCGGCAATGTCATCGCCCCCGGCGGCTCCAAAACCTTGGGCAGCGTGATCGGCGCCATCGGCGGCGCGGTCGCAGGCCGCGCGATTGAAAAGGGCAGCGACGGCCGCAACAACGTCCGCTGCCGCTAAGCCGCACCATCACGGCAATTCCCCCGATAAACCCGATACAAAAAGGGGTGATGAACAGCAAAATGTCCATCAACCCTTTTCAACCCCACAAGAACATAATAAGAACATCCTAACCCATCATCAAAGCCTTTGGCGAAGGAAGGATGTTCATGCCCGCGCGCTACACCTATCATCTGGCCCTCTCGCTGCCGTCCATGGACAGCCGCCGCTTGACCAACGCCTTGCGCGCGAAAATCCAAGCACCCCAGCAAAATCCAACCATTCAACCATCTGATTTTCCAGAAATATTTTATGCGCTCAACATCGCATGGCTGGCCCATTCCGACCTGCCCCACCCCTTTTTGCGCCAACGCCTCACCGCCGCTTTGCCCGAAATCCTACCCGCTGCCTTCCCCATCCAACAAAGCCGCATCACCGCCATCGACCACAGCGCCGCCCTGTCACACCCCACGCCGCCCAGCCTGCGCGAAATCCATCACTTCCTCACCCAAATCACCCCGCACCTTACCGCCCAAAATCTCACCGCAACCCCCATCCGGCCGCACATCCCGCTCCCCCTCTCCGCCCACGCAAAAACCGCCATCCCCCAACACTTTGGCTGGACAGCGGATCATCTCATTTTGTCGGAATTTGATATGTTCACCGGCCTCAACCGCACGGTCAAATCATGGCCCCTGCCGCCCCCCATCCAAGGCAGCCTCCCCTTCCCCATCGCCGCTTAAGCATGGGACCCTATATTAGGCCGCCACCAAATTCTGATGATCGGCCCGCTTCCACGCCTTTTCATGAAAGAAAAACGCCACCGCATTACAAACAGGCTCAATCACCGCGATCCCGCCCGCGACCGCCACCGACCCCGTCAACGCATAAGCCACGCTAAACCCGATAATCAGGTGCAATATCAAATAGGTAAGGGTTTTGGTCAAATCGCGTGACATGGTTCAGCCTCCGGTACATCGAAGCCCCCTTATTAAGAACCATTCGCAATATCGTCGAATGAGAGTTGTCGATCACTCTCATCGACCAATCCCCCCTTCACCACCGCAGGCAATTGCCAATCAATCGCGCCGCGCCCATTTTTGGTCAAAAAATCATTCGCTTGACTAAAGGGCTTGCTACCGAAAAATCCCTGATAGGCCGACAAAGGGGATGGATGCGGCCCCCGCAAAATCAAATGCGGCCCGCCATCGGCCAATAACTTGATTTTATCGGCCTTTTTCTGCGCATGGCTGCCCCACAAAATAAAGACTTTGGGCGCAGCATCCGCCGCCACAGCCGCAACCACCGCATCCGTAAACGCTTCCCAGCCCCAACCCTTATGCGACGCTGCCTTCCCCGCCTCAACGGTCAACACATTGTTCAGCAGCAACACGCCCTGTTCGGCCCAATGCTGCAAATATCCATGCCGCACTGGCACCGCGCCAACATCATCCGCCAATTCTTTATAAATATTCTTCAGGCTCGGCGGCACTTTCACGCCCGGCATCACGGAAAAACACAGCCCATGCGCCTGCCCTTCGCCATGATAAGGGTCCTGCCCCAATATCACCACGCGCACATCATCCAGCGCCGTCGCATCTAGTGCCGCAAACCACTGATCTGATGGCGGATATATCAGTTGTCCGGCCGCCGCCGACGCCACAACACGCGCCGCAACAGCATCCAAGGCCCCATCATCCAAAAGGGGGTTCAGCACAGATGCCCAATGGGGTGGCAGCAGGATATTGGTCATGACAGCCTTCCAACAGACCCATCCAAATTTGTCCAGCGCCCTTGTTCCCGTCGCTGGTGAAAGCTAGGGAATAAGCGATATTCAACAACCGCATAAAGGGCTGCGCATGACAATTTCGGTCGGAGATGCTTTGACGACACTGGAAAATGTGGTGCACAGCCGCATGACCGATGCCAATCAAGCCGACAGCTATGTCGCCAGCCTGATCGCCAAAGGTCGCAAGAAAATTGCAGAAAAAGTTGGCGAAGAAGCGGTCGAGACGATCATTGCGGCGCTCACCGAAGACGACAAAGCTTTGGTCGGCGAAGCCAGCGATTTGGTATTTCATTTGACCGTGTTGTTGGCTGAACGCGGGCTTTCATGGTCCGACATCGCCGG
The DNA here is from genome assembly GCA_964542975.1 of uncultured Sphingopyxis sp. Classification (GTDB taxonomy): domain Bacteria; phylum Pseudomonadota; class Alphaproteobacteria; order Sphingomonadales; family Sphingomonadaceae; genus Sphingopyxis. The sequence continues at coordinate 2,690 of CAZIVW010000045.1, forward strand.
CGAATTAACCCGCCGTCACGGCACATCCGGCATCGCCGAAAAAGCCGCGCGCCAATCCTGACAGAAAAGGGATATTTCATGCCTATCGACGCCACTCAAGCCTATGACGATAACAATATCTTCGCCCGTATCTTGCGCGGCGAACTGCCATCCAACCCCGTATATGAAGACGAATTTTCCTTCGCATTCCATGATATTAACCCGCAAGCTCCGCTGCATATTCTGGTCATCCCCAAGGGCCGTTACGTCAGTTGGGATGATTTCTCTGCCAATGCCAGCGACGCCGAAATTGCGGGCTTCATCCGCGCAGTGGGTCATGTGGCCCGCGAAAATAATCTGGTCGCGCCGGGCTATCGCTTGCTAGCAAACATCGGCCAACATGGCGGACAAGAAGTCCCCCATCTGCACGTCCATCTGTTTGGCGGTCAATTCATGGGCCCCATGCTGGCGCGCACCTAACCCCATCCGCACCCCGCAAATCCATGTGGTGATGCGCAGATATGCGGCATGTTGCGCCGAATTGCCGTTGCGCTGACGCGCGGATCGACTAGGTTGTCGGCCAGAACCAGGCCTAACCCCAAGGCCTGTAAAAGGGGAATGTGGATGATTTTTGGTCGAGTCAAATCTCTCGACGCTATCTTGGCAACTGCCGAGAAAAAGTCGTTGCACCGAACGCTCGGTGCATTTCAGCTAACCATGCTGGGAATTGGTGCCATTATCGGCACCGGTATTTTCGTTTTAACATCCGAAGCCGCCCAAAAAGCGGGCCCCGGCATGTTGTGGAGCTTTGTGATCGCAGGCCTGGTCTGCGTTGTTGCAGCACTTTGCTATTCGGAACTCGCGTCGATGGTTCCGGTTTCTGGCAGTGCCTACACTTATACTTACGCCGTGATGGGCGAATTGCTGGCATGGACCGTGGGCTGGGCGCTCATATTGGAATATGCCGTTGCCGCTTCAGCGGTATCCGTAGGGTGGTCCGGATATTTTATCGGGTTAATGGCCACGGCGGGCGTCGAAATTCCAATGGAATTGACGGTCGGCCCCTATGCCGGCGGCATCATCAACCTTCCTGCTATGTTCATCGCGCTTCTGATTACCGGCCTGCTGATGATCGGCACCACCGAAAGCGCACGGGTCAATGCCGTGCTGGTGGTCATCAAAGTCGCGGCGCTCAGCCTGTTCATTTTCCTAACCATCCCGATGGTTAAGGGCGAACATTTTGACCCGTTCCTTCCCAATGGTTGGTTTGGACAGGTGGCTGGCCTTGGCGCTGTTGGCGCAGCGGCATCCATTTTCTTTGCCTATGTTGGCTTTGACGCCGTCTCAACCGCTGCAGAAGAAACCAAAAACCCACAGCGTAACGTGCCCATCGGCCTGATTGCCTCGCTGGGTGTTTGCACCGTCTTCTATCTGTTGGTTGCAACGGGGGCCATTGGCACCTTGGGCGCACAGCCAGTGACGGGCTTGAACGGCGAAATTTTGTCGCCGGGTTCAACCGCCATGGCGGAACGTTGCGCATCCTTGTTGGCTGTTGGTCAAGAACCTTTGGTCTGCTCGCGTGAAGCTTTGGCGCATGTCTTGCGCGAAATTGGCTATCCCGCCATTGGTAACGCCATCGGCTTGGCGGCGTTCCTCGCACTGCCGTCCGTGATTTTGATCATGCTGTTCGGCCAAACCCGCATCTTCTTTGTGATGGCCCGCGACGGTTTGCTGCCCGAAAAATTGGCCAGCATTCACCCGAAATGGAAAACGCCGCATATTGTGACCATGATTACCGGTGTGGCTGTGGCCGCCTTCGCGGCCTTTTTGCCGGTCGGCAAGCTGGCGGATATTTCCAATTCCGGCACGCTGTTCGCTTTCTTCATGGTGGCGATCGCCGTGCTGATGCTGCGCGTTAAGGACCCTCATCGGGCGCGCCCATTCCGCACCCCCTTTGTTTGGGTGATTGCGCCGCTGGCGATTCTTGGCACGCTGGGTCTGTTCTTGAACCTGCCTACCGATGCCAAGCTCGTTCTGCCCATCTGGGGCGGGATCGGCCTCGTCTTCTACTTCCTATATGGCTATCGCAAAAGCCATGTTGGGCGTGACATTGTTGACACCTCCGACGATGAGATTGTCGCTGGGTAAACAAAGGGGGCCGATTGGCCCCCTTTTGATTTCAAAGCAATGGAATGATTAAGGTGCCATGGGCGTTTTGGGCGCGGTGCCGGGACGCGTGAATAATTTCCCTCTCTCTGCCCAAAACACCAGGATCAAGCATAGGATACCACTCGTCAAAAAGGCCAAAACCAGTGGCAATGTTGTCCCATCAAATTGCTGGCCAATCATCGCGCCGGCCACAGAGGACAGCAGCCCCTTCGCAAAGCTTTGGTATGATGAGGCAACCCCAGCAATATGGCCGAAATCCTCCATAGCGATGGACCCAAAATTGCCGCCGACAAAACCAATCAGCCCAACATTGACCATCATCAATATGGTGAACATCATCAATGTTTCTTGGCCGCTCAACGTCACGGCCAATTGAATCAGGCTCGTCGCAATAAATGCCAGAACCGCTGTCTGCGACACACGCCGCGCGCCAAATCGCTCGACAATCGCCGCATTGGACAAATTGGCGACGGCAACCCCGCTGGCAACACAGGCAAAGATGATGGGAAACATATTTTGAGCGTGGAAAATTTCGGAAATAATCTGTTCGCTGCTATTCACATAGCCAAATAGCGCGCCCTGCATCGTGCCGGATGCGATCATATAGCCCGCCGCGCGGCGGTGCCGCGTCACCTGCGCCCACCCGCTCCACAAGCTTTTCCATTCCAACGACCGGCGCTCCTCAACCGGCAAGGTTTCCGGCAGGCGGCGCAGCCACAAGAGCATCAGCACGCCCATCACCGCCAAGACGATGAAAATCGCGCGCCAACCCGCCAGCGCCGCCACGGCAGCGCCCAAGGTCGGGGCCACCACCGGAACAATCATAAAGACCATGAAAACCAACGACAAACGTTTGGCCATGGCATCACCGACAAAAAGATCGCGGATCACCGCAACACATACCACGCCCAAGGCCGCAGAAATCAGCCCATGCCCAAAACGCAGCGCCAACAAGATTGGAAAATCCATGGCCAAACCGCTGCCAATGGCGAATATTATATATCCCACCAACGTCGGTATCAGCACAGGCCGTCGTCCGAAACGATCCGCCAACGGCCCGTAAATTAGCGAGCCGACGCCAACGCCCAGCAAATAAATCGAAATAATATATTGTCGGTCGTTCGCCTGCGCGACCTGCAGCGCATCCGAAATGGCGGGCAAGGCTGGCAACATGGCGTCGATGGCCAAGGCATTAAGCGCCATCACCATCGCCATCATAAAGACCAATTCCCGGGGTCCGGGCAATGGCACATGTTTTACCGACGATGGCTGGGAAGATTCGTGGGAGTGTTGGATCATTCTGCAGCTATGGTCGCGCCGCCATGATTAAGATAGCCCCGTTGCGCTTAGCCGCGATGTGACCCAGCCGAAATTTTCCTTATGCGCGATCAAGTTATTGAATAAAAAATAAAAGCCGGACCATGTAGATCCGGCTTCACTGTAAAAATATCCCATCCGCACCGTTGAAAGGCGGATAATGGCCGGTGATCAGCCCTGACGCGTGCCCGACATGGCCATCGAACCAAAGGCACCAGCCTTGATGGTGCCCGTCAAATTATCCCCATCAACCGTGGCTTCGCATTCCAGCGTCATCGGCATCGGAACCTTCATATTCATGGTCCAAGTCAGCTTATTGCCATCCACTTTGCCATTTTCGACATCCATCGAACCCATGGCCCCCGCATTTTGTCCGGTGAAGCTGTCACCGTCGACCTGAACGGAAAAAACAGACTTTTGATCGCCCATTGGCGACTTGGTAATGCAATCATAATTGCCTGCGACGTTGCCCATAGATCCTCTCCTTATTAAACATGATGTCAATTAACAATGACAGGCTTTTGCTAGGAATCAAGGCCATCCCATCATAGGCTGTTAAAATTGCGCCCGCTCGTTTATCGATGAACATCATATGCCATGGATCGCCGCTTTGCCGGTCTGGCACCAACCTATTGGCACCATAGGGATAGTCTATGAACATGCGACAAATTTTGATGGCAGGCGGTATCGCCTTTGCCGCATCCATCACCTTGGCCTCCCCCGTTTCGGCGCAATATATTGTGGGATCGGGCGTGGTTCCGGCGCAAAAGGCGAACAGCCCCGAACGGCCAATCGGCTTCGCGGCGATTGCGCCCGAACAGGGCACATTGGTCATCATTACCCCCAATGCGGACCTGCCCAACCTGTCGGGCGTCACATTATCACAAGCAGATCGCGCGGCCATTCAACGGGCGCTGTCCGACGCAAGCTTTGACGGCGCTCAATCCACCACCCTATCGCTGCGTGGAATCGGCCCATATGGCCAAATTTTAATCATCGGCCTTGGCACAGGGCGCACACCGCTCGATTGGCAATTGGCAGGCGGCGTTGCGGCCCGCGAATTGGCGAGCGATCCACAACCCCTGATCATCACGGGCGGCACGGACGAATATGCCAGCAGCGCCATCGCCACAGGCTTTGGTCTGGGGCAATATCGCTTTGATCGCTATCGCACCGAAGCAAGCAAGCCCGTCCCCACCGCGCCCGTCACCATCATTGGCCCCAACAACACATCGACCAAGGCCTTGTTCGACGCACGGGGTATGGCTTTGATCGACGGCGCGCGTCTGGCCCGCGATTTGTCTAACGAACCGGCCAATGTCATCTACCCAGAAAGCTTTGCCGCCCGCACACGCGAAGCCTTTGCAGGGGTTGCGGGCGTCACCGTCGAACTGTTGGACGAAGCCGCCATGCGGAAATTGGGCATGGGGGCCATTGTCGGCGTTGGCCAAGGCAGCCCACGCGGGTCGCGCCTGATCGCCGTTCGCTATCGCGGGCAAGGCGCGCCTGCTGCGCCGCTCGCATTGGTGGGCAAAGGCATCACCTTTGACAGCGGCGGCCTGTCGCTGAAACCCGGCAATGGCATGACCAGCATGAAGGGCGATATGGCCGGTGCGGCGTCAGTTATGGGCGCAGCCTTGTCGCTCGCCAAATCACGCGCGCCCGTTCACATCGTCGCGGTGGCGGCTCTGGCCGAAAATATGCCCAGCGGCAATGCGCAGCGCCCCAGCGACGTGGTGCGCACCTTGTCCGGCAAGACCATCGAAATGACCAATGCCGACGCCGAAGGCCGCTTGGTGTTGGCCGATGCCAATGAATATGTCGCCCGCCAATATCAGCCCCGCACCATCGTCAATATCGCCACGCTGACCGGCGCTGTCGTATCGGCGGTCGGCAATCAATATGCGGGCTTGTTCGCGCGGTCCGACGCCACAGCGGACCAATTGGCGCAGGCCGGAATCACATCGGGCGAAAAGCTGTGGCGACTGCCGCTCGACAAAGCCTATGCGGATTATTTGCGCTCCGACGTGGCGGATATCAGCAATTCATCCGCATCGGGCGGCCCCGGCGCAACCTTGGGCGCGCTGTTCATCGATCATTTTGTCGACGCCAAAATCGACTGGGCGCATCTGGACATTGCGGGGGTCTTTCGCAGCGACAAAGCTGGGCCGTTAACGCCCAAGGGCATGACCGGTTATGGTGTCCGTTTGTTGGACGAATTTTCCCGCAACGCCAAATAAGCCAAGATTTCAACTCTTTCCTTGGTGGTAAAACGACAGGTTTTGCCACCAAGAATTTTCTTCCTGCACAGGCCTTGTGTTGCGTAATGGCAACACCATCTCTTTTGTAACGGAAAGGGATGTGCCTGTATGAATCTCGAAAAATTCACTGATCGCGCCAAAGGCTTTTTGCAGTCGGCGCAAACGATTGCGATCCGCATGAATCATCAGCGGATCAGTCCGGAACATATTGCCAAAGCTTTGCTGGAAGATAGCGAAGGCATGGCCGCCCGCCTGATCCAAGCCGCCGGTGGCGATGCGCCGCGCGCGATCAGCGGCATCGACGCCTTGCTTGCCAAAGTACCCGCCGTATCCGGTTCGGGCGCACAGGCCACCCCCGGCCTTGATAATGACGCGGTCCGCCTGCTCGATCAGGCCGAACAAGTCGCCGCACGGGCGGGCGATGGTTTCGTCACGGTCGAACGGCTTTTGCTGGCGATGGTTCTGGCCCCGACCTCTCCGGTCGGCAAAGCCTTTGCCGATGCGGGCCTTGGCGCCGACGCGCTCAACGCTGCCATCAACCAATTGCGCGGTGGCCGCACCGCCGACAGCGCAGGCGCAGAGGACAGCTATGAAGCCCTAACCAAATATGCCCGCGACCTGACCGAAGTCGCGCACAGCGGCAAGCTGGACCCCGTGATTGGCCGCGACGAAGAAATCCGCCGCACCGTGCAAATCCTTGCCCGCCGCACCAAGAACAACCCTGTGCTGATCGGCGAACCGGGCGTTGGTAAAACCGCCATTGCGGAGGGCCTCGCGCTGCGCATTGCCAATGGCGATGTGCCCGACAGCCTGAGAGGCCGCCGCCTGCTGTCGCTCGACATGGGCGCGCTGATTGCGGGCGCAAAATATCGCGGCGAATTTGAAGAACGCCTCAAAAGCGTTTTGGACGAAGTGAAAAGCGCCGAAGGCGATATCATCTTGTTCATCGACGAAATGCACACTTTGGTCGGCGCTGGCAAAAGCGACGGGGCCATGGATGCGTCCAACCTGTTGAAACCCGCCTTGGCGCGCGGCGAATTGCACTGCATCGGCGCGACCACGCTGGATGAATATCGCAAATATGTGGAAAAAGACCCCGCACTTCAGCGCCGGTTCCAACCCGTCTTTGTCGGCGAACCTACAGTGGAGGACAGCATCTCCATCCTGCGCGGCCTCAAGGAAAAATATGAACTGCATCACGGCGTCCGCATCACGGACGGCGCGATTGTGGCCGCCGCTACGCTTTCCAACCGCTATATCTCGGACCGTTTCCTGCCCGACAAAGCCATTGATTTGATGGACGAAGCGGCCAGCCGCATCCGGATGGAGGTGGAATCCAAGCCCGAAGAAATCGAAAATCTCGATCGCCGCATCATCCAGATGAAGATTGAGGAATCGGCGCTGGGCAAAGAAAGCGATGACGCATCCAAGGAACGCCTGCGCAATCTGCAAAGCGACCTCGCCAATCTCGAACAGCAATCGGCGGAACTGACCCAAAAATGGCAGGCCGAGAAAGAAAAAATCAACGCCGAAGCCAAGATTAAGGAACAGCTCGACAGCGCCCGCATTGCCTTGGACCAAGCCCAACGCAGCGGCGATCTCGCGAAGGCCGGCGAGCTAAGCTATGGCAGCATTCCCGCGCTGGAACGCCAATTGGCCGAGGCGCAAGCCGTCTCCGCCAACGCCATGCTGCGCGAAGAAGTCACAGCCGATGATATCGCCGCCGTGGTCAGCAAATGGACCGGCATCCCCGTGGACCGCATGTTGGCGGGCGAACGGGAAAAGCTGCTGCAAATGGAAAACCACCTTGCCAAACGCGTCATTGGTCAGGACGAAGCCGTACGCGCCGTGTCCACCGCTGTGCGCCGCGCGCGCGCGGGCCTGCAAGACCCCAACCGTCCGCTGGGCAGCTTTTTGTTCCTCGGCCCCACGGGCGTCGGCAAGACCGAGCTAACCAAAGCCTTGGCGCGTTTCTTGTTCGACGATGACGATGCCATGGTCCGCATCGACATGTCCGAATTTATGGAAAAGCACAGCGTATCCCGCTTGGTCGGCGCGCCTCCGGGCTATGTCGGCTATGACGAAGGTGGTGTGTTGACCGAAGCCGTGCGCCGCCGCCCCTATCAGGTGGTCTTGTTCGACGAGGTGGAAAAAGCCCATAGCGATGTGTTCAACATCCTGCTGCAAGTGCTGGACGATGGCCGCTTAACCGATGGTCAGGGCCGCACGGTGGACTTTACCAACACGTTGATCATCCTGACGTCCAACTTGGGCAGCAACGCCATTGCCGCCCTGCCGGACGGTGCCGATGTATCGCAGGCCGAACCAGCGGTAATGGACGTTGTGCGCGCCCATTTCCGTCCGGAATTCCTCAACCGTCTGGACGAGATTGTGCTGTTCAACCGCTTGGCCCAGCAACATATGGGCGGCATTGTGGACATCCAGCTTGCACGGGTTCAACGCCTGCTCGACGACCGCAAGATCAGCTTGGACGTCACGGACGCAGCACGAGCATGGCTAGGCCGCGTCGGCTACGACCCCGTCTACGGCGCCCGCCCCCTAAAACGCGCGGTCCAACGCTATGTCCAGGACCCCTTGGCCGACCTCATCCTACGCGGCGACGCGCTTGATGGTAGCACCGTCAAGGTCGATGAAGGTGATGGAGAGTTGAAGCTAACAACCGTCGCGCCTTAAAGGGTGCCAGTGCTGGCTATACTCGTCGCTTGACCGCGAACACTGCATTGATACGGTGCGAGAGGGCATGATCCATGATGACCGATCATGCCCTCACCGCACCGAGGGGGATTGCTCAATGAAAACATCGATTGCGCTCATTAGCAGCAGCTTAGCTTTAACAACTCTGCTTGTACCAGCGGTTACCCATGCGCAGTCCATCGCCAATGATGTCATGCGATGCGGTGAGATTGCTGACGACCAAAGCCGCCTACGTTGCTTCGATGCATTGCTGCCAGACGCACGCAAAAGCGAAGAACAACGCCGTGCCGAAGCCGACGCAAAAGCAAAAGCCGAATTCGGCCTCTCCGCGACACAACGTAGCGAAGCGATCAACCAAGAACCCGAAGAAAAGCGCCGTCAGATACGCGCCGCCCAAGAAGAGAGTTCGCGGGTTAACGCCGCCATAGTAGATCTCAATTTCAGCCGGTTTGGAACCATATTTGCGCTGGATAACGGTCAGGTTTGGCAAACCACATCCTTTGGCCAGCTCAGCACCGTACCGCGTATTGGACAAAAAGTGACGGTTTCATCCACATCGCTAGGCGGTTACCGCCTTGTGTTAGAAGGAAAAACGCAAGAAATTGGCGTGAAGCGGATCAAATAAGTTGAACAACGGATCGTAGCAAATACCGCTATGATTCACTGCTATGCACTGCGCTAGCACCGCTCCGAACAATGGCTTGACCGGTTGCGATCATCCAGCGCACGGCGAGCCTCCTCGCGCTCCCGCGCCCACTCAGCGTTTGTTTTGCAAATCCGCTTTGGAATACGTGAGCCTAGCTCGCGGATAGAGCGGCACCGCGTCTCCTCACCCTTGCTATCGGCGCTTTGCTCCGTGGCTATGACCGAGGTTGGAAACGACATGGCCAGCACCGTCGCAGCAGCGAGCATAGTAACTCTATAGTAAGCGAGTTCTGGAGACCGCCGCTTATGCAGCTTGACTGGTCGTTTTCCG
>CAZIVW010000046.1:0-11324 GCA_964542975.1 uncultured Sphingopyxis sp.
CATATAAATCAAAGCTCGGCATCTGCGGAAGAACAGCCATCGGCTCCATAAACATACATATGCCACTGCAACCACCAACAGAAGCCGCCGAAACCAAACCCATCGGACCTGAATCCACCAATGTTATATGATCCAATGCCAAACGCTTCATTTCTATAGACCCCAAATTTCAAATCATATCATCAGGAGAGAGACATGAACCACGAAGCCCAAATCACCAACCTTCTCTATCGTTATGCGGAGTATATGGACGGCGGAAAATTAGATCAGGCCGCCAACCTCTTCGCCCATGCCGCCATCATGCTGGGCGGACAAGATGAACCGGCAGACCATCGCGCCGTGCGGCAGACTTGGGAAGATTTTGTCATCCTCTATCCTTGCGGCACACCGCGAACCAAACATTTGGTCAACAATCCGATTATCGACATTGACGCCGACGAACGCAATGCATCCTGCCGTTCGACTTACACCGTTTTGCAATCCACCGATGACCTCCCCCTGCAAATCATCGCATCAGGCCGCTATGTTGATCGCTTTGAACGCGTGGACGGCCAATGGCGGTTTTGCTTCCGCGATTATCGCCTGCTCGATTTCGTCGGTGATGTCAGCCAACATCTAAAATTGCCCGTCCCTGCTTGATGCCCCCCAGTAATGATAGTAAGCAAATACTAACATAATTTTTAGGGGAGGAAAATCTCAGTGTCTCAAAATATTACCGCAACGTCGGCCGCACCCTCAGGGCTCAGCATGGGCCATTTGGCGGTGCATTATTATGAGCCGAAAGACGCCGAAGTCGCAGCCCAATTGATGCGCGCTATCGGCCTTCAAGAAACGCAAATGTTGCCACTGCCACAAGGCAATTTTTACCGTTATGTCGTGGGCCCCAATCACTTCGCCCGCGGCGATGGTATTGTCTATATGTCTGCCCTGCCCGAGCCGCAGCGCAAGCTGATTGAAGCGATTAACGACAAGTTGGCTGTCGACACACCCAAAGAAGACCCCGCTGTGAAGGGTTTCCGGGACATGATGCAAGCAGACCCAGAAGCCAGCTTCCACTTCGGTTTTTTGATCAATTCGCTAGAAGAGTTGGAAGCCATCATCCTAGATTTGCGGGATAAAGCCGCCAATGATGCTGAATTCAAAGGTCGTATCAACATTGTACTAAACCGCGCGATGTCAGGCGATGTCGAAGTCGACGCACGATTGGATGCCTCGCCCATTTATGCCGATGTGACCCGCTATGCCTATGGCCGTGGCGGAGTGCAGGCCTTTATCGAGACAGACATTTTGCGCGCGGGTCAATTGGGCGACAAGATGGTGATCGAATTGGATTATGTCTTCCCCGACCGGGAATCTCATGTCCTATCCGTTGTGGAAATGAACTGAATTTTCCCGCCTTACTGAGAGTAGCGGATAGAGAAGGGGCGCCATTGCCTGCAATATCGTCCCTTCACATTCCGTGTGGGTCCTGCCCAACGCCTTACGATGTCAGCGAAAGCGGGCACCGCCAATCTTTTGCAGCTTCGCTGACACAGCTGATTATCATTTGGAACAGCAACGCTCGGCAGGCCTGCGCCGCACTATCCGCTAAGACGATTGCTCCATGCGTCTTTTCCGCTTAGTCCCGTGTAGAGACGATCGTGCGATTTTGAAAAAAGCGCCCCCACTCCTACATAACCCTCTCACGCAGAATGGCTTAATCGTATATTTCATAGTTTATGATCACGCGATAACGCCATTTCATGCTTGCATAATTATTTAATGCGAAGAATATTGCATAGATTTTAACGCAAAATGCCTTGCCAGATATAAGGCATGATATATGGGAATGAGTCTATTATGTCGGAAACAGCCCCGGCCACCAAAATCATGGCAAAGTCCCCTTATTTTGTACGGGACGATCTGCTGCAACTGGCCCGTGATCGCGCTGGTTTAGACGATTTTGGCGACACTTGGTTCTTTGAGCCGATGGACAAGTTCATCGAGGCCGCGAACCGAGAAGCACGCCTGACCGAAGCTGGCCTTGGCGGGCAAATTGAAACCATCGTCAAAGGCCTTGTTAGCCGCTTGCGCATGGTCAACGACATCAAACGCCATCCCGAAATTTTGGACGAAACCGTTGAGGTTGCAGGCATTATCTTGGGCCTCCCCCGCACGGGCAGCACCATTTTTCACCGCCTGCTCGCCTCGGCCCCTGGCCTGACTGCTATTCGCTGGTATGAAGCGCAAAATTACGCGCCCTTCCCCGATGAAGACCCCGCAACATCACCGCAACGCCGCACATATGCACAGGCGATGATCGATGGCTGGCTGAATGCCGCACCGGAGCTTGCCTCCATCCACCCGTTAGACCCCGATGCGCCAGATGAAGAAATCCTCATTCTCGGCCAATTATTTGTCAGTACCATGGTCGAGGCAATGACCTTTTGTCCCAGCTTCCCCGAATGGCTGAACAATTATGATCAAAGCCAAGGCCATGAAGATTTAAAGGTCATCCTTAAATATCTGCAATGGCAAGATCCCAGCCGCAAAGGCAAAAAATGGATTTTGAAAAGCCCCTCCAACCTACCCTATGCAGAATTGGCGGCCAAGGCTTTCCCCAATGCCCAGTTAATTATGACTCACCGCGATCCGCTGGAAATTGTGCCCAGCTATGTCAGCATGGAAGCGTCGCTCTATAGCTTGGCGGCAGATATTAGTGATGCAGAAGTCGGCGCTTTTTGGTCGAACCGCTTGGCCGATTGGATGAACCGTTTCCAAGCATCACGCGACCGCATTGGCCGTGATCGCTTCATTGACATTGATTATCGCGCTGTCATTCGCCAGCCTTTGCAAGAGGCGCGGCGGGTGCTGGCCGCCATGAACATTGCCGATGGCCCCGAAACTGAAGCTGCGCTGGCCGAATTTATGGCAGGTAATAAGCGCGAACAGCGCCCAACGCATGATTATAGCTTGGCCCGTTTCGGGCTGGATGCCGATGAAATTGCGAAGGCTTTTGGCCCCTATCGCAGCCATTATCTCAATGTGATTTCAGGACAGTAAATGATGAGCGAATATGAAACCTTAAGCTATGTAGTCGATGATGGCCTACTGCGCTTAACGCTGAACCGTCCCGATCAAATGAACGCTTTCACGGTAAAAATGGCCTATGAATTGGAAGCCGCCTATGATCGGGCGAGCGCCGATGACGCAGTGGGCGCGATTTTGGTGACTGGCGCCGGCAAAGCCTTTTGCGCAGGTATGGACCTGTCTGTTGGCGGCAATGTATTTGGCCTAGACGAAAGCCAAAGCCCAACATTGGCCGACATGCAAGCGCGCCCAGTTTCAGAGGCGGTGGAGCATGGCGTGCGCGATACTGGCGGCCGCGTGGCGCTTGCCATGCATCGCTGCTTAAAACCGATTGTCGGCGCCATTAATGGCGCGGCTGTTGGAATTGGCGCAACCATGATGCTGCCGATGGATTTTCGGTTTGCATCCGAAAAAGCACGCATCGGCTTTGTCTTTGGGCGCTTGGGCATTACGCCAGAGGCTTGTTCGACATGGTTTTTGCCGCGCTTGGTCGGCATGGAAACGGCATTGGAACTGCTGTATCGCGCCGACATCCTGACCGCTGAGCAAGCACAGGAGAAAGGCCTTGTGCGGCAAGTGTTGCCAGCTGATCAATTGCTGAACGAAGCCGAAGCCTTTGCCCGCAGCCTCTTCGCCAATCGTTCGCCGGTCAGCATGGCGCTGATCCGTCAAATGCTGTGGACCAATGCCGCCCTCCCCACGCCGCGCGAAGCCCATGACGTGGAATCCCTCGCCATGTTTTATTCCAGCATAGGCGATGGCAAAGAAGGGGTTGCCGCATTTCTGGAAAAGCGCAGCCCCGATTTCACACAAAAAGCCTCTGCCATGCCGCCATTCTATCCTTGGCAATTAGGCTGATGATCTTAGCCATCACTGATAAGGATCAGATCGCTGGCGATTGCTAAATCGGTCTAGATGATACCAATTGCATATCGGTGATGGCGCAAGAAATATTTGAACCAACATTGTTTGATCGGCATGACTTTCCCATCAGGCCACGCGATAGTGGCGATGGGAGAGGCCATTTTGTTCGATACACTCAGTTTCGCTCATATCCCCGACAGTGACGAAAATATTCGTCCCGCCATCCGCGCGCTGGCCGAGGCCGCCGTTGCGGAGACCGCGCTCGACCAGCGCGCGCGAAGCTGGCAAGGTTTTGACGCGAACTTCAGTCGGAAATTGGGCGCTGCTGGTTTTCTGGGCCTTACGCTGCCCAAACGCTATGGCGGGCATGAACGAGGCCCATTCGCCCGCTTTGTCGTGGTCGAAGAATTGCTGTCAGCAGGTGCCCCTGTGGCGGCGCATTGGATAGCCGATCGCCAGAGCGCGCCCCTGATCCTCAACTTTGGGACAGAAGCACAGCGCCAATTTTACCTCCCTCGCATCTGCCGCGGCGAAGCATTTTTCTGCATCGGGATGAGCGAGCCTGGCTCAGGGTCTGATCTAGCAAGCGTTCGGAGCCGCGCCGAAAAAACCGCTACAGGCTGGCGCGTGAATGGTCAGAAAATCTGGACCACCAACGCCCGCCACTCTGACTATATGATCGCGTTACTACGCACATCGGGCACATCAGAGGACCGCCATCGCGGCCTGTCGCAGTTAATCATCGATTTAAAGGCCCCCGGCGTCACCATCAGACCCATTCAAGATTTGGCGGGCGATGAACATTTCGCCGAAGTGTTTTTTGACAATGTCGAGCTAGCGGACGATGCGCTGATCGGCGAAGAAGGCAGCGGCTGGAAGCAAGTTACCGCCGAACTGGCATTTGAGCGCAGCGGACCAGAGCGCATCTATTCCAGTATCATCCTGCTGGATGCGTGGCTGGAACATCTCAAGAAAGTCGGCCGCAACGATATGGCAACATTGGCGTTGGTCGGCGAGCTTTCAGCGCGTGTGGCGACGCTGCGGGCGATGTCGGTCGCCTGCACAGCGCGGCTTGCCGCCGGTGACAGCCCTGTCGTCGAAGCCTCCCTCGTCAAAGATCTGGGCACCAGCTTTGAACAACAATTGCCGATCATTATTGGCGATGATTTGTCGGCGCATCCCAATGAACCGGTCAGCGCCGATCTCTATCGGACCCTTCTTTACGTCACCAATGTTGCGCCCAGCTTCTCGCTGCGCGGCGGCACACGAGAAATTCTGCGCGGCATCATCGCCCGTGGGCTTGGATTGCGCTGAGGAGCGAACAGATGGAACTGTCGGAACTGCTAGAGCCTTTCAACCAAATGCTTGAATCGCTATTCTCCCCTGCGTCCATTCGCGCCATCGAAGGGGGAGCGTCCGCCTCAGGCATATGGAGCCAGATCGAAAATTCAGGTTTCCTAGATGCCCTGACGCCCGAACAATATGGCGGGGCGGGGCTGGACTTGGCGGTGGTCGGTCCGCTGTGGCAAGCACTCGGACGGCATGCCGCCCCGCTGCCTGTGGCGGAAACCATGGCGGCAAGAGCCATTCTGGCCGAAGCTGGCATCCCCGTTCCGTCAGGGCCAATCGCGATCAGCGCGATTTCGGGAACCCCTGTCACTGGCACCACCATCTCCTTCGGCCGCGTAGCAGCGCATTTTCTGGTCAACACGCCGGATGGTATCGGCTTATTCGCTGCTGAAGATTGCGACGTTCAGGAAACGGGTGTTCGCGGTGATCTGTCCGCCCATATTCGCATTCCAGACCATGGCCACCATCCGCTCATCCCGTCGTCCCGCCACGACCTAGAGGCTGTGACAGCCCTGATCCGCGCCAGCCTTATCGCCGGCGCTGGCGCGCGGCTGCTCGAAATCACCGTTAACTTTGCGAATGAGCGCGTCCAATTTGGCAAAGCCATTGGACGCCAACAAATATTGCAGCAAAATCTGGCTGTTATGGCCGAAGATGTCGTCTCCACACGCATTGCGGTCGAAATGGCATGTGCGTCGGCTTTCCCCCCAGGACTGGTGCAAGCGGCCACAGCAAAGTCGATTGCTAGCGCAGCCGCGCCCCGAATAGCCAATATGGCGCACGCCGTGCATGGCGCAATCGGGATTAGCGAGGAATATGACCTCCAACTTCTCAGTCGGCGTCTGCACATCTGGCGCCTGTTGGACGGATCAGAAAGCTATTGGAATCATCGCCTCGGGGCCATTCGATTGGAGAGCAACGCCAATAGCGTTGACTGGGCACGAATGTTGATGACCTAAGGCGGGCGTTGCACAGCTACCGAGCGTCATGAGCGGGCAAAATCCCCTCGGCGCTTACTGCTAGTCCATCTCATTCGGATCGGCCCGTATAATATCCGTTCAAACGCGCGCGCCTTTCCACGAGCCTGGCAATGGCGCCGAAAAATGGCCTGATGGACACACCATAAATTCGTCCGTCAGGCCCCTAATCTACGCTGATTTACCATTACGACTTGATATCAATGGGGTAGTATCCAAGAAATTGCAGATATATCTTCATGTAGAGGCGGCAGAATGAATATTCTGTAGCTCCGCAATTTTGACGATCTTGCATTTGGGAATGGGGAAATGTGTCGCCCCAACCCACCTTAGCAGGGCAGTTCCCTCGGAGTGCGAGGCAGTGGAAATCCAGTTTCCGACGCCAGTATCCTTGGGCGATACGACAATCATTAGTCGACCGTCGCCATTGATCCGCGCATTTCCACTGTTTAACTTCACATTGTCCAGATTAATATAATCAAAGGATTCCATCCACCAATTCTGAAGGACAAAATTCCAATATTTACAATCCGGAACTTCAGTTTCGATCACCCAAGCTTCGTCATCTTCCAATTTCCAATAACCGTGGAGATAGTGAATATTAGGATCACCACCCACTTTTTGAAATATGGACTGATCCCATGGAAGCAATTCATTCGGAGACGATTTGAACATCGTAGACCATTTTTGAAATGATCCGGATGTTACGCCGACAAATTTACCAGCTTGCATTAATTTATTAAAGAATTCATCTGGGATGAGATTCGTCGTATCTCGCTGCGGGTCTAAGCATTCTATTTTAATTTGCGCCGCAATCTCATTTTTTCGGTCTAGGAATGTCTGCCTCACAAGCAGCAAGCTGCTATCTTTTTCCATCGGCAGCCAGTTTCCATCAACGCGTTCCTCAGAAACGATGATTTTGAAATTTCCGTCAGCATCAAAATCCATTTGATACTGATCCAATTCTCCCGTTGACGACATACCACCATCAATCGAAAATCGATTAGCCTTGGTGCCAAAGCTCAGATATTTGATCGTCCCTTTATTTCCTGAGATCTGATATTTTCGCGAACTTGAAATATTGGCATTCCAATAACTATTGTCTGGATTATCGCCGCCAATTTTAACAATTTCATTGCTCATCTGGAACAAGCGCGGAAAATCCACATCCGACGACTCAATAATCGATTCAAGCGCTACCCGCGTAAGACGGCTCAGATATCGAAGGCCCTCTACTTGGCTTAGACTATCCGTTGGCGTGTGGGGATCGTCGAATATCGTTGCCGCGCTGGCAAGCGTTTCACAAAAGCTTTTCCACGTCGATACAGATACTGAATCCATTGACTGCACTCCGTTACAAGGAACCGATCAATCTGTCGTTCCAAATTCAATTGAGATTTAATGCAAACGGATGCGCGGCTCGTAAGCTCAGATGCAATATTATCATCACGAACCACACAATCGTCTAATAAGAAATTTACAGCCGAGCCAGAGGAGCGGAGTTCCCCATACAGAACCCATCAACATAGGCCGCGACGCTGGCACCCGATGCCAGTGCGAAGGAACTGCCTCGGATAGCGATAGCAGCGAATATAGATGTTTCTGCCAACAAACGCCCCAGTGTGCGAAATCATTCATCGCTAGAACCCGTTCTGATGGGACGTGAGTAGGATTTGCTGCCGGCCCGTTCAGCGACGACCAATGGTCTTCTTGACTGCTTTCAAACAATCGAGACTATCTCGCAGCGCGGTTCAGGGTGCGTTTCCGCATCAATCCAGCGCAACAGTGCCGTACCGTTTGAATGGCCTGCGGTATCAATCCAGGTGCCAAAGCCTAGGTCTTTTGGGGACACGACAAGCGTCAAGGCGCCATCTGCGCCAATTTTTGCGCGTTTGGAATTGGTCCACACATTCGGGCGGGTACGATAATCAAGCGATTCCATCCACCAATTATCCACTTGGAAATTCCACATGCGGCAGGCAGGAATGGGAGTACGCAATATCCACGCTTGGTTTGGCTGCAAATTCCAATATCCATGAAGATAGTAGATATTGGGGTCACCCCCCGCACGCTGAAAGAATGATTGATCCCATGAAAGCAATTCGTTGGGACGCGACATAAACATTTCAGTCCATTCGGCAAAATTCTTGGACGTACCGTTGACGAATGCAGCAGCCTGTTTGAGCGCGCGCGACAAATTTTCTTCGGTAAGCGGAACAGGATATTTCTTGTCGCCTACCGCTTCAATATGAAATTGCGCAGCAACTTCGGTATTTCTGTCCAAAAATGTCTGACGAATAAGCAGAAGCGTCGTATCGTCTGAAGACGGTAGCCAATTTTTGGCGCCATTTCTTGCCTTGCTGATATATATTTCGAATGAGCCATCATCGTTATAAATCAAATCTTTGCCATCGATTTCACCGGTCGAAGCCATTGTGCCATTGGTGGCGTATCGATTGGCCTTGGTACCCATGCTTAAATAAGGGACGCTCCCCTTGCTACCCGTGACCCGATAAACACGATCACCTGCTATGTTCGCTTGCGCGTAAAGATTATCTGGATTGTCGGCTCCGATTTTTAAAATCTCGTTCGAAAGTTGATAAAAGCGAGGAAAATCGGGATCGGATGACTCGACCGCCATCTCCAACGCACCACGGGTCAGGCGACTTAGATATCGCACCCCCTCTACCTGATCCAGCGCCCCTTTGGGAGCCATGGGCCGGCTCAAAACCTGTGCAGCCGCCGCTACCTCTGCACAGAACTCCTCCCAGATTCGGCCGATTGAGCCCCCAGAAGCGACAGGAAAAAGGCTCGATGCAGCAGCAACCGTAGTGACTTGAGAAGCCCCGAGCCCGCCTACCACAGAAGCAGCGGCCCGCATCACATCTCTGCGTCCCATATCGCCCATACACCCCTCTTTTTGCGTAATTATTACTGGACATATGTTCGCAAATATTATGGGAAAATCAATTTATTTTATATAACGCGCTTCACCATGAATATTATCATATAGTTATCCACAAACCTGGCGCATTTAAGTCCTTTACAATCAGGGTGGATGCACAGCTACTTTGGGTTATCTCGATACGCCCTAGCCTGTTTTAAGCGGCGCAATACGGATTGGAAGGATCGCAACGAATCAGCATCCTGTCCTATCGTCCGTGCGCCGGAGCTAGGCCCTCCCCGCCGCAGCGACAAGGAGGGCCCGGCACCCACGTTAAAAGCGGACGTTCACGCCCAGCTTCAAGCTGTCGAGCTTATGCTTAAAGTCATATTTCCAGCTATTCGGATAAGCATCGCCATAATCGAAGCTCGCGCTTTCGCGTTTAAATTGCGTCCGATTATACTCGGTGAACAACGACACACGCTTCGCGATGCGATATTCCGCGCCCGCGCCAAAAGTCACCCCTTCGCGATTGGCACGCAGGCTGTCATCAACAAGGCCCCAACGCTCATCAACACTACCATAATCAAAATGACCAAAAGCCACGCCTGCATCCGCGTAGACCAGCAATTGTGGTTTCACCAGATAACCGGCCCGTGCAGTCACGCTCGTAACATTCTTCGCATTAGATGAAACAAGCTCATCCACTTTCCAATAGCTGTCCCCATCTGAACCGGTCCGTTCATGGCGAAGCTGCGCGCCGACAACAGCCTTACCCAACTGAACATCCGCACCGGCTTGTATGAAAGCGTAAAGATGCTTTCCGCCATAATCGGCCGCATGATAAAAGGTGTAGCCCGGCTGCACGGAATCCTGATCTGTCTCCATATGGGTCCCGCTGACGCCCAAACCGACATAAGCCCCGGTCCAGCTAGGCCCCTCCTGTGCCTTTGCGCTAGTAGCGGCCATAAGCGCGATCATAACGACAGGTGCTGCAAGATATTTACGCAACATCAAATTCCTTTTTTTTGGGATTGTGCGCATATCTATGGAAGGAGAAAACAGCGATCCGCAAGATTGTTTTTCCAGTCAAATCAAAATTATTTCCAGCCCACAAACCGATAAAATTGACTGAAGTACACCAACACATTTTAGTTCAACCAGAAAAAACGCTATGTTTAGTAAATTTTATTATGTCATCACCATTTCAATATCATTTAAATAAATTCAAATAATTTAATTCACAAAATATTATAATAAATATCAACATAACATCGAGAACTCCTAGATCTAAACCAATCCAACCTGCACTCCCGTAGCGTGAAAATCACATTTTCACACATCCGCCCCGCGCTAAATCGAATTTGCGCAAACGAAGCTAATCTCCCCCCCGCTGAGCAGCCCAAAGACAATGATAGTCTGGATCACGAAAGGGATAATAAAGACCAAGCAAGAGACACAAGCTGGAAGAGATTATCGGCAAGCTGAGTGAAGTTGAGATTGTGTAGCATAGGGTACGTCGACCGCTGAAGCCTGTCGGCGAATTGCGGTCAGTGAGCAGACCTATTACTGAGTCACACCTAGATTTCTGGACGCCTTCTATCCTAATTTTAAGGATAGGAGACGACGATGGGGAAGCGGACTTATACCGGTTTTGCGCCAGTCACCTATCTCATTATGCCACCTTGGCCTCAAAGGCGAGCCGGCTGATGCCGCCCAGATATGAATGGCGCTGCCGTGAGTTGTAGAAACCATTGATGCACGGAAAGATGGCGGCCTCTGTTTGCCGCCGGGTTGGTCAGCTCTGCCGCCAGATCATTTCCGCCTTCAGGGATTTGCAGAATGTCTCGACGGCGGAGTTGTCGTAGCAATTGCCTTTGCCGCTCATGGATGGACGCAGGCCGTAGGCCTGCAGCTTCTTTTGCTAGTCATAGGAGCAATATTGGCTACCGCGATCGGAATGAAAAATGCAGCCAGACAGGGGGGCACAGGCGCACCGCCATATCCAATGATCGGATCGCCAAATCCTTTTTCATTCTATCGCTGACAGCCCAACCAACGACACGTCGGCTGTGCAGGTCGAGGATGACGGCGAGGGTGAGCCAACCTTCCGATGTCCAGACATAGGTGGACTTGTAACGGTTTTGTGCCGGTCACCTATCTCATTATGCCACCTTGGC
>CAZIVW010000047.1:0-10163 GCA_964542975.1 uncultured Sphingopyxis sp.
GCAGGTCCAGCCTCGCATTGTCCATTTTGGCTGCCAGCCTGCCATTTACCTCGGTCGCCAACGCGCAAGAAACGAGCGCAGCAGAAGCCGCAACCGACATCGGTGAGATTGTCGTTACGGCGCAGCGCAGAGAGGAAAGACTGCAAAATGTGCCGCTCGCAATCACGGCAGCGACAGGGGCAGATTTAGCAAATCATGGCAGTTCTGACATTCGCGGAATCGCACAGGCCGTTCCCAGCCTGCAAGTCACCGCCTATCCCAACTCGTCAGACACCGTCTCGCTGACCATGCGCGGCCAAGGTTCGGCTGACGCAGGCCAGATCACGAAAGACGGCGGCGTCGGCATGTATATCGATGGATTTTACATCGCCCGCCCACAAGCAGCTTTATTCGACCTTGGTGACCCCGAACGTATCGAAGTCCTGCGCGGTCCGCAGGGCACATTATACGGTCGCAACACCACCGGCGGCGCAGTCAACATCATCTCGTCCAAGCCGACGGGTGAATGGGGCGGCAGCGTAAGCGCGACCTATGGCAGCCGCGACTATGTGCGCGGTTTGGCGAACATCAATTTGCCCGCCATCGGCGCACTATCGTTAAAGGGCACGCTTCTCTATTCTGACCAAGATGGTTATGTGAAGAATAGCGGCGGAAATAATTTCCATGGTTCGGGCCAATTGGCTGGCCGTATCGCGGCCCGCCTGAAGCCGATGGACGGTCTGACCATCGACTATTCATTTGCCCGTGGCCGCGTCCTGTCGACCCCGCCTTATTATTTCAACCCTGACCTTGTTGGTTTGGTACCCGGCTATGATCTGGACAAAGACGCAACTTATGCGCCTTTGGACCTGCCCAAAAGCCGTTCACACTTCACCGATCATCAGTTGACCGTCAATTATGACATCAACGACAGCCTAACGATCCGGTCTTTGTCGTCCCATCGCAAGTCGGATAGCAAGCAATATGTGAACTATGGCGTCGGCCAATCCTATCCGTTCCCCGGCGGAATTTACACGACCGAGCAATTTCACGATTATAGTGCCAAGCAATATACGCAGGAATTGCAGCTTGTTGGCTCGATTGGTGATCGCACCGAATATACCGGCGGTCTTTATTATTTCAAAGAAACCGGCTCGCATTTCCAGAACCAATTTTTGGAAGGCGCTATGATTCCGGGCGGCGAGGCGGACACGTCACGCCTTGTTGATGCCAAGTCGATTTCCAAAGCGGCTTATTTGCAAGTCACCGTCACCCCGCCGATCTTGAACGACCGCCTGAAGGCAACCTTTGGCGCGCGTTATACCGAAGACGTGCGTCGCGCTGGACGGACGCAATGGTATTATGACGCGGTCACCGAAGATAATATCCGCAACAACCAGAAATTCGACAATTTCAGCCCATCGGTTAACCTTGCAATGCAATGGAACCGTGACGTGATGACCTATGCCCGC
The DNA here is from genome assembly GCA_964542975.1 of uncultured Sphingopyxis sp. GTDB lineage: Bacteria > Pseudomonadota > Alphaproteobacteria > Sphingomonadales > Sphingomonadaceae > Sphingopyxis. Next base: position 1,452 of record CAZIVW010000047.1, read on the forward strand.
TATTCCAAGGGGTATAAGGCTGGCGGTTCGGCAGAAGGCGGACTGGACTTTACGGAAACCTTTGGCCCTGAAAAGGTCGAAGCATGGGAAGCTGGCGTTAAATCGCAATTCTTGGACCGTGCGTTGACGGTTAACCTGTCGGCTTTCCACAACAAATTCCGTGATATGCAAATCGACTTTGCGGCGGACCCCGTCGACTTGTCCAAGATTTCCACGGTCAATGCAGGCCGCGCAACGATCAACGGTTTGGAGCTTGAGGTCGGCTATCGTCCATCGCGCGCCCTGAACCTGCGCCTGTCTTACGCCTTGCTTGATGCCAAGCTGAAGCAAGTGCTGGCATTCCCCGACACCACCTTTGACCCCGCTGTAAATCCGGGATCGCCGGTGCAAGTGGGCGATGATGTGACCGGTTATTTTGCGATGCCGTTCGTACCGGACAATTCGCTGACGGTGGCTGGTGATTGGGAATTCTACTCTAAGGGCGGTTCGTCGGTTACGGCCTATGCAACCTATTCCTATCAAAGCACGATGGCCGTGTCGTCGCAGGCTGGACCATTGGTGATTGGCAATCACTTATATCGCAGTGATGCTAGTGAAGTCGTGAACTTCCGTCTCGCCTACCGGCGCGAATTGAACAACGCCGATCTCACGGTTGCGTTGTTTGCCAACAATGTGTTCAATGATCGCGCACGCCAGTTTGCGATCGGTGTAGGCAGCCAGCAAAGCGGCTTCTTCTCGCAGACCGCGCCATATTCTGAACCGCGCGTCATCGGTGCAGAAGTCAAACTTGGCTTCTAATTAATGCCATAACATCGCCCAGCGCAAACCGCTCGTCGGAATGCGCTGGGCTTTTCTATGTCTTGGGGAGAGGGTAAGGCATTGGAACTTAGTAAATTTGGCGAACCTAATCAGTTCGATCACAAATGGGCCGACATTAACAATATTCGGGTCCACTATGTGGAGCGCGGCACAGGGCCGCTGATCATATTATGCCACGGATTTCCACATAGTTGGTATAGCTGGCACCGCCAGATAAGCTATTTGGCCGATGCGGGTTGGCGGGTCATTGCCCCCGATTTGCGCGGCATGGGCGAAACCGATGCCCCAGCTTCGCCGCAGGCCTATGATTGCATCCAGACCGCTGGCGATTTGGCAGGATTGCTGGATCATTTGGGCGAAGATCAGGCCGTTTTTGCTGGCTTGGACTTTGGTATTTTCGCCATTTATGATTTGGCGCATTTACACCCCAACAGGGTCAAGGCGATCATCGCCTTGGAAAACCCACATTATCCCGAACGGGCCGATATTTCGCCGCTGGCCGAAGCCGCAGCATGGGCCGAAAATCATTTTGTCCACATCGAATATTTCCGCCCCGAAGGCGTAGCAGATGCCGATTTGGCCAAGGCGCCCCATGAATTTATCACGCGCGTCCTTTATGCTTTGTCGGGTGATTATCACTATCTTGATGTGTGGAAACATCCTGTCGGGACAAAATATCTCGATGCTTTGCCGATCGCCCCTCCGCTGCCATGGGCATGGATATCTGCCGAGGAAATGGACGTTATGGCGTCAACCTATGCGCGGTCCGGCTTCACGGGTGGGCTGAACTGGTATCGGGCGATGGATATACGCTGGGAACAACGCGCCGCTTGGCGCGGATTGAAAACCCAGCCACCTTTCTACTTCATCGGCAGCGAGGATGATGTAGATTTGGAGGCGTGGCATGGCGACGATCCGCTTGGCGACATTCACAAACACCACGCAAATGTGCGCGACGTCGTGATGCTGAAAAATGCGGGGCACCTCATCCAGCTTGAGAAGTCGGACGAAATCAACGCATTATTACACCGCTACCTGACAGATATATATAACGTCTGAACATGGTAACGCCCCCATTATAACCCAAGACCTGTCAACGACCATGGAAGACTGGCCTTAGCCATTTGCATGACCTTCCCCCACTGAACAGCCAAGGAAAGAGATAGCCTTGTCCACTCAGTGGGGTAAAGATTATGACGGAAATGAATTTATGACTTCATCGCCCTATTGCGGCCGCGATATTGCGACGGGGAAATCGTCACGGCCCGCTTAAATGCGGTGGAAAAATTGCCCGCATTTTGGAAACCCAACCTGTCCGCAATCATTTTGATGGGAACCGAATTTTCCAAAAGCGCCTTTGCCTTTTCGATACGAATATTTTCGGCAAATTTATAGAGCGTCGAACCGGTTGATTGTTTGAAGCATCGCATCAAATGACGTTCACCAACACCACAGTGCGCCGCCAATTCCGCAACGGTTGGAATTTTGTCGTTGTCGGCGATCATTTCCTTGATGCGCCGCAACTGCCAATCGGCCAACCCGCCAATGACCTCGTGGGAATGGGTGCGCTCTGCCAATGTTCGCGACAGGGTAACGCCCAATGATATACCAATCGCTTCAATCAACAATTGGCTGGAAAACCCCGGATTCGTCATTTCCTGCATCAGCACATCTAGAAATGGGCGGAACTGACAGGGTTTCATATTCACCCCGCTAAAAGGATGATCGACCAGCACGTTTGCAAGGCCTGCTTGGTCGATAATTTGCGGTGACAAAATACAAGCGAAATGACGATTTTCGCCGACGGCTTGGGGCCGGATCAAAAGCGGCGTTCCCTTTGTCAGCAAATACATGCGGCCCAGATCGACATAGCGGCGCGAAAAACTGGCCTCCGCCGACGATTTCAACCACGCGCTATGGCCTGCCATCATCGTCGTTAATGTATAGGATGCCATGGTAATAGGAATGTCGGTCACATCGAGCCATTGCGATGTGCGAATTTGCAGCGTGATATTGGACGCCGATAATTCCTTTTCCACCCGAAACATCGCCTGTGCCATTCGATCCACCCCAATCTCATGTCTATTTTCTTACTATTAACCAGCGTGGGAGCGGAATTTCAACACGCCATTGCATGACCAATTTGTCAGTTTACCACATGATTGTCCGTTTATCACATGCCGCGATCATTGGTTCGGCCTTCTCAATACCACATAAATAAAAAAATGGTTTGAGGAGTAAGGAATGTCTAAAAAGGTGATTAAAATCGGTGGGGCCTCCGCCGGATTTATCGATAGCGCCATCGCTATCCCGCAATTGCTAACGGAAGATATTGATTACCTCGCCTTTGACTGCATGGGCGAAGGGGTCATGCCAATATTGGCAGAGCGCAAATCCACCCAATCAGGCACGCCCTATATGTCTGAATTTGTTGATCATATTCGCAAGAACTTGCCAGCAATCATGCACAAAGGCGTCAAGGTTGTTGCCAATGCCGGTGGCTTGGACCCGAAAGAATGCGCCCTAGCGCTGGAACAAGTCGCCCGCGAACTGGGCCTTTCCCCAAGCATCGCTTATATTGAGGGCGACAATATTCTATCGCGCGCGGATGAACTGCGCGCCGCCGGTTATCAGGACCAATTTTCCGGTGAAAGTTTCCCCACGCAGCCCATCACAACCGCCAATGCCTATTTGGGCGCAATCCCTATCGCAGCCGCCCTCGACAGAGGCGCAACCATTGTCGTGACAGGACGGGTTGTCGATAGCGCGGCTTCGCTAGGTCCGCTCATCCACGAATTTGGGTGGCTGCCGCATGAATATGACAAATTGTCGGCTGGCACATTGATCGGTCATCTATTGGAGTGCGGCGCACAGGTTACCGGCGGCATATTTACCGATTGGCGCGATGTGCCGGATTGGGCGAATATCGGATATCCCATCGCGGAATGTTTTGAAGATGGAACCGCCATCATCACAAAAGCGGCTGGCACAGGTGGCTTGGTATCGATTGGCACGGTTTCCGAACAATTGCTGTACGAAGTCAGTGATCCGCAACGTTATTATGTTCCGGATGTGACCTGCGATTTCAGCCAAGTCCGGTTGCAACAAATTGGCGAAAACCGCGTACATGTCTCCAATGCGATTGGCTATGCCCCGACTTCGACTTATAAGGCGCTGCTAACCTATGAAAATGGCTATCGCGGCTTGGCAAGCTTCGTCGTCAGCGGCGAAGACGCCGTTGAAAAGGTCGAGCGCATCGGTGCCGCGCTGATCGAGCGCACAAGTCAAATGCTGCGGCTGCGCAACCAAGCCGATTGGCGCGAAACCAAAGTGGAAGCCTTAGGCGCAGAATCCTCCTTCGGCGCACATGCACAGCCTTTTGCTCGCGATATTCGGGAAGTAACATGCCGCATCGTCGCCGATCATGACGACGCATCCGCCGCAGCATTGTTGGTGTCCGAACATTTCACCGCTGGGATATCTATGGCGCCTGGCAATGCCTGTATCCCATTGGGATTGGGGGTCGGCCCCCTGTTCAAACTCTTCCCAATTCTCATTGAGAAAAGCGAATTCCAGATCAATGTCGTTGTGGATGGGAAGGCGCAAACTGTTGCGGTGCCGGTGGACGGCGGCTTTGCATCAGAAGCAGTGCCCCTGTTGCCCCCTATCCCCATGCCCGATGACATAACCGATGCCACGCTGCCGCTAGAGAAGCTAGCCTGGGTGCGTAGCGGAGATAAAGGAAACATTTCCAATATTGCAGTCATTGCGCGACGACCAGAATATTTGCCTTATTTAAATGCGTCTTTAAATACGCAAACGTTGAGAGATTGGTACGCGCATTTGTTCGAAAACCCCGCAGAAAGCGAAGTGCGCTGTTATCAGGCCCCAGCCATGTCTAGTCTAAACTTCACTCTTCATCAGGCGCTGGACGGCGGGATCACCGCTTCGCTGCGATTTGACCCGATGGGCAAAGCATTGGCCCAACAATTGCTGCGCTTCCCAGTCGCGGTGCCAGCCCATTTGGCATGACCGCCAGCAGCAGCGATTTTGCACAACCAATTTTCGATATAAAATTAGGAATTTGAAATGTTTCCCTATCGAAGCACTATCTCATATGGCGCGCTTTTAGCATTGATGAGCAGCAGCGCCGCCGTGGCTCAGGACAATGCTACCGTGACCGAAATTATCGTCACAGCAGAGCGCCGATCGGAAAATCTTCAGCGGACCCCTGTCGCGATCAGCGCGCTCAGTGCCGAAACGGTGGAAAAGCTTGGTATTCGACAAGTCACGGATTTGGGCAATATCGCGCCCAACCTCAATATCTTGCCTGGCACATCGACCTCCGTTGGCAGCGTCATCACCTTGCGCGGCATTGCGACCCCGACCGATGAAATGATGACTTTGGACACACCAGTCGGCTTGTATATCGATGGTGTCTATCTCGCCCGCTCCGGTGCCAGCGCGTTCGACGTCGGCGATATTGAACGCATCGAAGTGCTTCGTGGCCCACAGGGCAGCTTATTTGGCCGCAACACGACGGGAGGCGCGGTGAATTTTATCACGCGGCAACCCGCCGAAGATTTTGGTGTAGTCACCAAGCTGGGTATCGGTAGTTTTGATGCCCGCAATGCGCGCCTAACCCTGGACACAGGGCGTCTGGCGGATGTCGCCCGCCTGTCGCTGACCTATGTACATCGGCAACGCGACGGACTGACCAAAAACATCCTGGCATCGGACAGCCACTCCCCTGGCGCCCAAAATATTGATGCTGTGCGTGCCGCACTGGCACTGGACTTGTCAGATAATTTTACAACGGAATATGTGTTCGATTATTCGGACCGCAAGGCACAATCCATGGCGTTCCAAATGGTGAATGCCAATGAAACCATCCGAACATATCTGGCGAACTCCTCATCCCTTGGTGGGCGCGACGCCGTCATTCAACAACAGCGCGTCGATCAAATCGCGCTGGATAATGATGGTGGATCCCGCGATAAAATTTGGGGCCATATGGTCCGTAGCAAGTTGGATTTAGGGGATATTGCTGTCAAATCCACGACAGCCTTTCGCGGCTGGAACTCTCGCTCACGCAGCGATCTTGATGGCCTTGGCGGCATTCGCGGCTTGCTATTCTCCGGCGATCCTTATGACCCCACGGTTGGCGATATTGGATTATTCCATTCCTCGAACAGCCGTCGACAGCGCCAATTCAGCCAAGAAATTGAACTGTCCTCCCAGAATGATGGCCCGCTGCAATGGGTGGCAGGGGCATTTTATTTTACGGAAAAAGGGCAAGAGAATGCACCGCAAGTCGCCACCGCTATCTTAGACGTCCGGTCGTTTTTGGACGAAGAGTTGCGGGATGACTTCCCAGTTGAACTCGCCCTACAAGGCTTTCGAGCCCCTAGCAGGCTGCAATATCACTCGAAATCAAGGTCGTTCGCGATTTTTGGGCAGGCCAGCTACCGACCAGAAGCCTTGGATGATCGGCTCGGTTTGACCGTCGGCATGCGTTATAATTGGGACAAAAAATCGATCAACGAAACACTGCCCTTCGTGCTGAAAGATAGTGTGACGTTCGAAGAGCCAACGGGGAGCGCCAGTCTTGATTTTCGGGCCAATCGCGATTTGAATTTCTATGCCCGCGTGGCCCGTGGATATCGTTCCGGCGGCTATTCGGTGCGAACATCACAAGACCCATTTTTACCTGAAAGCCTTTGGTCATATGAAGTCGGGGTAAAATCGGAATTGTTCAACAACCGTTTGCGGCTCAACGCAGCAGCATTTCTGAACAATTATGACGACCAACAAATTTCGCAACCCGTTCTCAACACCAACGGAACATTCGGACAGGTCGTGGTAAACGCCGGAAAAACACGTTACAAAGGTGTGGAGATTGAGGCTGTTGCCGTGCCGACATCCGGCCTCACCCTCAGCGGCAATTTCGGCTATGTCGATATTGATATTCTGAAATTCTCCGCCTTTGGCGGTGATATTTCCGATATCGCCAAACCGCAAAATGCACCATCCTTCACGGCAAATGCCAGCGTTGAATATGGCTTTGATTGGAACAATGTGGGCAAGGTCAGCCTGCGGGGGGATTGGAATTATCGCTCCCAGATTTACTTCTTCGCGACACCAGTTGGCTTGCCATTTTTCGATGAAACGATCAGCGGCGCTCGCAGCCTTTTTGATGCGCAATTGCGTATCGATGACATCAAGTTGAACGACGGAGCAAATTTGTCGGTAACGGCTTTTGTGAAAAATGCCGCCAATAAAAAGCATAAGACGCGCGCCATTGATTTCGGCGCATTGGGATATGCAGGCGTTTGGTATGGCGAGCCCCGCACCTATGGGCTTGAACTGACGGTCCGCCTATGACCACCACATCCCGTCAATCGGTGTTGAGCACAGCCACCATTGTGCTTGGAACCGCTGTCATCGCGCTTGTCACAACACCGCTTGTGCCAGCCCTTCCCGCTTTGGCAGCGGAACTGGGCACGAATACAGTAGATGGGTCTTTTATCGCGCAAATGATCATGGTTGCTCCGGCAATCATGGTCATCTTTGGCGGCCCATTCGCAGCTTATCTATCACGCTATAGCAGCCCAAGGAGGGCAATGCTTAGCTTGACCGCTATTTTTGCTGCTGCTGGTTTATTCGGATTGTTGCCAGCCAATATTTGGCTGCTCTTTGCCAGCCGCATTTTGGTTGGAATCAGTGCCGGGGCAATATCGACATTGTGCCTGATCCAAATAGCCAACCAATATTCCGCTGATGTCCGCAACCGCCTTTTCGGCTGGACATCTTCGGTCGGTGCCTTGCTGGGTATGGGTGCGATCATTTTAGGCGGTGCCCTTGTTAACCTGTTCGGTTCCAGGGGCCCATTTCTGCTTTATGCTGCTGGGCTGATCCTTTTGGCGATGATGATCGGAACCACCACCAGCGATGATAAGCCCGCGTCCAAAGGTCCGTCTGATTGGCAAGCCTTAAAGCCGGTCCTATCCTTTTATGCTTTGCTGATTTTTGCATCGATAGGCATATTCATCTTGCATGTCGAAGGGCCATTTTTGTTGCGGAAAATCGGCGTAACCGATGCGTCTTGGATTGGCAGTCTTATTGCTGTTCCTGCACTGCTTTCCGCTGCGGCCGCCTTTTTCTACGGCGATATAGTACGCCATATAAATGTGCGGCGACTGCTGGTTATCACATTAGTAACGTTGGGTGCCGGATTGGCTTTATCCGCCTTGGCGACGGATGTTGTGATGCTTGCCATGGGCTTTATCCTAATTGGGACCGCCGGCGGTTTTGTGGCCCCAATCTGTAAAACGCTCATTTTGGCACCGGTGGCGGAAAGCGCCCGCGCCTTCGCCGCAGGGCTGATCTTGAGCATGATTTACCTAGCCCAGTTTATAACGCCATTTGTCCTAAAGTTCATGACGCTGCTGATGGGGGATGGCTTGGGACTGATGGGGATGGGCTTATTCTTGATGTTGCTAGGGCTTGGGATTGCTATGTCAAAAGGCAGGCTAAATCACACCGCATAATCATATCATCGTCTATTTTACATATAAAATTATCGCTCAGGCTATCTCAGGTGCCTGGGCGATAAGCGGTTTAGACGGGCAAGGGACCGAGCACGGCATCCGTCGCATATTCAGGCCGATGGCATTGCTGCCCCTGTGATCAATGCGGTGAATATCAGCGAGAGGCGTTGCCATGCGTGATGCTATGGCTTGCGGCTGCGCAAATGCGTCGGATCAAATCCCATGTCCTACCGCCGCATGGGGACTGCGTTGTGGCGTTCGTCGGATTGCCAGGGTCAGGACCTATTAATTTCGCGATCGAGGTTTGAGACGATATGCCGCAGGGCGAGGAGAAAAGACGAAG
>CAZIVW010000048.1:0-9908 GCA_964542975.1 uncultured Sphingopyxis sp.
CGCCCTCGCCGCAACTGTCATCTTCTGGCTCTGATCAATGAGTCCTGAACCTAAAATGGTTTTTTTTGCTATCCATCACATTAGCAATGGTTGCCACTTCCGAGATGTGCTTTAGTACTTCATATTGCAGAATTTCTGGGATACCGTGGACATACTTTTTCGAAAACCTAGCTATATACTTAGTATTAGCGACCATACTCCCTCTGCCACACGTGCTAATTTCAATGATCTGGAAACCTCGGAGAAATATTGTATCTGCGATTAACATTATTAAAAAATGGCATAAATTTTTTACAATATTATTTCTGATATCGTTAGCTGTTAACTGGGGAATGGAAATTCTTGGGCCTACGCCAGGGGTTTAATCTTTGATAAGGAGCATAACTTTTACGCTTCGCCGATTGCGACGACTGTACGGGCCTTTGTGATTCAAGCTTAGAGCCCGTCAGTTACAGCTGAACAACAGCGCATCAGCCAACGCGAACGCAAAGAAATAGTCTTTGCACCTATGTGGTAGCACATCGTTTCACGGCAACCTTGAGACACCGACACATGATTTCGATCCGGTGACAGCTTTTGTGTCGAAAATTGTGGCAGTGATCGCACTATCTTGCAAGTGAAAACGATCCCTAATCGAACAAGCCTTCTTTCGCGAGCCCTCCTTACCCACCCACTGGCTGAATATGGATGCAAACGGCGGTGTTCGCTCTTTCGCTGACAATTGATCTTCATCCGTGGTTCGAACTACACAGCATCGTCGAGCAATCTAATCCGCATACATGACGATCATTGTGTTTTCTAAAAGCACAAAAAAGCGCCGGTGCGGTAAGCACAGACGCCGATAAGTGGTTGGGTGGGCTTGGGTGTCGATTAGGGCAACATCAGCTAGAACAAGAGACCCACGCCAGACCCACTGGGAAGGCACCCTAGCCTGAGACGTTAGCTATGTTGGGAGTTATGCACCTTAAGGAAGGTGGTGCCGCTTACAGGACTCGAACCTGTGACCCCATCATTACGAATGATGTGCTCTACCATCTGAGCTAAAGCGGCGTTGAAGGGGCCTCTAACAGCGGATGGAGATTCTGACAAGCGGTCATGCAGATTTTTTTCACCCTTCCCTAACCCCCCTGAAAATATGGCCTATTCCGTCCTGACATATCCCTTCATTCCATCGCAAAATGCGGATGTGCAGGCCTCAGCCGCCCATTGCTGGGTTGGCAGCACCGCCCGCTTGCAACTTTCGCATACCGGCGAATTGCACAGCCAACATCCGGCCGCTGCCGCTGTCTTGTGGGTCATAGGCCAAGATTTGGACGGCGCGCTCGGCCCCTGCCAAATCGCCAGCGCGGGCCAAGGACCACGCATAGGCTACACGCACCGCCGACAGTTCTGGCACCATGTCAAAGGCTTTGGCAATGGCAGAAACAGCGTCTTTGCTGGCTGGACGGCGTTCACCGATATAGCTGTCATAATAAGCTTTCAGAGCCATAGGGTTGTTACCATTGGCGGTGATCGACTTTTGAATCGAAGCCCGCACGCGCTGCCATGCGCTGGCGTCGGTCGACCCTTGATGACGCAGTTGGTCCATCAGCATTTGCCCTTGCAGCAAATTCGCGGCGGCATGATCGGCGCGCAGGGCCAAGCTTTTATCCAATGCGCCCTGCGTTTGCGTGCGAAGCGCGTCGATGCCCTCGCCGCGATTTTTGCGGGCGCTGAGCAGGTTATCGCCAGCCTGAGCCAATTCAAACTGCACATCGGCGTCGTCGCCATGCACATGGGCCAGTGTAGCCAAGTCGCCCTGCACCACGGCCAGACGGCTCGCATCGCGTCCCGCCGCTTTGCGTTCCAAGCGCAGATGCACCAATTGCGCCTCGACACTGGTCATGGCACGAAATGTGGTGGCGGTTTGGGCCGTTCCAGCCACTGCGACGGTGCGGCTTTGGACGGGGCGCTTGGCATATTGATCAAGCGCTGCGTCCAGCGCGTTAAAATCACCAAAAGCATTTGCGGCGGCCTGACGCGCATCTGCGCCGCCGTTTAACGCCGCCAAATATTGCGCCAAGCGTGGCTTCCAAGCCGCGTCAAAGTGCAGCATGTGAGTCAACAACCATGCGCGGTTATAAAATTGTTCGCGGTGGACATTGTTGCTGATTTGCATAGGGCTGGACAGCAACAGGGTTTCGATAGGCAGCTGGTTCTTTTTGGCCATGCTGTTGGCGCGGATTTGCGGGAATTGACCGATGATGGCTTGGCCATTGGCGTCAAAGCTCATGGTCGAGTAGAATTCTGCCGTTCCTTCCGACAACCAAGCTGGCATGGCGCTGGTGGCATAGCGGTTCAGCAGATGATGCGTATATTCGTGCAACAGCACCGAACGCGATACGGATTTGGCGTTGGCTGCCCACCCTTCCAAATTGGACACGGCAAAGCCGCCTTCGGCATGACGGTTATACCATCCAGCAATATTGCTGTCATGGCTGCCGCTGGCCAAACGGCCTGCTTCTTTTCTGGTTCCCACCAAATAGATGGTCAGCGGAGCCTTGTCGGCCCGATCACTTACCGCCAGTTCCTGACGCAGTGCGGCGTCATAGCGGAACAGATCATCCGACAAAGAAGAAATCAGGGCTTCGCCGCCATCACCATAGACAGTGAATGCCGCATTTTTCGCTTCCATCCATTGGGCAGATGCAGTGGCTGGGAAAGCAAGCAAAGCGATCCCGCATGCTGCGAACAGCATTTTTTTCATCTCAGCAATTCCTTTGAAGGATCGGCCGTTTGCGTGGTCAATCGGCGATCAACATGTCACTCGCTTAGGATGACGCAGGCTTTCGAAAACCCTGCACCTGCCCCGCGATTTTTTTTCAAAGGAAGGCGAAAATTCTGCACTTTTTTGATCATAGGAAAAGCCAGCCCCGAGCAATTACCATCCAAAACGGATATATATTTTGGGCGGAATCAGCTTATGACTTTCCACAAAACCATCATATCATGTTGATTTTAAAATAGATAAATCATCTGAATGACAAGGCTCCCATAAAGCGGCTCCTGAATACATCCAAAATGGATATAATGCAAAAATGCGGCACAAAAAAAGGCCGATCGCATCCATTGCGACCGGCCTTTTTGACTTTATGCGGTTTCGGCTAGATCAAACCAGCCGGTTTCGACTTGCGGTTTTGACTTACAGCGGCGCACCACCCAATTTATGGGTCAGTTGCAAGAAGACGCTGCGCCCAATGCTGTCATACCAGCTGGTATTATAATAAGGATAGCTGCCCCATGTCGCATCCTTGACGGGCATCTTGTCGAACAGATTACGCACGGTCAGCGACGCGCGAAGATGATCGGTGAAATCATATTGCAGCGTGGCATTCACCAGCGTGTAGGATGGCACATAGGCATCCTCATCATAATTTGGCAGCTTGCCCGTGCGGGTAGCCGACAGGGTGAACATCAACCCATCCTTGTCCCAGCTAATGCTGCCGTTCGACTTGTCACGCGGGATATAATAGCTGCTGTCGGCAGCCAGTTTGTTGATCGCATCATCACCAGCATATTGGGTATATTCATGCTTAAAGGTATGGCTGTGTGCCAACGACAAAGTGAAATCACCAAAGCTGGTCGGCACGCTGCCACGGAAGGCCACGTCAATGCCGCTGACCTTTTCTTTTGCGACGTTGATCGGGTTCACAATCACCGTGGAAATTTGGCCCACCTTGGAACCGCTGGTGAAACGCTGAATGCGCGCAAAAGCATCGCGGCACATCCCGCTGTTCGGGTCTAACACCGGCAAATTATCGCCCAAGGCGCTGCAATCCGCTTCCGTGCGGGCCAGCGTATCGGCGCGCAGATCATTGACCTGATTGGTCAAGGACACACGATAATAATCAACCGACAAGGACAAGCGGCTCGACGGAGAAAACACAAGGCCCGCCGTCAATGTGCGGCCGGTTTCAGCCTTAAGATCCCGATTACCAGTCCGGCTGATGACCGCGCCTTCTTCAATATCGCATTCACTAATCGGAGCATCGGGGTCCGCAACACCGCAGCGATAATAATCGGTAATGGAGCTTTCGCTATTGCCGGGACCGCTAAACAAATAATGCAAATCTGGCGCACGGAAAGCGGTGCCATAAGCCGCACGGAACAACAGCGCGTCCACTGGGCGCACTTCCAAGCCCGCATTATAAGTGAATTTGCTTATATCACGACCAGCGAAGCCGAAATTGTCAAAGCGGGCAGCACCCGTCACCGTTGCGAATGGCAGCACAGGCACCCGCACTTCGCCGCCGACGGCCGCATGGCTTCGCTTGCCCGCGCCGTCTGCGTCTTTCCAGCTATAATAATAATCAGTCAGCGCCAGCGGGTCGGGGCGCAGGTCATATCCCTGCTTGCCATATTCCGCGACGGCCGCAAAGCCCACGGGGCCAGCAGGCAATTGGAACAATTCGCCATTGCTGATCGTCGCCTGCAAATTGCTGGTCCAGCTATAGGGGCGATAAACGGTGTCCGCCGAAATGCTTTCATATTCCGCGCGGGTCAAAGCGCGATATAATTTCTCCGCTGGGTCAGCGTTGAAGATTGGATAGCCGCTGTCTGCATCCACACCCAACTGGTCACCGAGGAATAATTTATTGGCTTTGCTGCCAATAATCTGCGGCCAGCTAACACGCGATTGGTAGCGGCTATAGTTAAAGCTCAGCTCATAATCCCAGCCGCCGTCCAGCTTGCCGCGCAAACCTGGCGTGATGCTATAGGTCGCCTGCTTGCTGCGGCGCATTTCAAAGCCGCCCGTTTCTTCTAGAGTGAAGATACGGCCCCAATCTTCAAATTGATCGGTGACGGCGTTATAAAAACCCGTATCCGCGCTGCTCGACGATGGCTCATAAAACCATTGCGTGTGGTCATAGTGCAAGGCCACTTTGCTGATCCCCAATTGGAAATCGGTAAAGAATTTGGCCTTGTCGCTAAACTCATAGCTCAGCGAGCCAAAGCTGTTAAAGCCTTTGCGTTTGCTGATGATCGTTCCATTGGCAATATCTGTCTTGCTGCCACAAAAATCGCCATAACCAGGACGGTTATAAAGACCGATTGATCCGCCCGCCAAATCAGACAGGGAATCACAGGCCCCTGCTGGCGGCGCGATATAATCCACATTTTCATCCGCGCGATAAAAGTTACGGCGCGCGACTTTCCGGAACGGATGATCGTCGGTGCTATCCTGAATACTACGTTGATAACCCCACAGCGGGCGCTGGTCCAAATATTCCACGCCGCCCACAATGCTGAAACGATCAGACGACCAACCACCAGTGGCGGTAAAGCGATGGGACATGCCACCGCCATGCTCGGTCCGGCCATGACGATAATCCAGCGTCACACCGTCCAGCTTTTCTTTCATCTTAAAGTTCACAACACCAGCAATGGCGTCTGAACCATAAATAGCGGACCCAGCACCGCTCAGCACTTCCACCCGTTCAATCAGGCTGACCGGAATGTTGCTGATATCGGTGAAATTGCTGCGGCCAATATAAGGTAGCGGGAAATCGGCAATGCGGCGACCATTGACCAGCACCAATGTGTGATTGGGGCCAAGGCCGCGCAAATCGACTTGCTGGGCACCGGGCGTAAAATCTGCGCTGCTGCCCGATTGCGGGCTTTGGGTTTGGCCGCTGTTCTGGGTCATCGCGGCTAGCAATTCGGGAACGCTGGTATAACCATTGGCGCGAATGGTATCGGACGTGATGGTGGTAACAGGCGATGGGCCTTCGTCACGGATCGTCGGAATGCGCGATCCCGTTACGATGATTTCCTGACTATTTGCGCTGTCATCGCTGCTTTGCGCGAAGGCCGGAACCATCAGCGCTGGCACACAGACGCTCAGCCCCAATAATCCGCGAAACGACGCCTTGCCCATGCTTGTCATGTTGAACCCCTTATTTGGATCGGGCGCGACTCATTTGCCCCAATCGCCCCATGCCGCCAGATATTCCAAAGGCATCTTAAATTACAAACATTATGCAAATTTGTGAAAGCATATTGTCATATGCTGTGATCATTATGTAACATCATATGGTTAGTGCACATATTTTCAGGGGCTTCGTCATGACAGGTTGGACCGCGCGCTATTTTTCCAAAGCGCGCATTTCGTCCGTTTTTTTGGTGCTTGCGGTGGTGGCATCCCCGCTTGGCGCCAAAGAAAAAGCCCCTGAACATTATGTCTTTGGCAAATTAAACACGCCGACGCCGCAAAATGTGTCGGGTGGATTGTTGATGATGGGCGGCGGCGACCGCAACAAAGACGCCCTGAAATGGTTTTTCCAAAAGGCGGGAAATGGCCATATCGTGGTGCTCAGCGCATCCTATGGCCAAGAAATTGGCCAAGAATTTTTCCATGATGTCGGCGGTGTACAATCCGTCGAGATTTTCGTGATGCACAGCCGCAATCAATCGACCAACCGCAAGATATTGGACCGGCTGAAAAAGGCGGATGGCATCTTCATCGCTGGCGGGGATCAGTCGCGCTATGTGCGCTATTGGCGCGACACGCCGATTGCCGCCATGATTAACGAGCATGTCGCATCCGGCAAGCCTTTGGCAGGGACCAGCGCCGGTCTCGCGATTCAAGGCGAAAAACTATATGGCGCGATGAATGACGGCAGCATCACCAGCCCCGATGCCCTAGCCGCCCCCTTCGGCCCCGACAACACCATCGAGGGGAATTTCCTTAGCTTTCCGGTCCTAAAGGGCGTCATCACCGACAGTCACTTTACGGAACGCGACCGCTTGGGCCGCCTGTTCGCTTTTGTCGCCAAGGCCCAAGCAGACCGCCCCGCCAATGCCCCCGCCATGCTGGGCTTGGGCATTGACGAAAGCGCCGCCTTGGCCGTGGAACCTGATGGCACAGGCCGCATCCATGCCACATCTCCGACCGGCTATGCTTGGCTGGTCGATGGCGCGGGTCTGCGCCTGCCCGCCACATCTGGCCCGCTGGATGCGCCGCGCGTCACCGTGACGGGCATCGGTGCGGGCAGCGTCGTTCATTTGCCATCCGGCAAAGTCGATGCCCCCGTCTTTGTCCGCAACTACGCCGCCCGCGCGGGCGAGATAACACAGGTTCCCCGTTGGTCGCTGGCCATTCATGGCGGCGCGGGTGTTATTGAACGCGGCGATTTAACGCCGGAAAAAGAAAGCGCCTATCGCGCAGGCCTGAACGCCGCTTTGGATGCAGGCGGCAAGGTGCTGGACGCGGGCGGCACATCCTTGGACGCGGTCGCCGCCGCCGTCCGTATGCTAGAGGATGACATATTGTTCAACGCCGGACGCGGTTCGGTGTTCACCGCCGAAGGCGTGAATGAATTGGACGCCGCCATTATGGACGGGGCGACCCAAAAAGCAGGGGCTGTTGCGGGCGTCACCCATACCCGCAACCCCATCGATCTGGCCCGCGCCGTCATGGACAAAAGCCGCCACGTCATGCTGGCGGGAGCAGGGGCCAACCGCTTTTCCGTCGAACAAGGCCTGCCCCAAGTCACCCCCAAATGGTTTTACAGCGACGAACGCTGGCAGCAGTTGCAGGCATGGAAACGCAAAAACAACGCCGCGATTGATCGCACCCATTTGTTCGGCACGGTCGGCGCGGTGGCGCTGGACAGCGATGGCAATTTGGCCGCCGCAACATCGACTGGCGGCATGACCGGCAAACGCTGGGGCCGCGTGGGTGACAGCCCGATTATCGGCGCGGGCACTTATGCCAAAAATGGCCAATGCGCGGTGTCGGCCACCGGATCGGGCGAATATTTCATCCGCGAAAGCGCCGCGCGCCAAATTTGCGACCGCGTGGCATGGAAAGGCGAAAGCCTGAAAGACGCCGCCCAAGCCACCATCATGGCGGTTGGCGCGATTGGCGGTGACGGCGGCCTGATCGCCATGGGTCCCGATGGCCGCCCTGCCTTTGCGATTAACGATCTGGGCATGTATCGTGGCAGCATCAGCGCCGACACGGCGCCCCGCACTGGCATTTATGTCGATGAGACATGGACAGAATAATGCCCAATTTCAGCATGACGCTTGACGAGACTGACGAACGCTTGCTGAACCTGCTGCGCGATGATGCCCGCCAGACCATCGCGCAATTGGCCAAAGAATTGGGCACCTCACGCGGCCAAATCTATTCGCGCTTGGCCCGTCTGGAAGAAGCTAATGTCGTGGCGGGCTATACGGTGCGGCTGGGCGATGCCTTTATCGCCAGCCGCATCCGCGCCCATATGATGATCAAAAGCCAAGCGCGCCTGCACCGCGATGTGGAACAGGCGCTGACCCATTTCGCACAGGTCCATGCCATTCACGCCATCAGCGGCGAATATGATATGATCGCGATGATCGAAGCGGACGACACCGTCCAACTGAATGAATTGCTGGACGAAATCGGCATGATCGACGGCGTGCAGCACACCGTAACATCAGTCATTTTGGCGACAAAATTGGAACGGTAATCCAAAACGGCAAACGGAAACGGTAATCCGCGTCCGCGCGGCCCAGCCCGCCCTGTTGAGATCAGGCCCCCACCCGCTCCGCGTCCGCCGCAGACCAGGCCACCAAAATATGCGCATCTTGGGTCATCGTCAGGTGGCAATCGGGCTTGACCAGCGCACATTCGCCCGCCCGCACCACGACACCATCCGCGACCAGTTCCCCCGCCACCGGAATGAGCGCAATCTGCGCGGCGGCCTTGGGACGGGTAAAATTCCCGTCAACGCCCACCATATCCCACGGCCACCCCTTGCCATAGCTCATCTGCGCGAGGGAAAAATGATCATTAGCCAGCAATATCCGGTCCGCCCCTTGCTCCACATGCTGGATATGATGGGCGGCAAAGGGTTCCGCCCGCGATACGGCGGCACCATCGGCCAAGTGCAAATCGCGGGATCGCCCAAAATCATAAAGACGGTAGGTCACATCAACATTTTGCTGCAATTCAATCAGCGACACACCGGCCCCGATACAATGAATCGTGCCTGCCGGAATATGAAATAGCATCCCTTTTTGAACCGGATACCATGTCATTAGCTGCTCAAGATCACCATTAAGCGCCGCCATATGCAGCGCATCGGCGTCCAATTCCCGCACCGTGCCGATGCCGACGACCGCATCCGCCTCGGCATCCAAAATATACCAACATTCATCCTTACCGCCCGCAAAGCCCCGGGCACGGGCCTGTTCATTATTAGGATGCACTTGAATGGATAAATTTTCGCGCGTGAACAGATATTTGACCAACAGATCCATGCTGCGCCCCGCGGGTGCAGGAAACCATATCTCGCCGATCGGTTGAGCATGGCTGCCCGTCACAGATGCGGGAAATGGCGCAGGCAGCGTGCGCACGCCCCACGGTTTTTCAACCAGCACCATGTCCAGCTTTTCGGCCATATACGCTGCGCCCTATCTCTATCCACCTGCGCCATGGCCAGATTTCTGGTATCGATCGCAGCAGTCCCGAATACAAATTTGTCGGGCGAAAGAAAAGCACGCTCTTTGCTGGGTGCTGTCAGTCGAATGGCAACTTGTCTCCGATTGGCGCGGCTTGGGCAATATCTCGTATCTCTCAGGCGGCGAGGTTCTGCCACTCCGCCATGGCGGCGGAGCGGCGGGCTTTGTATGTCTGACGGTCAACGAGATGGCGTTCGGAATTAAAATGATTGTGAAAGCTGGCATGAACAGAAGCGAATTTCTGTAGGGACTTCATCTGCCGAAACCGCAGCATGGCCCGCTCGCGTCGTCGAAACGGAAGATGAGAATTCTCTGTGCGATTGTTCAGGTGGCGCCCTATAACCCGACGATCGGAATTACCCAAGTCCGTCATCGCAGCGGGATAGGAACCCAGACCGTCCGTCACGACCTTCTCTACC
>CAZIVW010000049.1:0-8210 GCA_964542975.1 uncultured Sphingopyxis sp.
TGGTGACCCCTACGGGACTCGAACCCGTGTTTTCGCCGTGAAAGGGCGACGTCCTAGACCGCTAGACGAAGGGGCCATCTGTTTGCTGCGCCATATGATATGGAGAAGCTTGGGATTTCTATCCCAACGCATTTTGAAAAATGCGTACCGTGGTGACCCCTACGGGACTCGAACCCGTGTTTTCGCCGTGAAAGGGCGACGTCCTAGACCGCTAGACGAAGGGGCCGTCTGTTCGGTGAAGCGGGCCTCTAAACAGCCTTGGGCATATGGTCAAGTAGAGGATTGAGGAAAGTGGCATTTTTTTTGAAAAATAACATTAATCTGCCCATGCCGCGTCCTCGAGATGCAGTTCAGCGGTGGGGCGATTGCCCCAATCGTCGCGCTTGGCGCGGCCCGCCAACCACAAGCGGCGATTCCCGCGTGCGGAGAGGAGAATTTGGCCCATTTCGGTTTCGGCGGCGCGAAAGGCGATGGCTTTGAAGCGGGCACCATCGTCGCCGGAGACGATCAGGCGCAGATGGTCGGTGCCGACCACGCCCGATTCGACAATGCGAACGGGGCCGGTAATCACGCGCGGAGCGGGCCAGCCAGCGCCATAAGGGCCAGCGCTTTCGATGGCGTCGCACCATGTTGGGCTGATGCCGCGTGGGGCGAGGACCGCGTCGATGAGCAGGGCGCGGCCTTGGTTGGCGCGTTCGACATCAGCGGCCAAGCGGTCGTTGAGAAAGGCCCCCAAGGCGTCGATCTTGTCGGCATCCACCGTCAGGCCCGCCGCCATGGCATGGCCGCCGCCCGCCACCAACAGGCCCATTTCCTTGGCGGCCAAAATGGCGGCCCCCAGATCGACGCCGTTGATTGAGCGGCCAGAGCCTTTGCCAACGCCATGTTCATCGACCGCGATGACGATGGCGGGGCGTTGCAGCTTTTCCTTGAGGCGGCCCGCGACGATGCCGATGACGCCGGGGTGCCAGCCTTGGCCCGACACCAGCGCCACGGGGGCGTTGGCGGTGGCGGCGCTGGCGGTCATCGCTTCGTCGAGGACGCCGGCTTCGATGGCGCGGCGTTCTTCGTTGAGGCGGTTGAGTTCTTGCGAGATTTCGGCGGCTTCATCTGGGTCGCTGGTGGTCAGCAAGCGCACCCCGAGGTCGGATTTGCCGACCCGTCCGCCCGCATTGATGCGCGGGCCAAGGGCAAAGCCCATGTCGCTGGCGGTCGGCGGTTTGGTGAGGCGGGCGGCGTCCATCAGGGCGGACAGGCCGATATTGCCGCGCCGCGCCATGATTTTCAGCCCTTGGGTGACGAGCGCGCGGTTGAAGCCGGTGAGGCGGGCGACATCGGCCACCGTGCCCAAGGCGACGAGATCGAGCAGGTCCATTAGGGACGGTTCGGGGCGGTTGGCGAAATGGCCGCGCCCGCGCAGCGTGCGCAAAATGGCTGCGCCCAAGAGGAAGGCCACGCCAACGGCCGCCAAATTGCCGTGGGACGCGGCCTCTGGCACTTCGTCGAGGCGGTTGGGGTTGACCACCGCAAAGGCGGCGGGAAGCGTTGTGGCGCATTGGTGGTGGTCGACAATGATCACCTCTATGCCCGCTGCATTGGCTTGGTCGATGGCGTCAAAGGCTTGGGCCCCGCAATCGACGGTGACGATCAGGCGTGATCCGGCTTCGCCAATTTTGACCAAGGCGGGGCCGGAGGGGCCATAGCCTTCCATCAAACGGTCGGGGATATAGGCGGAGGCGGGGACGTCGAGGCTGCGCAGCAGGCGCACCAGCAAGGCGGCAGAGGTGGCGCCGTCTACGTCATAATCGCCGAAAATGGTGATGGCTTCGCCGCCCTCAATAGCGTTGGCGATGCGTTCGGCGGCGCTGTCCATATCGCGGAAAATGGACGGGTTGGGCATGAAGCTGCGCAGTGCGGGGCTGCGTTGGCGGTCGAGATCATCGCGGGCGACGCCGCGCGCCAGCAGCAATTGGGTGATCAGATCGTCGGGCGCGAGATTTTCGGATGCCATATCGGCGCTGCTGCGCCGCCAATTCCACGCCTGACCCGACAGGCTGTGGGTGATGCCCAGCACATTTTCATTCATAAAATTGGGTCCTGATTCAAAATTTGGGCGCGCAAAGCCATGGCGAGTTGGTGCGATATGGCAGGGATATGGTCGTCAGCATAGCGGCTGACGCCCGGAATACCGAGCGCCAAAGTGGCAAGGCCCCAACGGCGGCTGAGACTGTTGTCGCGGACATTGGCGCTTTGCACCGATGAAAAGGGGATGATGGTGATGCTGGGCGCGAAGAGCCCGCGCCGGATGAGCAGCCATGAATCGGTGACGGCATGGCGGCGGCGGCGAGCGGATAGCCATGCGAGACCGGCGATCAGCAGGCCCGCGCCCAGCAGAATCAGCGCATAGCGGGACTGGGCGAGGGAGAAGGTGGCGGTGGCAGCGCCCATGACCATGAGCAGCGCGGCGAAAATCCATGCGGACAGGGCGGAGGCGATATGACTGGTTTGCCAGACGAGATCATCCCATGCGGGGCATAGGTGGATGTGGCGCAGCACATGGTTGACTTCTTCGGCGCGGGCGAAGGGCAGCGCTTGATGATCGCCGCCGTCCTGCGTGCTGCCAATATCTTGCGCCAGACTGCGCAGGTGCAGTTCGTGCCAGCCGAGGCGGTGTTTCAGCCATGACGAACGGATGGTGGCGCTTTGGATGCGGGATATGCTGATCGCGACATCGGTGCGGGTGGTGAGGCCGCGTGTGCGGCGAAGGACGCGCGTGTCGCTGGTCAGGCGGTAATCCCAGTCCCGAAAAATGGTGGATATGATGCCGGTGAGCAGGGTGACAAGGCCCAAGATGAGCGCCGCCCATAGCGCCAGCGCGGTGGGGGCCATGTGCAGCCAGTCGCCCAAGCCAGCGTCGGACGCCATGCGGCCCCATGCGCGCGGGTCCGCGATGTCATAGCCAAAGGGTTGGTAGCGATCTGCAGCGCCTAGCAAGGCCAGCAGGGCGGCGAGGAGGCCCAAAGAGGGGCGGAGTAGGCCGGAGAGCAGCAAGGGCCTGCGCGGCAGCGTGTAGAGCAAATTGGGAGCGTTGGGGGTGCTTGGGGGGCTGGTGTTTGGGATAGATGTGTCTGGCGTATCACCAGTGGCGGCGGCGAGCGGTGCTGGGGTGGGGGAGCGCCGCTGATGATCGTGTAGCGCGGCGCGCAGGGCCATGGCTTGGGGCATGGCGATGGCGCTGAGGCCCAGATCATCATCACTGCCGCCTGCGCCCGTTTCTACGCTGAGCTTGGCGACACCCAGCAGGCGGGAGAGGATATTTTGTTCGATGCTAATGTCTTGGATTTGGTCAAAGCCGATATGGCGTTGATGGCGCGACAAGACGCCGCGCCGCGAAACCAGCGCGTCCGGCTGAACCGCATAAAGGGTGGTGGCCCAGCGCAGCAGGATACGAACCGCATGCAGCACGCCATAAGCCGCGATAGCCCAAGGGATATAATGGGCGTTGCCGCTGAGGCCGAGCGCGGCAATGGCGGGGATGAGTTGGACGAGATTTTTGACCAGTTCAATGAGGCCGAACAGCAAAGCCGCCACATGTTGGCGGTGCCAGACAGGAGGCTGGGCAGGAGGCTGGACCGGGGGCTGGTCGGTGCTTGGGGATGCGGCGGTGTCGGTCATGCCAGCGAGGGTCATTCCTGACCCATTTGGATGCGCTGGTGAATGGCGGCGCGCATGGCGGCGGCGTCATTTTGGTTGAGGCCGGGTAGGGTGACGGCTTGGTTGAGGATGGCAGAGGTGTGGATGGTCAGGCTGGCGAGGCCGAGCCCGCGTTCCAGCGGTCCCTGACCAACGTCGAGATGCTGAACCCGTGCAAAGGGCAGCAGCGTGTCGGTGCGAAACAAATAACCGCGTGTGATCCGCAAATGGTCGCGTCCCATATGATAAGCGATATGGGCAAGGCGGCGATTGGGAATGTGCCAGACGAGCAGGCTTTTGGCCGCCAGCAAGACCGCCGTCAGCGTGAACATGGGCAGCATGGCGGGCATGACATGGCGCGGAAGCAGCGCATATTCCGCCGCGCCGCACAGCAGCACGAGGATGAACAGCGGAACCGCCATTTGTGCCCGTAGAACCCAGATATAACGTGGTTCAATGGGGGTGAGCGGCGCATGGGCGGCGGCGGACGGTGGGACGGGGTCCGCAAGGGGGGGTGATGGGTCGGGGGAAGGGGGAGGATCCAAGATCATCCCCCGACTATAGCATCATGATGGGGCAGGGCCACACCCCCTATGGTGCCCACTTCAAGGCCCCTAAGGCCCCCAAGGCCCCCAAGGCCCCTAAGGCAGCACGATGTTGAACGGCGCGGTTGCGGCGGGGTGCAGGGCAAACCAAGTGAGAAAGGCGGCGCGGTCGCCGGATATTTGAATGGCCCCCGAGGCAATGAGATCGGGGAATTTGGCTTGCCCCAACATGATATCGTCCAGCACCGTGCGGTTGAGGGTGATGCTGGTGGTGGGCGAAGCATCGCTGTGGCCATAACGGGGGAATTCGACGCCGTCCGCGACTTGGACCGCGATATGTTCGCCTGTGTCGGGTAGGTTGAATTGGAAGGTGCCGCGCAATTTTGCGCCATGTTCCGCGTCAAAGCGGGTGGCGAGGCTGTCAAAAAACATGGAGGTGGGGACGGCGCTGATGAAGCTGCGGCTTTGGCCGTTGCCGCTGCCGCTGAGGGCAGGTTGCTGGCGGCGCAATGTGGCGGCGGCGGACAGATAATAGTTGCGCCAAGCGCCTGATTCCGCCTGATACCCCATTTGGTCATAGGCCGAGGCAAGGGCGTTGCGCGCGCCTTGATTGTCAGGCTGGGCAAAGGTTAATTTGTTCAGCAATTCGGCGGCCCAGCGATAATCGCCCGCGTCCAGCGCGGCTTGGCCCGCCGCCAGTAATTTTTCCGGTCCGCCCGCCAAGGCGACATATTTGGGCGCGCTGGATTCGGGGGGAAGGGGGTTGAAATTGGCGGGGTTTCCGTCCCACCAGCCGAAATAGCGCTGATAGGTGGCCTTCATGTCATGGTTCAGCGTGCCATAATAATCGCGGGTAGAAAATTCGCGGGCTTGGACGGGGGCTTCGGGGGTTTGGTCGGCCAGTTCGTGCAGGGTTGCGCCGCGATTGGCGTGATAGAGCGTGCGGTCGTGGACATAGCGATAGGCGTTGCGTTGATCGGTCAGCCATTGGGAAATTTCGTCTTTGCCCCATGTCGGCCAATGGTGGGAGGCCATGGCGACTTCGGCCTTGCCGCCCCATTTCACGAGGGCGGCGTCGATGACTTTGGACCAATGGAGCGGGTCGCGCACCAAGGCCCCGCGCAGGGTCAGCACATTGTGCAGGGTGCGGGTGACGACTTCGGTGGTGTGCAAGGCGCGATAGGCGGGAATGTAAAAGACAAATTCTGATGGAGCCTCGGTTCCGCCCGCATCCAGAAAATCAAAGTCTAAACCGTCGATGGTCAGCATTTCGCCCGTGGGTTTGACGGTTTCGGTGGGTTCCATATAGCCGATGGTGCCCGACGACACTTTGGGACCAAGGCCGGTGTCGACTTGGCCGGTTACGCCGGGGGCGAGGGCGGCGCCGAACATATAAATGGCGCGGCGGCCCATGGCGGGACCCGCCAAGACATTTTCGGATGTGGCCTCGGCAGAAAAGCCGTGGGGGGCGATGATGCGGATATTTTGCTGTTGCACTTGCTGCGGCGTGACGATGCCGCCGACACCGCCGAAATGGTCGGAGTGGCTGTGGCTGAAGATGATCGCGCGGATGGGCAGCGGCGCGGATTTGGCGCCGACATGATCTTGGAATAATTTCCAACTGGCGGCGGCGGCTTCTTCGGAGGTCAGCGGGTCGACGATGATCCAGCCGCTTTTCCCCCTGATGATGGTCATCACCGAAATATCATAGCCGCGGACTTGCCAGATTTTGCCTGGCACCAGTTCAAACAGGCCGTGAATGGCGTTGAGGCGGGCTTGCCGCCAGAGCGAGGGGTTGACGGTGTCGGGGGCCTGCGCTTGATTCAAAAAGGCATAAGGGCGGCGGTCCCAGACGGTGCGGCCTTTGGCATCGAATATCAGCGCATCGGGGATTTCGGCGATTTTGCCGCGACTGGCGGCGATGAAATCGCGGTCATTGTCCAGCGGCAGATGCTGGGCGATGGCGGCGTGCTGCGCTTTGGTGGATGGGCTGGCGGCGTCTTGCGCCATGGCTGTGCTGCTTAGGCCGAGCGCCATGATAGCGATGATGGTGGTGCGCATAATCGTGTCCCCTCATTATGGCCCCTGAATTGTGGCCCCTTTATTATGAGGACAAGATTGCGTGATGGGGTGGGGATTGGCAAGTTATGACAATGAACAGCTTGCAACCCACCCTATTGATTATTTGGCACAGCCGCACGGGGGCCAGTGCGGCCTTGGCTAAGGCGGTGGGGGACGGCGCGGGCGATGCCGCCATGATCCGCGAAGCGGGCGCGGTGGATGCCGACGATATGCTGGGCGCGGCGGCCTATATTTTTGTGGGGCCGGAGAATCTGGGCGCGCTGTCGGGCGGGATGAAAGAGATGCTGGACAGGCTCTATTACCCCTGTTTGGGCCAGATCGAAGGCCGTGCTTATACCAGCATCACGGCGGCTGGGTCGGACGGGGCGGGGGCGGTGCGGCAGTTGGACCGTATTGTCACGGGTTGGCGGCTGCGCCGTGTGATGGAACCGGTGATTGTGAATATGGCCGCGCAGACGCCGGAACAGATTTTGGCCGCAAAGACTGTGCCAGCGGACAGGCTGGCGGACGCGCGGGAGATGGGGGCCGCTATGGCCGAAGCGGTGCGGCAGGGTATATTTTGACGCGGCGCTGACCAGCGTTAAAAAAAAAGGCCGCGCGTGATCGTCACGCGCGGCCTTTTTTGGGGGCGCCCCAAAATTAGATGCGGTGTTCGCCCTTGACCCAGCGCACGGTGCCCGACGAGGCGCGCATCACCACGCTTTCGGTGGTCAGCGTGCCGCCACGGCGGGTTTTGACGCCGCGCAGCAAGCTGCCGTCCGTCACGCCGGTTGCGGCGAAGATCACATCGCCCTTGGCGAGGTCTTCGAGGTCATAGACGCGGTTCAGATCTTCGATGCCCCATTTATAAGCGCGTTGGCGTTCGTCGTCGTTGCGGAACAACAAACGGCCCTTGAATTGGCCGCCCACGCAGCGCAGCGCGGCTGCGGCCAAAACGCCTTCGGGTGCGCCGCCGCTGCCCATATAAATGTCGACATTGGTGTCGGGGTTGGTGGTGGCAATGACGCCCGCGACGTCGCCGTCGGGAATCAAGGCCACGCCGCAGCCAATGGCGCGCAATTCGGTGATGATCGCTTCATGGCGGGGACGGTCGAGGACGCAGACGATGATGTCTTGCGGCGTGACGCCCTTTTCACGGGCCACGGCTTCGACATTTTCGCGCACGCTATTGTCGAAATTGACGATGTTGGGCGAATAGCCGGGGCCAACGGCGATTTTGTCCATATAAACGTCTGGCGCGTTCAGCAGGCAGCCTTCTTCGGCGATGGCGAGAACGGCGAGGGCGTTGGGACCAGCCTTGGCGGTGAT
Source organism: uncultured Sphingopyxis sp. (assembly GCA_964542975.1). Lineage (GTDB taxonomy): Bacteria > Pseudomonadota > Alphaproteobacteria > Sphingomonadales > Sphingomonadaceae > Sphingopyxis. The sequence continues at coordinate 7,629 of CAZIVW010000049.1, forward strand.
CGTCGTGCCTTCCAATGGGTCGAGCGCGATGTCGATTTTCGGGCCTTTGCCGGGCGCGCTGCCGACCTTTTCACCAATATAGAGCATCGGTGCTTCGTCGCGTTCGCCTTCGCCAATGACGACGGTGCCGTCCATATAGAGGGTGTTGAAAGCGGTGCGCATGGCTTCGACGGCTGCGGCGTCGGCGGCTTTTTCATCGCCGCGACCGATCAGCTTGGCTGCGGCAATGGCCGCCGCCTCGGTTACGCGCACCATTTCCAGCACGAGCACGCGGTCGAGATTACTGCTGCTGTCGGTCATCCGATTGTCTCCGTTCGTCATTCAAGCATTTGGTGGCCATTTCGGCCCAAGGGCTGTGTCAGCCGTCTGCCGCGCCATAGGTATGCAATGCGATTTTGTCGACCATTGTTGCGCCATGAATATGGTTTATCGAGGCCTATATGGATGATCATTTGGGTGGAGGCCGATTTTATGTCCGTTGGTCGGCGGGGTGAGGCCTTTTGACAGGAAGGCGCGGCGCGCCACGCGAAAGAGGCGCTGATCCGAGTCGGATAGCGCCTCTTTTTGCGCCGCTTGGACGGC
>CAZIVW010000050.1:0-8071 GCA_964542975.1 uncultured Sphingopyxis sp.
CCGAAGATGCGGCAAAAATGGGCGTGGCTTTTGACACCACCGCCGAGGAAGCGGGCGCGATGATGGCCAAATGGCGCACCGCCTTTGGCATGGGGCAAGAGGATGTGCGTGGCCTGTCGGACAAGATTAACGCGCTGACCAACACCTATGGCGGCAATGTGGCGGGCGTGTCGGGCATTGTGACCCGCATCGGCGCGCTGGGCGGCGTGGCGGGTGTGTCGGCCGACCAAATTGCCGCGATGGGCCAAGTCATGTCTGCGGTGGGCGTCGAGGAGGAAGTGGCGGCAACCGGTATTAAAAACTTCATGTTGGCGATGACCAAGGGCGAGGCTGCCACCAAGTCACAGGGCAAAGCCTTTGCATCTTTGGGCCTTGATACGGTGAAAGTGTCGGAGGCGATGCAGAAGGATGCGGGCGGCGCAATTGACGATGTGCTGCGGCGTATCGCCAAACTGCCCAAAGCCCAGCAGGCGGCGACCATGACCCAGCTATTCGGTTCGGAAAGCGTCAGCGCCATTGCGCCGATGCTGACCAACCTTGACCAGCTGCAAAAGAATTTCGCGCTGATTGGCGACAAAAGCCAATATGCGGGGTCGATGAACAAGGAATTTCTGTCCGCCATCAACAAGACAGAGGGCGCGCTGGGCCTTGCCAAAAACGCCTTTACGGCCATCAATATTGAAGTGGGCAATATGCTGTTGCCGCTGATCACCGAGGGATCGCGCCGCTTTGTGGAAATTGCGGGCAGCGTGCGCGGATGGATTAAGGAAAATCCCGAACTCTCCAATGGGCTGATGATGGTTTATGGCGCGGCCATCGGCCTGGTGGCGGGCGTGGGCGCGCTGAAATTGGGGCTGGGTCTGTTGCTGGGGCCATTTGGCAGCATCTTTCGTTTGGTGGCCACCAACGGCCCGATGCTGATGAAGGTTTTTAACGGCATTCGCACAGGGGCGATGATGTTGGCGGCGGGCCTTAGCTGGCCGGTGATTGCGGGCATCGCGCTGGCGGCGGCTATCGGCTATCTCGCTTATCAAGCCTACACCCATTGGGACAGCATCAGCGCGGCCTTTATGACCGGCGTGGAGAAGGTGAAGAGCTTTCTATCCGGCTTGCCGGATTGGCTGAAGAATCTTGGTTCCATGGCTATGCAGGGCTTGCTGCTGATGATCAGCCCAACCGCGCTAGCCAGCCGATTGACCGAGGTCGCCAAGCGGGGCGTCACCGCCTTCAAAAATTACTTTGGCATCAAATCTCCGTCGCGGCTGATGATGGGCATGGGTGGCTATCTGACCGAGGGACTGGCGCGCGGCATTGATGGCGGCAGTGGATCGCCGGTCGCGGCCGCCAAATCCATGGCCGCCAGCGTGGCAGGGGCCAGCATGGTGCGGGGCGGCTTTGCGCCAACAGGCGGCGGCATGGGCAGGGGATCGGGCGGCGGCGGTCTTGGTCCGGTGACAATCCATATTCACGGTGCGCCTGGACAAAGCGCGGAAGATATCGCGCGGCTGGTCGATCTGAAACTGCGCGAGCGCGAAGCACAGGCCAGCGCCGCGCGCCGTTCGTCGTTCAAAGATGATTGAAGACTGAGCATGTCAGGAAAAGTGGGAACCGGTTTTCCGGTCCGACATGCGGTCAAATATAAGGTTACACGATATGATGATGGCGCTGGATATGTTTGTCTTTGAAATCGGCACCTTGCCTTATCAAAAGCTGCAGCAAAATATCGAATGGCGCTTTGCCCAGGCAGAGCGTTTTGGCGCGCGGCCAGCCTCGCAATTTATCGGCGTGGGCACCGAAAAGATCAGCCTGTCGGGCGCGCTCCATCCCGATCATGGCATTGGCAAATGGTCGGAAATTTCCACCATCCGCGACATGGCCGATGCGGGCGATGCTTATACGCTGACCAGCGGGGCGGGCGAAGTGCTGGGCGATTTCTTCATCCGCAAGCTGGATATCAACCAAGACCTGTTTTTTGTCGATGGCGTCGCGCGGCGCGGGGACTTCACGCTGGAGCTGGAGCGCGCGGCGTGACCGAGGCACCGGATTGGGTGAAGCGCGCGCAGGCCCGCGAGGCCGAGGCGCAAGACGAAGCGTCGGCAACCGCCAGCGGCGCGCAGGGCGAACGCGAGGCGATCAAAATGCCCATCGCCATTTGGAAGGTCATACTGGATGGCAAAGACCTGACCGACACCATCGCACCGCGCCTCATATCGCTCTCGATTGCTGAAAAGCGCGGCGATGAAGCGGACCAGCTCGATCTGGTGATGCACGACACGGATGGCTTGCTCGACATCCCGCCCAAGGGCGCGGTGTTGAAGGTGCAAATGGGCTGGCGGCAGGGGAGCGATTTGCCGGTCGGCCTGATCGACAAGGGCAGCTTCAAAGTGGACGAGGCCAATTGGCGCGGCCCGCCCGATCAAATCACCATCCGCGCAAGGTCCGTCGATATGGGCGATGGCTGGCGCGTGCGGCGCGAACGATCCTTCGTTGGGGAAACAGTCGAAACCATCATCGGCGCGATTGCGAAAGACAATGGCCTGAAACCCAGCGTCGAGGCGGCACTGGGCGCAAAAATCATTCCGGCCCTGGGCAGCGCTGCCAAATCCGATGCGGCGTTGCTCAGGATGCTGGGCAAGCGGTTTGACGCCGTGGCAACGGTCAAGGAAGCCACGCTGATCTTCGCGCCGATTGGCAGCGGCAAGACGGCCAGCGGCAGCGACCTGCCATCCGAAACCATCGCGCGTCACCAGACGATTGACGCCGATTACAGCCGCATCGACCAGAATGACCGCAGCGGCGTGACTGCCAGCTATCACGACGCCAAGACCGGCAAACAGAAAACGGTCAAAGTCGTGGCGGGCGCGCAGGGCAAGGACGGCAAAAAGGCAGGGCGGCCCAAGAAGCTGCGCAAAGTCTATGCCAGCGAAGAGGCCGCGAAACAGGCCGTTGCCGCCGAAAACAGCCGCCTCGCCCGTGCCAAGGCCAAATGCAGCATCAAACTGGCCTATGGCCGCCCCGATATTTTCCCCGAACGCCTCATCATATTGGAAGGGTTCAAGGCAGAAATTGATGCCAGCACATGGATTGTGGCCGAATGCACGCACAGCATGGACGGCAGCGGCGGCTTGCAGAGCAGCTTGGTGCTGGAAGGGGTAAGCTAGAGGCGGCTTCCGACCCAATTTCTGCCGCTAGCGAGCTGCCGCCGCTTCTCGAAAGCTTCCGTTTTGCAATTAATAAATTTCGGCTAAAGTTTGACTGGTTGTAGACTTGCAAGTTTTTGAGACGAACGCATCTTCTTCTGAAAATAGTAAAAATTCTATCAACGACTGCTGCCTATCCAAAACTTAGCATGTCTTCAGCCTCAACCTTAAGACATGCTAGGTTTTCGAGCAATTTCGTTTGGTCGCACGCTTCGCGTTAAAATTCTTTATTTACCCGCACATTCACACCGCGCCCTGCCATCGGCACACGCTCGCCTATGCGTACCGCTGATTGAGCAACGCGGTTGATGCCCGATAGATGATCCGCAGCACGCTGATCCCACAGATTTTCTACGCCAAATGCGACTGCAAGGGTGGGAGCGAACTTATATTCAGCCCATAAATTGGCGATTAGCCAACTGGCGCTAGGGCGCTCATCATTGGCGCGCGACACCTTGCTTTGGGCGGCAGCGCCAACCAATTCTCCGCTTAGGAAAAGATCGCCTTTATTCCACTGAAGGGCAACACGACCATTGAGCGGAGCCAAGCGATAAAGATTATCGTCAATGTCCCGCCGCTTGCCGCGAACATAAGATAAGGTCGCGTCTACCCTCCATGGCCCGCCGACATTCCAGTGCAGGTCCATATCCGCGCCATAAATTTCTGCATCGACATTGGAGAAGATCAGCGGGGTCGCATCGCCGTTCATCGCTGCGATATTTCGCACGGCAGCAAGTTCATCGGGCACGGGAACGCCTTGAATGAAATTATCAATCCGGCGGTAAAAGAGCGACGGACGCCAACTCAGCCCTGCTTGCTCTACATCAACCCCCGCTTCCAATATCCATGCAGATTCGGGCCGTAAATTGGCATTTCCGATATAAATATTTCCATCTGCAAGTCCGCCACTGGCCTCCGATGGCATCCAGCTATGTCGCTCCACCGCCGTGCCGACGCGCTGCTTATAGGCCAGCGTCAGTCGAGGTTTAACAGTCCCCCCATCGCGCCACATCCGCAACACAATATCGCCGGTTTGATCGTTCAAATCATGATTTTGGAGAGCGACTTGCTGGGCCCAATTGGCCACCATCTGCGGCACCGCAGAGCCAACCAATGGGTCCGCCATGCGCGACTTATGAAAATCGATCCGTCCCCCAAGATTAAGCGCGACAAGCCCCATATGGCGGGAGAATTCGGCAAAAACACCAATGCGCTGCTGCTGCACACGGTTGTGCGAGGCTATCCAAAAATTCGCATTATTCGGATTGGTGATGCGCACATTGCGATCACCCCACGCGCCGTCTAGGCCCAAAGCAACATGCTGATTTTCAAGCGATAGCTGCGCCGTCAAACTATCCGCTTCGGCAGCGCTATAGCGCCAACTTGCCCCATTTTGCGGTGCGGGCCGCAAACCATAGTTGTTCATCCCATGGGTGATATGGGCATAGCCGAGCCGCGTTTTCAGCGACCAGTCACCAAGCTGATGCTTCGTGTTCGCGCTCAGGAAATCGCCGTCGAAATAATCAATATCCATCGCAAAAGCGGGGTTGCCGCTCGGCGCCGTTTCTTGCCGCCGCCACTCCAGCGCGATTTCACCCCCATCATGGCGGAAACCACCGCCAAGCCCATAGTTCAAACGCTCAAAAGAGGTCGCGCGCGCTTTTCCGCCGCCGCCAATGCGAAGATCATCGCCTTTTTCATAAGCGGCTAAGCCATAAAGCCGCCATTGCTGATTGGCTGCACCGGCCACGCCGCCGATGGCATAGGATTGATCGGCACTGCGCGCTGAGCCGCCCAATTTGCTTGACGCTTGCCATTGGCGATCCTCCGCAAAGGGAATGGATTTGAGCTCAGCATTGATCGTGCCGCCCATTCCTACCCCGTCTTTAACGGAGCCCGTTCCTCTGCTGATGCTGATATGATCGACCAAAATCATCGGCGCATAATGAAGCGGCGGGTCCATCGCATTGGGACCAGCGCTTTGAAAACTCTGTCCATTGACATGAATGGCCAAACGATCAGAGAAAAATCCGCGAAACTGCACTTGGCCCGATATCGGACCGTTGCCGACCAAGGCGGCCCCCGCCACGCGGGATACGAGCGAAGCCGCATCACTGGTCGGGGCCGAAATGGAAGGCTCCACATGGTCTTCAAGATCATCACGAATGGGATGACCGCTAATCACGATAATATTGGAAAAAGGATCGGCTGCGCCATCGGCGATAGCAGCCATTGGCGCAGCATTTATGGATGCGGCCACAAGAGTGGTAGACAGGATTATCATCAATTAAGCCTTCAACATGTTTGATTGAAGAGCCGCTAAAGAAGCGGCTCGGTCTTCATGCGTCAGACAAAGGTGGCCCTGTAGCGAAGGGTGGCGGCGCGGCGAGCCCAGCGCCGGGCGCAACATGAGCCACTGCAAGATAGCTCATTTGGCTGGTAGCAATGATCGCCAAGGGCCATTGATCGACCTGCATCCAATCCGCGGAGACGGAAAGCGCGGCAAAAATGCACGGGCTATCCTCATCATGCGCGCGGCTGTCGGCTTCCCGCGGTATCACGATCGTCTGCGTGTTTAACAGCGGATTTTCACTGCAAAACCGCACAGTGAGACGCAAGCCGTCGTCAACCGGCATCATTCCGGCGGGGATTAACGACGCGACAGCGAGAAAGACTGTAACGAACCATCCCAAAAGCAAGGATCTGCGCTGCATAACAAGCCGCTTGGTACACGATAATCAAACTGCGTGACCATAGACAAATTGTCTACGGCAAAAAATTACAGGGTTCGCATTGCCGCCGCTTCGAAAACCACTCGATAACGACCTTGACCATATCCGACCCACTTAACGCCCCTCCAAGACCAGTGCATGATCTCCAATAGTGGACGATCAACAAGTTTGTCTGTCAAAATGACTGCGATCGATCTACCGACACAGCATGGGGCACCTGTTCTTTATCGTTTTCGTCGTCGGCTTGCTGGTGTTCAGCTTATGCAAGGGATATATCGGCATATATGGTTCGGCGGTTTATCGAACTGAAAACCCGATATTATATTGGGGGCAGATGGTTTTACTGGGGCTAGGAACAATTGTCCTGGGCGTGGCAGTGGCCCGTGGAGATCTCTGATTGATAACCATATGTTATTGCAAATGAAAGTCGTCCTTGCACGAGAGACGTTGCGCCGAATGGAAAAGTGCTGCGAGAGTGGAAAGCTCGCCGCTTGGGCAAAATAGGCGCAATTACGATTTCGGTGAGAAAGCTATCAGGTGTTCAAGGCACGGCAAAATTGTTACCTATTTGTACGTAGCCTATTAACGAACATCGTACGCCATCACCTGCTAGGCGGGAACAGCTTACGGCAGGGTAACTGATTAGGATGGAAGCGGACGTTATAGGCAGCCGGGATACTGGCAGTAAATCATAACCGATTTTGTAAAACCAGCCATTCCGCTTTCCACCTCCAAAACAGCCGAACAACAAACGGCCCAGTTGCTGTCAGTGGATATAGCGGATCGTAAACGGTTGAGCGCTTTAGGATGCCATGCGGCGGATGATGGCTACGACTTTGCCGATCACGTGGAGTTCGCCGTCATAGGCGGTTGCGTCGGATACGTTGGGATTGTCCGACATGATTAGGACGCCGCCGTCTGGCGTGGGGCGTAACCGCTTAATCATACCAAAATCGGCATAGGCGCAGGCCCAGATTTGGTCGCTCATGCGAATGGTATCGGCAGACGCATCAATCAATATGATATCGTCATTATGGATTGTGGGGGCCATTGAATCCCCAATACCGCGAGCCATGAATATTTTACTGGGGTGAGCACGCGTAAAGCTCTGCAGCAAGGTGCGCGAAAAAATCCGAGGCTTCTCTTTAACTGGCACATCAAGATATGATGCGCCCATGCCAAAGGCGAGGTCGATTTCTTGTATCGTGACCATATCGTCTTCATCGTCGGGCATAGGTGTTAGTTTGACGGATGTGGCGGGAATTGCTTCTGAGTGATCGTCGGTCTCGCCAGCAAGATACTCCGGAGAGGTGTTTAGCGCACGCGCAATCTTATATAGATGCGCCGTGTGAGACGTTCCGCCAGAGATGATCTTCCCTATCGCTTGCGGCGAAATTCCAACGATTTGAGCTAGCTTTGCTTGGCTCATTGATAAAGCCAAAAGGCGCTTTTTTATCCGGTCACCTAGGGTCATGATGTACATGTTATCAACCATGGTTGATCAATCCCATAAAAGAATAATTTAGTTTAATTGATGATTTTGGCTTGCAATGGTAAACTGTGGTTTATATTGCTTGATTCATGAAACAGGAAACCACACCTTATCAGGCTCTACTGCAAGCGGTGACCGCCGTTGGATCGTTGGCCGCTCTCGCTCGCCAATGTGGCGTCTCCACCACTGCTGTTTGGAAATGGGTTCAGTCCGCCAAGCGCGTCTCTCCTGAGTATGTATTGCGGGTGGAAGCCGCGACTGGCGTGTCACGCCACGCTTTGCGTCCGGATATCTATCCGCGTGAGATGGATTTCGCACCATCACCCTCCGCCATTGGTGAACCTTATTATGAATGTGGGCCGATTCTATCGGCCCGCGCCCAATCCCGACACGGCAATCGGTCTGACATTGTCGCCAGCAGCGGTGCTGCATGACCATTATTCGCAAGCCCGCGACTTTTGAACGGGCGCTGTCGGTGATTGCAGATCGCTTGGGTTGGGATGGCTGCGCCGATGTGCTGGCGAAATCAGAATCGCACATTCGCAAAATGGGCACGCCCGATACGGACCGCGAATTGTCGATGCGCGATGCCGTGCGACTGGACGCGGCCTATCGGCGGGCAGGGGGCGAGGGTGCGCCTTTGCTGG
>CAZIVW010000051.1:0-6833 GCA_964542975.1 uncultured Sphingopyxis sp.
TCTTCCGTTTCGACGACGCGAGCGGGCCATGCTGCGGTTTCGGCAGATGAAGTCCCTACAGAAATTCGCTTCTGTTCATGCCAGCTTTCACAATCATTTTAATTCCGAACGCCATCTCGTTGACCGTCAGACATACAAAGCCCGCCGCTCCGCCGCCATGGCGGAGTGGCAGAACCTCGCCGCCTGAGAGATACGCGGTGTGGCCCAAGCCGCGCCAATCGGAGACAAGTTGCCATCCGACTGACAGCACCCACAGCCTGACGGCGGCTGAATATCTGCATCTGACGTGGGATGGCGACAGCACCGCTGGCGAAACCCTTGCGAGGATAGCTGCTGCAATCGACGCGCGCGACTTGAAGGAGCGCGAATCTTACAGGGAGAGAGAAACCGGAGGATTATATTAATCCATAGAAGGGAATGGCTTCGCCATGCGTAAATTATGATCTTGGTGCCAGATTATAGGGCAAAGACCGCATCAAGTGGAGCGACGGCATCACCGGAGCGCGGAGTGGCTTGCGCCGCTCAGGCTGCCCAGGGAGGCAACCGCAAGGGCCGTGCCAGTCTTGGCTGTTGTGGTCATTTCAACGCTGCGCCCAGCGCATGGAAAAACGCACCGCAGGTGCACGAAAATGCACGGCTCACATTTCAATGTGAATGCCGCACAAAGCTAGGCGGCTCTAGGCCGCACGGTATCTGGTCAAATGCACGAAAACCGACACCAAAAGCGCGCAGGCGAGTAGGGGAGCTGATTGCGCCGCGCGGGGTTTAACATGAGGTGCTTGCCGCATCATGTTGCTCGGGTCGGCGGGTCGCCGAAGTGCAAGCCATATGAGCAAGCACAGAAGAGTTAGCTTAGGCCTTGGGCGCGAAGGGCTGCCGCGCACAGTGCGTGGGCGACATCAAAACCGCATCCATTGCTTTCTTCATGTTGATGAAAGGCATGCTTTAGTTTCACGCTGCACACGCCATGATCGTCACATTCTGTCAGCTTCTCAACATACCACCCGCTGGGGACCAGCGACATAGCGGCATCGAGAGAGGTCAGCCATCGTGGCGGCAGCGCTAGGACATGATCGCTGACATGCGGCGGGTGCCAGCCAAAGGAACGCCCGACTAATTCACATGTCCAGCCAAGTTGGGTTGCAATTTCACATCGCAGATCCAGATCATCTTTGCTGGTTGTTTCTATTTTTTCGATGATATTGCTCACGACCGCCGCCTTTCGTCAAAGTGGACTAATGTTGATGGATAAGTGGTCGGAATAGGTTCCTGCGGGATGAGCCCCGACCTCGCCAATTTTCAAGTCAAAGGGCAGGGAGGTTCCAGCTAGTGACAGCGGAACGCTCAATATGATTTGGGATATCTGCAGAAGATCGACTTCCTTATCGCTGAGAAAGGCTTGATAGGGAATTCCGCCCTGATCAGATGGAATTTTCTCCGCGCGCAGCCGGCCTTTATTTTGAGATTCGATGGTCAAACGCGCCGACGTATTGGCGCGAACTTGCAAGAAAAGCCGCCGCTCGTCATGGCTGCGCAATTCCCCAAAATCGACGATGCTGATCGACGGTCCTTGGCCGAAACTTCCCGATGTGCCGGCAATATTCATCTGCGCCCGAGGCTTGGAAAACAATTCGGCGGTCAGCTGGGCTGGCGCATGAAGCGAAGCAAGCGATCCACTGCTTCGCAGTTCGAGCGAGAGAGTTTCACGGTGCACACCAGCGGCAGCCAAAGCGTCACGTATAATGCGCGCGTCTACGCTCACGCGATATCGCTTTCGTGGCTCAAGGGACGCATTCCATATGCCAGGGGTTGCGGATGGGGTTAGCGACAAGTCCCCAGAACCGGCTTGAAAGCGAATATGAACACCGCTTGTCGCGACCTCTGTTTCGTCGAGTGGCAGGGTGCCAGCGCTGACAATCGCGATATCAACCGAGCATGGGTCATCCGATATATTTTCGATGGAAAATGTTGATGTGGCGATGTTTTTCGCAGGTTCGAAAGGGTCATATTCAAAGCGCAAGGTCGATGGGGTTTCTGAAATGACGGCATCACAGGCAAAGGCGTGCGGCGCATGCACAGCTATTACCGCGACGGTCAGCGCGCAGAAGATTTTAACGGGTGGTAATCGTCCCAACATCGACCAATCCTTCTGTGTCCTTTGCGATGAAAAATTCCCCGATAATGCTGTTCTGCACTTTGAGTTGATATCGCCCTGGTGACAGGCGATCTGCCACGAATCTGCCGCTGCGATTTGTGAAAAATGGCCGGTCGGATTGTGCATCATTGTCCACCGCGATGACGGTTCCGGTGATCAGGGACAATGGACCTGTCGGTCCGATTAAATAGCCTGATGCGATATGCGATGCGTCGCTGCCGATCATCATATGATAGCCGGAGCCATAGCCAGGGAAGGTGTTGATGACGCCGGACCCAACATCATAACCAATGGGTAATGGGTCGACCAGCACTTCGTAGCGATTGATGCCATAGGCCCGATTAACTGGAACAAGCGCCGGACCAAAAAATCCCGATTTGGCGACAATGCGGTCGCCGGATTTCAGCATGATTTGGCTGTTTTTCAAGGTGCGATGAGCGGGCGCCAGAATGAAGCCGTCGTTGATGGTGCGGCCAATGCCAAAGGAACCATCAGCATAGCCAATAAAGCTGCGGATATTCCAGTCGGAGACGACGGAGTCCCGCCCTGTTTCGGACCTAGCTTCGATGCGGTTATGGTTGACCACCAGGTCAAAGCGATTGTTTATATAGGCGACGCGACCTGCGACAGCTCGGCTGTCACGTTCCGTGGTTAGGCGCAGATTGCCACTGACTTCGCCTAGCTTTCCCTCGGATGTGCGGCTGACCTCTACCTCATGGCGATTGGTTCCGCTGTCAAAGCGGTAGTCGCTGTACCAGCCTTTGCCCAATCGGATGGAAACGCCCAGTGAAACACGCCAGTCGACACCAAATTCGTTGGAAATGCGGGATGCTGTTGAATTGATGCTGAAGCGACCAAATGTTCGCCCCAAATTGGCGTCGATACGATGAATGTCGCGCCGATTTTCTCGCATGTCTGTATAACTATATCCCAAGCCTAGACTGATGCCATAGGGCGCGCGCCATTGCAGCAATGCCGCGCTTTGCAGTGCTTGGATGTTGCGAACGTCGCTAGAAAAGGCGTCTTGGAAGCTCCGGCTGCGATATAATGATGTGATGTTTAAACGTAGATCGCGCGGGGTGAGCAACGAAAACTCACCGCGATAGTCTGCAGAAATGGCTAGGCCTGAGCCATGGCCATCAAAGCTTCGGCTGCCTGATGCCTCGACCTGAAGGAAACCGATGGGCGAGCCCCACATGACGGACCCGCCAATCTGCAGCCCGCGATCCGTTGCTTGGCCATTCAACCCCAAGGTGATGGTGTCAGACAGGCCATGATAGGCATAGGCGGTCGCAGCAGGGGAATGGTAACGGAGGCGATTATCGTCTTCGCGAAGTCCGACGGAGACGCCAAAATCGGTTATGCCCGGTGACAAGAGTTCGGCGCCGCTGAAAATGCTGAAATCTAATATTTCTTGGCGGCCGCCGACATTCTCGACCACCAGACGCACATTGTTGGGGCCTGATGCAAAAGGAAAGTCGCCAATATTATATCGTCCAGGTGCAAGCCGAATGGTGCGTATTCGGATATCGTTGACATAAACGTCGACGCTGGATTCTTGATCAATAATAAAATCTCGGCGTCCAATAGGTCGGACATTTTGGAAGGGGCGAATGGTGGAATAGGCCCTTTCTATACCCAACCCCAATATACGACTGGAGCCCTGAAATGCGACGCTAGACGGCGTAAACTCCCCAGCTGTTGCCCTTATGGCGCTTTTGAAGAAATCGCGCGTGGCGCGAATTTCCTGTCGTTCCCATTTCTTGTCGTCATTCGTTCCAACATAACGCATGCCGCCCGAGACGGTGACGCCATCGAAGCCGCCGACGTTGAGCAGGGCGTCCATATCGATGCTGAGGGGTTCAAAGCCGATATTATGTTGATGGACATAACGTTGGGTAACAGACAGGTTGACGCCTGCTGAGAAGTTGGACGGTTGGTCATATTCACTTGGGTTTGGCGCGGCATCGCGTTCGACGACACGCACATCGGTGGGCGCGGTGGCATCTGCGGGCAGGGTGACGGCCACCTGCAATTGGAATGGGTCGAAAAAAATGTTGAAATTTTCGGTTATAAGGTCCGAAAATTTGGCTCGATCTTTGCCGGCAATTTGGGTTTTGACACTGGACAGAATTTTCGGTGAAACGATGGGCGAAAGCAAGTCAACAAGGCGTCTGGCGTCAATTTCCCCGTCCCCTTTTGCATCGACGGCAATGGATATGGTGCCGAGGAATTTGTCGTTTAATGTCAAAGGGACATCCAAAGGTACAAGGTTTGCTGCGCTGGGTGCGACTAGGGCTGCCACGGCGTGTTGGGCCATCGTTTCTGCGCTTGGCGCGCCTGTTGGATTGGCGGCCATCTCAGGGATGGGGACGGCGATGGGCGCGGCATAGGCGGCCCCGATAGGGAGGGCTGGCGGGGCGATTAAAATTGCCACCAGCGATGGGCCGCGCCACCCCATAAATCACGGGATGTCAATTTTCGGCGTAATAGGTCCGTTCAGTCCGGTCAGATATTCCGCCTTAATCGTCGCGTCACGATCTTGATGGGGTAACAGGGCCGAAAAATCGCCTATTTGTACGTCTTCTGTCGAAAGTTCGACGCTCTTTCCTTGGGGGTCTTGTAATGTCCAGCGCGCGCTGTTCAGGACGGCAATGCCCGCACCATCATTGCGTAGTTTTAACGGCAGGCTGCCGTCTGCATTTTTGGAGCCAGCCTCGATGGCGACCATCGCTTTTGCACTGGGCGGGGACACGATGATATGCGCCAGAAAGTTGAAACTAACTTTGACATCCGCGGACGATCCATCGGCGCTGCCCGTTTCCCCTTGCAAAAAGTCGACGGGGAGTTGGGCAACCAATACGCCGTACATGCGCGCTTCGGACAATGTGGCGTCGCCGATGTAGCGGACCTGCACCGACTGTTCTTTGCCCGAGGGGATGATCGTTTGAGCAGGGTAAACCAGAAAATCCTTGTCGTCGGGTGTGCGGGTCGGGTTGCCTTGTTGGTCTACGCTGGCCGCAAAAGGGGAGAGCTCTAGGGTAATGGGGACTTCACCGGTATTTTTGATCATCAAGGTCATGCGCGATTGCGGGCCAGATGGCGCGATGGTCGTTAGCATCGGTTGGATCTGATATCCTTGCCCCCACGCAGTAAGGGGGGTGAGGCACAGTATCGCACTCGCCGTCAAACAGGGAATTTTGCGCATCATACCTCTCCCCATGGAAAACATAAGGGGCCGCTCAGGCCATGAGGGTTGAGCGGTCCCTTATGTGAATATTGGCGTCAGATGGAGGACGCAGTGAAGGTGAACACCTCAGTATATGTGCCAGCGGGAGCGGCGTTGGCGGGGAATTGATTGGGTGTTGCAAAATCGGGTTGTGGTTCATTTTGAACATTCACGTTCATCCACAATTCCAACGGGATACCATTCGCCAAAGCTTGCGAATATCCGGCTTGTTGGCGTGTGAATAGGCCAACAGCTTCGGCATCCCCAGGGGCTGTGTCGGTTTCATTAATAGTGAATGCTGCACTTTGTGGGGAGACGATTTTCATCGCATAGTTAATGCGATTTCCAGCGGAACTGAGCAGGTCACCATTTTGAGGGTTGGTTACCAATTTGGTACCGCTGGCAGCATTACAGGACAGTCGCAGATTGGCTACTTTCTGCGTATCCGTAAATGCGATAGAGGCGGTCCCGCTAGAAACATTGGTGAGATTGACGTTGCAATATGGGGCCACAACGCCTTGCACGGTCAGAGTTTCAGCGGAGGCAGGGGTGGCGGCTATAGCTCCAATGGCCATTGCAGCGGACGACAATATGTATAAATTGCGCATAAATATGTATCCTCTCCAAGTTGAAAATTTTTAACATGAATTGTTAAGTGTATTTTCAGTGTTTAATGTATTTTATTTGTCAGTAATGATTTAAAGGCGTTTTCATATGCAATGTTTATGACATCTATTGGGTTGCCATGATCAACGAATGTTGCCTGTAATGGGCTTTGCCTTCATTATTCGATTCTGACGTTTGCATTATTCATTGATGGAAGGTTGGATCAATTGATTTTCTTATTTATGCAATTGAATGTAGGTATTTTTACCATCGTTATTTTTTTGGGGAATTGATTAGATAAAAATTGAAATTGCCGAAAATATCATTAACTATTGTATATGGATTGAAAATATTCGATTCGAAAAAAGTGTGATGTATCAAGTAATTTGCACATGGGTTCGCTGAATAACGAGAGTTTCGCACTCCGTGAAAAAGGGGATTCATATGGCGGACCTATTCCAGCACTCATTAACGGTGCGAGAGTTAGAAATATTATTATTGGTCGCGACAGGGGCTTCTGCGAAAGAAATAGCACGCAAACTTAAAATTGCTGCGCGGACTGTTGAAGCGCATATCAATCATCTTAAACTCAAAACCGGCGCTCGAAATCGAGCTCATTTGGTAGCTGTTTCATTAGAATATGGCTTAATTTCGAATCCATGCCATAGCATGGGGCAAGCGCCAATTGATGACCACTCAGCGCCGAACTGGTCTTGTCAAAAGGATGGGGCAGGCAGGGTTGAGCGTGATAGAGTGGACAGATGAGCCGCAGATCCCAAGCTAAGCCAGCTAATCCGTTTCGCTATTTCCATTCTTCGCCTGAGGTGATTCGCCTTGTCGTTT
>CAZIVW010000052.1:0-6438 GCA_964542975.1 uncultured Sphingopyxis sp.
CCGTTTCGTGGCAGATATCGATACCGCGCTCGAACAGCAGGTCCTCCACGTTCCGCAAACTAAGCGGGAAACGCACATACATCAAAACGACAAGGCGGATCACCTCAGGTGAAGAATGGAAATAGCGAAACGGATTAGTGGGATTAGCTCGGGATTTACGGCTCATCCGTCCATTCTATCACGCTCAACCCCGCCTGCCTCATCCTTTTGACAAGACCCCCTAGTCTACTGCACAATGTTATATCGTTCATGTATTGCGTGAGAAAGTATTATCGATAATAATGGGTATGGTATATGAAAAGCCAGAGCTTAGGACGATCGCTCAAACGGTTGGGCTTGACATAAGAAAGCCGAATGAAAACGCATGACCGCTAAAACGGACAGAGAAGATAGCGCGCCGACACAGGATCGGGTGATCGCGCAATTGTTGATAGACGATCTTGTAGCGTGGCGC
This sequence comes from uncultured Sphingopyxis sp., assembly GCA_964542975.1. Classification (GTDB taxonomy): domain Bacteria; phylum Pseudomonadota; class Alphaproteobacteria; order Sphingomonadales; family Sphingomonadaceae; genus Sphingopyxis. The sequence goes on from CAZIVW010000052.1 coordinate 455, forward strand.
ATCCCACCAGGTTCATGGTTGCGCGAGCGAGAAATTGCAGCGCGTTTTGGGGTTAGCCACGCGCCGGTTCGCGAAGCTTTTCGGCATGTAGCCAGCCTTGGCTTGATCAAAGTTGTTCCGTGGCGCGGGGCCTTTGCCATCGATGTGGATGATCATAGCGCCGATGAAATTTATGAATTGTGGAAGGCGTTGTTCGGAGTGATTTGTCGCCTTGCGTGCGCGGCCATGACAGATCGGGAAGGCCGCGAATTGATGCACCGCTTGATCGAATATAAGGATGTAACGGAGCGCACGACCAATTCGGCGGAGCATCTGCGCGTATCCAATAAAATCGGACGTTTCATCGCAAAGCGGTCCAATGCTCCGTTGGCGTCGGAACTCTTAGACCGGCTCGCCCTGCTAGCGCGGTGGCAACATAATGTTTTTACGGATGAGTTTGTTGCGACGCATGGGCAGGGTGATGTTGGCCGGGAATCCGCTCGGCTCTATGAGAAATTGTGTCGCCACATTGTTGCTCGGGAGGCAGACGCCGCTGACCTCACGGCCCGTGATTTGATCGCGACATCGCAGCAAAACTTCGCAGATGCATTGGCCGAATATAAATTGACGCAGGCTAAGCCGAAGCCGACGCGCCGCAAGGCGTCTTCGGCATGAAGGGGCCGATTGCGGACAGGAGGAGCGTGCTGGCTTGGATGGGCGCAGCTGTGCCCGCGCGAGCAGAGCTTTCGAGACATAAAAATTTCGCTGCCGAACGCTTGATGGCGGATTTAGAAATTTACGCCCGCGCAGGGAATAAGCAATCTGGGGGCGCAGGGGATCGCTGGACAGCTGATTGGATAGAGCGACGCTTGAAAGCCACGGGATTTGCCGTGACAAGGCAAGCTTTTGATGTTCCTTATTTTCAGACTGAGCTTTGCGAATTGGAGCTACGGGGGCAGACTATTCCACTCATCGCGCAACCTTTGGTCGTGCAAACTGGTGCCAACGGATTGCGCGCGCCGCTACGGTTGGCGGAGGTGTCAGGAGGCCTTGATGGCTATATTGCCGTTGTACGTTTGCCCTATCGCCGTTGGTCTAGTTTGCAGGAGCCCGCAGCACGGCGGCCAGTGCACGATGCGCTGGAGAGAGGGGCTGCGGCTGTGCTGCTCATCACGACTGGGCCGAGCGGCGAAGCCTTGCTTTTGAATGCGCCAGCTGATGCTCGACTGTCCAGTAAACCATTCGTGTTGTTGGCTCCAAAGCAGGCGAGTGCTGTGGTGGATGCTGCCGCTTCTGGTGAAATGGCTACCCTGTCGCTGCGAGGCCAGAACGGGGTGCGGCAAGCTGATAACATAGCCGGGCGCATAGAACGGGCAGGGCGTCCGTGGTTGGCAGTTTCGACGCCGCGTTCCGGTTGGACCGATTGTGTTGGCGAGCGTGGGCCGGGGCTCGCAATTTGGCTGGCTTTGGCGGCGTGGATGCCCCAAAATTTCCCACGCCATAGTTTGATATTCTTATGCAACAGCGGCCATGAATACGAGAATTTGGGCGCCGCGCATGGGATCGCGCATATTGGGCCGCCGCCATTAACTACGGACTTCTGGTTGCATTTGGGTGCCAATGTCGCGACGCGGGATTATCAGGAAACACCTGCAGCGTTGCTGCCGCTTCCTAGTGCGGATCCTTATCGATTTTTGATGACATCTGCCGCCGAGGAGGGTGTTGCGCGGCGCATATTTTCAGGCCTGCCAGGCCTTGAGATGGTCTATCCTTCCACAGAAGGGCCGTCAGGTGAATTGGCTGAAGTGGTCAAGGCGGGATACCCACGTCATGCAGGAATTTTTGGGGCTCATCGCCATCACCACGCTCAAACAGACAATCTGTCTGTGATTGAGCCGCGTCAGCTTTCCGTTACGGCGCTCGCGATACAGAATTTTCTTCGCGCGGTGATAACAGCAAAAAATTGATGCCGGATTTGTGGCGGGGGGTTTCCATCTTGACTAAATTTACCTGCATCGTAAAATTATCGATAATAATAAAATAACATTGGGAGAAAAGGGATGGAACGGAAGGCGCAATTTTTGCTTGGCTCAGCTGCATTTTGGATCGTCGCATCGGGGGCGACGTTCGCTCATGCGCAAGAGGGCGCAGAATATTCATCCGTTGGTACTAGCGAAGCAGCGGCGCAAGCATATGATGGCGATGGGGTTATCGTGGTAACCGCTCGACGCCGCGCGGAGCGTTTATCCGAAGTGCCAACGGCAGCGTCTGTTATTGACGGTGCGTCTTTGGTGGATCGTGGCGGGGCCACGGGAAGCGGTGATCTGTTGGCCGATCAGCCAAGCGTCCGGTTTAACAATCTCAGTTCATCGATAACGTCGGAAATTTCGATCCGCGCCTCATCGACAGCCCGGGCCACCAACGGCGATCCTAGTGTGGGCCTCTATCGCAATGGTGCTTATATCGCGGGCGGCCCAGTAGGTGGTCGCAACTTTACGCGGCTTGATATGCTGGACATTGGGCGAGTGGAGGTGCTGCGCGGTACGCAAGGCGCGCTTTATGGCCGCAACGCAGTGGGCGGCGCGATCAACATCATCTCGGCAGAGCCGGAGTTCGCCAATTCGGGTTGGGCAAGCGCACGCTATGGGTTTGAAAATGACAGCCTACAGGCGCAAGGTGCGCTCAATTTGGAGATGGCCGAAGGCCTTGCGGTCCGCCTGAGCGGAGATTTGATCAATCAGGACAAGGGCTTTTTCTACAATCCGGATCATGACGTCTATTTTGATCGTCAGAAGGGGCATGGGATTCGGGGCCAAGTGCGCTTAAAGCGAGGGCCTGTTGATGCGGTCATTATGGCGGAAACGCAGCGACTGACGACGCCTTCCGTGCATTACCAAATCTCCATTCCGCCGCTTACCGCAGGCTTCCCGGGGGGGTATACGCAGGATGCATTCCGTTATCCTTGGAACACAAAGCCGCGCGCCTCACAGGATGTGGATGGGTTGCAGGCGCTCGTTCGCGTTGATTTGGGCGAAGCAAAGCTGACTTCGACGACCTCCTATCGCAGACGGCATAGCGAATATGATCTAGACAATGACGCTGTCGGCCCCGAAGAATTGGCGCGCGCGCGCGCAGCAGGGCAGGTAGGACCGCGCAATCCAATTGATCCGAATAGTGCATCCTATGTGATCGACACCACCGACAATTTTTCCCAAGATATCAATATTAGTGGGGCTGGAAATGGGCTCAGCTGGTTGGTTGGTGCGGAAGCCCTTATTCTTGATAGTGACTTTTCCGTAGCGACCACGCGCACACCGACGGTGGCTGATATGTCCATCGGCAATATCGCCCCAGCACGCCTCAATTTCAAAAGCTATGCGGCTTACGGGTCCTTGGGTGTAGATGTGACGGATGGGCTGAACTTGACGGGGGAACTGCGCTATACGCACGACAGCCGTAACATTAGCGCCCGCCTTTATGATTTGGGCACTGGGCAACCGGTTGGCGGCCCTGCGCGCATAATCGATGATCGCATCACGGCGAACAATCTTTCCTATAATGCGACACTCTCATATAAATTGACTGCCGAATTGCTGGCCTATGCCAAGATTGGCAGCAGTTATCGTGCTGGCGGGTTTAATACGCGCCTTTCCGATCCCAGAGCGCCGCGCCCCGTGGAAGTGCTGTTTGGGAATGAGGACAGTGTGTCCTATGAAATTGGCTTCAAAGGCAGCCCGACGAGACGCGCTTATTTTGCGGTCGCAGCCTATTACACAGATTTGCAAGATCTGATCGCGCAGGTGGATGACGGCTGCGCCTTAACCAACGCCGACTGTCCAGTTACCGCCGTTAGCTACTTAACCAACGCTGGCGATGCGGAAAGCTGGGGCATTGAGGCGGAATATAGCCATGGCTTTGATTTGGGTGCAGGCGATGGCCGCATCAGCCTCAGCGGTTCGCACCAAGGGGGCAAGGTTACCAGTGGCAATTATGACGGCTTGCAACTTGCCCAAGTTCCGGACTGGCTGGCATCGGCGAATATCAACCTCAGCTATCCGGTGGCAAAGGACGTGCGCTTCATAAGCAACATCCTTGTGAGCGGCCAATGGGGCGGCAAGCAAGAACTGACTGCTTCGACAGTGGACCTTGATAATTACATCCTAGTGAACTTGCGGGCAGGTTTGGAATTTGGCGATCTGCGAGTCAGCGCCTTTACCACTAACCTGTTTAACAAAGTCTATTATGTAGCGCAGGCCCCAACCATCAATCGGTATAGCCAGCCAAGAGTGATAGGCCTCGAAGCACGCGTCACCTTCTAAGATAGCAACGCCGCCGCAAAAAAAAAGCGGCGGCGTTTTGCGTCAATCACTATGGGCAAGCGGGAGAAACATGATGGGTGAGCGGACATATTTGGGGGCCATTTCTGCGGCGGCGTTGATCAGCGCCGTGGCGTTCGCTGCGCCCACGCAAACATTGGGGGATCCAAGCGATAGCCATGAACATATTGTCCAGCTTTCGTCCGGACAGTCTGCGCCAAAGAAAGCTCAAGAGCGCACCGAGCAAGAAAAGGTATCTCCGAATAATAGCAACATTGTCGGTGGCTATCTCTATGATTGGACTGCTCTTCAGGCCGCAATTGACGCCGACGTTGAGGTTCCCGACGGATATTTTATCGTCGGCAATGCGACTGATGAGGGGTATTTATTCGCCTATGAAAAGGGCAGTTTCAGCATAGATCGCAAAACCCATCTAGCGTCTGCGTCGAAATGGCTTTTGGCCGCGCTCGCGATGAGAATGGCTCAGAACGGCATCATAGACCTTGATGATCCGATGCAGCCTGCTTTGGCGTTTTGGACGAACATGGGAACTAAAAAAGATGTGAAGTTGCACCATGGCCTGTCCATGACCTCTGGTTTCAACGGCAGCCCTTTGGTCGGCGGATGTCAGCTATCTCCGACTATGACCCTGTATAATTGTGCAAAAAACATCCATGATTTTCGCTACGATATTTTACGGCCTGGCAATGCACCGGGTGCGCAATATGGATATGGTCCGCATGGCATGCAGGTCGCGGCAGCCTATTTAGAAGCGGCTGATACGAGTATAGAGCCTGGCACTTCGCCCGCTCGGCAGCGCAATTTTCATGAACTTTTCATTCAGCATGTAGCGGGTCCGCTGTCTATGGCGGATACTAGTTGGCATAGTCCAGCAACGACACCGCCGACAAACCCATGGGTTGCGGGCGGTGCTTATTCGACGGCGAGAGACTATGCCAAGATCCTTCGCGCGTTTCTGGGCGGGGATTTTATCACGGACATGGCGGGCTTTACGCAGCAGCGGACGGCGGGCCTGCCTCGTGCTTTCGTTCCAGCGATTTCGGCGGGCTGGGAATATGCGCTAGGGTCCTTTGTGGAGTGCGACACGGTTACCACCTGTGCCTCATCACAAATTAATTCATCTCCGGGTGCCCTTGGCTGGGTTGGTTGGATTGATCGCAAAACCGGATATTACGGCTTGATCGCTACCGAAATTTCCAGTGCGGGAGATCGCAAATCCGTTGAGTTGGAGCAGCAAATGCAGGCTTTGATCGAAGCCACTATAATGAACCGTGTGGCGCTTCCATAGCTTGGCGTTCCGATCTTAACCGGCGTGCTGGGAAAGGGGTCGTAATCCGTCTGAGGGGGTCTTGTCAAAAGGATGGGGGTGTGTGGCGGTGGGAGAGAGCTTGCGGACGAACTCTCTCAGGGTAGCCCTGCGCACCCGTCCGTTATGACAGCGCAAACCTGCGGAATCAAAAATCGTCGGTTAACCAGCTTTGTGATTGCTCCCGAAGTATACGCCCCCTAAGCAGATCCAACTATAAACTGGTCCCATGCGGATTCGGGGGGACGGCTTCGTGGGTGACAGATCAAATCTCAGATGGGGCGTGGAGCAGAAGCTCCAGTTCATCGTGTCCCCCGTCAGCGCCTATGGCACAGATTTGAGGTTGCGAGTTAAGGAGTGTT
>CAZIVW010000053.1:0-6101 GCA_964542975.1 uncultured Sphingopyxis sp.
GCGTCGCCAGGCATTGTCGACAGCGTTCAAAGATCAAAAACCCATTCATAATGATAAACAAAGGCCGGCCCAAAAGCCGGCCTTTTGCCGTTCTAACAGTTTAACCCTGCAATAGCAGGCGTGTCGCGGGATGGAGCAGCCCGGTAGCTCGTCAGGCTCATAACCTGAAGGTCGTAGGTTCAAATCCTACTCCCGCAACCACACACAAAACCCCCCGTAGCTGAACTACGGGGGGTTTTTCTATGTGGCGCTAGGCCCAGCAGATGATGATAGGCGTTGCGTCAGGCCAAATCGCGGACCTTGGGCTCGCGATCCCAATGGCGGGCAATGCCTGATTTGGGGAAATCGGCGTTGGGGACGACGCCTGCGTCATATTCGACATTGGCCTTGGCCAGCAGTTTCTTGGTTCCCTCGCAATAAGCGATGGTCTTGCAATGGCTATAAGCATCGGCAAACCATTGAACGGCCGCACTGTCTTTTAGCAGCTTTTCCACCTGATCCGGCATGAGGATGGAGACGATAGCGTCGAACAGCACCGATGGAGAGCCGGCCAACTGGCCGTCGGCCTTGAGGGTTCCGCCTTTCACTTTCAGTTCGCCAATTTTGGGCGCGACCAGAAAGGCCGTGCCGCCTGCCGATTCGATGTCGCTTTTGATGCGATCAATGCTTTCCTTGTCAGATCCTTCGGCGAAGAGGATGGCGACCTTGCGGCCTTTCAAGCTGTTTTGGCTTTGTTTTTGAATCGACAGAGCATCGGATGGTTTGAGCTCCACGGGTTCCCGCGCCGCTGGGGCTTTGTCGGGCACGTCCATCGCGAGACCATCGGCGACGCGCTGCGCCAGTTGTTCGTCGATGTTGCCTAGGCGGGATAGGACGCGGATGCGGACATGGTCCAAGCCGACCTTGCTGAGTTCAAAGACGATGGCCGAGGCAATATGCGCTTGCTCATTTGCGGTTTGTGAACGGTAGAATAGACGCGCTTGGCTGTAATGATCGGCGAAGAGTTCGGAGCGAACGCGCAGCTTTTCGCTGGGATCATTGCGTTCGTCATTGGCGCGAAAGCTGGTAAATCCGCTTTCGGGGCAGGCGCGGGGGCCACCATCTTCGCCCGCGTCGGACAGGCTGTTCGGTTCATAATTGGCGCGGCCTGTGGGCAAATGGGTTTGCATCATGCCGTCGCGCTGGAAATTTTGGACAGGGCATTTGGGAGCGTTGATCGGAATTTGATGGAAGTTGGTCGTGCCCAAGCGCGATTTTTGGGTGTCCAGATAAGAAAAGAGTCGCCCTTGAAGCAGGGGGTCGTTGGTAAAGTCGATACCGGGGATGATATTGCTGGGCAGGAAGGCGGCTTGTTCGGTTTCTGCGAAAAAATTGTCGACATTGCGATTCAGGGTCATGCGGCCAATGATTTCGACCGGAATCTCATTTTCCGGAATCAATTTGGTTGCGTCGAGCACATCATAAGGCTGTTTTGCCGCCCATGCTTCGTCGAAAATTTGGACGCCCAAATCCCATGCCGGAAAATCGCCGCTGTCGATCGCTTCGAACAGATCGCGGCGGTGAAAATCGGGGTCGGCGCCAGCGATTTTGACCGCTTCGTCCCATGTCGTGCTTTGGATGCCCAGCACGGGTTTCCAATGGAATTTGACATATTGACCGTCGCCCGCGTCATTGACGAAGCGGAATGTGTGAACGCCGAAGCCCTCGATCATGCGTAAGCTGCGGGGGATGCCGCGATCGGACATGGCCCACATGATCATATGCATGGTTTCGGGCATCAAGCTGACGAAATCCCAAAATGTGTCATGGGCGGAGGCGGCTTGGGGATAGCCACGGTCCGCTTCCATTTTGACGCTATGGACCAAGTCAGGGAATTTCATGGCGTCTTGGATGAAGAAAACAGGGATATTATTGCCCACCAAATCCCAATTACCCGTGGGGGTATAGAATTTTACGGCAAAGCCGCGCACATCGCGGGGCGTGTCGACGGACCCTGCGCCGCCAGCAACCGTCGAAAAGCGCACAAAAACAGGGCAAGTGTCACCAACATTTTGAAAGATAGAGGCTTTGGTAAGTGCGGGGATGGCTTTGGTGCATTCAAACACCCCATGCGCGCCGGACCCGCGCGCATGGACGATCCGTTCGGGGATGCGTTCATGGTCGAAGTGGAAGATTTTTTCCCGCAAGATAAAATCTTCGATAAGCGTTGGCCCGCGAGCACCAGCGCGAAGACTGTTTTGATTGTCCGATATGCGGTGACCGTGATTGTCCGTGAGAAAAGCGGTCGGGTCTGATTCATTCGCTGGGCGTTGCTGCGTCTCGCCGCCTTCACCGATGGGCGTAAGCGCGGGTTTTGCGTGTGATTTTTTCGCAGATTTGCTGTTTTTGGTCATCGCTATCTACCTCTGCTGATGGGTGCGGGGATAGATTGGTAACGCGCAGCAATAGGAATAGGTCCGATGGCGGCGCATGGGCGCGGTCGGGTGAGCGGAGGATTGAGGCGGTTAAACTGGCTGGCGGCGCTAAGATCTGCGTTTCACGATGAAATTTCATCATGAAAATTCGCACATATCTTGCCGTGCGCCGCCACTCCAAAAACAGGGGCTATCCCTATTCTGTCACGCTGACATTGGCGATATATTCGCTGGCGGGCTTGCCTTCGAACACGCTCTTTTTCGGGCCGATTAAGGTTTTACCGGCTGGCACCAACGCAAAGCGTAAGGCGGCTTCGCCCGGACCGCTGGCTTCATAGACCACGCGATAAACGTCAATGCCGCTGCCGCCTGTTCCTGTTTCTACGGCCGACGTCTTAAAGCGGAACGGCCCTGTCTCACCGAGGTGATTGCCAGCGACCCAAGTCAGCTTGTCGGCACGGCGATAGGGCATGTTGATCGTTAAAGTGCGTCCGGTCAGCACATGCGACGGAGCAGGTAGGCCTGCGGTCGCGCTATTATTTTCAGCAAGCTTGTCTGTTTTTTGACCCTGTTGATCGCCCTGCTCCCCTCCTGCGGAGCAGGCCGCCAGACTGAGCACCATGACCATGCCGGATATGGCTTTATAATTAGGCATCCGTCATCCTCCTCTACCCATGGCTGCTGGTTGCGATGGATTGCAGCCTGTGGCGTCTTGGACCCTAGCAGCCGTGAAAATTCTTTTATTGTATGGAATGGACAAAAGTGACGCGGGGTGCGTGGCCGCGCGGACATGCTCCGCCCGCGCGGTTTAACCAAGCGGCGATGGATTCACCGTGCAAGCAGCCTGACCCTAGTGCATCATCGGGGCGATCCTGTTGCGCACCAATTTGCCGGGCAGGGCACCGGTGGCCACACCGTCATCATAGGTCTGCACGCCGGACACAAAGACGGCGCGATATCCGTCCGCCAATTGCACCAGCCGCTTGCCGCCTGCTGGCAAATCTTGCCGCATTTCGGGCGCGCGCAAATGCAGAGATTCCAAATCGATGATGTTCAGATCGGCTTTGCTGCCAAGGCTGATACGGCCACGATCGGTCAAACCCACCGCATCGGCGGGCTGGCTGGTCAACGCCGCGATGACCTCGGTCATCGGAATCTTCTCATGCTCCGCTGCATCGCGGCCCCAGCGGATCAGGAAATAGGTCGGAAAACTACCGTCACAAATCAGGCCATAATGGGCGCCGCCATCCGCCAGACCCACCACGGTTTGCGGGTGGCGCAGCATTTCATGGACCGCGTCCAAATTATTGTCCTTATAATTGGCCCCCGGATTATAAATGATGGCCCTGCCATCATTTTCCAACAGCAGATCATAAGCATATTCCTCTGCGCTCAGGCCGGATGCGGCGGCGCGTTGGTCTATGCGGTCCTCTAGGGCCGGTTCATAATTGGGGGGATCGCCCATCCGATAGCCGAACTTGCAGTTTTCAATGATTTTGAGGGTGATCGGGTTGGTGCTTTCCGGCTGTTCGGACAAAAGCTGGGCGCGCATGGCGGGATCGCGCAGCGCCGCGACCTTTTCGGCCAAGCTTTTGTGGCGAATCGGTTGGAAACTGGGGTGCAGCGCAAAGGGGTGGAAGCTGAGATCAAGGCCATAGAGCATTCCCACAGGGCGCGGGGCGACCTGTGCTTTGATCGGCAGGCTGTCTTTTTTCGCTTCGTCCAAATGGCTTAGGAAATTGCGCCACTCACCAACCTCGTCCGTTGGGATTTGCAGCAGGGAAAAGGACAAGGGGCGCTTGGATTGCGTGGCGATTTTCCGCATCAAGCCAAATTCTTCGTCGGCGGGGGCGGTAATGGCGGGAATCATTTGGAACACGCCGGCTCCCGCATCCCTCAATCCAGACGCCAGCGCTAGCAATTCGTCGGTTTCGGAAAAGAGGCTGGGGGCCAATTCCCCCGCCACCGTGCGGTGCATGATGTTGCGGGATGTGGATACACCAAAGGCACCCGCACGAATCGCCTCTGCGGTGACGGCCCGCATGGCCGACAGGTCTTGTGCATTGGGTGGGTCATAAGTGACAGCCCGTTCGCCCATCACATAAATGCGAATGGCCGAATGTGGGACTTGGGTGGCGATATCCAGATCATAGGAACGGCTGCCCAGCACATCGAGATATTCTGGAAATGTCTCCCACGACCAAGGCAGACCTTCGGTCATCACCACCTCTGGTATATCCTCGACCCCTTCCATGATCTTGACCAGATTGTCGCGTTCATGCGGTTTGCAAGGCGCAAAGCCGACACCGCAATTACCGGTCAGCACCGTCGTCACGCCATGGCCGGATGATGGAGCCATGCGATGTTCCCATGTGGCTTGCCCGTCATAATGGGTATGAATGTCGACAAATCCGGGGGTGACCATCAGCCCTGATGCGTCGAAAATCTCGGCGCTATCGTCGTTCAACTGTCCAATGGCGGCAATTTTCCCATCGGATATACCGATATCTGCGGCATAGGGCGCTGTGCCCAAACCGTCATAAATCCGGCCATTTCTTATGATCGTGTCAAATTTTTGAATCACGTCCATCTCCTCTTCCCATATCACCAGCCTAAGCAAGGATGGGGGATTGGACTGTCACCAAGTTGACAATTTGGGCCATATAATTTGAACATCCTGATATGGCTTTGCTCTCCTCTTCGGTTCAGGCGTTGGTTTCCGACACGATGAAGGCGGACTTGTGGTTTGCGATGCTCAAGCCAGAACGACAGACACAGCTTCTTTCTTATGCCGCCGCGCGGTCGATGGCGGCGGGCGCGCGCCTTTATCGGCTGGGGGACCCGCCCAATGGTCTGCATGCCTTGGTCAAGGGAGAGGTGCGCTTGATCAGCTATCCTCAACCGGGGATGGAAACCTTATCCAGCCTCATCAGGCCGGGGCAATGGTTTGGTGAATTGTCGACTATTGATGGTCAAGGTCGCCCGCACGAGGCGATGATTTCCGAGCCATCGACGCTGTTGACCATCAAAGCGGCGGATATGCGCTTGTTGTTGGACATGGACCCGCTGTGGTGGCGCGATTTGGCCTTACTCGCCGCCATGCACCAGCGTCACGGCATGCGGGAATTTGTGCGTATGCGCGGCAAGACCAGTGTGCAACGCATGGCAGGCTTTCTCGCCAATCGTGCGGCGGCGGATAAGCGCCCCTATGTGGCGTTGAGCCAAAGCGAGCTGGCCCAGCTCATTGGCTTATCCCGCCAACGTATCAATATCATCCTCGGGCGAATGCAGGCCGAGGGGTTGGTGTTGGCTCATTATCGCAAGATTGAAATCCTCAACATGGATCAATTGCAGCGTTTGGCGCGGGGGTGAGGGCGAATCTGCATGGCCCAAATGAATCTGGGGGAGGGATTCACCAGAATCACGATGCGATTCGGACCATGATTCGGCCAATTTCATAGATTTAGCTGTCAGGCGGCACGAAATCACAGGGACATCAGCGGAAAATCGTCACGATCAAAGGATCAAGGCGAGTTTTTCTAAAAAGCGCGGTAATCTGCGGCATAGAGCTATGTTTTTAGGGGCGAAAACAGGGCTGATCGGGCAAATGTTACAAGTTTTTCACAAAGATTGGTTGACGGTTTTGGTTGGTGGGCCTAGAGGCGTTTTCACCGGACGGGGCGCGGC
>CAZIVW010000054.1:0-3678 GCA_964542975.1 uncultured Sphingopyxis sp.
GCGCGATATTCGATATTTTCGATCAGCATCGCGAAGTCATAATCTTCGATGACATAGGCATCATTGGACGATTGATAATCTTCGATCCGGTCGCGTTCGGGCTTGTCCTTGATATGACGGCGGCGCTTGCCCGCCTGTTCATAGATGGACAGATTGTCATAACGGGTGATGAAAATCTTGCCGTTCGGCATGAAGGGCAACTGCTCGGCTGGCAGATTGCCCAAACGCTTGGTCGACATGATGGTATCGCGCGCCAGCTGTTCGGTGGGGTCGCGGTCGGCATTGATCAGCGGGAAATATTTATCATGCAGCAAGTCCGCGCTGACAAAGGCGCGCAACATGGTGTCGCCGCGTGCCCAGCTGGGCAAATGCGTCTGCATGGCATCATAGACCAAGGCGTCCAGCGTGGCGAAGTCGCCCCCTGGTCCATAAGTGACCTTGTCCGCCACCGCGACGCCTTCGTCCAGCACATGGGCGGGCTTGTCGGTGCGCAGCTTTTGCAGCCAGCCGATATTCACATCCTGGCGCAGCGGATTGGTGACCGGATTGCTGGTTGCGGCATAGCTGGTCCCATTGAGGCCGATCATGATATTATCGAGCGCCTGACGCTTGATGATCTGATTTTGGATGCGCGTCTGGAAGTCGGGGAATTTCGCCCACGCATCGAGCAGCGCATAGGTGATATGGGTGTCGCTGTTATTCTTGCGGCACTCATATTCAATTTCGTCCATATTGGTGGGCGACACGGTGGCGCGGGTGCCATTGCCGCTGGTGTCGGTGTTGGACGCCAAGGGGCCGCCAATACCAAGGCCCAACAGGCCACCCTTCATTTCATCGACAGGGATGATGTTAATGCGCGACAGAAACTCGCTCGATTCCTGTCGCTTGTCGATCAGCTTTTGTTGGATGCTGGGGTCCACGCTAAATTTATGGGCTGGGTCCGCGATGCTGTTCAATTCAGCCTGACGGTCCAGAAATTCATTATAAAGAATGCGGGTTTGTTCCTGCATGACGTCGATCCTTGATGTTGTTTTTTGGCGGATGGATGGGATGGGAAAGCTGGGATCAGCAATCCGCCAAAATGCGGTCACCGCCGCCTGTGGCCGCTGGGCGCGAATTGAATTTGCGCACCGGCGTCTTTTCCAATTCGCCCTTCAGGCCCGTCAATTCCTGCGACAGCGCGGCGATGCGGGCGTCTTGCTTGGCCGTCGCGGCGCTGAAGGCGTCGGTCAGCTTCTCAAAGCCCTCCGCCATGCCAGTGGCCATCTGGGTGAATTGATCGGCGGGTACGGGCGGCACGGCGGGTTCGGGTACGGGCGTGGTGATAGTCGTTTCGCTGCCACCCGCCATCATGCCGCTGAACAGCTTTTTCAGGAAGGAACCGGCCTGTTTCAGCTCATCATCGCTGCCGCCAGCATCCGTAAATTCAATGCTGAAGCCTTCGTCCGATACACCCAGCAGATGATCTTTCTTCGCATCATCGCGCGCCGAGAATTTGAGCGCCTCGGTCGCCAGACTGGCGGGGCTGTCGGTTAGCGCAAGGCCGACAAGATAGGCTTTGTTGGTCTGGGCAAAATTGGGCTGGATTTCGACGCTGGAGAAAATCTTTTGATCGTCTGCGGTCAACTGCTTGGCCTGATCATTCACTTCAAAGCTCGCCATCAGCGCCAGCTTCTTTTGGTCCTTGCCGCCGATATTGAGCGTGATTTCTTCGGTCTTAACCTCGGCCACGCTGCCATATGCGTTGAATGGGGGATTGGGCGAGTAACCGCGCAGATGTTCGACATTGATCCGCGCCGTATAGGTGGCGGGGTCATAGCTGGCGGCCATCTGTTCCAGATGCTTGCGCTCGATATTGCGGCCATCAACGGTCGGGCCCTCGACCGCGACGCGGAAAAACTTGGTTCGTGCCATGAAAGGCGGCTCCTGTTCAGAAATTCAGACTGAGCGAATGAGAGCCAAATAAGCCCCCCGCGCGTTCCTTTCTCAACGGCCCCCTTTTGTGGCTCTGCGCACCACAAATGCGCCATCTGCCAAGCCGCGCGATGTCCGCGCATTGTGCAGCGACCATGGCAACCGCGACCGACAAACAAGATGTGCAAATCCAAGTGCCCGCCGCCATCCCTTATGATGCGCGGCGCGTGGCGCGGGCCTATTATTGGCGCGGCTGGGGCGTGTCAGAGATTGCCGACGAATTGGGCCTATCGTCCAACACGGTGGGCGCGTGGAAAGCGCGCGACAAATGGGATGATGATCCGGTCATCCGCCGCGTCGAAGACAGCTGCGAGATGCGGCTCAATCAGCTGATCTTCAAAGAGAAGAAAACGGGCAGTGACTTTAAGGAAATCGACCTGCTGGGCCGCCAAATCGAGCGCATGGCCCGCGTGCGCCGATATGGCGAGGAAGGCGGCCATGAAGGCGATCTCAACCCCAATGTCGCAAACCGCAACGCCAAGCCAAAGCGCGCGCCCAAGCGCAATCTGATCACGCCCGAACAGGTCGATAAGCTGCGTGTAGCGATGGCCGATCTGGCGTTCGGCTATCAACAAACATGGTGGGGCAATATCAGCCGCAAGACGCGGTTCCTGCTCAAATCCCGCCAGATCGGCGCGACATTTTGGTTCGCGCTGGAAGCTTTGCTGCGCGGGCTAGAGACCGGCAATAATCAAATCTTCATCTCGGCCAGCCGCGCGCAGGCCAATAACTTTCGCTCTTACATCTGGCAATTTGTCCAAAAGGTGCTGGAGATCGACCTGAAGGGCGAGCATCTGACGATCAGCCGAGGCGAGGACGCGGACGGCAATAAGCTGGAGCCCTTCACCCTTTACTTCCTCGGCACCAATTACCGCACGGCCCAAAGCTATCATGGCGATGTTTATATCGACGAAGTGTTTTGGATACACGGCTTTGACCAGATCGACACGGTCGCGTCCGCCATGGCGGCGCAAAAATTCTATCACATCACCTATTTCTCAACGCCCAGCACGATCAACCATGAAGCCTATAAGAAATGGTCCGGCGAATGGTTTAATGAAGGGCGGCCCAAGAATGAAAGGGTCAAAATCGACACCAGCCATGCCGCGCTGAAGGATGGCGCGCTGGGCGGGGATCGCATTTTCCGCCATGTAGTGACCATCCATGATGCCGCCGCCGCTGGCTGCGACTTGTTCGACCTTGATGATCTGAAATTCCGCTACTCGGTCGACCAGTTCAACAATTTGTTCGGCTGCGAGTTCATCGACGATAGCGCCAGCGCCTTCCCCCTCGCCATGGTGCGCCCCGCCATGGTCGATAGCTGGGAGGTTTGGAAAGACTTCAAACCTTATGGCCTGCGTCCGTTCGGCGATGGCGCGGTGTGGATCGGCTATGACCCCGCCGAGAGCGAGGATGGCGACAGCGCCAGCTTGGTCGTCGTCGCGCCGCCGATGAAGGCAGGCGGCAAGTTCCGCGTGCTGGAAAAGCATAGCTGGCGCGGCAAAGATTATGAAGCGCAGGCGGCTGAGATCAAAAAGCTGATGCGCAAATATCATGTGACCGAGATTGCCATTGACGGCACCGGCATGGGCAGCGCGGTTTATCAGCTGGTCGTCAAATTCTTCCCGATGGCGCGGCGCATCAATTATTCGCCCCACGTCAAATCGGAAATGGTGCTGAAGGGCAAGAATGTCTTTTCGCGCA
>CAZIVW010000055.1:0-2793 GCA_964542975.1 uncultured Sphingopyxis sp.
CCATACGGCTGGCAAGATGCGCAAGAACCGCATCCGCGTTCTGGTGGGCGACGAAGTGCTTGTGGAACTGACGCCTTATGACCTGACCAAGGGTCGGATCACCTATCGTTTTAAGTGATCGGTTGTGTGACGTGATGGGCGCTTTACCCCATATGGACTTGGTTTTGGCGTCGACGTCGCCGCGCCGATTGGAACTGTTGGCACGCATCGGCCTTGTGCCGTCGCGTGTTGCGGCCCCCGATATTGATGAATCGCCGATCAAGGGCGAATTGCCCCGCGATTATGTGGGCCGCTTGGCCCATGATAAAGCGCGGGCGACCCAGCGCGCCAGCCATGAAGTGGTGTTGGCGGGGGATACAACGGTGGCGGTTGGCCGCCGTATTTTGGAAAAGCCCGCCGACGAAGCCGATTTGCGGCGCATGTTGGCCCTATTGTCGGGGCGGCGGCACCATGTCTATTCCGGCATTTGCGTGATCGGCACCGATGATAAGCCGCGCGTGCGCGTGGTGGACACGGTGGTGGCATTTAAATTGCTGACCGCCGCAGAAATCGACGCTTATGTCGCCAGCGGCGAAGGCATGGGCAAGGCGGGCGGCTATGCCATCCAAGGACGGGCAGAGGCCTTTGTCCGATATTTGTCGGGCAGCCACAGCAATGTCGTCGGCTTACCCCTGTTTGAAACCCGAAATTTGCTGACCAGCGCGGGCATTGGGCTTGGCTGAATGGTTGTATGAGGCCGGCATTGGTGAAAACCGTGCCGCCCTGCTGGATGGTGACGCGCTGCGCGCTGTGCGTATCGAACGTCCGCTGGATGGCCTGTTGCATGGCGCCATCGCCGAAGCGCGGCTGGTGGAACCCAAAATCGTAGAACTTGCCACGGATAGGGGCAAGCAATTGGCCAGCCTGCAAGGCCGTGCGCCTGTGCCCTTGGGCGGGCGATTCGCGGTTGAAGTGATGCGGATGGCGATCAAGGAACGGGGCCGCCACAAATTGGCCCGCGTACGCTGCGCGGCGGATGGGTTGGCTGTGCAAAATGGACCGACGCTGCTTGATCGCATTTCGGCAAGTCAGCATCCCGTCACCATATTATCGGCCTTAACCCCCGGCGAAGATCGGCTGGAATCGGCAGGCTGGACGGAAATGATGGAGCGCGCCCAGCGCGGTTTTTGGGAATTTGACGGCGGCGCTTTGTGGATCGACCCAACGCCCGCCATGACGGTGATTGATATTGATGGGGAAGGGGATGGCCACAGCTTGGCGCGTGCGGGCTGTCACGCTGCTGTGGCGGCCATAGAGGCGTTTGATATTGGTGGCCCCATTGGTATCGACTTCCCTAGCCTTAGCGGACGTGCCCAGCGCATGGATATGGACGCCTTGGTCGACGAGCGGCTGGCGCTGCCCTTTGAACGGACGGCGACCAATGGTTATGGTTTTATGCAAATCATCCGCCGCCGCGACCGCCCGAATTTTATCGAACAAATTCGATATGATGGAGTGGCGACCGACGCCGCGCTGTTGCTGCGCCGCGCAGAGCGGACGGGCGGCACAGGGCCTCTGACGCTAACATCGCGGCCATCGGTGATTGACTGGATATCGGCGCATCCCGACTGGACCGCACAATTGCAACAAATTTGCGGGCGCAGCGTCCATTTGACCGCCGACCCCAGCATGAAAGGAATGGGCCATGTCCAATAAATTGGTTTCCAAATCCGGCACTTGCCCGCTGTGCACTAAGCCACGCGCCGAAGAGTTTAAGCCATTTTGCAGCCGTGGCTGCCGCGATCGGGATTTATTGACATGGTTTGGCGAGGGATATCGTGTGCCCGTGGCACAGGCCCCCGATGGCGGAATGGATGGGGATCGACTGGAAGATCAGTAAGAAATTCATCTTTATGCAAAAAAGGTTCTAGACAGGTGAAAAAGTGCCACCTATAGGGCCTTCACCGCAGCGGCAAACAACGCCGCTGACCGGATGCCCGGGTAGCTCAGTTGGTAGAGCATGCGACTGAAAATCGCAGTGTCGGCGGTTCGATCCCGTCCCCGGGCACCACTTCTTGGAAGTGGAATGTATCAGCTAGTATCGCTAAAAATCATCAACGCAATATAGCTAAATCAATGAGTGGTTTGCGGTGTTGATTTGCATCCCAGCCGCTTCTTGCACGGCTGGCGGTATCTGTAACTAAAAGATATCGTCAGCAGAGTTTGCCATGCAATGACGCGCAAAAACTGTCGCTCAGGCCGAGCCGCAATCTGCATTCTACAAACTTTGGCCATCTAAACCATAGAATGATCGAGGCCTTTATTTGGTCGTGGTCCCGAAAGGCCCGCCGCGTTGGCGCTTTGATTATCGATTCGAAGGCAAACGCCGAACCATCTCGCTTGGCCTCTATCCCGATGTCACCTTGGCCGATGCGCGTGCGAACCAAGACGGAAGCCCGCCGTTTTTTGGTCGCGAACGGAGAAGCCCCCTCTACGACGCGGCTGGTTCGGCCGAATGCTTTACAAACTGTCGAGCGCGATTGTTTCGATGTTCTGGCCGATGAATATATCCGCCGCCTGCGATTGCAGGGGCGTTCTGAGGCAGTCATCGGGAAGAGTATATGGCTGATGGATCATGCGCGGCCGTTTGTCGGTAAGCGCCGGATGCAAGATATCCATGCGCCAGATATTTTGGAGGTCCTGCAAAAGATCGAGCCTTGCGGCAATTATGAGACGGCTGGCCGTCTGCGAGGAACGCTGAGTGGACTTGTAACGGTTTTGTGCCGGTCACTTGAGAGTTTAAAGCTCGTTCAA
>CAZIVW010000056.1:0-1100 GCA_964542975.1 uncultured Sphingopyxis sp.
GGCCGATGGGTCGCGCACCGGCCTGCAGGCCTTGTTGACGGCGGAAACGGTGAACGGTGTCAAACCGCGCATCCTTGGCGTGCCAGGGTATGACAGCAAAGAAGTGACGGCAGGGCTGGCGACCATCGCGCAAAAGCTGCGCGGTTTTGCCTATGCCAAGTCTATCGGTGCGACGGTCGCGGCTGCATCCAGTTACCGCGACGAATTTGGCGCGCGTGAGCTGATGCTGATCGATGGAGAGGCCAGTGATTTTGCAGGGTCGGCCATCGCCCGCGCGCTGGGGCTGCGCGCCAAGCTCGATCAACAGATTGGCTGGCACAAGACGATCAGCAATGCGGCGATCAATGGCGTGAGCGGCATCATCAACCCGCGCAGCTTTTCCACGCTGGCCAATGATGTGACCGATGTCAGCTTGCTGAATGATAATGATATCACCGCCTTGGTGCGCAATGACGGCTATCGTTTCTGGGGCAATCGCACCTGCAGCGACGAGCCGCTGTTCGCCTTTGAAAGCGTGGTTCGCACCGGCCAAGTGCTGCAAGATATGATCGCCGAAGGGCTGGTCTGGGCGATTGACCAACCGATCACGGCGGGGCTGGTCCGCGATATTGTCGAAAGCATCAACGCCAAATTCCGCAGCCTGAAATCGCAAGGCCGCATCATTGGGGCCGAGGCGTGGTTCGATGCCGCCAGCAACCCTGCCGAGGCGCTGGCGGGCGGCAAGGTCGAGATTGATTGGGATTATACCGCTTGCTCGCCTGCGGAAAATATCAAGGGCAATCAGCGCATCACCAACAAATATTACGCCAATTTGGCGGATAGCCTCTGACGCTTTGCGCCGCGCCCTTGCGCCTGTTTCCAACCATTTGATCGGAGTGACCTGCCATGGCTTTGCCCAGCAAACTCAAAAATATGAACCTGTATAATGATGGCGTCAGCTATTTGGGCCTTGTTCCCGAAGTGTCCATCCCCAAGCTGGCCCGCAAGATGGAGGGTTATCGCGGCGGCGGTCATGATAGCGAAATCCCTATCGACATGGGCGGCGAGCCGATTGAATTTGAATGGAAGGCGGGCGGCCTGATCGAGCAAATTTACGGCCA
>CAZIVW010000056.1:1200-2410 GCA_964542975.1 uncultured Sphingopyxis sp.
CTTCGCCCCAGCGTGCAATTGAGCGGACGCGCTGGGGCGGGGAATATCTCCGCTCGGAAGGACCATCAACATGACCGAAGCCTCCGCACCCGTTGCCGCCCAGCCCAAGACGGAGAAGCTGCGCCTCTCCGCGCCGATCATGCGCGGCGAACAAGCCATCACGGAACTAACCCTGCGCAAGCCCAAGGCGGGCGAGCTGCGCGGTCTGTCGATGCAGGAATTGATGAACGCGCGGGTCAGCTCGACCCTTGATATTTTGCCGCGCATCACGATGCCGCCGATCACACAAGAAGAAGCCGATAATATGGAAGTCGAAGATGTCGCCAACGCATCGGGCATCATCATCGGTTTTTTTATGTCGGCGAATATGCGCAGCCAGATCGAGCGAGCATTGAATCGATAATCGCGGATATCGCCTTTGTCTTTCATTGGTCCTTGGCCGATCTGCTGGCGATGGAATGGGACGAACTGCTGATGTGGCGCGGCTTGGCTGTTGATCGCTGGAACCAGGTGAACGCGCCGCCTCCCCATAAATAGGGCCAAAAATTAGGTGTATCCAGATGAGCAAAGACCTTCTGCTGCGGGTGATGATCGGTACGCGCGATCAGCTATCCGGCCCATTGCGCAATATCGTCGGGCTGGGCCAAAGCGCCTCGCAGCAGCAGGCGGAACTGAACCGCGAGGCGCGCCAAGCGAACCGCGAACTGACGGACCAACAGCAGCGCATCCGCCGCGTCATGCAGGAAGGGGGCAGGCTGGAGGAACTGGTCGCCCATGAACGCGAATTGCAGGGCCGCGTCGAAGAAACCAACCGCAAGCTGAAGGAGCGCGAGCGGTTGAACAATATCAATGCGCGCGCCGGTGCCATGCAAAGCGCGGGCGCCGATCTGCGTTCATCGGGAACCGGCAATATGTTGGCCGCTGGCGCTATGGCTGCGCCCTTGGTCTATGCCGCCAAATCCGCCATCACCATGGAAAGCGCCATGGCTGATGTGCGCAAAGTGGTGGATTTTGAAAGCCCCGCTGCCTTCCAGCAAATGTCCGATGATCTGGTCGATCTGTCGATGAAAATCCCGATGTCGGCCGAGGGGCTGGCGCAAATTGTGGCCGAGGCAGGCAGGGCAGGCGTAGCGCGCAAAGATTTGCTGACCTTTGCCGAAGATGCGGCAAAAATGGGCGTGGCTTTTGACACCACCGCCGAGGAAGCGGG
>CAZIVW010000057.1:0-1555 GCA_964542975.1 uncultured Sphingopyxis sp.
CCACCCCTTTGCTGCCATCACCCCAGCAGATGCTTCTCCACCGCCTCCATCATATCCTCGCGGTCTTTCGCTGTCAGGCCCAACAGTTGGCGTTCGGGATAATCCACCGCATCGGTAAAAGCGTTCGGCTTGTCCTTGCCGCCAAATTGGTGGACGCTGGCGATATCGCCGATCATGCCGACAAAGCCGATCCATGCCTCATTGGGGCGCTGGCCGACTTTCAAATAACGCGCCGTGCGGATTTTGCGGAACATCGCCTGTTGCCGGATGCGGCGGCGCGATAATTTGCCGTCGCGGCCCGCGCCATCGCGCGCGTCTGCGTCCAAAAATCGAATGATATGCTTGCGAAAGAAAGTGCGGATGCCGCCTGCCCGCCGGTCATAGCCGATGAATTTATCCTCCCCCATCTTCTTCCAACTGCGCATGATGACAATGCGCGGACGGCCCGCGCCGCCAGCGGGATAGAGGAATTTCAGCGGCGTGGCGGATGGTTGATCCTCTGCCGGTGGCTTGCGCTTGGCAAATTTCGATCCGTCTGGATTTTTCTGGGCAGCAATCCGGCGTTGATGGCTGCGCCGCATGGTCTGGCCGATCACGCTCATCAAGCGGCGCTGCTCGGCCCCGTCCAACGCCGATAGCATGGAGGTGACATAATCCTCCAGCGCGTCAAAGCCGACATCGACATCGGCCATTATGGGTTGTCCTGCCCTGCATTCTGATCTGTGCCCGCATCGGACAAAGGCGCGTCATGGCCGGTCCAAAAGTCCGCAGGCATATCGCGGCATTGGCCCCATAGCTGGCGCAGCAGCGCGGCGGGGTCGGCCAATTCCTCCAGCCCATAAACGGGCGGCTCTGCCCGCCAGTCCATGTCATAGCCGCCGTCACCATTGGGCAGCACGTCCAGCGCTTCGGTCAGCGGCAGGGTGATATCCAGATCGACGGCGTGAAGATCGGCGGGGTCCACTTTGAAGCGGATTTGCTCTGTCCCGCTTTGGTGATTTTGCAGCACATCGCGTTGATTGTCGCGCAGCCAGATGACCAGAGGCAGGAAGATTTGCGCGGGCGCATATTGGCAATCCAAGAATGTCAGCACGGCAGTGTACCGCATTTCAAAGCCCAGATTTGCGCCGTCGCGCACCGCCAAAGTTCCACCCTCGGCAAAGATCATCAGGGCTTCAGGATTGCGGGCCAGTTCGGGCAGCGCGGCGGCCAAATGCGCGCGCAGGCTGTTCAATTTGCGCATGGCATCAGCTCCACAATTGTATGATGATATTTTCCGGCACGCTATTGGGCAGCAGCACCGGCAAGATGATCTCTTGCCCCTCGGTCAGAAATGGTCCTTGATTGGCGAGATCACGGTTCAGCTCTAGCGCTTGTTCGACAACAAAGGCGGTCTGGCCCAACACGCGCCAGCACAGCGCGTCCAATGTTTCGCCCTGATGCGCGGTCGCGGTGAAGGTGGCGGTCATCAGATCAACTCCACCGCCGTGCGCTTCACCCCTTTGATGGCGCGAATGGCGTGGATGGCTTTGCGGCGGTGGTCTTCGGCGCGGTC